>CAWITX010000020.1:0-106247 GCA_963839235.1 uncultured Flavobacteriaceae bacterium | reverse complement strand
TTTAACTCCTATTTCTTTTAGGTAATTCTCAATTTGAAATGTAATTACCTCCCAAAGACTTTCAGTATTCCCCAATTCAAATCGAAGCACTTTAAATTTCCCTGCAATTGCAGACAAATCCTTCTTTGGCTTTGATTCGTTAACGAGATCCAGAAGGGATTTATCTTCAGCAATTAAAGAGACCAAAGACATTAAATGCGATTTACCTGTTCCATAGTTACCTACTACCTGCAGACCAAAAGACTCTCCACTCTCTGTAAAGTCGAAGCTTCCGAATCATTAAGGGTATGAGATGGTCTTTAAAAGTATCTGAAAAAACAAATGTTTTTATGAGGGATTTTTGGTAATCGGAATCATTTGTTCGGCTAAACTTCACAATTTCCGTGATGGGTTCGAAGTTTATAAGTTCTTTATATTTCATGTGTAAATATTATTTTTTTTTAAATGTTTCGGCATCTGAATATAACCTTCCAGTGTTACTGTCTGATATGGAATTAAATTTAATGATTCTCAGATAAGCACGGTCGGTAGTAATTGCGGTTTTGCAATTTTAGCCACAGTGTTATTCCGCATTCATTATTGTAACATTGCTTCTTCTGTTCAAAACTAAATCTTTATTTCTATTATCTGTTGTAACAAAATTCTGCATACCTATTGGTTTAATGACAATATCATTTTCAGGAATACCTAACCTAATTAATTCTTCCTTTAAATTATCAGCTCTTTTTTCAGCTAATTTCTCGTTATACCCTTTAGACCCAAGTGTGCAAGTAAAACCTTCGATAAAACTGTATTTGGAAGTTCTAATTTCTTATATTCGTTGGCAAATCCAGCTAATACTGCTTTTCCTTTACCTGAAATAACGGTTGAATTAAACTCGAACATTGAGCCAATTACGGGAATAACGTTTGATTTTCTACGATAGAATTAAACTCTGAAATATCAGTTACCGATTTCGTTAAGTCATCTAACGGTTTTGCAAAACTCAATGCATTTTTTGAAATAATTTCTTCAGTTACGTGTTTGTTAATTGGAATTTCCTGAACTTCTTTTAACTCTGTTTCTGTTTCAATCTTTTCATTACTCTGAGAATTGCTATACCTATCATTCAATTTGAAAAATAATAAAATCAGAAAAATAGCTAAAATTGCTATTAAGATAAATTTCCAAAATCTAAAAAGTAAAATGAAAATGCTTTTGAAAAATGCAGATATAGAATTAAAAAAACCTCCAGCCAATTTATCAGCTTGAAGTGACATATTTAGATCGGCCATTTTAAGCGTTTTTTTGGCAAAGCTTAAATTAATGCCCAACTCCTTGGCCCTTGCAACATTTTTTAATTTATCTTCAAATTTATATTTCCCTTTAAATCTATTAATCTCCGTATTAGTAACTATGATATTTGAACGGTGATTAACAATTTGTGCAATTTGTTTATCGGTATGTGTTGCCTTATATTTATTGAAGATTGCTTCTGCTGATCTTCCGTGATCATATTCGTAGGCATCACCACCTCGTAACTCTTCGCCAGTATAACCGTCTTGATACAATGCTTTGTTGTCTTTGTATTTTGCATGACCTTTCGCAAGAGCTTCTTTATGCATTTCCGCTTTTACCTTATCAAAGCCTTTATTTATTTCTGTACGATTATAAGGTCTGTTTGGGTCAAATGTTTGTTTCATATAAAATTTAGTCTGGTTTTAAACTATTGTGGCTAACGCTAAATAAACAACTTCTTTATTAATCTTTTGTTCCAAATTGGTTAAGCAAATTCATAGAACTATATGTGAAGTATCGTTTATATTTATTTCCATACCTTTTTCTTTTGATAAGAAGTACATTTTACTATCTTCAATTTCACCCTCCCACTTTATAATTAATGTAGTATCTCGAGAATACTTCTGTAGGGTATTCTTTAAATCTATTTTAAGCTCTTTCTCGAGCAATATGCCTATATTTTCAATGGCGATATAGTTACCAAACTCCACAGAATATTGCAAATTCAAATCTACAATTTCATCCAAGAATTTAACAGTAATATTAGAAAGACTTTCTTCCGGAATCCCTTGAAGTCTTATGGAAAGTGATTTTCCGATATCTATATAAGGTACATCTACAAAATCCTTTTGGACTATAATTAGCCGATTTCTTGGATGAGTATTGACAAATTGTATTATGTTATTCATATTATTTCTCATATTGGTAATAATCGATCATTCTCTCTGCATGTTCTTTCATCTCTTTTTTAATCCCTCCGGCTCCAATACCTCAACATCCTTCCCATAAGATAAAATCTGCTGTATCAACTCTAAGTTGATCACCGTTTCAAAAAACACCTGATCTTCTTTCCCTTCTTCGGTAAACTCATCCCAATAGGGATGGATGGGTTTTGTTTTAAAATATTGTAATCGCTGTGGAGAAAACCTGAGTACAACTCTTTCTGCAACCGGCTCTTCTTGAGTAACACTCTGTTTACGCACACCGACCATTTCATTAAAAAATAAAGTCCAATCTGTGTTATCCTTTCTGAGCTCAATATCCTCAACAACTCCAAAGTCTTGTAATCTTTCATCCAAAGGAATACTCCATTGATTTATTTTAGCCGTTTCATTATAGCCAAATACAAACCACCTTTGGTTGTATTGCTTTAAAACATAGGGATGAAAAACATACTCTTGAGATACAGCATCTGCAAAGCCTTGAAAAGTGATTTTTAAAACATTTTTGTTCTTAATGGCCAAAAACATTGGCTTTAAATAGCTCAAGCCTTCATAGGCCTCATTCTTGTCATAGAATAAAATCTTGTTGTAATCTGGGATGCTAGTAGCTCCCTCTTCCTCTTGAAATAAAATCAAAGCTTCCGATAACTTATCGTATTTTGGATGTCCATCATAACGCTCCAATAATTGTTGTGCTGCATCGATTAAATACTGTTCATAAGGCAACAAACCTTTTTTTGCGATAGAAAATTCGGGATCGGCATAAACATAAACCTCTTTTCCTTCATTTCGCTCCACTAGCACTGGCGCACCAAAACCATTTTCTGGATCTCGGAACAAACGAATGTCATCTCTTAAAGTACGTACTGATATACCTTCCCCAGGGTAAACCTCAGCTATTTTTTCGTTTACCTCATCCAATAATTCTTGAAAACTTAGGGGTCGTTCTCTTCGTCGGAAGCATTTATCCAAAATATTGAATCTGTAATGGGCGTGTTTGCTGTTTGACATTGAAATGAAGGAAATTTATTTATTGTTTTGTTTTCGCAACCATTGTTCAACATAAGGCTCATTCCACGGGTACCATTGTGTGGTGATAGCATAAGCAAATCCATTTTTATGAAATTCAAACTTCCAAGTCCAGCGGCTTAATCCTGTATGATCTTTTACGGCAGCTCTTTTTTCTGCAAGCGTGAAGTGTTCCGGCACTTTTAGTAATAAGGGAAAATTCAAATCGAATATACTTTTACTATATGCTTTATCACAAAACTTTTCTATCATCTCAATAGGTAATTTCTGCACTTGAAAAGCTATTTTCTCCTGTATTTCTTTATTCGTATAAAGACGTGGAGCTTTAAGATTGTTGTTTTCCATTTAGTTAGTTATTAATTGAGTTGTTCTATAGTATTATAAATTATTAAAAGGGCTTTCGTCATTTTTCAAACCTCTAATCTGCCCTTCTAAATTCCCTATATATCCACGATATTTGTCTAAATAATCTACTGTTTCAAAGGCATTGATGGCTTCAACCTTACAATTATTTAAATTGAATATGAGTTCCGCATAAAATTTTTCAATTGCATACAAAGTGATATGTCGTTGTGGACCATACCAAGTGAGGAACTCCGCCAATTTTTGCGCATCAGGCTCCACAAGCAGCAGCTTTTCCTCATAGCATAAGGTGTCAAAATCGGTTGGAGTCATTTAAATTGGATTGTTAGTTCTCAAATATAAAACGTTCATAATTCGTCCCACTACGGGAAACCGCATTGACGAAAATTTTAGGGGAGAAAAAACCAAATATATCAAATCCCGAAAAGACCACAGCAGAAAACAAAATTTTCTCGTCAAAAAGCTATAAAAAAGAATGGCGCATTGTAAATATCCCTAATCATTAACTCCTCCCTACCCACTATCCCTAAACGGCAAACTCTGCCCACAAGGGATAATGATCGCTAATATGCCAAGAAAGGCTCAACTTGCTTAGGTTTTGGTTTTGTAGTGCAAAGGGCACAAAGTCATAATTGCCCGCTTGGATAAACTCCATGGAAAGATTGGGAAGGTGTTGGTGGTTGTTGAACCAGGCAATCTGGTCATAATATTTAGTTTCGTTAAAGATTGATCGGGTAACGGTGGGGTCCTGTAAGGCTGGGGGCACATAGAGGCCTTCAGAAAGAAAGGTAGCGTCCAGCAAATCACCCCGGGCATCGATATTAAAATCGCCCAAAGCAATAAGGTTTTGGTCGTAGGCGTTCATATCGCCCGCCCAGTCGGCAAGCCATTTGGCAATGCCCTGCAACTCTTGAACCCTATCTGCGGATTTGGATCCATATTTTATATGTAAGGTAACTAGTACAAAGGTTTTATCTAGAGAGCGAAACCCTACCGCATAAGGAGTACGTACAAATTGTTCATTCAAAGCTCCGGCATCGATACGGCCATACCATTCGTTGGGTACCACCAGCTCACAGGCCAGCCCCGAAAGGTTTACCCGGCGGGTGTCAAAAAGATAGGCCATCCGCTCCCCGTTGCCGGAGTCGCCTTTGTTTACATCGGTGAGGATAAGGCTCCAATGGGTCCCCAAAACGCGCATGGTATCCCGTAGCGCCCGGATATTGGCCTTTACTTCCTGAACCGCAATCACATCAAAACGTTTTACAATTTCCGCAATGCAGAGGATGGAATGTAGATCACGTTTTGGAGAATCGTTTGCCGTGGAATTCCACTCGCGGGTAAGATCGCCAAATGCACGAATATTCCAAGTGGCAATAAGCAAGTTTTTATCCAGTTTTTTTGCAGGAATCTTGGCGTCGAGATCGGCAGAAAGCAACCGTAAATTCTCAAGAACCCCAAGGGGTGGTGTATCTAAAATAGTAGCCATAATAGGTTGGTTATAAGGAAATAAAAAAATCGGGAAGTACATCAAAGGTATGAAATCCTGAAAAAAACACCCTTACTTTAAATGGTTTAATCGATAACAGGAGCCAAAAAAAGTAATAGCCCCTTTGCCTATTCTTAAATACTAAATAAAAAGCTCTACTAACCACTCAACGGAAAGGTCCCCTACTAAAAATGATTTTCTCGATAAAATGAGCCAATAAAAGTTCACAACCTCCACCCATATTCTTAAACATTAAAAAGCTACTAACCACGAAACGGAAGGTGGATTCCGTCATTTTCTTTCAGATGACAGGAGGGGTACCAATCGCTTCTAAAACCAGTAAACCAAATACTTTCCGGATACCTAAATCTAATTTATTTTAGAGTAAATGAGGTTTTCCGTAAAATGGCTGGGATTTGAGTTTTTATTTTTGATCAAGAATAAGTGGAGTCCAGTAACCACAAAAAACGGGGCGGTACTGAAAAGCCTTATGAGTAAGAAAAAACTAAACAACCAACTAATATGAAATCTACTACTACTGCTTATTTATTATGGTTCTTTTTAGGGTTCCTCGGTGCCCACAAGTTTTATCTTGGAAAAACCGGAATGGGAATTCTCTATTTTTTCACTTTCGGTATTTTTGGAATAGGCTTACTTATAGACCTATTTACCCTTGGCACTCAAGTTAACACGTATAATGCGCTATTTGGAAGACAATCTGGAAATTCGACCAACGCCAATACAAATAATATTGTTGTTAATGTCCCAGGGCATAGTGCCGCTAACCCACCAAGTATTTCGGACCAACTACATAGACTACATGACTTAAAAGAAAAGGGAATTCTTACTGATGACGAATATTTATTGCAAAAAACGAAAGTTTTAAGCTAACATTTTATTGGCGCGCTTTTTAAGGAACTTTAAAAATAGTTTGTTCTTTAATGAGTAATTAAACGAAAAAAACCGGAGCAACCAGCTCCGGCTTTATGCCTATTTAAAAATCCATTTTAGCGAACCATAAGTTTTATTACTGAAACTCCACTATCGCCAACGATCCTGACAAAATAGAGACCGGAGGCCAAATTATTAATTGGGTAAACTTCCTGTGCCGCAAATTCAGCAATTTGTTTTCCAAATTGAAATGCGATGCTATTCTTTTTAACCCAAAAAAAGGGGGCTAAATGAAAATAAGTATATAAATAATGAGAATCGTAAAAATTTTGATGAAAATGCCATATTCCCATAATTCCATCATATTTTTTTTGATATTCAGTTAATTAACATTTAGATTTAAAGTCAAATATTAAAACTATGGGAAAAAAATTATGCATCCTCCTCGCTCTATTAATTTCCACTCTAGCCTTTTCACAACAGGCTAAGATTGATAGTCTGAAGATTAAATTAAACAATACAACGAATTCAGATCTAAAATTGAAAATATTAGATTCTTTATCGCTAGAGTTATATAATAATCAACAAAATCCTAAATCATTAGAGTTTTTTATGCAATTACTTGAGATCGCTAAGAAGAAAAGTAATAAAAAATCCCAAATGAATGCTTACTCCTACATAATTGATTACTATATAAAAAGGGAAGATGAGACCTTGGCTGAAAAATATGGATTAGAAGCTTTTTACTTAAATAAACCAAAGAATAATTTGGAGGGATATCTCAGGGGATGTAATGACTTAGGAAGAGTGTATGACCATTTTAAAAAATATGAGCTGGCCATTAAAATATATAACGATGGTATCGATGCCTATTCTGAAAAACCTGGGAGCGCAGTAATAATAACTATCTACAATAATTTAGGGCAAGCCTATGGAAGACTTGGCAAACCAAACGCAGAGACCGAAGCACATATAAAAGCCGCTGAGTATGCAGACATGTTCCATGATTATGATAAGAAATCCTTTACCCTATATAATTTAGGATGGAATTATATGTCTTTGGGTCAATATGAAAAGGCCGAAAAATATTATTTGAGAGGATTGAAAGATTCTTCAAAAATCAAGCTTTTAGAATATAAATACACTATTCATCACGCTCTCGGCATAAATTATTCTCGATGGGGAAAATATCGGAAAGCTCTTATCCACAATGAGCTGGCATTAAACTATTTCAAAAATATTGGATATAGGCTTTATGAATTTGATATTTTAAATAATATAGCAGCAGTATATTCAAGAATGAAAGATTACACCCAGACCATTGAATTCGGTAAAAAAGCTTTAAAAGTTGCCAAGGAATTAAATCATCCTCTTGCAATTTCTGGAGCTAAACAAACCCTGGCAACTGCGTATTTAAATATTGCCCAATTCAGTCAAGCAGAAAAATTATTATTAGAGATTGCTAAAGATACCACCAATTCGAACATTATTGGAATAGACTCCAAAATGGCACTTTATGCTAATCTATCGGATCTTTACAAAAACAAAAGAGATTATAAAAAAGCCTATTTATATCACAAACAATTCAAAAAGTTAAGTGATTCAACCCTAATGGCAAGTCGCGATTCAAAATTTGCAGAGATAGAAACAAAGTACGAAACCGAAAAAAAGGAAAAAGAAAACCTCGCCCTAAAACAGCAGAACGCTCAGCAAGCCCTGCTTACCGAAAAGGAGAAGACCCAGAAGTGGGCCATTGGCGGCGGGCTGGCTGTTTCCTTGGCAGGTCTTGGTTTTTTCTTTGTCGCCTATAACAAAAACCAAAAGCAAAAAAAGGAAATTGAAAAACAAAAAAACCTAGTGGAGGGGCTGCAGCGCGAACTGCACCATAGATTAAAAAACAATCTTTCCTTTATCGACTTCTTTATCACCTTGGCCAAGGGCAAATTTCCCGACCCCGCGTATCGCCAAAAACTTGACGAACTGCAAAACCGCATCAATAGTATGTTTGAGGTGCACAAACAACTTTTCAAAAAAGAAGACATTACCATGGTAAATGCCAAAACGTATATTTCGGCATTGGTTGATAACGTAAAAAATGCCTATGACACTGAATCAATCGCAATCCGGGAAAATGTGCCGGATACGACTTTAAGGGCCGATATCTCCTTTCCCATAGGGTTGATTGTGAATGAATTTGTCACCAATAGTTTTAAGTATGCCTTCCCGGAAAATGGAAAAGGAATAATATCAATTGAATTAAATGAGGATCCGGAAAATTACAACCTCAAACTTTCGGACAACGGAAAGGGTCTGCCAACGGATTTTGATATAAACAAACTAAATTCTTTCGGAATAGAAACCATTAAATTATTGACCCAAGAATATAAAGGAACCTTTGCGTTGGACGGAAGCGACGGAACAAAAATGGAAATAACCTTTTCGAAAAACGTAGCCTAAATACAAATTCAATATGCTAAAAATATGAAATTAAAAGCACACATTTTGATTGTAGAGGACAATGCCATTCTTTATAAAAGGATGAAAACCGAACTTGTGGATGAAAATTATAGCGTTGATGAGTTTACTCCGAGTGTTGAAAATGCATTAACCAGAATACAGACCAAAATGCCAGATGTGGTTTTGTTGGATATTGATCTGGAAGGCGAGCAAACAGGTATTGATCTCGGTAAAATTTTAGGTGAGACTTATAATATCCCCTTTATCTACGTTACTGATTATGACGATAAGGAAACCTTTTTTGAGGGACTGAAAACGAGGCACGACAATTTTTTGGTTAAGACCAAACCCCATCTAGATACTCAAGAGGTAGTGCGCGCCATACAGACTGCGCTGCACCGGCAAAAAAAGGATGCCTTTCCCAAAATCGAGGCTTTAATTTGCTATACCGACTATTTGGAGAACACGAAATGCCAAGGCAACCACCAGATTTCGCAGGTACCCCTATTATACGAAAATATTGTTCTGATAACCACAAACTCAACAAAGCTGAACGAATCTAAAACCAATCTGAAAGGTCGCAATTGTTATGTAAAGCTGCGTACCAACTATGTGCGCATTGAAAATATTGAGGGAACCTCTTTCTACCTTCCCATCTCATTGTCCGAAATGGCCGGAAAGCTGCCCCTCCATTTTATCCGCATTAACGAGAGTGTAATTATAAACCTTTCCCAACAAGTCCTACAAGGCCGCATCAATGGTAATCGCCTAAAAGTTGGCGACCATATCTGCCATATTTCCAAAACCTACAAACCCGAGGTAGAAAAGCGGTTTGAGCTGCTGTACCAAAAATTTAGATAGGCAGATTTTCATTTCCATAGGTTACATTTTCATTTTTTGTTTCTTAAAGTCTTCTTAATGCTCATTTTAGCGTTATTGTTAACGTTCAAACTGAAACATTATGAGTTTTATAAAAAAACTACCTCTTTTAGCTGCATTGTTTTCCCTATCGATAGCTTCCGCCCAATTTGAAAAAGCCGATATGGTCGCCAACTTTGGAATAGGCGTTGGTGGTTATTATGCTTCTGGAAGTGGCTACTCTACTAAAATACCTCCTATCGATCTTTCAGGTGAATACTTTATAATGGAAAACCTTTCTGTTGGAGGTTTTATTGGTGGTTCTAAAAGTGAATATAAATACAGGCTTGGCCAAAATGACTACGAAACTATTCATTATAGCTACTTTAATATTGGCACTCTCGGTAATTATCACTTCGTTAACCAAGAAAAACTTGATGTTTACGCTGGAGTCCGGTTGGGTTATGTTGGTCTCACTCTCAAATATGACGATGATGAAATTGATGATGATATTATAGACGAATTGGATGGCCGAAGTGCAGGAGTTTTGGCCGGTGCCCATGTGGGCGGTCGCTATTTTTTCACAGACCAATTTGCCGCCAATGCAGAATTGGGCTACGGGATTGCCATTTTTAAGCTTGGGATCTCTTATAAATTTTAAAAGTTGAGTTGTTGGCAGTAAGCCGAAACACCAACGGAAAAATGGGAGTAGGCCAATTTAATATAAAAATCATGAAAAGAATTTTCTTAATCGCACTTTTACTTCTGGGCTCTAATTTTTTAACGGCCCAAAATTGCAAGGCAAAAAAAACGAGAATGGACGAAATGACAGAAAAACAAATAGAATACTGGGGCGGAAAAATTGGAGGCGTATCTACCATATTAACGGGAAAGGGTTACGATGTAGAGTTTTATACAAGTACTGATTCCGATAAGGATGATGCTCCCTATGCTGTACTAGTGGTGACCCACAAAGTACCCGCGATTGACGCTGGGATTTTTGATGCAGTCTTTGAGGAAGGCCAACCTTATTTAATAAAAACCGAAAATGGCATAATAGAAATGCCAGTAGAGAAAGTTCTGAAAAGCAACAAAAGGTTCTTGGACAACTATTCTGTTACAAATCAGCTATTAGGTTATATTTCAAAAGAATTGGCCGAAAAACTTGCCAATGGTAAAATTGAAATGTATCGAGCTATAAGTTCAAACGGCCATTCAGTGGAAGGAAAGATAGGCAAAAAAGATGCAAGCAAACTTCAAGAACAATTCAAGTGTTTCCTATCAAAAATTTAAACCAATCTTAAAAATCAAACTTATGAAAAGAGCAATTTTAATTTTAGCATTTTTTTCACTCATATTATTGAATTCTTGCAAAAAAGATGACAATAATGAGAATTCAAATTCTTTGGCAAATACTAGCTGGAAAGGAGAAGGAAGTGATCAAGGCACATACACATTTATAAATGACACCGAATATTCATTTTACGAACCAGGCGATAGCGGCCCAGTAGAAGGCAAATATACATTCGATGGCAAAGAGGGAACTATTGAGGAATTTGGCGAAACCTTTCCCTTCACAGTTTCTGGGATTACAATGACAATGTATTTTAACGAAACCAATACTGGAATTTATATAAAACAGTAAAATTAACTTTTCCAAAAATTAAAATAATGAAAAAACTTACACTATTAGTTCTTCTTTTGGGTCATTTTGCTTTTGCGCAATATACACCAATTCCAGACCTCAACTTTGAACAAGCTCTTATTGATTTAGGATACGATAACATATTGGATGGACAGGTACTTACCGATAATATTGATGAGGTGGGATCATTGGATGTAAATAACAAATCTATTCATTCCCTGGAAGGAATTGAAGACTTCAATAATCTACAAGTACTTACTTTCCACAATAACTCACTATCTTCTTTAGATATATCAAATAATAATCTTCTGTATTTTTTGGGAGGTAGCAATAACCAATTGACGGAAATAAACCTTTCAAACAATAGCCTCCTAGAATCTATAGATTTGCGAAACAACCCTCTCAATACATTGGATGTTACTAATAATTTGGAGTTAACTAACCTTGCAATTTGGGCGGCTCCATTAACTTTTCTTGATTTGACCAATAATATTAATCTCATTGGTTTAGTTTGTAATGAAACAGGAATTAGCTATTTAGATCTTTCAAATAATCCACTTTCGGAAGGGGCTTTTATTCGTGATAATAATAATTTAGGCATTTTAGATTTGAGAAACGGAAACAACAATTCAATGATCTCCTTAGATGCGACAAGCAGTCCATCTCTTAGTTGCGTGTTTGTAGATGACATAAATAATATACCTATGAACTGGATAATAGATCCAACGGCTTCTTACATGGAGGATGAATCCGAATGCGACTTATTGAACCAAATCACCCTCATCCCTGACCCAAATTTTGAGAATGCATTGTTGGATTTAGGAATTGACTCTGATAATACTATAAACGGGCAAGTTTTTACATCAGATATAGAAAATCAAATTTCTCTTGATGTAGCAGATAAAGCTATATCCGATTTAACAGGTATTGAAGATTTTACTTCATTAGCTACCTTAGCCTGTAACTCAAATCAACTTAATTCATTAAACCTGACAGAAAATTTAGCTCTGGAAATACTTTATTGTGGCGGTAATCAACTTTCTTCATTAGATATTTCCGAAAACTTGGGATTAAGAAAATTATATTGTTCACATAATAATTTGTCCCAATTGAACACCATTAACAATCCACTTTTGGAAGATTTGGCTTGTTACAACAATCCTCTAAATTCCTTGAATTTAAGCCAGAACGGCAATTTAACTTATTTAGAAATAATGGATACGCCAATTAAAAATTTAGACGTTAGTCAAAACCCTAATTTAGAAAGACTATACTGCTGGAACAACCAATTGTCAAGTTTGGATTTAAGTAATAATTCATCATTAATTACAGTATGGGCACATCAAAACCAATTGACAAATCTTAACGTGAAAAATGGAACCAATACAATTTTAACAGAATTGTTTGTACAAAATAACCCAAATCTTTCATGCATACAGGTTGATGACGAAGAAGCCGCAAATTCAGGGACGGGAGTATATGCCAATTGGGTTAAAGATGCCAATGCAATATATTCAGAAAATTGCATATTGGATATCGCGGACTACAATTTAGAAACCGATTTAATTCTGCATTTCCAAATCCCACCAATAAATTTTTAAATATTCAAGGTATTTCAAAAATTGGAATTGTCGAAATCTTCAATTACTAATATCTCCGGTCAAATAATTCTTCATTCACAAGAAAAAAAGATTGATCTTTCCGCATTGCACACAGGACTATATTTTCTTAAGGTAAAAACAGAAATAGGTACAGTCACCAAAAAAATTATAAAGCAATAACAATCAATAACTATATTTATCCAAAACCACACCAAATAACAACCTGGGGAGAATTGTTAGCGGTGTGGTTTATTTATATTTATAAACAAATAAGCTTTACAGCGACCTCAAATGTTTCTATTCTTGGCCTCATCCCTTGAGCAATTATTAAGTCGTTAATGCAGCTTGGGGAAAAAGTAAAAATTCAGATTGAAAATACACATCCAATAACCACAAACTCCCAAAACAATTCAACGATTCAACAATCCCACAATCCTCAAGAGCCTAAAGCATACAGCATACAGCTAACAGCATACAGCATTCAAAAACAAATCCCCTACCATATCATTTCCACTCAAAACGATGCATTTTCGCTAAAATCGTGGAAGGAAAATGTTATAAAAAGTTTTGAGGAGAGCAAGGGTAAGGGATAAGTCTTTACATACATCTTCCCTTCTGCGAAAGCCTCTGTACTTTTTGTGGGTGTATTTGATTTTTCTTTGATGGCAGATTTTGATAAGTCTCATTTTTATCGGCCTTTTGGTAGGTCGTCAAATACAAAACTTCGTTTATTTCAATAACAGGGAACGCATCACCAAGCCCTAGGGAAGAAAAAGTAAAGGAAGCTACTCAATCCACGCTATCATAATCACAAATCAAAATCACCTACCCCAAAATCTCCACCCCAACAGCATTCGCGCTTTGAAATAAGTAATAAGTACTTTCAACCTTCTGGTAAAACTTAATCCCCAAAACCGCCACCGCCCTACCCTCAACCTCAGGTAAATCCGTATTCATTTCAAAAGAAGTAGCACTGTGGTCTTTGGCCATATACACCGGTATACTGTTCTTTAATTGGTAGGCCAAGGTATCAAAATTAAAATGTAAAAGTCCTAGGATAAGCGCCATATGTGTCGCCCCGGAAGGAAAACCAACATTTTTTATGTCAAAATTCGTAACACTCAGGGTTCGCGATGGCAAATCATATTTAAGTGAAGCAGCCAAAACTTCCGCAACATTGCACGAAGGTGTAAATGCAAAATTGTTGAACAATTCGTTTCCTAGCGGAGTTTCCAATCCACGGGCTACACATCTTTTGCCCCGGATATTCACGGTATCTAGTTTTTTTAATTTGGTAAACAATTGCATCATTCGCCCATGCAATTCACTATCCTTGCGCACGCATATAAATGGGGCAAGGGCAACGCGAAAAACCTTCTTTGTCCTGCTACAGTGCCCAAACTCTGAAGCGTTTTCCATAGTACGAACCAGGCTTTCCTTTTTTTTAGGATTCTTACTGAATCCACCTCCAGCTACACGCGCCAGATGTCCTCCATTTTTAGACTTATAAAAATTAATATCCCCGATCGTTCCCTTTAGCTTAATTGCACCCGTTTGCTTTGCCATAATGTAAAGATTTAAAAAGTACCTCTAATTTAACAATAAAATTAAAATATAGTGTGTATAAAGCGTATTTATAGTGTATTTATAGCGTATTTAAACCGAATTTATAGTGAATTTATAGTGAATTATAATTAAGTTAATCTCTCTAATGTATTAGTATAAATATCCTTGCTACTCTCAATCAAAGTCTCAAATCCACCCAAATGATAGCCCCCCTCTTCAAAGAAACACAGGCGATGTTTATACTATATGCAGGGCATCAAAAAGTCCTCCCGATAAAAGAGCTGGTGATGTTTACCCAAAATTCCCCTAACAAATCTGACATATATCATTTTCCTTCCCCCATTGTATTTATAATTTTGGGGTCTCTAACAGGATAATATATGTCTTTCAATTTAGTATCAAAATACAACGTTCCCGGGCCACGCTATACCAGTTATCCCACGGTTCCCTATTGGAAAAACGATGCCTTTTCCCTAAAATCGTGGAAGGAAAATGTTATAAAAAGTTTTGGGGAGAGCAACGGCAAGGAAGGGATAAGTCTTTACATACATCTTCCATTCTGCGAAAGCCTTTGCACGTTTTGCGGCTGCAACAAACGGATTACCAAAAACCATAAAGTTGAAACGCCCTATCTCGATTCGGTGTTAAAGGAATGGCGGCTTTATTTGGAATTATTTTCTGAAAGACCCATTATTAAAGAGTTGCACCTTGGCGGCGGAACGCCAACTTTCTTTTCCGCAGAAAATTTGAAACTGCTTATAAAAGGAATTTTTCGCGATGCAACCGTAGCCAAAAATCCTTCCTTTAGTTTTGAGGGGCATCCCAACAATACTACCCGAGAGCATTTACAGACGCTTTTTGATTGTGGCTTTACGCGGGTAAGTTATGGAGTTCAGGATTATAATCCCGCGGTGCAACTCGCCATACATAGGCTTCAACCTTTTGCAAATGTGAAAAGCGCTACCGAAACAGCCCGCGAAATTGGATATAGTTCCGTGGGGCACGATATTATTTTTGGGCTTCCCTTTCAGAAAAAAGAGCACATTATCCACACCATCGAAAAAACGAAGGAATTGATGCCGGACCGCATCGCTTTTTATAGCTACGCGCACGTGCCGTGGATAAAAGGAAATGGGCAAAGAGGATTTAAGGAAGCAGATTTGCCCACGCGCGGAAGAAAAACGGGAAATGTACCAAACCGGTAAAAAAATGCTGGAAGAGGCGGGATATATCGAAATTGGTATGGACCACTTTGCCCTAAAGAACCGATACGCTTTATAAAGCCGTTGAGGATAGAAAACTGCATCGAAATTTTATGGGCTATACCGAAAGCAAAACCCAATTGATGCTGGGTCTGGGCGTTTCGGCCATTGGCGATAGCTGGTATAGTTTTGGCCAAAACACCAAAAATGTTGAAGAATACCAAGAGCTGGTTGAAAAGGGAATACTTCCCATATACCGCGGTCACACTCTGGACAATGAAGATCTAATTATTCGAAAGCATATTTTAAATCTTATGTGCAGCCTTCAAACTTCGTGGGAAAATGTGTCGCTTCAATTTAATGAATTGCCTGAAGTGCTTCTAAAACTGAAGGAAATGGAGGCTGATGGCCTACTGGAAATAGAATCCAAGAAGATCCAAATTACTGAAAAAGGGCGCCCATTTGTTCGGAATGTATGTATGGCTTTTGATTTGCTTTTACAACGAAACAAACCGGAAACACAGTTATTTTCTATGACGGTTTAATAATCAGGAATTGACAGAATCGTTTTTCTTCTTTTTGTTCTTCACCATTTTTTTTCGCTTTTTACTTCGCATAACATAATACAGAAGTGCACCGATTATGGCAAAAGTCACGATTATTGAAGCTATAATAATTATTACGCCTCCTGTGAAATCAAACAATGGTATGGAGTCCAAAACTTTCATAACTAACAATTTTTAAAGATTATCATTTTCTGAAGAAGGAATTTCTCCTTCAATTTTCTTTTTCCCGCCAAATACGAAAGCCAAAACAATAGCTATCATAACTATACAAAGCACTGCAAAGAAAATAATGAGGGCGGTACCCATCCCCCAGTTGGCAAGTGGTAAGATTGAATTTTTCATAATAAAAGTATTTTTTAAGGGTTATTAATCAGCTTATTTTCTGATGCAACGGGGTGACAATTATAGTTGGCATCAACCGTATCATGAATAGGTTTTGGTGAAATATAGGGTATGCCCAATCCCAGTCCACGAATAATAAATAGGCAACCGATTATTACAATAAAAACTGGAATTGCGCGGCGTATGCGCTGGCGTACTTGGCCGTTTAAAAAATTGCCGAGGTAAATGGCAGAGGTCATCAACGGGATGGTTCCGAGGCCGAAAAGCGCCATGTATAAACTACCTTGTAGTGCATTTCCAGAAGCGATAGCTCCAAAAACTGCCATATAAACCAACCCACACGGAAGGAAACCGTTCAAAAATCCAATGGTCAAAAAGGTGTCCGGAGTTTTCTTTTTCAGTTCTCTTTCCCAAAGCCGATTTCACTTTTGAAATAATTTTAAAAATTGGTTTTGAAAAATTGTATTTGGCAAAAGTTTGCTGCGGAAGAAAAATAACGGCGAGCATCAAAATCCCAATAAATATTGAAAGTTGCTGCTGAAAACCAAAGAGATTCAAGCTTTTGCCCACCAGCCCAAAGACCAGCCCTAAAATGCTGTATGCCAAAATCCTTCCAAAGTGATATAGAAATATCTGCCCAAGTTTTTTGAAATTATTTGTTCTGTCAACCGGCAACAAAAACGCAATGGGCCCGCACATTCCCACGCAGTGGAAGCTTCCCAATAATCCGAATATTAGCGCGGTGTATAACATTGGTGTTTCTGGTTTCTGATTTCTTGTTTCTTGTTTCTTGTTTCTTGTTTCTTGTTTCTTGTTTCTTGTTTCTTGTTTCTTGTTTCTTGTTTCTTGTTTCTTGTTTCTTGTTGCGGATTATATAAAAAAACTAAACTTTTAAACTCATAAACTCGTAAACTTATCGACTCATCGACTCAATAAACAATTTCATTTTTATACAAATAATCCTTCCCTTCGTAATTCCACTGCACTATCGTATTCCAACGGCCGGCCACCAAACGTTGGTCAGGTATGAGCAAACTTGGACTTGAAATTTTTAGGGGAAGCTGAAAATCCAATTGTTTGTTGGACGGCCTGTAAAGAAATACATTGCCTTCAATTTTTGAGTAATCGATATTCTTTGGAAAAGTGAGTAGATATCCATCCGCAACTTTCTCGCCGGTAATCTTACTTTCCAGCGAATTGCTGTTTTCCTCTGCGTCTATTTCTTGTTGATAGACCATTTCCTTTTTATAGTATTCCTCGGTCACCAAATCGTAATCATACTTTTTATCGGTGCTTATTTTTACAACGAAATACATTATAAATGCTATAAAAAGCACCATCACAATCGCCAATCCTGTACCCCAATTTATTTTCATACCAATATTCTTTATTGATTATTATTATTGTTTTCAATCAACGGTCATCCGTCACCCAGCATCCTGCACCCGTCTATTTATAGCTCCTCGGACCTAAAAACGTTACGCTCGTGGTTTCTATTAATTTATCGCCGCTGTAAACTTCAATGACCGCCCTGTTTTTATCGCTGCTCAATGCTGAATTATTTATTTCAATAAAGAGTGTTCCTTCGGCCAAATCCTGTGCGGGGACTACTATTTCGCCCTGTTTTACCGTGTGTATATTTCCTTTTGGCGATTTCAACTTAAAGTGAATGTTTTCAATATTTCGGGTGGTTTTATTCAATAACTTATAAGTGAAAACATTGCTGATAATATTATCTGCCTTATGCTCATAAAGCTGGCCGGGAAGACGAAGAATGTTCGCTTCCACATCACTTCTCAAAAATAAAAGTCCGCTGAGAACACCAATCAAAATCACTAAAACCGCAGAGTAACCTTTAAGTCGTGGCGTAAATTTAAATGGGGTTTTCTTTTCAATATTTTCCTCACTTGCGTAGCGAATCAAGCCTTTCGGAAGATTCACGGCTTCCATAATACTGTCACAAGCGTCGATGCAAGCGGTGCAGTTTACGCATTCCAATTGCGTACCGTTGCGAATATCGATTCCTGTAGGACAAACGTGAACGCACTGAAAACAATCAATACAATCCCCTTTTCCGGAAGCTTCGCGGTCCTCATTCTTTTTGAATTTTGCACGGCCAACTTCTTTTTCGCCCCGTTTGTGGTCATAGGCCACGACAATAGATTTATTGTCGAGCAAAACGCTCTGCAACCTTCCGTAAGGGCAGGCGATAATACAGACCTGCTCGCGGAACCAGGCAAAAATGAAATAAAAAACCGCAGTAAAAATTATTAGGGAAACCAGCGTGCTTACGTGCTGCAGAGGCCCTTCAAAAATATATTGGAGCAATCTGTCACTGCCTATAAAATAGGCGAGAAATATATTGGCAATCAAAAATGAAATAACGAAGAAGATGAACCATTTCAAGGCACGTTTCCGAATTTTTTCAGCATCCCATTTCTGTTTATCTAAACGTATCTGTGCACCGCGATCGCCATCAATCCAGTATTCAATTCTTCGGAAAACCATTTCCATAAAAATGGTCTGCGGACAGATCCACCCGCAGAAAATTCTTCCGAAGGCAGCGGTAAAAAAGATGATAAAAACCACGCCAATGATCATCATTATTACAAAAAGATAAAAATCCTGTGGCCAAAACGGAAATCCTAAAATGTTGAAACGGCGCTCCAACACATTGAAGAGCAAAAACTGGTTGCCATTAATTTTTACAAATGGGGCGGCGAACAAAAACGCAAGCAGAAAATAGCTTACGTATTTTCGGTATTGGTACAGTTTGCCCGATGGCTTTTTGGGATATACCCAAGCTCTTTTTCCCTCTTCTGTCATTGTTCCGAGACTGTCGCGGAACCTTTCGTTTTCTGGAGTATCCAATTTTTAAGTTATTGGGTTAATGGTTATTGGTTAATAAGTCCAATTTATGTTGAACTTTGAATTTTGAACTTTTAATTTCCAGCTTTAATAGTATCAATTACCGGCTCATTTGTCATTTTCACTTCAATTTCGGTAGAGTCAATTTGCTTTACCTGCACGTTGTCAACGGGGGCGTTTTCATCCATCCAAATTTCGCCTTCGGGTTCTTTTGGATCTACGGGATTTGTCCCGTGGAGGCTTAAAACGTAGCTGGCAACTTGCGCCATTTCGCTTGGTTTTAGGTCTGTTTTCCAAGAAATCATCCCTTTTCCGGCGCGGCCACCTTCACTGATCGTGTGGAACACATTTTTTATTCCACCGCCCAAAATCCAATAATCGTCCGTTAGGTTTGGACCAATCCCGCCTGCTCCACCAACTTTATGGCAAGCCACGCAATTGGCTGTAAACACCGCTTCCCCAGCTGAAATATCTGCTGGGTCTGTTAAAAGTTCCACTGTGTTTACATCAATTAAATCCTTATTATTTTTCTTGAATTCCGCAACGTCCAATTTTGCTTGGGCTACTTCGGTTTCGTATTCTTCTATTTGATTTTCGCCATTAAAAATCTCAAAACGAACCAAATACACAGCGGCAAAAATTATTGTGGCATAAAACATATATACCCACCACGGCGGAAGTTTATTGTCCAGCTCGCGAATGCCATCGTAATTATGGTCCAGTACAATCTCCTGCTCCTTGGCAATGGATTTGGCGCCGAGCATTTGTTTGTATTTTCTTTTGAACCAACTAAATCGGTTTTTGTTTCGCAATTTTTCAGCGGCAATATATCTTGCTTTCGCTTCTTCGTTCAATCCGTTAAAAAGGATGCGCTGCAGGGCTGCGGCGACAATTTCCAAGGCAATTGCGAAAGCGAGCAACATCGCCAAAACCGCCCAAATGATGGGATATTTTACGATTGCCCATTCTTCGCCGGAATCAACTGTGAATTCCAAAAGAAAAAAAGCGAGGATCAAAAAAGCCGTGACCCTTATAAATGATAATGTAGATTTCATAACTGCGCTTGGTTTTGGTTAGTTTGGTTTTGAATAATTTCGTCAGCTTCCAACGGAATTTGGCTCACTTCATTTATATATTTTTTCTTCGCTGTGACAACCCAGTAAAAAAGCACCACAAAAAAGACAAAGAATATTAAGAGTGAAATCATTGGATATATTTGAACATTATCAATGTTTTCGAGGTTTCCTTTTACAAATTTCAACATGGCTTATTCGTTTTTTGCTGAAGCATTTTCAGCAGATTCTACTTTAATATCGGTTCCCAAACGCTGCAGATAGGCAATTACGGCCACTATTTCGCGGTTTTTCATTTCTACAAAATCCTCCCCGCTTTCTTGGGCGTATTTTTTATCTGCCTCGTAGGTTTTTTCAAAATCGGGATCGCTGTAGAGATTTTGCTCTATTTTTGTTCCCTGTTCGTCCATCCACTTTTGGGCATTCACAATTTCGTCTTCAGTATATGGCACTCCCAACGTAACCATGGCGCGCATTTTTGTTTCGGTATTGGATTTGTCCAATTCGGAATTTATAAGCCATTTATAGGAAGGCATTATGGAACCGGAGGAAGTACTCTGCGGATCGTACAAGTGGTTTAGGTGCCAATTGTCTGAGTATTTTCCACCTACCCGATGCAAGTCCGGTCCGGTGCGTTTACTTCCCCAGAGGAAGGGGTGATCGTAAACATATTCGCCCGATTTTGAATATTCGCCATAGCGCTCCACTTCACTCCTAAACGGTCGGATCATTTGCGAGTGGCAGCTTACGCAACCCTCACGAATGTAAATATCGCGGCCTTCAAGTTCCAAAGGCGTATATGGTTTCACGCTTGAAATAACCGGAACATAATCATCAACCATAAGGGAAGGAATAATCTGTACCATCCCGCCAATCAAAATGGCGATGGTTGCATAAATAGTCAATTTTACGGGACGTCGCTCCAACCAAGTGTGCCAGCCTTCACCCGCGGTCTGTCTTTTGGTAACGGGAACCAAGGGTGCGGCTTCGGCAAGCTCATCAGTAACCTTGCTACCTTTCCTGGCCGTCATCACTAAGTTATAAAGTGCGATAAAAGCACCTGTTATATAAAGGCTTCCGCCAATGGCACGCATCCAGTACATCGGCATGATTTCGGTAACAGTTTCCAAAAAGTTTCCGTAGGTAAGTGTTCCGTCAGGATTGAATTGGTTCCACATGGAAGCCTGCATAAAGCCCGCAACGTACATTGGCAGTGCGTACATAATTATCCCCAACGTTCCGATCCAGAAATGGGCATTCGCCAATTTTATGGAAAATAATTTTGTTTTGAAAAGCCGCGGCACCAGCCAATAGATCATCCCGAAAGTTAGAAATCCGTTCCAGGCGAGGGCACCCACGTGCACGTGTGCAATAATCCAGTCGCTAAAGTGGGCAATTGCGTTCACGTTTTTAAGTGAAAGCATAGGGCCTTCAAAAGTTGCCATCCCGTAACCGGTTATGGCCACTACCATAAATTTTAGTACCGGATCCACCCGCACTTTATCCCAAGCACCGCGAAGCGTTAAAAGACCGTTTATCATTCCTCCCCAAGATGGGGCAATAAGCATTACTGAAAAAGCAACGCCTAAGTTTTGTGCCCATTCCGGAAGTGCAGAATAAAGCAAGTGGTGCGGTCCGGCCCAGATATAAATGAAGATCAGGGACCAAAAGTGAACAATGGAAAGCCGATAGGAATAAACCGGCCTATTGGCAGCTTTTGGCACAAAATAGTACATCAGCCCAAGAAAAGGTGTGGTTAGGAAAAATGCCACGGCATTATGCCCGTACCACCACTGAACCAAGGCATCCTGCACTCCCGCGTACATTGAATAACTCTTCAATGCGGAAACCGGAATTTCCATACTGTTTACAATATGCAAAACGGCAACAGTAACCCAAGTTCCCAGATAAAACCAAAGCGCAACGTATAAATGGCGTTGGCGCCTTTTTACCATTGTCATTATCAAGTTGATACCAAAAGCTACCCAAATTACGGCAATGGCAATATCAAAAGGCCACTCAAGTTCGGCGTATTCCTTTGAAGTGGTATAGCCCAATGGAAGTGTAATGGCAGCGCCGACAATAATGGCTTGCCAGCCCCAAAAGTTTAGGTTACTTAAAAAATCGTTCCACATACGTGCTTTCAATAATCGCTGGGAGGAGTAATAAACCCCTGCGAAAATTGCGTTCCCAACAAAGGCGAAAATAACGGCATTGGTGTGCAAAGGCCTCAAACGGCCAAAACTAAGCCAGGAAATGCCCTCCGTTAAATTGGGGAACAAAAACATAAAAGCCAGCAAGAGGCCAACACTCATCCCAATGAGACCCCAAAAAATTGTAGCATAAATAAATTTTTTGACAATCCTATTGTCGTAGTAAAACTGTTCTGTTTGCATAATGTTCAAGGAATTATTCCTGCCCGTCGGCAGGGTCGGTTTCTGGATTGGTTATTTTTATTTTTAAAGGTTTTTTGGCTGCTTCTTTTACAAGTTCATCCTCAAAAAGCATCCTCACGGAAGGGGTGTAGGTATCGTCATATTGGCCTTTTTTTACTGAAAAAATAAAGAGCACAAAAAAGATGAGCGCCACGGTAACACTGATGGCCAATAGCATATAAATAATATTCATTCCTGTAAATTATGGGTCAAAATTATAGATGCGAGCAGTTTTAAAATATGATATCCGTCAACTTTGCTTATTTAAATCCGTTTTTAATTTGCTGCCAATATATTGCGTGGCCAATGTGGTAAAAACCACGATGCTTATAGAGCTCAGTGGCATTAATATAGCCGCAACAACAGGACGCAAATGGCCCGTCACCGCAAATGAAATTCCTACTAAATTATATAGAAGGGAAAGCAGAAATGCCCATTTAATAATTTTTACTCCCTTTGTAGAAAGATTCAAATAATCCCCGATTTTTTTGAATTGCGAAGCATCTAAAATACCATCGCAGGCAGGCGAAAAAACATTGGTGTTTTCAGAAATAACGATGCCCACATCGCTTTGTTTTAGTGCTCCGGCATCGTTCAGTCCATCGCCTATCATCATTACACGTTTTCCACTTTTTTGAAGGGTTTTTATGAAATTGAGTTTGTCATCCGGTTTTTGGTTGAAGTATAATTTTGTGTCTTTTGGAAGCAGTGTTTCCAATCGGTTGCGTTCGCCTTCGTTATCGCCGGATAGAACAATTGTTTCCTTATCCGTTCCCAATTGCTCAAAAATTTCTGCCACGCCATTTCTGTATTCGCTGTTGAAAATATAGCAGCCTTTGTAAATGGTATTAGCACTTACATGCACCGTGGTTTTATTTTTTACCTCGGAAGTATTTCCATCATAAAAATTGACGAATTCATACGAACCAACCTTGATGGAATTATCATTGAAAGTTGCCGAAATCCCCTTCCCTACTTCTTCCTCAAAATCGTCCAAGGTTTGGATATTGTTTTTGTCCAAAATATTGTAAAGTGCACGGCTAAGCGGATGGCTGGAGGCACGCAAAGTGCTGGTGAGCAATTGCTTTTCTTCTGCGGAAAGCGCAATTCCTTCGTAGGTAATCAGGTTTTTTTGATTCGTTGTCAATGTTCCCGTTTTGTCAAAAACCACCGTATCCACTTTTGCCATTTGTTCAATTACGGAAGCATCCTTTAAATACAATTTTTCCCTTCCGAAGATTCGCAGAACGTTTCCCAAAGTGAAGGGCGCAGCAAGCGCAATGGCGCACGGACAAGCAACTATCAACACCGAAGTGAAAACATTGAACGCCTTTGAAGGATCGACAACCAACCAAAAAATGGTAGAAATAAATGCCACGGAAAGTATCGCGATCGTAAACCGTTTGCTGATTCCATCGGTAATGTTTTCAAAGATTCCAGTTTTGTCGGTGCTGAAAACGTCGTTGCTCCACAATTGTGTCAGGTAACTCTGCGCTACCGGTTTTAGCACTTCCACTTCTATAATTCCCGCTTGCTGTTTTCCTCCGGCGAAAAGTTTATCGCCACTATTTTTTGTGATTGGTTCAGCTTCGCCCGTTACGAAACTGTAATCTATCAGCGCATTTCCTTTTATTAAAATGGCGTCGACTGGTAGGATTTCATTATTTCGAATAAGCAACCTGTCGCCTTTTTTTACGGTGTAAACTTCGGCTTGTTCCTCAACCGTTTTCCCTTCAGAATTTTTAAAAAGCCGCGTTACGGCAATCGGGAAATAGGATTTGTAATCGCGTTCAAAAGATAGATAGCTGTAGGTTTTTTGCTGAAAAAATTTTCCCAGCAAAAGAAAGAATACCAACCCCGATAAACTGTCGAAGAAGCCCGTGCCCCAATTCATCACGATATCCAAGGTGCTTCGAATGAAAAGCACCGAAATTCCCAAGGCGATGGGTATATCGATATTCAATATTTTTGAACGTAATCCTTTGTAAGCAGAAGTAAAATAACCACTTCCCGAATAAAAAACCACGGGCAGCGAAAAGGCAAACATCAACCAACGGAAAAAGGGTTTAAACTGGTCCAGCCAAAATTCGGAATGTTCAAAATATTCGGGAAAGGAAAGGAACATGATGTTTCCAAAAGCAAAACCGGCAATGCCCAATTTATAGATTAAGCTTCGGTTGATTTGTTTTTCCTTTTTTTCGGAATCGTCCAGTGAAATGTAGGGTTCGTAGCCAATTCGGCTTAAAAGTATAACCAGGTTTTTTAATGAGTTTTCTTCCGAAGTAAAAGTGATTCGAACCGTTTTTTCAGGAAAATTTACCTGTGAAGTTTTTACTGACGGATTCAGTTTATTGAGGTTTTCAAGAATCCAAATGCAGCTACTGCAATGGATGGAGGGAATTAAAAACGAAACGATTTGCGTGTTTCCATCATTGAATTCGAGCAGTTTTTCAACAATGGTTTCATTTTCGAGAAAATCATATTTCCCGGCAATTTCCTTTGGGGAAATACCAGGTGTTTTTTCAAGATCATAATAATAACTAAGGTCGTTTTCCGAAAGAATTTCGAAAACAGTCTTGCAACCGTGGCAACAAAAAGATTTTTCGTCGTGTTTAATTTCAACGTCCAAACACGCATCGCCGCAGTGGAAACAGTTTATCATCAATTAAAAATTTGCTCGTTATACCTATTGCAAAGGTTGGGAACGAAACATTTTTAAAAAATGATAAATGTCAACAAAAGCTTCTTTTTCTATCTTTTTACACTGGAGGTATTTATACCCAAAAACGTGTAAAGTGGACAAAAACTTACAAAGCTGGTCAACACAAATATTCCCGCAAGCACGAGCAATACTATGGCCAATGTGCCCGTAATTACGCCGGAAAAATATAATACCACAACTATTGCAGCTATCAAAAACCTGATTATGCGGTCTGCGCCGCCCATATTTTTTTTCATAATTAGATTATTTACAGAGTTATATTCTGTAAAGTTGCGCAATACGAAAATCTAAACTTATGATTTTTATCAGCTTATGGAATTTCGTTTAGGAAGATTGCTTAAAAAAAGAAGCACGATGGCTCCGGGATAAATAATACTAAGGATTGCCAACAGGATGTAGTAGTTCGAAAAAAACGGCAATCCCAACCAAAAGGCAATCGCTTTATAAAAGATCAAAATTTCGGTGGTTGCGAAGGCTGTGAAATAAAGGGTTATGAAATATTTGGGTAGTCGAAGCAATTTAAAGTAATTCAAAAAAGCCAGCATTACAGTGATTACAATTCCGAGGAAAACCAAGTGAAGATAGCCAATCACGAAGTCTTTCAAATTAAAGGCAAGATTGGCGATATACGGAAATGCCGAAAAAAGTTGCATTAGCAATTTTACAATCATTAACCCTCCCGCTATTTTAAGAAGAAAAAAAGCTGGAGGCGTGAAGGATTTTTTCAAAATGGGGAAATGATTCTTTAGCAAAAGAAATAATTCATAAAAGGCCAAAACTTGCGCCACCGCTCCAATCAATCCCAATACGTAAAAAATGACTGGCGGCAGAAACCACAGCACGGAGAGGAAAACGGTAAAAAGCACGCCAAAATTTAAAAGCAGGAAAAATGATTTCAATTTTTGTAGATTGAAACGAATTCCCTTTTCTTCAAAAAAATAAAACAGCACACCCAAAAGCGCCAAAATAAACCAACCGTTGTATTGAAAGTGCAGATAGAAATAAATAGAGGTTTTGTACCAAATTGATTCTGGTCCCAAAGTGGCCATTACCCCGCCAATTGTCCACGGACCAAGGCTGGAAAGAACTAAATACAAAAGTGAAGTCCTTATCAATTTCCACGAAAAACGGTTTTTAAAACGCTGCGGAATATATTTCATTGCAAACCACGAAAACCAATAAGAGGCAATCAAAAATAGCGTGGAAAAAATAATGGAAAAGAGTGCGTAGCCTTGAACTGGAAAGGTTACCAACATTCCCAAAATGCAAAAATTGGTGAAATAAAAAATGCGTTTGTACAGTTTCGGTTTTTGGGCTTCGGAAAGAAAAATTTTGTAAATCAAGGTGGTCAATCCCAAATAAATCCACCCTAACAATGCGGTGTGCGAATGTGCGTGCAGAATAAATTTATAATTAAGGGGAATGGGCGTTACAAAGAAAAAACGAAGCAAAACCCCCATTAATGCTACAATCAGGAAATAACCTAAAGCAATGCCAATATGTTTTTTTAAGTCAAGCAACTTTTTAAAATTATAGAAATAGTCCGGAATTTGGCAATAAACTGCCAATCTTCCGAACTATCTTAAAAAAACCAATTCAAATAAAATCCAGATTTGGGGCTGGGGATACATTGACTCAGTTAAACTAATTTTTTAATTTCTTTTCCAAATTCAATGCTTTTGGGAAAAGTATGTTATTCTCCAAATGCACGTGCTGGTGCAAATCCTGTTCAAATTCATCTAGTTTTGCATAAAACGCGCGGTATGTATTACAGGCACCTTGGGGCGGTGTATAATTATTGCTAAGCATAGCAATTTTTCTCATAATTTCACCCGCTTCCTCGTGTTCGGCTTCCATCATTTTTATGGGGTTTTCAACGGTTCCAAAATGAATTGCGGGAATATCGCTCCCCTCTCGCTCTGCTTTCACCAATTTTTTGATATAGGGAAAAAGAATCAATTCTTCCTTTTTCATATGTGCCGCCAATTCATTTACCAGCAGCTTTACCAAAGCTTCTATTTCTCCCAACTCCGAATAATGGTTGCCATGCACGTGGTTAACCCTTTGTGAATACTGAAGCAAGAGCGGGATGCTTTCTTCAACATAGCTGTGATGCACATTAATAATATGGTCGGTGAGGAAGTCAAGCTTCCAACTGTTGTAATCTTTGGCGCGATCTTGAACGGTGTCCAAACTTAAAAGTTCGGTTTCCAAAATTTTCGGGTCAATTTTCGCTTTTTCGCAGGCTTTTTTGATGCTTATCCCGCCACCACAGCAGAAATCTATTCCATATTTTTTAAAAACGTGTGCTGTTTTTATGTTTTCGGTAACCACATCGGCAACCGTTTTTTCTTGAAGAGTTGTCATCGCTTTCAGATTTAATGAATTAATATGGAGCAAATTTCAAAAGAAATGGGACAAAAGAATATGACCTAAATCATATAAAGACAATTTTATCCTTTTTGATTTACTCACTCCCAAAATGGGTCGTGATAATCGGGTGTTTTCTCAAGATGACGATGGATTTCCTCGATTTTTTCAAGTTGTGCTTCGGTTGCAACTTTTTGGATCTCGTTGAAAAGAACGCGTTCCTCAAACCGAATATGTGCCTGGAGTTCTTCCTCTAAAGCGCTGAGCGATTTTTCAGGATTCTTCGTATCGTGAAAAAGATGTTCTATGTGTCGGTGTTCATTTAAGGCGCGCTCCACAAGCTCATTTTCCTTTTCAAGAATTGGAAAAACATATTTTTCCTCATCACTGAAATGCGGTTTTATTTCCTGCTGAAAAAACCATTTTGCATATTCGCTGAGCCTTTCAATTTCAATATTTTTGCTGAAACCCTTTCGCAATTTCCAACTGAAAAGCAACCCGAAATGATGTTGCCGACTCAACGGCTGCAATGCTTTATGACGTTTTATTGGTTTTTTCTTTTCCATAGTTAATGATTTTCCGAAATTAAATTTTTAAGAAAGACTGTCCCTCCTCCAGCTTTGTTGAGAGATCCATTACCAATGTGTTTTCGCACATTTTTCTTAAACCTTCCCTGACTCCCATAAATTGATCGTGGACGGGACAAGGATGTGCGGAAGAACATTCCGTCAAACCTAATCCACAGCCAGTAAAAATTGAATTTCCGTCTATTGCCTTTACTATTTCAGCTAATTTCAAAGTAGAATCCTTTTCCAAATAAAATCCGCCATTGGGACCCTTTTTAGAAAGAATTATACCAGCTCGGACCAATTGCTGGCACACTTTGGCAGTAAACGGCTCCGGTGAATTTACCGCTTTCGCAATTTCCGTGATATTGGTGCGCAAATCATGCTGCGATTGTTGTGCTATAAATAGAACTGCCCGAATGCCGTATTCACAAGCTTTTGAAAACATATTTTTTCTTTAAAAATAGATAAAAACGGAAATATTAAGGACTTAATTATCTTTTATTTTTAGAAGGATAGATCTTAAGTATTGAATCTTTTGCGAGCCTCAATTTCCAAAGCTTCGCGATGGTCTGGATGTGCAATGGAAATAAGTGCCTTGGCGCGTTGCTCCAAACCTTTTCCGAAGAGATTCACCACGCCATACTCCGTTACAACATAATGAACATGCGCCCGGGTTGTTGTAACGCTGGCACCTTCCCTCAGAAATGGCGTAATTTTGGAAATACCTTTATTTGTTATGGATGGCATTGCGATAATTGGCTTCCCTCCTTCAGAAAGCGATGCGCCACGGATAAAATCCATCTGCCCGCCCACGCCGGAATATTGGTACATCCCAATACTATCGGCACAAACCTGGCCTGTTAGATCAATTTCAATTGCACTGTTTATTGCGGTTACTTTTGGGTTTTGACGGATTATTGCGGTGTCGTTTGTATAGCCGGCTTCCTTAAAATGCACGATTGGGTTATCGTCAATAAAATCGTATAATTTCTGGGTTCCCATCGCGAAACAGGTAACAATTTTTCCGGTTTTTATCTCTTTGTCCTCGCCCGTAATTATTCCTTTTTCTACCAAAGGAAGGATGCCGTCGCTGAACATTTCGGTGTGGATTCCCAGTCTTTTGTGGTTTTGCAGATTGTGAAGCACCGCGTTGGGAATGTTGCCAATGCCCATTTGTAGGGTAGCGCCATCTTCCACCAAACTTGCAACGTGCCTCCCGATGGTTGCCTCAACCTCCGTTGGCATTCCCAAAACCGAAGGGTGGATTGGTACGTCCACTTCCACCGCAAAATCTATATTTTTTATATGAATAATGCCATCGCCGTGCGTTCTCGGAACTTTCGGGTTTATTTGTGCAATTACTTTTTTCGCAGTCTGTATGGCCGGTAAGGTAACATCTACCGAAACGCCAAGGGAGCAATAACCGTGTTTGTCGGGTGGGGAAACCTGGATGAAAGCGACATCCAACGGCAATATATTTCTCCTGAAAAGCCAGTGGATTTCACTCAAAAAAACCGGGATATAATCGCCGTGCTTTGTATTTACTCCCTTCCGAACATTATCGCCCACAAAACAACTGGAAAGATGGAATGTGTCGCTATAGGGTGCTTGGGAATATTTTGCCTCACCGTGGGTGTGGATTTGGAATATTTCAACATTGTTTAGGTCGCGATACCTTTCACACAAAGTGTCAATCAATAAATTGGGCGTCATTGCCGCCCCTTGAAAAAATACGCGATTACCTGATTTTACGATAGATACGGCCTCTTCGGCAGAAACGATTTGCATAATTTTAATTTTGAGGCAAAGATTTGAAATTTATTGGGTCGCGGAAATGATAAATGTCACAAATGGCGATTTGCGCAAAGAACTGTTTTCATTTTAAACCTATGGAGAATAAAAAGATAGAAAATTCCTAAACGGTAATTTGTATATTAGCAGTTGAACGATATACACATATAGGGCGGGATATACACTACAATGGTGTTTATTCGCATGTTGGAGCTATTAATATATTCAATTAAAAAAACTAAATAAAAGTATGACGTATCCATTTATTCCAATCGTACTAATTGCTGTATTCGTAGTTGTTGTTCTATATCTTCTGATTATTAAAAAAGATATGAGAAAGGTTAAATTTGTTTTGTATCCTGGACTATTTTTTATAGGAATTTGGATAGTGATTTATTATTTCTTGTTGACATAAAAGCGATTAGTCGAATTGAAATTTTATCGGGATATTATTGTTCGAAAAAATTGAGTTTTTAATATAAAATAATAGCAATGAAAATTTATTCGAAAAAATTTGTGAACCGGAAATATATATTAGGAGTATTCCTTTTCATTTGTACTCTTCACCTTAGTGCTCAAAACCACCACCAATCAGTTCCTATCATTATGTCAGGAAATGAGATTTTTGGTGCTATTCAAGAGGTAATCGACAAATTAGAAGCTGATCCTTCAACAGATTGGTCAAAGGTAGATTTGGAATCTTTACGACAACATTTACTTGATATGAAAGCTTTTACTGAAGAAGTAACAGTTGTATCACAAAATCCTTATGAAAATGGAATAGAGATTAAAGTTCAACCCGAAACACAAAGAGCGGCAAATTCTTTAAAAAAGGTCTTCAAAATGCATCCGGCAATGCTAAAAAAAGAAAAAGGATGGGATATGACAACCAAAGAGGAAGATGATAAATGGATAATTATAGTAACAACCCCAAAAGCAAATGAGGTAGAAAAAATAAGAGCTTTAGGTTATATTGGCATTTTGGCCGAGGGTGCGCATCACCAACTTCATCATTGGATGATTGCCACTGGACACATGAAAATGAAATAAATAAACGCCAGCCATGACAAAATAAATTTTCCGAAAAGTTGTGGTTCCGGTTGCGAAGCCGTCTTGATTTTTGGCTCATTTAGACCTTTAACTCTATCGCATCCAAAATGTCATTCACAATAGAATTGCCCCTATCATTATTGTACCAAACCTGCAACATTTCCTTGAAGGTATCATCAATCTGTCCAAAATGGGTTTTGTAATCTGCCAGTAGTTTTGTTGCGGCATTGCTACGTGGTCCAAACGTTCGCAACACATTAAACTCTTTATCAATCATAATCACTTTTGGAATAGAGCGCGAACCGTTGGTTAAAAATGCATCCATCAATTCAGGATTTTCATCACGAAGGACGATTTTTAAATCTATATTTTTTGAAATTTCAGCAATCTTATTTAGGAAAGGAAGGGTTTGCGCAGCATCACCACACCAGGGTTCGCTGATTACGAGCCAAGTTTGTTTTACTGAAATATTTTTAAAAACTTCGATGCTTTCTTCTGAAATTTCAGCGGTTTTATCCAACCTTTTCGTGCGACTGAAATTCAGTTTTGTATATTTTATTTTTTCCGAAGTTTGCACACCGGTGGTCCTTCCCTCCTCCACCAATTTTTTAAAAAGCATATTGTATTCGGAATAATCTATTGCTTTTTTAATCGAATTTTCTATTAAGGTCTTCATACTTTTTCTTTTAAATTTTTTTTATAATCTTCATTAAAATAGCCGCCACGATTTTCGTTTCGTTTTAAGGATTGCTGAATAATCAGATGCGCCACGTTTACCATATTCCGAAGTTGGGTGAGCGAGGTATTTAGCTTGTGATTTTTGTACAAGTGGTCAATTTCAGAATATAAATTTTCAATTTGGAGGGCGGCATTTTTCAGATCGTCATTGTTTCTGACAACACCGGCGAATCTTCGCATTAACCATTGCAATTCCGCTGTTTTTTGTTGAAGCATTGCCGCACTTTTCAATAAAACCGTTCCTTCATCATTCCACTCGGGAATGGTTAAGTTGTTCTCCGTCGGCTTATTTCTGCAGAGAAATTCAAAAATCCGGTGTGCGAAAACCAATGCTTCCAGCAATGAATTGGACGCCAACCTATTGGCACCGTGCAAACCGGTATTTGAACATTCGCCGCAGGCAAAAAGATTTTTTATGGAAGTTTTTCCGTTTTGATCTACAACAATTCCGCCGCACAGATAATGCGCTGCAGGAACTACTGGAATCCAATCTTTTGCAATGTTAATATTCTTCTGCAAACAGGTTTCATAAATATTTGGAAAATGCTTTTTGAATTCGTCAATATCCAAATGCGTACAGTCCAAATAAACGCAGTCATCACCAGATTTTTTCATTTCGGAATCAATCGCGCGCGAAACGATATCGCGCGAAGCCAATTCGCCCCGTTCATCATAATTCCACATAAACCGCTCGCCCTTTTTATTCCGAATAATGGCACCAAAACCGCGCACAGCTTCGGAAATCAAGAAAGAAGCGCCATTATTGCCATCGTAAAGGGCAGTGGGGTGAAATTGGATAAACTCCATATTTTTTATTCTGGCCTTCGCCCGGTACGCCATCGCAATTCCGTCGCCGGTGGCGACCGCCGGATTGGTGGTGTGGCCGTAAACCTGTCCCATCCCGCCTGAAGCGAGCGTTGTGCAATCGGCTTTAATAGTGAAGACACCACCCGAAATTTGGTCCAAAACATAGGCGCCATAGCAGGAAATGTTTTCCGTTTTCTCTTTAGAAAAATGGTGTTCCGTAATCAAATCAATGGCGAAATGGTGCGGAAGAATCGTAATATTTTTAAACTTTCCGGCCCTTTTCAAAAGGGTACGTTCAATTTCGTTGCCCGTTGTGTCTTTATGATGGATTACCCGAAATTTGGAATGGCCGCCTTCCTTACCCAAATTGAGTTCTCCATCGATATCTGTATCAAAATGGGCGCCCCACTCCATCAATTCGCGCAGCCGTTTTGGGCCTTCCGTTACCACCATTTCCACGATGTTTTTGTCGCAAAGTCCGTCGCCCGCAATCAGGGTATCTTCTATGTGTTTTTGGAAGGAATCTTCCTTTAAATCGAAAACAGCCGCCACGCCGCCCTGAGCATATTTTGTGTTCGACTCGGCCTGGTCGGCCTTGGTTACGACCGTTATTTTTTTCTTCGGAAATTCCGCCGCGAGTTTCACCGCAAGCGTTAAACCCGCTGCTCCCGAACCGATAATCAAGAAATTTGTTTCTATCCTCATTTTGATAATTCCAGCATGCGTTCAATGGGCAGAAGGGCCCTTTTCCGTATTTCTTCGGAAACCTCAATTTGCGGATTTTCGTTCAGCAAACAATTATAAAGTTTCTGCAAGGTGTTCATTTTCATAAATGCGCATTCGCTGCAGGCGCAGGTATTATCTTCTTCCGCAGGTGCAGGAATCAATACGGCCAGCGGAACCTGCTGTTGCATTTTATGAAGAATGCCGGCCTCGGTGGCAACGATGAATTTCGCCGTAGGATATTTTTTCACATAATTAATCATTCCGGCAGTAGAACCAATATAATTCGCAGTTTCCAGAATGTGGCTCTCGCTTTCGGGATGCGCAATGATTTTGGAACCCGGATTTTCTTGATATAATATCAAAAGCTTCTCCATTGAAAAAGCTTCGTGCACAATGCAAGCGCCGTCCCAAAGCAACATTTTTCGTCCCGTTTTCTTCTGAATATATTTGCCCAGATTTTTATCGGGCGCGAAAATAATCGGAACATCCCTCGGTACGGAATTCACAATTTTTTCGGCGTTGGAAGATGTGCAGATAATATCGCTCAAGGCTTTCACTTCCGCAGAGCAATTGACATAGGTTATCACAACGTGGTCTGGGTGCGCTTTCACCAATTCCCGAAAAGCGTCCGGCGGACACGACTCGGCCAGAGAGCAGCCCGCCATTAAATCGGGCAACAATACTTTTTTTGTAGGGTTCAGTATTTTGGCCGTTTCCGCCATAAAATGCACGCCTGCAAACACGATGGTTTCCGCATCGGTTTCGGCCGCTTTTTGCGAAAGGCCCAAACTGTCGCCCACATAATCCGCCACTTCCTGAATTTCGGGCACTTGATAGTAATGCGCGAGGATTATGGCGTTTTTATCTTTTTTTAATTGCAATATTTTTTGATGTAAATCCATCGTAAATGTTATTTAATTTTTTGAAGAAATGCTTTGAAAATAGGATACGCAACCATTAATAGCGATACGAAAATCCCAATGCCAAAAATGAAGAATGAAATATAATACGGCACGAGCGAATCCTGCATTTCAGAAAACAATCCGCTTTTTGAGACATACATCCAATAGCTTCTTTTTCCGCCCGCAATCAAGAGTGAAACCCAAAAAAAGAACAGCGAAATGTTGAAGGAAACAAAGCCGCGTTGTACCCATTTTCTGTCGGTTTTAAAATCGGGATAAATTTGGTGCACGATAAAAAACAAGGCCGAAAAAAGTATGGTCGTGTTAATGCCAATGGTAGTTCCCATGGAATGTGCCACCGTAATATGCGTGCCGTGGGTAAAGAAATTGATGGCAGGAATGGAAAAAAGAAGCGCTAGAATTATATTTAGAAAAATCCACAGATCAGTTGCCAGCAAAAACCGATACGCCATCGGGTGATTTTCCTTTTCAACCTTTAAAACAGAGCGTTTCCAGTTGTAAATTATGGATGCCAGAACAACCCATTCCGTCATACTTATCGCATAAGCTACATAGCGAATCCAAGGTTGCGTCGGCAATAAATAGGTATGATGTGCCCAGCCGAACATTAAATTTGTCAACCCCAAAAAGTAGAAGAAAAAGGCGATTTTGTTTGTAGCTACACTACTGTCCTTCTTAATTTTAGACATTAAATAGATAGAAATTCCGTACACCAACATATTCCATGAGCCGGTGAACGAGCCGTAACTTTTCCACTGAACGGCGAAATCCTTTATAAAATGCAGCCTAAAAAAATCGAACAGCCAAAAGTGCGCTTCCAGCAAATGGTAGCACATAAAAACGATGCCCGTGCCCCACATCCAGTAATACACCGGCCAGCCTTTTACGTTTTTGTAAAGCGTCTTAAAATAATTTATTCCGAATAATATCCAGCCAATTAAAATGGGAACAATCAAAATTGGGGTGAAGGCAAAATATTCCCTTCCTTCGGTATAATCATATGCGAAGGACACGTAAATGGAAATACCAGTAAACAGAAAAATGATGAAGTGGATTTTCGCCAAAACAGGCGAAAAAAGCTTGAATTTTTCAACGTAAGTGAGGAAAAAATAGATGCTTCCGATTGCGCAAAGTACAATCCAGGAAATCACCGAGGTAACGTGAAACGGCCGCAGTTTTGAAAAAGGGATCTGTTCCTTCAAAAATTCGGGCATCAAATATTGGAAGGATGCGCTCATTCCGAAGAACATTCCCAAAAACAAAGCAACCATTGCCAAAATCAGAAAATAAATTGGGGCTTTACTTTTCATTCCGGTATTTTAAGGTTACCCAGCCGGTGGCCTCAATTTCGGCGTCGTAGTTGGGATAAATTCCTGTTTCGTCAACGCGTTTCAAATATTCCACAAGCGCATTTTTTTCGGCTTCGGAAAAATGAAATTGTGGCATACTTTTCACGCCGCTATTCAGAAATGCTTTTATATAGGTTGGCCCTTTGCCTTCGGCAGAATAAATATTGGTCAAATCCGGGCCAAGATAACCGCCCAACCCGTAGAGTTGATGACAGGACCAACAGCGATTATTTTGGAACAATTGCTGGCCCTTTACCGCCGAAGGCGATAATTTTTCAACCGCCACATAGCCATCGGTGTTGTAAACTATATAGTTATAAACGCCAAAAATGCCGAGCAGAATGGCAATTGCAAAAATGTAAGGCCTTGAATTGGTGGACATTTTTAAAACCAATGATTGGCTTCAAAATTAATTTTTTCAAAGGGGAGGAAATATGACAAAAATCAGTATTCGGATAATATTATCTTTTTTTAAAAATCTTTACGTTTCGCAATTTGCCAAATAAAGAAAGTAGGCACCAAAACCCAAAGCATCAATAAAGCCGAAGAAAGGATAAGCCCGAAACTGGTGCCAAAAAACCGTTGGAAAACTGCACCGGTATAACCCAAAAGTGCAGAAATATCAAGCTTTAAAAGAATCAATACCCGCGATAAATCTACCGGGTTTAGCATGGTTGCGACGAGTGAAAATTTATCCAGCGGATAGTCTTCAAAATAAAGTAGCGACATCAAAAATATGCCGTCATAAATTACCGCCATAAACAACCAAAGCAAAATGGCGTAGCCAAAACCCTTGATTTTGTTTTCGTTGGAAAGCGCGATTACAAAAGCCAAGGCTGTAAAAATAAAAGTCAGAAATGCGCCGGTTACTAGCAAAAGCGAAAAATCCCAAATGGCGCTGCTGTTGAAGATTCCGTAGAAAACGAAAGGCATTCCAAGACCAATTACCAAACTCATTGATAGTGAAGTTGCCACCCCAAAATATTGGCCGAGAAAAATAGAGCTGCGTTTAACGGGCTGTGCCAAAAGTAGTTCAGTGAATTCGCGGGAGTTGTAGTAGTACATCACCCCGAAAATAGTCCCGATAAGCGGCACTAAAATAATGATGACGTTCATTAGCGTAATTACTGCTTTTGAAAGGTCGTTGTTCAAAAATAAAAGCACAACGCCGAGCAGTAAATAGAACAGAAAATACACGTAGCTCCAGCGGCTGCGCATTAAATCGTAAAAGCTGTATTTTAATATTTTAAGCATAACTTGAGGATAAAATGGATGCTATGGCGTGTTCAAAATCGGGTTGTTCGGTCTTCGATTTCAATTCAGAAATGCTTCCCTTGAAATAGATTTTTCCTTCCAAAAGAAACACGATTTCGTCCGAGACTTCTTCAACAAAACTTAAAATATGCGAAGTAATTAAAATGGTTTTTCCCTTTTCTTTTTCAGCATTTATAAGGTTTTTCAACCGCAAATGCGAAATTGGATCGAGACCATTTGTGGGCTCGTCCAAAATAATCAGCGGACTGTCAAACATAAAAGTCAACACCAAATTCACTTTTTGTTTGGTACCGCCGGAAAGGTTCGCCAATTTTTTATTGAGAAATGGTTGCAGTTTAAAAAGCTCGATCAACTCTGCATCTTTTGTGGCCTTTGCGTGGCGAAGATCCTTTATCATGGCGATGAGTTCGCTGACTTTTAGGTTGCCGGGGAAGTTTGCTATTTGGGGCAGATAGTCAATTTCATTTCGGTATTTAAAATTGTTCTTCAACGGTTTCCCATCGATGGAAATTTCTCCCGAATCCTGCAGAACCATTCCCAGAATACATTTTATGAGCGTGGTTTTCCCCGAGCCGTTGGGGCCCAAGACCGAGAAAATACCGCCTTGCTGAATGGTAAGATCGATACCTTTGAGGACTTCGTTCTTTCCAAATTTTTTATATAAATCCTTAACTTCTATCATGTTTTATGGTCTTCATTTTTGGGCTTTCATCCATCAAATTATCGGGGGTAAAAACAGGGGAAACTTTTTCTGAAAAATCAATAATATCTATGAATAGGCTTCGCAGTAAGATAATGGTTTCCGGCGTGCGGTTCACGATGTATGAAAACAGTTTTACCGGGCGGTACGGCACGTCGCCGATTCCGTTTTTGTCTAAATCGTAACCCGTGTAATTGCTCCAAAAATTATGGCTAAATTTATTGTCGTTCAGGTTGCTGTTGTATGAAATATCAAATGAATTGTAAAGAAAATTATTATACTCAAAAACGTTGGTGTAGCAGGCGCCGCGCACCTTTATTGCCCAGCCGTTGCTAATGAAATCGTTGTTTTTATAATCTATTCGATTACTTCCCTCAATGTTTATTCCGACAGTGTTTTCCTTAAAAATATTGTTAGTTATTTTGGCGTCGTAAATTTCCTTGAGAAGAAGTCCGAAAGCCGCCGTGCCCCAGTTTTCCTTGAAAATATTATGTTTCATTTCAATAAATTTGGAAAACATTACGGCCACTCCTGCCCCATTGTTCTCAAAAATATTGTACTCATAAACATCGTGGTTGCTGAACATAAAGTGGAGCCCGTAGCGCAGATTATTTTTGCTGTGGTTGTGGCTTATTTTTATATTATCGGAAAATTCCAGATAAATACCATCGCGTACATTTTTTACTGTGTTTCCGCGAACCTCCACACCCTTGCAGTACCAAAGCTGAATGCCGTTTCCGGAATTGTACTCGTTTACTGCATCGCCACTTATTCGGTTATTGAGTACCTTTCCATTGTTGGATTTTTCGAGATAAATACCGAAAAAAAGTTTTTCGAGCTGCAAATTCTGGATTAAAAATCCGTTTCGTTTTATAACCCGAACCGCGGCGAAATCTGAAGTATAGCTGGTACCGACGTTGATAATTTTAAATCCATCGATGGTAACATTGTCTGCCGTTATTTTTACAATTTCACCCTTATCCTCGCCATCTATTACGGGAAGATTCTCGCCCAATAGCACGATTCCTTTATCAATATTGATGTTTACTTCTTTATAGATTCCCTTTTTCACCAAAACCGTATCGCCTTCCGAAGCGCGGGAAATTCCCTCTTTGATACTTTTTACAGAACAGGAAGCGCAGACAGTTATGGTTTTTGCAAAACCTTGGGAAGTGCAAAAGACCAAAAAAAGGAAAAGAAATATTTGAAGTAGTTTTTTCAAGCTTGAAGTGAAATTAGGCAATAGAAAAATTGAAATTCAAGATTCAACGAATAATCAAGAATTTGGAATTTTCCGAAGCTTCCACCCAATGTGGGGTTTCCTTTGGAAATTTAAAATCCTGATGCTTTTTTAAATTGAATACTTCAGAATTAATATGAAATTGTATTTCCCCCTCCAAAACAATCAAATGTGCATCGCGTGGCGAAGTGTGTTCGGGAAAAAGAGCATTCTTTTCTAATGTAATAAGAAGGGTTTCAGCAGGCCCGTTGTTCAATTTCGTAACTTGAAGTTTGTTGAAGTCTTGTTTTAGAATGGTTTCTTTAATTTGATACATAGTATTATTGTTTCAGTAGTTTTTGAAGTTCCTTCCACGAGTATAATTGACCGTCGTATTCCGTTTGAGCCTTATGAGCGGCCTCCACGGTTTTATATGCTGAAAGATTTTCGCCCATCGGACTTTTTAGCTTTGGCGATTTCAGAAATGTGGCTTCAGTGGCGTCCAAAAAAGTTCCCGGCTCATTAAAATCGTTTACGCGATACAGTTCCATTTTCCTGTCGGGATGTTCCGTGGCAAAGTGCATCATACATTCTACCGAATCGAAATTGTAAGTTTTCCCGTGGTTTGTTACCATTTGTGAGGCGTATTGCCTATCAACGATCGTCATTTTGCAAAAAGCGCAGCCTTCACTGCCGTAATTAATGGGCTGTGGTTTTACATTACAGGCCGTAAATAGTAGGATTGGAAGTAAGAAAAGTAGCGTTTTCATAATTAATTATTTTTTTGGTTTTCTGTTTATTCCCAGCCTTAAACAGGTATTGCTGTTGACTGTGAAATCGGTTTTTCTTTTCGCTTGCTGGAATATTTTCCCACGAAAAAAGCGGCAACGGTAAGCATCATTCCAACAAACATCATATATGCGCCGGTTGCTGGCCAAGAATCCACATCAAAATTCAACATTTTTTGGTAGCCGATAAGCGGTGGTTTGTAGGTCATTGGGGTGCCATCAGGGTTCAATAATTTCATAATGGCTTTTGGGTTAAGATCGCTTCCATATTCTGCGAGCCATGAGTTGAAATCATACATTCCCATAATGCCCAAAACCGACATCACAATAAACCAACCGATGAACCATTTATAGCTCACTTTGCCGAAAAAACCGAGCAAACCAATTATAACGCCAATAGCGACCATTACGCCAATGACCAATGGGAACATTTGAAATTCCCACATATCCTTTGGTTCGGGGATGGTTTTCATCCCAATATAATGGTTAAGGCCGTCAATGTTTTTAATATCGAATTCCTTTACGCCCTTTATTCCTTCAATATAAATATCCATTCCCAGTGGATCTGGGTACTGCGGAGCGCCCAGCATAATATTCCATAAAGGAAATTTGAAAAGGCCCAGTAGCAGCAAAGAGCCCACGATCATTAATATTCCTGCCTTTTTCATTTTAAAATTGATTTGAGATATTAGATTTTGAGAAGTGAGATTTTAAAGAGAATAGAACAAACATTTTAAGAAAATTGAATTTTCAGGATTTCAGTCTCAAATCTAAAATCTAATGTCTAACGTCTAAAAACTTTTCTTAAAAAACGGGGGGAAATCAACAACCCCCCGTCCTTTCTTTGGAAAATACCGTGAATCACCAACTTGGTATTTCCTCAACTAAAAACTTCTTTTTAATCTTCGCCCAAAGACCATTTAAGCTCTGTGTTGGCACTGGCCGGACTCACGCGTACATAACCTTGCATTTCTTGGTGCAGTGCGGAACAGAAATCTGTACAATAGAATGGCCAAACGCCTGGTTGTTTTGGTTCCCAAACAAAGGTTTCTGTCTGCCCCGGCATTATCAACAATTCGGAAGTATTGGCGCCAATCATACTAATACCGTGCGGTACGTCGTAATCCTGCTCATGGTTTGTTACGTGGAAGTACACTTTGTCGCCCACTTTTACACCTTCAATATTATCTGGGTTGAAGTGGCTACGGATCATCGTCATATAAATATGCACTTCGTTTCCTTTGCGCTCTACCCTTGCGTCCCCATCAGAAATGGTGGCATATGGGTGCTTGTTTTCCGCGAGTTTAAATATCTGCCTCGAATTTTTGGCCACAATATCTGCAGGAATTCCGGCAGCGTAATGCGGTTCGCCTATAGTTGGGAAATCTAGTAGCAGTTCCATCTTATCGCCACTAATGTCATACAATTGTGCAGATTGGGTAACTTCCGGACCTGTTGGCAAATAACGGTCCTTGGTAATTTTGTTCATTGAAACAAAATACTTTCCAAAAGGTTTGCGTGAATTTCCACCGGGAATCATCCCGTGGCCCACAGAATAATAAGCGGGCTGACGATCCACAACCTCCCAGGTGCCAAGTTTCCATTTTACCACTTCGGAAGAAATAAAGAAGGTGGTATAAGCATTTCCCTTGCCATCAAACTCGGTGTGCAATGGGCCTAAGCCTGGCTGTTTTACAGTTCCAGCAAGAACATCCTCAAATTTTAGAATTGGAATGCCGTAAGCTTCACCATCAAACTTTTTGTTTTCAATAGCCGCAAGCATTTTAGTGAATGAATGCACAGTTAAATCTGCTGAAAGTTTTCCGTTACCAACAATGTATTCACCTGTTGGGTCAACATCGCAACCGTGAGGCGATTTTGGGGTTGGAAGAAAATAAACGGCTCCTGGAACATCCAAGGGATTCACGGTAAGCACTTCATTCATCATTGTTGAAGTTGCGGAATGGGTCTCGTCATTATATATGTTATGTGCATATTTTGCAGGAACTTTGGTTCCTCCGCCATTATTTACGTATTCCTCAATTTTTTTCCAGTTTACGGCTGCAATAAAATCCTTGTCATTTTGGGAAGCGTTCACCTCCAAAAGCGAGTTTGCTTCTTCAGTATTATAGGTTGTGAAAAAGAACCACCCGTGGGATTTATCACGGCCAGGGTGTGAAAGGTCGTAGTCAAATCCTGGCATCATCAATTGAAATTTGATGGCCATATTTCCGCTTTCAGGATCAACACTAATAAATGAAAGCGCGCCCTTAAAGTTTCCTTTGTAATCCTTGATCGGCATATCCCGCTGCGGTATTGGCACAGAAAATCGGGTACCTGCAATAACGTATTCAGTATTTTCAGTTACGAAAGAAGAGCTGTGGTTACCGGCGCTGTTTGGCACCTCTATAATTTCCGCTGTTTCAAAAGTAGTTAGATCTATTCGCGCAATTCGCGGGGTGTTGTTTTCATTAATGAAAACCCAACGTCCATCAAGCTCGCCGTTAGTTTGTGAAATGTCCGGGTGGTGGGCGTCGCCCCAAGGCACAAAGCCATAGGAAGTTTCCAACATAGGCTTGCTCTCTTCATTGTAACCATAAGCTTTTTCAGGATCTTGTGAAAACACAGGAATTACCTTAAATAATCTTCCAGATGGCAATCCGTAAACAGCTAACTGTCCACTAAAACCTCCTGAAATAAAAGCATAGAATTCATCGTGTTCTCCTGGAGCTACATATACTTTTTCGGCAGCATTGCTTGCCAAACCACCCTGCCCTTTGTTACCTTTTTTGCCTCCACCATTATTACAGCTCACCAAACCGGCAACCATAATCAGGGAAACCAAAATATTAATTGTTTTTTTCATCATTTTATATTTATGTTGTTAATTACTTAGTTTGCGGGCAGAATTACTTTATCAACCACGTGTACAATTCCGTTTCCGGCTGGAATGCTTGCAAGAATTTTGGCTCCTCCCACATACACATCATCGCCTTTAACTTCTACAGTTACGTCTTGACCACCTGCCTGACCCAGTTTTTTAAATTTTTTCAGAAAATCCTTGGAATAATTGCCAGGAGTAACGTGATTTTTCAAAATAGAAGCCAATTGCTCTTTGTTTTCAGGTTTCAAAAGGTTTTCAACAGTGCCTGCTGGCAATGCATCAAATGCAGCATTTGTTGGAGCGAAAACCATTAAAGGTCCCGCATTCACAAGGGAATTTTCCAATCCCGCAGCCTTAACAGCGGCTACAAGCGTTGTGTGATCTGGCGAACCTATGGCAATTTGAAGAACATTAGGTTTGGACTCATCATTTTCGATAAAAGCTTGCCCTTGCTTTTCGGTCTGGGCACCACTTTTGGCGGAAGATTTCAAAACAGTTTCTTCCCCTTCGGTCTTGGTTTCGTTTTTACAGGCTGAAAACACGAGTACCGCAGCTGAAAAACATAGAAGTTTGTGTATTGTTCTCATTTTAGTTTGGTTTTTAAACCCTTGCGAGACTATTGGCCCCGCAAGGGTTGAGGTTGGTTGAGTGTATATTATAGTGTTCTAAAATATTCCAATACTTGCCTGGCCTCTTCCTCAGTGAGGTTTTGGTTCGCCATGGGGGAGCCGTTGAATTCTATCAATAGTGATTTGGCCAAGGGATCTTTCTGTATCATTACCTCTGGATTTAGGATCATATTCATTATCCATTCCGGTGTTCTTCTTTCAAGAATTCCTTTTGGAGCTGGACCGATGAATTTTTTGTCCGGTTTGTGGCAGGCCATACATTTTGTTTTATAAACTTCCATTCCTTGTGCCGCCATGGTTTGGTCAATTGTAGGCGGAAGCTCTACATTTTTAATGGGGCCCACACCCTTGTTGGTCAAATCGATAGTTTCTGAGGCCTTTGTCGTGGTAGCCGCCGGTTCCTCTTTTGGAGTTTCGACAACAGCTGGTTTTTGGCCTATTTGAATGCTATCATTCTTTTTTTCATCTTTTCCGCCACAGCTTATTAGAATTAAAATGGCAAGGGGAGCAATTGATTTCATTATGTTCTTCATGATTGTTACTTTTATTTTATACGACAAATTTAAGAGTCAACTAAAGGACAGAATATGATTTTCGTCATATAAGGGATATTTTTATCCTTTATTTCTTTCCACGTTAAAGTATCTGCAGGGAAATATTTTCCATGGTTGAAAGTTTAGCCTTTCAGAGGGAATTATTTATGAGGAAAGTCATATAAAATACAATTCTTAAAAAATAAATTTGAAGAAATATATAGTGATGAAAAACATACTATTACCAACCGATTTTTCAGAAAACTCTAAAAATGCCATTTCATACGCCCTTCATTTTTTTAAGGGTGAAAAATGTACATTCCATCTGCTAAATTCACAAAAACCTTCAGGATATTTAACTGCGGATGTTCTCTACGGAACGCCGGGCGCCTCTATTTATGACGGAGTTTTGAACGATAATAAAAAGGGACTGGAAAAGATGGTCGCATTTTGTAAATCCATTGCTGAGGAGGAGGATTATACTTTCGAACCGAAACTTGATTTTGACAATATTCTCGATGCGGTGAACCAAGCACTTTCACTAGATAATATCGATTTAATTATTATGGGAACAAATGGTGCAACCGGCGCGGCGGAAGTTATCTTCGGGAGCAACACCTTGAAAATTATACGCAATGTTGATTGCCCCGTTATTGCTGTTCCACAGGGATATTCATTTCAAAAAATTGAATCTGTACTGCTATCGCTGAACTATCAGTATAAAATTTCAAAAAAGAATGTGGATCTGCTTTCAGAAATAATAAACATGCACAAGTCAGGACTTAAAATTCTTGAAATAGAAGAAGAAAATATTGAGCTGACAGCCACAAAAAATAATACTGAAGAGGCGCTAAAGGAAATTGGTTTTGAGCGTTTTTCACTTAAGAATCTACCAGCCGCAGTAGCCATAAATGCCTTTGAACAATTATTTCCCATCCAACTCCACGCAATGCTTGTGGAACAAAAAAGCTTTTTGGATCGTTTCATTTTCGGATCGGAAACCTCAAAAATCAGTTACGGTTCCCGTGTGCCTTTATTGGTGCTGCATCCCTAAAGGAGAACATGGCTTTCATCAAGCGCTTTAAATAATGTTTTAATGTAGTCATGTATGCTTTTATGGATGTTTTCGGTACCCGTCAAATCTATTTGGCCGCTCCAAATAAGCTCGCGCTCCTTTCCGGGACAAATACAGAACAAGGAGGTTTCGGTATTATAGACCATATAATTTTGGGTCTGTTCTTTCATATAAATATTCTGGTTGTTGTAATAAAACTGTTGAAACGATTCATAGGTTTTTGCGAACTCCCTATAAGATTCCACTAAGGAAACTTTGCTTTCCTGCCCGATAACTTTCGTCACCAATATCGCGTCAAAACCTGCGTTCAATAATTGGTTTTTAATTAAGTCAAGTTGTTCGAGCGATTTTTTATTATCGGTAAAGGATTTTTCAAAAAAGTCGATGCTTTTTACAGCAATAACCCCGTTTTTTTCCAAAACCTCTGTCGCTTTTTTTTCAAATTCCCTGCGTATTTCGGCATCAGAAGCAATTCCAACAATCAAAACCTTGGCCGCCTGAAAATTGGGAGTTTCGGGATTTACGTATTCTTTTACCAAACGGCTGGTGGAGCAACCGGAAAACATAGTGACAAAAAGTGCCGTGACCAATAATTTATACATACCATTTCTATTAAAAAGTTATTTTATTGAAAAGCCCATTTATACACGAATCAACAATAAGTAAATATACGCTTCTCTTTTTCAAACATTTAAAGTTATAATTAACGAGTCATAAACCTATGGTATTTCAGCAATTTCAAATATGATATAAATCAATCCTTGGCCTGCGATTCCCATTTTTTTTATAAAAAAAGATTCTTAATAAGGTGAATTAACTACCTTTGTTAACCAAACGGTTAAACCATAAAGTTGAAAAATGGCAAAGACAAATAAAAACAAGGATACGGAAGGGCAAATATTGAACGCTGCTGAAAATGTATTCCAAAAAAAAGGAATGGACGGCGCGCGTATGCAGGAAATTGCAGACGAAGCGGGCATTAACAAGGCAATGCTCCACTATTATTACCGAAGTAAGCAATTACTTTTTGAAGCAGTTTTCACGAATGCCTTTCTCACTTTTAGCGCCACAGTTCAACAAAATTTTGAACGATGATTCATCCATTGAGGATAAGGTGAAAAACTTTACCAACAACTATATTTCATTTATTTCAGAGCATCCGTATTTACCAAATTTTATAATTCAGGAATTAAACCGAAACCCAAAGTTTTTTGAAAAAATTCAACAAAACGCTGCATTTTCCACACTTTGGAAAAATTTAAAAATCAAGTGAGCAGAAGAAGTTGCAAAAAGGCATTCTAAAACCTATCGACGGAGAGCAACTTTTTATCAATATTATTTCGCTGAACATTTTTCCATTCGTGGCAGCCCCCTTAATAAAAGGGTTTATGAAAATTGACGATAAAGGCTTTAAACAACTGATGGAGCAGCGTAAAAATGCGGTTTCGGAGTTTATTATCAATTCAATAAAGAAATGAAAAAGTTTCTATTTATACTTTTTGCAATCGCACCCATTTTGGCAATTGCCCAGCAAAAGCTCACCTTGGAAGAATGCTATGTTTTAGCGGAAAAAAATTATCCGTTGGCAAGACAGACGGCTTTATTGGAAGAAAAAACAAAATCTGAAATTAAGGTTTTGGAAAAAGGAAGACTGCCCAAATTGGATTTGAACGCGCAGGCAACCTATCAATCTGATGTAATTGAATTTCCCTTGCAAATTCCAAATTCAACCATTGAGCCGCCCAACAAAGATCAATATCGCGCTACGCTGGATGCAAACCAACTGATTTATAACGGCGGAAACATTTCGGCAAACACAAAATTAAAAACCGCAGAACTCGCGACGCAACAACAACAAATTGCGGTAAATCTTTACACTTTAAAAAACCGTATAAATCAAAATTATTTCAGCGTTTTACTTTTTCAGGAACAGGAAAAACTGCTCCTTTCAAAAATGGAACAGCTTAACGCTCGATTAAAAGAAGTAAGTGCTGGAGTGAAATATGGCGCGGTCCTCCCCGCTTCCGAACAGATATTGAAAGCCGAACAACTAAAGCTGGAGCAGCAACTTTCACAAATTAATTTTGAAAAACAAAAAGCGCTGAAAAACCTGTCGCTATTGATTTTTCAAGATTTGGATAATAATACAACTCTAACTAACCCTGAGATTTTGGTCGGTCCGGAAATTAATTCGAAGCGACCCGAATTGGAACTTTTCAAATTGCAGGAAACACAGTTGGAAACTTCAAAAGAAGTCATTTCAAAAAGTAATTACCCAAAATTATTCGGTTTTGCGCAAGCTGGCTACGGCAATCCGGGACTCAATATGCTGGACAATTCCTTTCAGGATTTTTATATGGTCGGATTGAAATTGAACTGGAACATTTTTGATTGGGGGAAAACGAAGCAGCAAAAGCAGGCTGTCGATATTTCAAAAGAAATAGTTTCCACTGAAAAAGAAACCTTTTTGCTGAACAACCAAATGCAACAAAAAGAAGCCGAAAGCGACATCAATAAATACGAAGCAATGTTACTGAAAGACTCAGAAATCATTGAATTGCGTGAGCAAGTTTTACAGGCAACTAATTCACAATTACGAAACGGCGCCATAACTTCTTCGGAATACATCACGGAACTGAACAATCTTTACGAAGCCAGAATTGACCATCAATTGCACGAGGTTCAACTCGCGCTTGCAAAGGCAAATTATAGCATAATAAAAGGGGATTTTAAATAAAATATTTAGGATGAAAAATATAAAAATATTGTTTTTGGCAGTTTTGGCAGGAAGCTTATTTTCCTGTTCCAATAGTGAAAAAGCCGATGGCTACGGAAACTTTGAAGCCACTGAAATCACGATCTCTTCCGAAGCAAACGGAAAACTGGAATTTCTGAATTTGGAAGAAGGACAAGTTTTAGAAAAAGGAGACAGTCGTCGCGCTTGTCGATACCCTTCAGCTTTATTTGAACAAACAACAACTGCTTGCTTCAAAGGAAACAGTTGCTTCAAAATCGGGAGGCGTTTGGTCGCAAGTAAGTGTTTTGAACCAACAGTTGCAAACTGCAAAAACGGAACAACAACGCATCCAAAATATGTTTACAGAAAACGCTGCCACCCAACGCCAATTGGACCAAGCCAATAGCCAAGTGGATGTTCTTAAAAAAACAAATTCAAAATGTAGAAACGCAAAATTCCCCGATTGTAAACGAGGTGAAATCAATTGATGCAAAGGTGGCGCAAATTGAGGAACAGATTGAAAAAAGCAAAATCACAAACCCAATAAAAGGAACGGTTTTGACTAAATATGCAGAACCGGGCGAGATTGTTTCCTTCGGAAAACCACTTTATAAAATCGCCGATTTGAAAGAAATGACACTTCGAGTTTACATAAGCGAAACGCAACTTCCGAATATTAAAATCGGGCAGCAAGTAACCGTAAAAATTGATTCCGGCGAGCAAATGAAAAACTTTAGTGGAACCATTAGTTGGATTTCAGCTTCGGCAGAATTCACACCTAAAATAATTCAAACCAAAGAGGAACGTGTAAATCTAGTTTACGCCATAAAAGTTACCGTAAAAAACGATGGCAGTCTGAAAATTGGGATGCCCGCCGAAATGTGGATTTCTGAATAATTCTTAATAAAACAATCAATTAAACTTTTAAACAAATAAACACTTAAACTTTCAAAATATGAAAAAAACAATCTTAGCAACAGCAATCATTTCAGCTTTTTTAATAAGCTGTAACGAAACAAAACACAAACACGAAAGCACCGATGCTTCGACTCCGCTCAGCAACCACGAAGAAATGGCCGCCGAAACCCACACGATGGACAACGCTTGGGTAAATGAAATAAAATTGGACAACGGCAGCAAGTGGGAAGCCAACCTGGAAACAACCGAAGGGGTAGATAAAATGCTCGACTTGGTTAAATCTAGCAATCCAAAAACCGTGGAAGATTACCAAGCTTTGGCTTCAAAACTAAACGAGGATAAAAATTTTGTAGTAAAAAAATGCACGATGGAAGGTCCTTCGCATGACAATCTACACGTTTTTCTGCATCCGCTTATCGAGAAAATTAACGCCCTTGGAAAAGTTTCAACAACAGACGAAGGAGCTGAAGTTACAGCAAGCATCAAAGAAAATCTGGAAGGGTATTACAATTATTTCAAATAAAGAAAATTTAAAATCATGGAAAAACATAATTATAATGTAGATATAACCTGGCGCCACGATCGCAAAGGGATGATGTGCTCGCCAGAATTGGCCGATGGTAATTCCCATTCATCCAACTGTATTGAAATTGCCACCCCGCCAGAATTCCCAAAGGGAGTGCCCAATATTTGGTCGCCCGAACATCTTTTCACAGCCTCTGTGAGTAGTTGCTTGATGACCACTTTTTTGGCAATTGCTGAAAACTCAAAACTGGATTTTTCAGGTTTTAGCTGCAAATCGAAAGGTGTTTTGGAAAGAGTGGACGGAAAATATTTAATGACTGAAGTAATCCTAGAACCCACTGTAACCATTAAAGACGAAAAAGACCGTGATCGCGCCGAACGTATCCTTCAAAAATCGGAAGCGGCTTGTTTGATTTCTAATTCAATAAAATCTAAAATTACCATGGAAGTAACCATCAAAGTTGAAGCGTAAATGAGCATTTCTCTCAGCAATATCAGCAAATCCTATAAAAAGGTTAGAGCAGTGCAGGACATATCTTTTGATGTGAATCCGGGGGAACTCTTTGGCCTTATTGGGCCTGATGGCGCTGGGAAAACTACCATTTTTAGAATTTTAACTACTCTTTTAATTCCTAATGAAGGTACTGCTATAGTTGCTGGTTTTGATATTGTTGAGGATTATAAAGCCATTCGAAATTCCGTTGGTTATATGCCGGGACGGTTTTCGCTTTATCAAGATTTGACAGTGGAGGAAAACCTGTCATTTTTCGCCACTATTTTTGGAACAACCATTGAAGAAAACTACGATCTGATTGAAGATATTTATGTTCAAATCGCACCTTTTAAAAATCGACGCGCCGGAAAGCTCTCGGGCGGAATGAAGCAAAAGCTCGCACTTTGCTGTGCGCTAATCCACAAACCCAAAGTCCTTTTTTTAGATGAACCCACCACGGGCGTTGACCCAGTTTCACGCAAAGAGTTTTGGGAAATGCTCAAACGCTTGCAGAAAAAAGGAATTACCATTTTAGTTTCAACTCCATATATGGACGAGGCAGCTTTATGTGATAGAATTGCTTTGATTCAAGATGGGGAGATATTGGAGATTGACACGCCGGAAGCGATTGTAAACAAATTCCCTAAAACCATTTACAATGTTGGGGCAAATAATATGTACAAATTAATACAATCGCTAAAGAACTATGAGCATTTATATAGCGTATTTCCGTTCGGGGAGTTTGTGCATTACACAGACAAAAGGGATGCTTTTGAAGTTACAGAACTAAAATCCTATTTGGAGAATGCGGGCTTAACGGATATCCACATTGAAAACACATCGGCCAACATAGAAGATGCCTTTATGGAATTAGCGAAATAATGAAAAAGGAAAATGTTATAGTAGTCGAAGAATTAACAAAGACTTTTGGTGATTTCACAGCTGTGAATGCAATCAGTTTTGAAGTCAAAAAAGGTGAAATCTTTGGGTTTTTGGGTGCAAATGGCGCAGGAAAAACTACTGCGATGAAAATGCTGATAGGAATTTCAAAACCCTCATCGGGGCAAGCTAAAGTTGCAGGGTTTGACGTGTATTCCCAAACGGAATCTATCAAGAAGAATATTGGCTACATGAGCCAGAAATTCGCATTATATGATGATTTAACGGTAAAGGAAAACATAACTTTTTTTGGAGGGATTTATGGGCTGTCCAGAAAGAAAATCAAGGAGAAAAGGGAAGAATTAGTTTCAGAATTGGGCCTGGAAAATATCAGTAATAAATTGGTTGGCTCTTTGCCTTTGGGCTGGAAACAAAAGCTGGCGTTTTCGGTTTCACTTTTACACGAGCCAAAAATTGTTTTTTTGGATGAACCAACGGGCGGCGTTGACCCCATTACCCGAAGACATTTTTGGGAAATGATCTATAAAGCAGCAGATCAAGGCACTACCATTTTTGTAACCACGCATTACATGGACGAAGCCGAATACTGCGACCGAGTTTCCATAATGGTAGAAGGAAAAATTGAAGCTTTGGATACTCCGAAAAAACTAAAGGAACAATTTAAAGTTGATTCAATGAATGATGTGTTCTTGAAGCTCGCGAGAAATATTGAGGCCCCCTAACCCCCAAAGGGGGAACCAAAAAGGTAAAAATGAAACGATTTATTGGTTTTATAAAAAAGGAATTCTACCATATCTTCAGGGATAGGCGGTCGCTGTTTATACTATTCGGGATGCCCATTGCCCAAATATTGCTTTTCGGGTTTGCAATTACCAATGAAATCAACAATGTAGATATCGCCATTTTGGATCATTCAAAAGATGCTACTACGGAAGAAATTATCAATAAAATTTCAGCTTCAAAATACTTCACAATAAAACAAATTTTAGCTCGTGAAGCCGATATAGAAACCGCCTTCAAAAAAGGAAAAATAAAGGCAGTATTGAATTTTGAAAAAGATTTCAGCAAAAATCTAATCAAAGAACGAAAAGCTACAATTCAAATTATTACCGACGCCACCGACCCAAATACTGCAAGTTCTATAACAAATTACATAAATGCGATACTTCAGAATTATCAACAAACAATCAATAAGGAAATTCAAATAGAGCACCAAATTATTCCCCAAACACGGATGGTTTACAATCCCGAACTTAAAGGTGTTTTTATGTTCGTCCCTGGCGTGATGACTATTATTTTGATGTTAGTATCGGCAATGATGACCTCTATTTCCATAACTCGCGAAAAGGAATTGGGCACAATGGAAATCCTCTTGGTATCCCCTTTAAAACCCTTTCAGGTTATTATCGGGAAAGTGGTTCCGTATATTTTCCTATCTATTATAAATGCTTCGGTAATCGTGCTTTTGAGCATATTTATATTTAAAATGCCTGTTCAAGGCAGTCTGTTTTTATTGGGATTGGAGAGTGTTTTATTCATAATCACTTCCTTGGCATTGGGGATTTTGATCTCAACCATTTCAGAAACACAGCAGGCTGCAATGATGATTTCGTTGATGGGATTGATGCTTCCCGTAATATTGCTTTCTGGATTTATTTTTCCCATAACCAGTATGCCCGAACCTTTGCAATGGATAAGCAACATAATTCCCGCAAAATGGTTCATTCTCATAATAAAAGGCATTATGCTGAAAGGTGTTGGAATGGCTTATATCTGGAAGGAAACGATGATTTTAATTGGGATGACGCTTTTTTTTATTGGACTAAGCGTGAAGAAATATAAAATACGGCTGGAATAGTGAAAACCATTGGGTACATCATACAAAAGGAATTCAAGCAGATCTTTAGAAATAAAGGGATGTTGCCTATCATTTTTATATTACCGATTCTGCAATTGGTCATTCTCTCCAATGCGGCTACGTATGAAGTAAAAAACATCAAGTTTGCATACATAGATTACGATCACACCTCAACATCCCGCGCATTGATTGAAAAATTTAACGCCTCAACTTATTTTGATGTTTTAACCGATTTCCCTTCACAGGAAAAAGCAAGTGCCGCAATGCTAACTGGTGAAGTTGATGTGGTCCTGGAAATACCAAACAATTTTGAACGAAACCTGCTAAAGGAAAAAACTGCTGATTTATCTATTACTATTAATGCTATTGATGGCGCTGCCGCCGGTGTGGAAAGTGGCTATGCAAATCAAATTGTACAAAGTTTTAATAAAGATGTGAAAATGGATTTTATGGATACATCAAAGGAAAATGCGCAGCCAGTGCTAATTGAAAGCATCCCTTCTTTTTGGTACAATACCACCCTGAATTATAAAACTTTTATGGTTCCCGGCATTTTAGTGTTATTGGTAACGATGATAACGCTTTTTCTATCTGGAATGAACATTGTTCGCGAAAAAGAGATAGGTACTTTGGAACAAATAAACGTAACGCCTATTCGTAAAAGTCAGTTTATCATCGGGAAACTTTTTCCGTTTTGGGTCATAGGAATTGGCCTTTTAACAATAGGATTAATACTGGCAAAAGTAATTTTTAATATTCCAATGCTGGGAAGTATATTTCTACTTTACGCCTACACTTCCATTTATATTTTGGTTATTCTCGGAATGGGTTTGCTGATTTCAAATTTCACCGATACACAGCAACAAGCCATGTTCATCGCTTGGTTTTTTATAGTGATTTTTATTTTGATGAGTGGTTTGTTTACGCCAATTGAAAGCATGCCTAGATGGGCACAGCTAATTACGGAATTCAACCCTATAAAATATTTTGTTGAAATTGTACGTATGGTACTTTTGAAGGGTGCAGGGTTTATGGATATTTTACCGCAACTTTGGAAAACACTGCTTTACGCTTTAATAATGAATGGTTTGGCGGTTTGGAGCTATAAAAAAGTGACCTAATTATAACTTTGCAACAAGGTTGAAATCTATTTCAATCTCTTCTTTTATGACAATAAGGCCCAACATTTTTCTTGGAGGCTCTAGATTGAAATCATTTATATTCAATTTCAGATTGCCGGTAAAGTGGTCCAGCGACTCCGGTAAGTCTATTGGTAGCTTGTACTCGTGGGTTATGCCGGCAATGGTAATATATACCCAAGCCATTCCTTTGTTGGATTGCAATAGGTTAATTTTGGTAAGCTCCAGGGATATTTGTGGATATTGAGCGGTTTTCAATAGGCTATGGAAATCTTTATTAATGCCTTTGCTGCCACAATCGAAACCCTTGTTTTTTAGAATTAGAACGGCATTCTTAAAATAAATGTCGTTGCCATTTTCGGTATAGTTAATTTTTTTGCATCCTTCCAGAAAATCGGTATCAAAGCCGCAGCCAAACTCGGTAATATTGGTATCACCCTGGATTGAAAGTTCGCTACCGGGCAGGATTTTTATGGTTTTTGAAACCATTTCACCTTGGGCAAAGCCTTTTACAGCGCCCAGAAGTATTAAAAAATATAGCAGATAACGGTTCATTTTTGGAGAAATTTTAAAGTTTAAAGGTGGAGAATTTTAAATATTCTCCACCTTTTCTTTTAAAAGTTACTGATTAGAAACTTATAACCGCTTCAACCACGGCTCCATTAAATTTGCCTCCATTCAATAGATCGTCGGCAGGAAATCCACCGTACTCTTGATTTACATATTCAACCTTGGCCAGTATATTTTTGGTCATAAACCAACCGGCAGATATGTTAAATCTTGTAATATCAATATTGGTTCCCTTGGATAACTCGCCATCAACGTAGTTATAACGGCCACCTAAAAATACATTTTCAGTTGTTCCGAAGCGGTACACAATTTCGGCAGCATATTGGTTAAAAGTGCGGTTGTCTTTTTCGGCAGCTGCTCTACCGGAAGCTCTTTCATAGGTTCCGAAAAATTCAAGTCCACCATATTTCACGAATGGGTTAATCATAATTGATGTAAGTTCATTGCGAAGATTAGGATTGAATCGTCCAGATCTAAAGTTGGAAGCAGTGGTTGCTCCTTCCGGTTCCATTACAAGGTAATATCTTGATCCGGCCCTATCAGCACTATAAAGATAGGCATTAGCACTTTGGTTGGTGTGGTAAATGGAACCAGTTAACCTAAAGCGAAGATCATCTGCAACCATATTATCGTACCCCAATTTTGCAAGAACAGAAGGTGAGGTTGTTTCAGGTTTGTCCACGGCCTGATTCAATTTTCCGTTGGTAAGGCCAACCATACCTAAGAATCCACTTTTAAAGTAGTATACCTCTGCACCAACTTCGGTGGTAAAGGCATCCATAATTAAGTTGCCTACAAATGGGTTGTAAATAGCCTGGGCATTGTCGCTTCTTCTAAAATGGGCATCGCCGTAATTATTTTCCATATGGCCAATTTTAATGCGCACATTTTCCATTAAGGATTCCAAGAAACCAGGTGAAACAAAATCCAGTTTATCTATCTGAATATAACCGCCCTTTACGTAAGGTTCGGGGTGGTGGCGTGAAGAAAGATATGTTCTTAGGTGCATACGTACACCCTCGTACAACTGAACGTCCAAATCTAAGTTAGCGGTAGGAAGGTTGAAGTTGTCCCCTAGTTCAATTAATTTAATTGGGGCTCCTTCCTCGTCCACGGGTGTGCCGGTGGTTTCATGGTCCAAAGCCTGAAATTGAATGGTTGATGCGCCGCCAATGCGAACATTGACTCCATTGAAGGTAGTTGCCGTATCCTTGGGGGCTTCAAACTGGTTGATACCTCGTTGGTCGGGATACCTGAAATTTGGCAGGTCGCGACTTTCATTTACCTGTGCCAAGGCTTGAAACCCGAATAATATTAGCACTAATGTACTGGAATAATTGATTAACTTTTTCATTTTATTGGTTTTAAGGGTTGAAATTATTTTGTGTTTTTGGTCGGTTATTTTATAAATGATGCTTTAAATATTACGTCAATATTTTCGCCGGTGGTTATTGTACCAAGTAAGGCAGTAGGAGGTTCTACCCCAAAATCGGTCATGTTTAGGGTTTTATTTCCGGAAAGGATAATCTTTGAGTCGCTGAACTTGACATCAAAAACCATCTCAATGGTTTTCGTGGTTCCCGAAATGGTTAAACTCCCCAAAGTTGAAACCTTACAACTACCTGAACCGGCGCAATTGATGCTTTTTACCTTGCTGAGTTTGTACACAATATTCTTGTACTTATTCGTATTTAGGGCCTTGTAGGTGTTTTTGTCCATACTGCCTTTTCCACTTTTTAGGCTTTCGGCCTTTACGCTGAAATCCAACTGATCAAAATTTGAAATCTGGTTGTTCGCAATCGTAGCAACCAACGTTCCTTGTTGGTCTTCTGCTATAATATGCCAATCGTGAATATTTGAGGTACCTTCAATTTTTAAGGTGGAAGTGGAATTACTGAGGTGGAAACTTTGCGCTGAAGAAATGTGTGTATTGAAAAGAAAAAGCGCGATTAAGGAAAGAGATAATTTTTTTAAAGTTTTCATACCTTATGTTTTTAAGTTTAAACAAAGGTATCCCGCACAACTTTCCTAAATTATGACGATGGTCAGCTATTGATTCTTTTTATAAAAATGGTTGGCTTATGGGTATTATTGTGTGGAGGGAAATATTGCAAAATGTGTTGGATAGCTTGGAAATTAAAGGTTTACACAGATATTTCCGTAATGCTATAAAGCTTCGGAATGGTTACTTTCCAACCATGCGTATCATGCAACTTGACCCGAAAAGCATCCTGCGCTGTCGGCTCACCGTGAATTAAAAATGTTTCCTCGGGAATGTTTTTAATATTGCTTGTCCAATCCAAAAGGCCCTGTTGGTCTGCATGCGCGGAAAGACTTTCTATATGATGGACCTCAGCTTTTACGGGATAGTATTTCCCGAAGAATTTCAATTCATAGGCACCATCCAAAAGTTGGCGCCCACGAGTGCCTTCCGCTTGGTAACCTACCAATAAAATGGTGGTGTTTGTTTTATCTATCATCTGTTTCAAATAAGTCAAAACCCTTCCACCGGTAACCATTCCGCTGCCGGCAATAATTACTTTTGGCTGTGGATTATCGATGGTTTCCCAGGTTTCTTTATAGGAAGTGATAATATTCATACGGTGGTTCATCGCATTGAAATCCTTCATTGGCAATTTGTGCCAATCTGGAAAATTCTGAAATACCGAAAGCACGTTATTGCCCATTGGGCTATCAATAAATATTGGAATATTGGGAATCCGGTTTTCATTGTACAGTTTCCATAGCAGAAACATAAGCGTTTGCAAACGCTCCACGGCAAATGAAGGAATAATCAAATTGCCTCGGTTGTAAATGGTTTTATTGATGAGCTCTACCAATTTATCTGAAACACTTTCCTGCGGATGGAGTTTGTTTCCGTAAGTGCTTTCCATAAAAAGATAGTCCGCCCATTCCGGCTTTTCGGGTGGGAAAAGCAACAGGTCGTGTTCCCTCCCGATATCTCCCGAAAACACAAAGGTTTTTCCAAAGATTTCCATTTCAATAAAAGTAGCGCCGATAATGTGGCCGTTATATCGAAACCGATATTTTATATTTTCTGAAAGTTCAATCCATTTGTCTTTTTCTTCAGTGTGAAAAAAGCCAAGTGTAGTTTCAGCTTCCTCAATACTGTAAAACGGTTCGGCGGGTTTGTGTTTTGAATAGCCTTCTTCATTGGCCTTTTCGGCTTCTTCCTCGTGAATTTTCGCACTGTCCAGCAAAATTATTTTTGTAATTGCAAGTGTTGGCGCAGTGCCTACAATTTTTCCACGGAAACCTTGTTTCACCAATCGCGGTAAATAACCGGTATGGTCCAAATGGCCGTGCGTCAGCAAAACAACATCTATTTCTGAAACCTCTATTGGCAAATATTCCCAGTTTTTTTCGCGCAGTTCCTTTAAACCTTGAAACATGCCGCAGTCTATCAAAATATTCTGCTCTGGGGTTTCAACCAAAAATTTGGAGCCCGTTACGGTTCCCGCTGCACCTAGGAAATGGATTTTCAGTTTTTGCATTTTTAGTATCCTTTACATAAAAAATTGACTTCCTTTAAAATCCGCTTTTTTCGATTTTCAGAAATTCCCAAATGGTCCAAATAGAAATCGTCATTTATCAATTGTTTGCAGAGTACCACATCGCGACTGAGCAAAAATCCTTTTTCGCGCTGGCTTAAAAGTGTGGAAACAGTTATTGGGTAAAGACCCAAACGGTCTATTCTATCCTTAATGCCATCATTTTTTGGGAAATCCCAACTTAAAAGATAAAGATCGCTGCATTTGCCATATTTTAATGCATCCTCGGTAAAACGGGTATTGGTGACCACCCAGCCTTCGTTTGGTGTTTCACCATTGTCTTTGACGGCGTAAAAATTGAGAATATCGCGATACCGCGAATGGATATAAAGTGGCACTTTCACATTGCAGTTACGGCCTTCCTCACTGTGGAATTTACATTCGGCAACTATGTATTGCCCATTTTTATGCGCAACCACATCTATCTCGTGGGTTACGCATTTTCCTTGAAGAAACTGTCCGGTTTTTACTTCGTAACCGCTATAAAAAAGGATGGCGCCGATAAATTTTTCAAAAGGAAAACCTGTGGGACCCAATTCATAAATTGCCTTTTTCAACTTGTATTTTGAAGCAAAAATATTCTTGTTTTTCTTTAGAAGTGAAAATGCCCGGTTATAGATTTCCTTTGTTGAAATACCGTGGTACAATTCGTCGCGTACATTATTAGTAATTTCGTTTACTAGTGCTTCTCCTGCCCCACTTTGCCGTAGGGAATTTTTCAATTTTTCTATGGAAAAATTCGCTCTTGCACCGGAGCTTTTAATGACTTGAAAATTTTGCGAATCTTTCTTCATAAATATTTAATTACTTGAATCATGCAATGCAAGTAAGGGCACTTCTGAATGTATGCCGAGCTTTTTCACCAATGGGTTTGAAAATACACTTCCGAAGAACCAATGTTTCTTGTTCACAAAAGCTATCATACTGCTGCTGTGCTCGTCAACATAACGGAAAAGACCATCGGGAATTTTTACATTTTTTAAATATTGGAATGAATAGTGAAGTTCGTGGAAATGATTTTCCAATATTTTTATATTGTGCAATTGCTTTTCACTCAGATCATTTTCCTCGCCAGCGTGAACAATTCTTATAACGGATTTGGATGTTTTTGCAATGTTTACCAGCATTTGCAATTCTTCCAAATTATAGGGGTGTTTAAAACTGGAGGGGAAGACAATTTCCTTCAAACCGGTGAAAACAATATTCTGGGGAACGGCAAGCACGGGGCAGGATCGAACTTTTTCCATTACAATTACTGAGTTGCGGCCGTAGGCAAAATCTTCGCCCTCCGTTTCCCCACGGGTTCCCATCACTATTAAGGTGATGTTCTCCTTTTTTATCTTGTTTTTCAGAATATCAATAAGGGGTCCCATTTCATTAAAGAAATGCAAGCGGTGTTTTGGGTTTAGATCTTCGGACACCAATTTAACCTTCAATTTTTCCATATTTGCCTCTGCATTTGCACGCACCCTTTCATACTCGGCATCGTCGGGCTCCGGTATAAGCAAATTTTCCGTGGAATATCCTGCCAGAAAATAGGTGTGGATAATGTGAAATTCACATGCTTCATTTTTAAAAAGTTCAAAAGCATATTTAAGCGCATTGAAGGCATTTCTTGAAAAGTCGGTGGGTATTAAAATCTTTTTCATAATCGTTGTTTTAGGTTATCTTGAAGTGATTGGTTATCCTTAATAAAAAATCAATTTCTAAGGTCGTGAAGCGCCAATACCGGTACTTTGGAATAAAGGCCCAATTTTTTCACCATCGGGTTTGAGAAAACGCTTCCGAAAAAAATATGTTTTTTGTTTATAAAGGCGATCATTTGGCTATTGCGCTCCGTAACAAATTTTACAAGCCCTTCCTGTACGCCCATATTTTCCATCCAGTGGAAGGAATAATCCATTCCCTCAAAACATTCTTCCAGCAAATCCTTATTGTCCTGTTGCTGTTTGGTAAGACTTTTCTTGCCCTGAACGTGTAATATGCGTACAGGAGCATTCGTAATCCTAGATATTTCATAGAGATGCCTAAGTTCCTTGCTCTTATAATGAGTCTTGTAACTTGTGGGGAAAACAATTTCATTAGGGTCGCCATAAACCACATTTTCAGGAACGGCCAATACTGGGCAATTCCGCACGTGCTCCATTGCATCTATCGTATTGCTTCCGTAAACTGCGTGTTTGGAATCGGTTTCACCCTTGGTTCCCATAATAACCATTTCAATATCCTTGGATTCCACAATTTCCTTAATACCGTTGACCAGCGTACTGTATATGGCCTCAGTAAAAAAAGTATGGTCTGGATAAACGGTTTTTATAGAGAGGTGCTGCATTATTTTTGCGAATTCCTTTTCGGCGTATTCCTTCGGAAAAGTCCTTCGGTCGTTTCCATAAGCGTTCAAAAGGTAAAAATCCACCTCTTCCCTTTTGTAGAGTTCAACGGCATAAGTTAAGGCGTTCCAAGCGTTTTTGGAAAAATCTGTGGGTATCAATATTCTTTTTTTCATCTGTATATGTTTTAATATTTAACAGGAATAACCAATGTGGGAACATGCGTATGTTTGCCCACCCTGCTTACCACAGGTTCCCGGAAAAGTTGCTTAATAAAAGCGTGTTTGTGATATATGAGTGCCATTAAATCTATTTTTGCATCGTCTGTGAAGAGGTGAAGGGTTTTTGAAATATTATCCTTCTTCTCAAGCCAATGAAATTGGGTATCGAACTCGGTTAAATCATTTTCAAATTGCTCAAAATTGTGGCGTTGCTTTTCTACAAGTGCACTCCTTGTGCCCACATGCACCAAGTGGATCGTTGAATTATATTGGCGCACCAATTGTAATAATGGCTGTAATTTTGAAAGTTGATAGAATTCGTTATAATCTGAAGCAAATGCTATCTGTGAAGGGATTACAAAATCTACTTCTCGCGGCACGATAAGCAGCGGACATCCTACTAAACTTTTGGTTACTTCAATCGTGACGCTGCCCATAAGCACATCCTCCGCGCCGGTTCTTCCTTTGGTTCCCATAACAACAAGATCAAAACCTTCGTTTGCAACCATATGGTTGATGGTGCCGGTTAGCTGGGCTGGAGTGGACTCCATAGTGTAGGTATGGGGCAGTTTCCCCATGTCCAATCTTATTTTATGCATTATTTCCTTCCCGTCCTCTTCAGATTGGTTGTAAAGTTTTTCGATCATATTGTCGGAACGGCCAATATCCACACGGCTGGTCATCATACCTATTTCATTTCCGAAGGAATGAAGTATAGTAATCTGCAATGCCTCGCCACTGAAAAGTTTTGAAACATAGAATAAAGCCGCATAGGCATTTTTTGAGAAATCGGTGGGAACAAGTATTTTTTTCATTTTTACTGTTTTTAAAAGGTTTTACCTCGGAAGGTTTTGAAGTACCAAAAAAGGAATGTTTATGTTCAATCCAATTTTTTCAATGGTCGATTTATAAAGAATATTTTCTAAATAGGAATGCCGCGTGTTTATCATCACTAACATATCTATTTTATTTTTTGAAAGAAAATCATTAATGGCCTCTGTAACATCATTGCTAAAATCTTGATGAAAATCAATCTTATTCTCACAGAAAGATGCTGCCAGAAAATGTTTATTATCCTGTTGCCGCAGTGAAAGGGTCGGAAATTTTGAAACATACAGGAAATTAACTTTTGAAACAAAACACTTGGCAATGGCGCTTACAAGTTTCAATTCCCTTCTTTTATAAGGTAATTGAAAATCTGTGGAGAAAAGAAGATTTTCAGGGTGAACATCGCCATACACAGACGGAATTGCGAGTACCGGACAACGCACATATTTTATAACTTGCAGCGTATTACTGCCAAATGTTATTTTCTTATCGGCTGTTTGCCCCTGCGTGCCCATAACCACCACATCTATATTTTCCTTTTCCACCCAATCGTTGACAGAATCTACCAATATTCCAAATTCTGAAATGGTGTGGATCATATGCTTTGGATTGGGCGAAAACGCGATAATTCCATCGCGAAATTTTTTTAGAGCTTCTTTTGCTTTTGAAAGTACCTTCTCTTTGGTATCGGTAAAAATGGCATCTTCAAATTTTGTCTGAAATTCATATACTTCATCAGCAAAGGCATGGAGAACATATATTTCGCAGTACTCATATTTGAAAAGCTCCGTTGCGTACTTGACCGCGTTTAAGGAGTTCTCAGAAAAATCTGTTGGTATCAATAATTTCCTCATGGCATTACAATATTATAAACCAAAACTACACCTTCACTCTTTAAAAAAATATGACAGATATCAGCTACTTCATTGATTTTTAAGGAAGCGTTAAGACCTTTCAAGTATTAATTTGTGTAATTTGAAATAAAAAGTCATGAAAATTTCAGGAGTAACCTATCTTCTGGCAACCACAATCTTATTGATTACCGTTGCCATTTTTGCGGCAATGGATTTTCCTTTTCATTGGGTGTTTTATCTCACGGTTTTAGGGCAGGTTTTGCTTGTATTTGCGGTGCTGGGAATTTTAAAGGACAACTACAAAACAGACAAAACCTTCGAGGATTTTTATGAAGATTACCCTATTGGAAAACAGGAATAATAGGCTTTTTGCAATTATTCGTGAAGTATTAAAAAAGGAACTTTACTTTGGTAGTTTAGTGGATGTACGGTCGGTTTAAAAAGAAGCCGTTGTATTAAATTTAGGTTTTTCGCCACGATTGCGAACATATCAATTTCCCAGATTTCAACAAAATCCTGGATTCCGCTTTCTACATTTTTATTCTCCAAAAAATGGAAACTGTGCTTCGTATCCTTAAAAAAATAATGCAGAAAACCCTTATTGTCCGTCTGGGTCGCGGAAAGACTTGAATTCTGGGAACGAATATGAAGCATACGCAACGCTGCCTTTTGCAGATTTAAAATTTCCAAAAGCGAACTGATTATCCTATTACGGTACAGGCAATTGTAATCAGTAATGAAAGCAATATTTTTTATGCTGTTCACCTTTGCATTTTCCGGAATCACAAGCAGGGGACATTTCACTTTTGTAATAACCTCGCTGGTATTGCTGCCTATTTCATTTCGATTTTTTTTTGAGGCCCCTTTGGTGCCCATCAAAATATAATCTATTTGTTTTTCTTCCAGCTGTTTTCGGATCGACTCCACTAAAAGCGTGTTTTCAAAAATTGGATGAAAATTGTGCGCTATCGTTTTGGAATATATTTTAGAGGCTTCAATCTCTTCGTCGAGCTTCTTTCTAGCGTCTTGAAAAACCATTTTCACGGCTGTATTTCCATTGAGAAAAATAGGCTCTTCCTCCTTTAAATGTACATCTTTCCCCGAACTATGAAGGAAATAGAAATTCACGGGAATATCGACAAAAAAGTCCAGAGCATACCGAATGGTATTGCGGGAATTTTCTGAAAAATCCGTGGGTAGCAAAATATTCATCATTGTATCAAGTTCTTTCCGACAAAAATATTTCTATAGGTCGGCTTAGAAAATGACAAAAGTCAGTTTTACTGCGATTCTCAAATAATGAATACTGAATGGAGTATTAAGAAGTGTTTCTGCGATTATTCAATCTCCCGCAAACGTTCCAAATTTACGATGCGAATGTCCCTGCCTTCAATTTCAATGATGCCATCCTTTTTGAAGTCGGAAAGCGTTCTGATTAAGCTTTCGGTAGCGATACCGGCGGTTGTCGCCAAATCGTTCCGTGAAATGCGAAGCGGAGCCTCGGGTTTTTTGTTCATAATATCCACAAACTGAAGAATGGTGGCGGCAGTCTTTTTACGAACGGAACTGTATGCCATTTTAAGCAATTGCTGCTTTATTTCAGAAAGATTATCGGTGAGAAGGTTCATTAGTTCCAACGAAACATCCTGGCTTTTTTTGAGAATATCCTTCACATATTTTTTTGAAATGCCCACCACTTCCGTTTCCTCCACGGTAGTTGCTGTTTCGTTATACGGAATGTTATCCTCAAAAGAAGTAAAGCCCAAAAAATCATCTGCTTTGTAGAGGCCGGTAATGAGCTCTTTTGCATTTGCGTCCATCGTATGCGTTTTTACCACCCCTTTTAAGATAAGAAACATACTGTTGGAATGGCCGCCTGTTTGGTAGATTGTCTGCCCTTTTTTATAGGTGGAAACTTCGCCCTCGTCGCAAAAAAAGTTTTTCAATTGGTTGAGGTTTCGTGGATTTTCTTCATCCTCTCCAATTTCACCCGAATTTTTTTCGCGCATTGCCAAAATACTCGCTTTTGCCAAGCGGCTTTCCACGGCGCTCAAAAGTTCTTCCTCCTCAAAAGGTTTGGTAAGGTAGTCATCTGCGCCCATATCCATTCCTTTTCTAATTTCCTTGTGTTCGGTTTTCGCGGAGAGAAAAATAAAGGGAATGTGTTTAGTTTTTTCGTTTAAGGCGACTGCCTCCAACACCCCGTATCCATCTATTTCCGGCATCATAATATCACAGATAATGATATTGGGACTTTCATTTTTTGCCTTTTCTATGCCCACCTTTCCGTTTGGCGCGGTAAAAACTTTGTATCCGCTCAGCTCCAAAAGCTCAGCCGTATTTTCCCTGAGTGCGGTATCATCTTCAATTAGGAGTATTGTCTTCATTTAATCGGTATTTTTTTATTCGGAAAAGAAATCGTGAAAGTGCTCCCCTTGCCTTCTTCACTCTCAAAAATAATGGTGCCGCCCAGATTTTCCAAATGACTTTTCACAATGTTGAGGCCAATGCCAGTGCCCTGATCCAAAAGCGCATTTTCGGCCCGGAAATATCTGTTGAAGATATATTTCTGTTCCTTCTCCGGTATGCCTATACCGGTATCGGTTATTTGTATTGTAATATTTTCTTCCTCGGGCTCTACGATTACATCTATGGCGGTATATTCGGGGGAGTATTTTACGGCGTTGTTTATAAGGTTGGTAAGGGAAAGTTCAAGGATTTTTTCATCAAAATTCACTATTATCTCATCCACGTTGATGGGATAATTTATTTTCTGCCCGTCTTTCAGGAGCATATTTGCATTGTAAATAACCTCGTTCACCACTTTACTAAGCGGGAAGGTATCAAATTTATAGGTAGCCTTGCCAGATTCCAGACGCTCAATGGAGAGAAAATCGTTCAGTATATTGTTGAGGTATTTTACTTTATTGTGAATGGTTTTTAAATGTTTCTCTCTTTTATCCTGTTGGTCGGTATCTGTGTATTTCCCAACCAAAGTGGCCGAGGTGAGTATACCGCTCAAAGGAGTCTTAAACTCGTGGGAAACAAGGGAAAGGAACTTGGTTTTCAGCTCGTTCAATTCGCGTTCCTTTCTTAGCGATTCCTTAATTTTATGTTCCGCTTTCTTACGTTTTACAACTTCTTCCTGTAATTCTAGAACACTTTTCTGAAGCTCCTTTGTCCGTCCTGCAATTTTTTTCTCCAAGGATAAATTGAGCTCTACTATTTCGAGTTCCTGCTTTTTCCTCACGGAAATATCAGTTACCAGGGCCATAACATATTTGTTTCCAGAAATACTAAAGGGATTTAATCCGGCCTCTACCGGAAACACACTACCGTCCTTATGCCGCCCGTACAGATCGCGCCCGTGCCCCATTTGGCGGGGATCACTTTTCTCCAAAAAACCATCAACTTGCTGGTGATGGTTGTGCCTGTATTCCGTAGGAATCAATATATCCAGGTTTTGGCCCAAAAGTTCCTCGGCTTCATAACCGAACATCCGGCTGGCCGCGTCATTGGAAGTTACGATTTCCTGCTTTTGGTTGACAATTACAATGCCTTCTGAAATGGCTTCAGAAAGAATCTTGAAAATATTTCCCTTTTTTTCGTCAAAAACCTTCATTCGCCAAAAGTAAGGATTTTAATACAGTTATTGTTAACTGATGAATATCATAAAGTGTAAGGGAAAAACATTTTAGTTTTACACCTTGAACAATCTTTAAATTATAGCGTTATGGGAACTTTTGATAAACCCCAGCTCCTATTTTATCAAAAAATGGGCGAGCTCTTTTATTCCATCGCGGCCGCGGATAAGGTGGTACGGAAACCGGAATACGAAACCCTAAAAGAAATTGTAGCGACACAATGGAAAAACCTAGATAATTATGAGGATCCCTTTCATGTCGACGCCTCTTACCAAATAGAAGTGGTGTTTGACTGGTTTGACTATGAGCAATTGGACGCCAAGGATTGTTTTGAAAGTTTTGCCGATTATAAAAAGGAACATCCCAATCTCTTTACCCAGGAAAGAAAAGAACTAATCTGGAACACCGCAAATGCCATAGCCCATTCCTTCGCAGCAAAAAATAAGAGCGAAGTAATTATGCTCGCAAAATTGAAAAAAATTCTGCAGGATTAATTGTAAAACCCAATACCAATTATTATGAAAAAATTTCTGACATTCCTTTTGCTGATTGCCTTTTTCGGGTGTAAAAACGATACAAAAAAAGAGGAATTTGAAAATGACTCCCCTACCAATTCAAATAAAATTGTAGATTCCCTACGGGTTTCCGACAGGAATTTAGAACAACAGCAAAAAACCCTGATTATAAAACGCCAAGAGCTTTTGGAGAAAAAAGACGCAAAAGCGGACCTTGAAGAATTACTTGTTTCCAAGGAATTTCTGAAAGAAGGCGATTGGTACACGCTGGATTTTAGATATCCCTATTTGAACCCTAAAATCAAACCTTCCTATGACAATTTCAACGAATACATAAGCGAATATTATTTGGATCCCGAAGGCGTTGAAAAGCAACTTTTGGAAGAAAAGCGCTTGTGCGATTCACTGGGAATCACGAAACAAAACGAAAAACGGCTCGTGGATTATAAAATTTACAATCTCAACGATAGGCTCATCAGCGTGCTTTTTTATAGAGAAAACCACTATACCGGCGCCGTACATGCCGCCTATAGTTTTGAGTGCCTGAATTTTGATTTGCAGCGTTCCGTTTTTATGAATTACGAAGATTTTTTCAATGAGGGTTCTGAAGAGGAATTGCACCAAATTTTAAACGAACTTTTAAGGGAAAAAATAAATTCCGGTGAGTTCTATTACGACTGCTGGGAAATTTCTTTCGATGACTTTTTCGATGCAAAAAACAATTTCGTAATCAATGACGATGTGGTAGAATTCTATTTTGACGACTGCATAATTTGTCCCTCTTACACCGGCACATATTCCATTGCAATCCCCTTGAAAATGTTGATGCCAGTTTTAAGAAAATATAAAAGGAATCCTTTGTTGGGATGATTTCTTTAGAGTAGAGAGAAGAGAATAGAGAGTAAAGAGTTTTCAGTCTCAGTAATCAGTAATCAGCTAAATGTTAAAAGTTAAAAGTTAATAGTGACGAAATAGTAACTTTATATTCATTAAATAGTAACCTGTAACCAGCAACCTGCAACCAGTAACCCAATAATCAATAAAGAATAAAAGAGATGAAAAGTAATTTCAGCGAAATAATAAACTCCGAAACACCCGTACTCGTAGATTTTTTTGCCGATTGGTGTGGGCCCTGCAAAATGCTGGCGCCCATTTTAAAACAGGTAAAAGATGAGATGGGTGACGCCGTGAAAATAGTAAAAATAGATGTTGATAAAAATCAGCCTCTTGCCGCTCAATATCAAGTTCGCGGGGTGCCCACAATTATTCTCTTCAAAAACGGAAAACAGTTGTGGCGACAGAGCGGCGTTCTTCAGAAAAACGACTTGGTTTCAATAATCAATCAGCATAAAAACTGATGGAACTCAACAGCTATATTGATCACACTTTATTAAACGCTACCGCTACCCCAGAAGACATCTTAAAACTTTGTGCTGAAGCAAAAAAATATAAATTTTATGCGGTTTGCGTAAACAGTTGCTATGTTTCTTTGGCTGCCAATGAATTGAAAAACACTGCCGTAAAAGTAGCTTCAGTAGTTGGCTTTCCTTTAGGAGCAAACAGTTGCGAAGCTAAAGTTTATGAAGCCAAAAAATGTATCGCAGATGGTGCCGATGAAATTGATATGGTGCTGAATATCGGCTTTCTTAAAGCAAATTTGCACAAATTGGTTGGGGAGGAAATCTCTTCGGTGAAAGAAGCAATAGGAAATGGAACTTTAAAAGTAATCCTTGAAACCTGTTATTTAACCGATGATGAAATTAAAATAGCTTGCCAAATAGCCAAAAAAGCTGGAGCCGATTATGTAAAAACCTCTACGGGATTTGGAACAAGTGGCGCAACGGAACACGCGATTAAAATTATGATTGAAGAAGTTGGCAAGAATCTGAAGATAAAAGCCTCTGGCGGAATAAAAGATGCGGCAACCGCTAAAAAATATATTGAAATGGGGGTTAACAGAATCGGTACTTCCTCTGGAATTCAAATTGTTACTTCCGCAAATTAAGACCTAGATGAGTACACATATTGAAGCCAAACCGGGCGAAATTGCAGAATCAATCCTACTTCCCGGCGACCCGCTGCGCGCCAAATGGATTGCGGAAACTTTTCTTGAAAACGCAAAATGTTATAATGATGTGCGCGGAATGTACGGTTATACCGGCACTTTTAAAGGGCAACGGATTTCGGTTCAGGGAACTGGAATGGGAATCCCTTCCGCTTTAATTTATTGCCACGAACTAATCAACGACTACGGGGTAAAAAACCTGATACGGGTTGGTTCTGCGGGATCCTATCAAAAAGATATTAATTTGCGCGATATTGTTATTGCGATGGCGGCTTCTTCAACGTCGGGCATAAACAATACGCGGTTTGTGAATTGCGACTACTCGCCTACGGCCGATTTTGATCTATTTATGAAAGCTGCCCTGTATGCAAAGAAAAATAATATTCCTATAAAAGCCGGTAATGTGCTTTCCAGCGACCAGTTTTACGAAGATGATTTTAACAGTTACAAAAAATGGGCAGATTTTGGTGTGCTGTGCGTGGAGATGGAAGCCGCTGGACTCTACACGCTTGCGGCAAAATTCAATGTGAAGGCATTGGCCATTTTAACCATTTCAGATTCTTTGATTACGGGTGGAACTATTACCGCTGATGAACGCGAAGGCAGCTTTTCAAAAATGATTGACATTGCATTAAACACTGTAATATAAAACTAAAAAAAGCAGAAACTTATATTTTAAGTTTCTGCCCTTTAGCGTTAATTGTCGTCGATAGCAATTAACTATACTTTAAATGTCATCACGGGTACATCGGAATGGTTTACCACATCTTCGCCTATACTTCCAGAGAAAAAATGTGCTAGGCCCTGGCGTCCGTGCGTGGGCAGTGCAATAATATCTGCGTTGCTCACATTGCTATATCCAAAAATCCCGGCTTCTACTGAATATTCATTGTATTGGACTACTTTGTTCAAAGTTTCCAGTGGATTGGATTCTTCAGCCTGTTTCAAAAAGTTGAGGATTCGTTTTTCAATCTCACGCGTGCTTCGGAAATCGCCTGCAAGGTTCACGTATAGAAGCTGCATCTTTATTCCTAAGGTGTCAAAAAGTTTTTGTGCCCGAATATAGGGAGCAATCGAACTTTCCAGAAAATCGCAGGCAAATATTCCTAATTGCGGATCAAAATTTTCGGCACGATGTTTAACCACGAGCACCGGAATTTCAGAGGTTCTCACAACTTTCTCTGTATTGCTACCAACGAAAACTTCTTTAAAACCTGAGCTTCCATGGGAACCCATTACTATTAAATCTGCTCCCAACTCGCGGGCCACATCGTTCAGTTCACTAAAAATTTTATAATTATGGACAGCGTCGGTAACGTTTATTCCTTCCAGATAGTCTTTGTCCAGAAACTCAGCAAATCGTTTTTCGGCCAATTTCATATAATACATCGCCTCAAAAACCTCTTTGCTCTCATCGCGGGTTACGATGGCATCGCTAAGGCCCATCATATGCAGGGCAACTATTTCAGCATTTTGTTTTTTGGCAATGGTAGCGGCAACTTTAAGTGCGTATTCCGAATGTTGGGAAAAATCTACGGGAACTAATATTTTTTTCATTTTGGATTTTGTTTTAGTGATTGGTGAATTTAGCTTTGCGCTTTTTTAGTTGCTTCTCCAGCTCGAAAATGGTTTCTTTTGCAGCCGCTTCAAAAGTTTCATTTTTTGAAGTGGCAAAAATCTTGGGACCGGGAAGGCTCAGTTCCATTTCACAGATATTGCCTTTCCCATAGTTGTTGTTCTCCATCTTAAAGATGACCTCTGCCCTGATGAGCCATTCATATTTTTCGGCCAGTTTATTAAGCTTATTTTCAACATATTCGGTCATGGTCTCGCTGGTGGGCATTTTTACATATTGGATATTAATTGTCATAATCTCAAATTGTATTTATACTTTTCAAATATATTTCTCATTAGCCACTTTTAAAATGACTAAAATCATATATAGACCAATATTTTAAAAACAATCAACGCCCACTTTCGCAGGCGTTTTTAGAAACATTAAAATAAACAATATTTAAAATTCCAGTTCGAAATAAAGACTGCTCTCTGTGTTGGTTTCAGTAACATCCTCGCCTTTCAACACTTCGCCATTTTGGTTCAGTAGTTTTAAATTTACCATCCAATAACCTGTCATTGTCAACGACAGTTTTCCGTTGTATATATGTTCGGCAGCATTGTAGGTTAAATCAACATTGTTTGGTGAACTGTGGTTCCCCATTCCAGGCATTCTTGGATCAACGGTTATTTTATGGTTTTCAACCACGGAAAAGGTCATCATATCTTCCATTTTATAAAGCACCGCCTGAAAATCATTGATTGCAACCTTTGGGGTTTTAGGGTTTACGTATGCCAAAACATATCTATTGTCATCACTGCCCATAAACACCTGCACTTTATTCAGGCCATCGGCTGGTTGTATAACAGATACACGGTAGGTTTCAGTCATTGCTTGTCCGTTCAAATTGTAATTGAGCGTAACATCCCAATATTCAGTAGAATTTCCCGCCATTTGAAAAACGATATATCCTTTATAAACTGAACCCTCTTCAGAATTGCTCAAGGGCGAATTAGGTGCGGAATGCATCATCGTTTCCATATGCATCATCGGCATCCAGCTCACCCCGGTATTTGTAAGATATTTGTCTGTGGCAAGATCTTTAATCCTGATTGAAATTTCATTATAGCCAACTTCCAAAGTGGTTTTTTCTGAATAGATTTCTACGGAATGATCTGCGGATGGGAATTCATAAATTTTATTCAAACCTTCCACAGGGTTTGGTTCCATTGGGGTTTCATCGTTGTCGTCAGAACAACTTACAAATGAAATTGAAAAAATTAGTACTGCGAAAATATATTTTAATGTTTTCATATTTTTTATTTTATTAATTGATTGAATAAGAAATGGTCAAGTAAAAATTTCTGCCCATACGGGGAATGTTGTTCCAATCAGTATAGGAAGAGTAATAAGTGTCAAGAATATTTTCAATTCCGGCTTTTACAAAAAGATCATTTTCATTGATGAAAAATCGCTTTCCGAAACTCGCCGAAAGCGTTGCATACGCAGCGGTTTTTGTTTCGCCATAGGCCGGATTGTAATTGGTTTGCTCCCCAGCACCATCTACTGAAAGCGAGGCGGAAAATTGGTTTTTATAAAAATCGAGGGCGCTTCTGTATGAAATCGGGCTTATCAACGGCAAGTTTTCACCTTCGTCATCAACTCCCCGATGGTATGAAATGTTACCAGTTAATTTAAAGGCATTGGAAATACTATACTTCCCCGAAAGCGTTGCGTTGAAAAGTTGCGCATACTCCAGATTGGTATAAATTTTCACGCCATCGGCACCAATGGTCATCGTGCTCAGCGAATTATCAACCACGCCAATTATATAATTGAAAACGTGAAAATAGTTAGCTCCGGCAGTAATTTCAAAAGTTGGTTTTTTATAGGTCACGGAAACATTCGCATCTACGGAACTTTCGGTGTTTAAGTTTGGATCGCCAATATAATCGTGGTTATCAAAACTATTGAACAAATAAAACCCAAAACCCTCCGAAACCGAAGGAGCTCGTTCGCCGTAGGAAATACCGCCGTTAAAGTGAAAATCATTCAGCATTTTATGGTATTGTGCCGAAAAGCTTTTCAGAAAACGGGTATTTGTACGATCCATTTCTGGATAAAAGATTTTCAAACTATTCAACCCAAAATCATCATCAACCGTATTTGAATGATATGCCAAACGAGTTGAAAGTTTCAATGAAGATTTTCCAAAAGCAATATGGTCTTCGGCATAAAATCCAACGTCTTTGGTACGCACATCAGGCCAAGTAAGCATAAACATTAAGGGTTCGTTACTGTTTGTTGGGTACATCGTCATCTCTGCATAACTCTTGTTATAAAACCCATCCAATTTGAAGAAGAAATGATTTTTCTCTTTGTCGAAATTAGCTTGCGTATAAAACCCAGCTGTTTCACTCCAACCCGGCATATCCATATGTATCGGCACATCCGGACGTTTTGTATCGTCCATCACGTGTTTGATGTTGTTGTAATACAATTTAGATTCCCAATTGGTGAAATTTCCAAACAAAGTATCCTGATTAAAACTCACCGAGCTAATCACTGCGCGCGCTAAAGAAACATCCATCGTTAATGCTGGATAGCCAACATCCTTTGCTTTATCATATATTAACGTAGCGGAAATGGATTTATCTTCAGCCAATTTATAGCCAGAATTAATGGAGAAGTTATATTTTTCAAATTGTGAAAAAAGCACTTCTTTATCGCCTCCAGCCTTATAATTATCAGCTTTCCGATAGATTGCATCGGTATTCAGATAAAATTTTTCATCTGAATAATTCAATTCGCCGCCAAAAACGCGCATTGCGTTATTGCTTTCAAAAGCACTTTCCAAAGAACCGTTCCAGCCCGTTGGTTTAAAATTGCTTTTGTCCAATTTCAGGTTGATGCCGCCGCCAATAGTATTCCCAAAAGCCGCGCCCTGCTGACCGGAACCAATCTGCGCTTCCGATAGGTTTGAAACGTCAACATAAGAAGTTATCGGGTCCATTTTATCGGTACAGGCGCCAAAGATCTGCATGCCATCAATAGTTACCGCCAAACGTTCCGAAGCCATATCGTTCATCGTTGGTTCCCAAGCATAGGCGCCACGTTTCACCATATTGATGCTTCGCGATGATTCCAGAAATTCATCTAAAGTTGACAAGGGTTTCCGCTGTTTTTGATGGTCCAATTGCTTTGCTGCCGAAATTACGATCACCTCATTGAGTTGAATTAATTTCAGGCTATCGGCAAGCGTTTCCTGTGCGTGCACAGCAGACAAATTTCCGCAGACGAATGCACAACAAACGCAGCCCATAAGCATTCCCCGGGAGGGAAATACACTTATAAATGCTTTCATTTTATAATAGTTTTGATAATTTAATAAGAATTGTCATTTTGAAATATTCCGAAAAGATTTCAAAATTGAGCTTTGCTATAAATTATCCCAACTGCGGCGGATGAAGGATTTTTGAAGTGAAAAGAGAAGAATTCAAATTCGGCGTGTAGCCTATATTTTTAAAGGAAGTAATTCCAGTTTCAGAAACAAAAGTGTATTCTGAAATATTTTCTGAAATAATAAACTGGGGAATTTCAGTTTTTGAGGTTTTGCCACTGAAAGGGTTTTTGTTTTCCGCACCCGCCTCTTTTGCCAGTTCTTTGGTTAAATGGCATTTTCCGTTACAGTGCATTTCGGGCTTATCCTTGTTTTCGCAAAGTGTGTTTACTATGTAATCATAATTCAAAACATACTCAACTACAGGCCACAAAGGTTTTGTGAGCATTATTAGAGAAGTAATGATAAGAATTACATTTTTCACAGCGCAAATATACTTGCCATAGGTGGTTTCAAAAATGATTTTTATCACATTTATTGGCCAATTGAACAGGAGTTTTCAATTATAAAAAATTCCTGTTTTCACAAATAATTGAGAACAGGAATTCTTTAAACTATTAAACTGAATTTTAAAAAATTAGCTACGCACAGCAGCTTTCCCCTTCGTCCTTAACTCCAATCTTCTTCAGGATTTTTTCCATCAAGCACCACTTTGTAAAAGATGATTGAAGCAAATTGGCGCCCACAAATGCCGTGAACCAAAGCCAGTTAATATTCACGTAAATAGCCAAAAGAAGGCTGATTAAAATAAAAGTCCCGGCAATTGCCCTGATATATCTGTTAATCATAATTATTTAATTTAAGTTTTTATACAATTTATTGATTAGTGATTAGTGATTAGTGATTAGTGATTAGTGATTAGTGATTAGTGATTAGTGATTAGTGATTAGTGATGTGAAATTAAATAACAGATTACCCCTAACTGTTAATTGTTAATTAATTAAATGCTCCGTTCTATCGGTACCACAACCGCGTGAATTGGGTTGTTGGTTTCCAAAGTTTTATTGAATTGTGTTGCTAAGCTGAAAAACAAATCAATTTTTTCCTCTTCGGTGAAAGAAAAAAACATACTGCTATCCGCCCCTCCTTTTTCCGATGGAAACCAACTGGAATTCATCATAAATGAAGAAGCATTTTTATAGCCCTCAATATCGGAACCGCTGTAGCTCTCAATATTCGCTTTTTTGAAAAGTTGCAGCACGTCTTTCTGAAATTCGTCCACAACGGTTACTATCAATAGTTTCATCGGATTTATTTTTTATTGATTATTGTTATTTTTTTATTCTCAGTCGAAATTATTTTTCGCACGAATCACGATTAACGACTCACAGCTTTATTCTTTCTCCTCCTCAACTACCTCAACAGGTTCCTCGTCTTTTGATTCAAAATTCTTCCGCTCAATCATATAATAAACCAACGGAACAACAAGCAACGTTAGCACAGTGGAAACAATCGTTCCACCCATAAGTGAAATTGCAAGTCCTTGAAAAATTGGATCGAAAAGAATTACAAAAGCTCCAATTACAACCGTTCCTGCAGTTAATAATATTGGGGTTGTTCGCACTGCGCCTGCTTCAATTACGGCTTGTTTTAACGGAATTCCCTCTGCGGTTCTAAGATTAATAAAGTCAATCAACAGCACCGAGTTTCGCACCATAATTCCGGCCAATGCAATCATGCCGATAAACGAGGTGGCGGTGAAAAAAGCACCCAAAACCCAGTGACCCAGTATGATTCCTATCAAAGACAAGGGTATGGCAACCATCATTACCACAGGGGCTTTAAAGTTTTGGAACCAGCCAACAATCAAAATGTAAATGATGATTATTACCCCCAAAAAGGCAATTCCCAAATCACGGAACACTTCGAGGGTTATCTGCCACTCACCATCCCATTTCACTGTAAAATCGTCTTCGTGTTCGGGTTGCTGCAAATACAGTTCGTTCATCTTGTAACCTGCTGGAAGTTCAATATTATTCAGCTTGTCGGTCATTCCCAAAATGGCATATACAGGGCTTTCAAGCTCTCCTGCCATATCGGCCAAAACATATACTACCCGCTTTTGGTTTTTGCGGTAAATGCTTTTTGCGCGGGTACTTTCTTCCACAGAAACCAAATCGCCAACCGAAACCATATTGCCCTGTTTTGAAGCAATCTTCAATTGTGAAATATCCTGAATTGTAGATTTCTCCTTTTCATCCAAGGCAAGCAAAATACCTACTTGGTTTGTAGCATTTTCGGCATACAGATTCGTTACCGGCCTGTCTGAAAGCGCCATATTCATGGTATAAACAATCTGCTGTGGCGCCACACCGTAGCGCATTGCCTTTTCTTTGTCTATTATGAATTCATACTCTTTTTGGTCGGCTTCCACCATCCAATCTACATCCACCACGTCCTGGGTTTCGTTCAGAATGTTTTCAACATTTTTTGCGACTGCTATCTGCTGGTCGTAATCGGGTCCATAGATTTCAGCGACAATTGTTGAAAGTACTGGTGGTCCTGGTGGGACTTCCACTATTTTCACGTTTGCGCCAAACTTTTTTCCAATTTCTTGAATACGCGGACGTATAAGTTTCGCAATATCATGGCTCTGTTCCTTTCTATCTTCTTTGCCAACCAAATTCACCTGAATATCCGCCATATTGCTACCTCCACGAAGATCATAATGACGCACCAACCCGTTAAAGGTTATGGGTGCCGAAGTACCCACATAATTTTGATAATTCACCACCAAAGGCTGTGTGGAAAGGTATTGTCCAATCTCGCGGGCAACTACTGCGGTGCGTTCCAGAGTTGTTCCCTCGGGCATATCGATCACTACCTGCATTTCATTCTTATTGTCGAAAGGAAGCATTTTTACGGCAACCGATTTGGTGAAAAACAACAGCATTGAACCCAGAAGCAGCAGCATGGTAATTCCCAAAAACAGCCAACGTGTCTTTTTGTTTTCGATTAAAGGGGTTTCAAATTTTGAATAAATCCTATAAATGAAACGTGCTTTCCAACGGTTTTTCTTCTTTTGGTGTTCTTCCTCTTTCTCTCTTTTTCACGAAGGAAAATATACCCCAAATACGGTGTTATTGTCAAAGCCACAAACAGGGAAAGCAACATGGCAATGGAAGCCCCAATAGGCATTGGCGACATATATGGACCCATCAATCCAGACACAAATGCCATTGGCAATACGGAAGCGATTACCGTAAACGTTGCCAAAATTGTGGGATTACCCACTTCGTTTATGGCGTAAATGGCGGCTTGTTTAAACGGCAAGCGTTTCATCTTAAAATGCCGGTGCATATTTTCCGCAATAATTATGGAGTCGTCCACTACGATACCTGTTACGAATACCAAGGCGAAAAGGGTGATCCGGTTCAATGTATAATCCAGCAGATAATAACTCAAAAGTGTCAAAGCAAAAGTAATTGGCACCGAAAGAAATACTACCAATCCACCACGCCAGCCCATTGCGAGCATTACCACCAAGGTTACGGCGATGATGGCTCCAATAAGATGCATCAACAGTTCCGAAACTTTGTGGGAAGCTGTTTCGCCGTAGTTTCGTGTGATTTCTACGTGAACGTCATCGGGAATTAAATTGCTTCGCAAATGATCTACTTTATCGATAATCACATCGGCAATTTTCATCGCATCGGCACCTTTTCGCTTTGCCACGGAAATGGTGACCGCAGGATATTCCGAAGGATAATTTGAGATATTTTCGCTCGCGCCCCCAAAGCCGAAGGAAACATACTGACTTGGAATTTCAGGACCGTCAAAAATAGCGGCAACTTGTTTTAAATAAATAGGCTGATTTTGCTGTACGCCCACAACCAAGTTTTCAACATCGGTTGCCGATTTTAGGAAATTTCCGGTGGTGACCAAAAACTCCGTATCATTTTTATCAAAACTGCCCGAGCTCATTTGTTGGTTGTTCGCCTTTATCATTTCGGCAACGCCCAAAAAGTCGAGGCCGCTGGCAGCCAATTTATCCTTATCCAATATTACCCGCACTTGCCTGTTTCTACCTCCAATTTTATGGGTGGTGGAAACCTGTTTTACTTTTTCAATTTCCTGTGTAAGCTCGTCGGAGATTTGTTTCAGTTGAAAATCGTTATACTTTTCACTCCAAAGCGTAATTCCGAAGCATGGGCACATCATCAATGGCACGGGGTTTTACAAGCGGCATGGTAACGCCCGGAGGCATTTGGTCCATATGCTTATTCATTTCGTTGTAAAGTTTTACGAACGAACGCTCAATATCTTCCCCCACATAAAACTGCACGATTACCATCGCCCCTTCTTTAGAAGAAGTGGAATAAACATATTCAACCCCCGGAATATTGGAAACTAATTTCTCCAAAGGTTTTACCACCCTTGATTCTACTTCCGTTGGTGATGCGCCTGGATAGCCCACAAATATATCGGCCATTGCTACATCAATTTGCGGTTCCTCTTCGCGTGGTATTAAAAATGAGGCCCACACACCTACGACCATAAACACGATCATCAACAGTACCGTAAGCTTTGAGCCTATAAATAACTTGGCAATTTTGCCTGCTAGTCCGTCCTTCATGATTATTGTTTAATGGTTATTTTCGCTCCGTTGAAAAGTTTTCCTTCGGAAGAAATTATATAGTTTTCATCTGCGGCCAAACCTGAAAGTACCTCCACGTTATCTCCGAAAGTTCTTCCCAATCGCAACCAGCGCAATAATGCCGTGTTGCTTTGGCTTACGGTGTAAATTCCGGTTAGTTGTCCGCGTTTTACGATAGCCTCCTGCGGCACCAAAACTGTTGTAGTTTCGGTTTTTCTTTCTATAGGAAACTGAACCGTGGCGTACATTCCCGAAAGAATGTTTGCATCGGTTTTATCCAAAACCACTTTTACCAAATATTGGCCGCCTGTATTTTTTGCGGAAGTACTCACTTCGGTAACAGTTGCAGGAAGTATTTTATCTGAAGATTTTACGATTACCTGTACTTCACTCCCTGATTTAATTTTTGAAATCTCACTTTCGGGTACCGAAGCGGTGACTTCAAAATTGCCTGGGCCTTCCACGGAAATCAATGGTACTCCGGGATTTGCCATATCGCCTGCTTCAATGAATTTATTGGTAACAACGCCATTGAAAGGAGCGCGAAGATTTACATACGCAAACTGCGATTGCACTTCGTTCTTCATCTGCTTTGCGCCTTCCAATCTGGCTTTTGCCATTTCGTAGCGCGCGCGTTGATCGTCTAGTTCCTTTTGGCTTGCGCTGTTTTCTGCAAAGAGGTTTTGAAAACGTTGGTAATCTTTTTCAGCATTGTTGAAAGCCGCCTGTGCCTCGGTAATTCCGGCACTTGTCTGCGCCTGTTTTGCGGAAAGATCTGAATTGTTGATACTCACCAACAATTGTCCCTTTTTAACTTTTTCGCCCACATTCACGTGCACCTTATCCACAAAGCCCATCATCCGGGTGCTTAGTGTGGCGCTATTTGCGGCTTCTATCTTTCCGCTGGCGGTTAAAAAAGGTGTGTTGTTTTCCGCAGTTACGGAACTCACGGTTACTGGAACGGCCGCTGTGTTATCGATGTTTTTTTCTTCGGAAGAATCCCCGCAGCTGGATAATCCTATAATTCCCAAAATAAGTATGCTGGTATATATTCGTTTCATATGTATATTTTTTAAATCTTGTTTGATTTCGTTTTCAGTTTCGGTTTCGTTTTCAATTCTTCGTTAAGAATTGCAGATATGCCAAGGCGTAATTATGCTGAAAAACAGTATTGTAATATTCCAACTGTTTCTGTGAATATTGGGTTTCAGCACTCAATAAATCGGTTGTTCTTTCAAGACCTTCCTTAAATCTGTTGGTGCGAATTCGGAGCGCTTCTTTTGATTGTTCCAGCGCCAATTCAGTTAATTTTAAATTGTTTTTTGCATCTTGAAGCATCCGCTGCGCTTTGTTCAGCTCCAATTGGCTTTCAGCTTTATATTGATCCAATTCAAGATTTGCCTTGTGGAATTCGGCTTTGCTTTTTTGTGTTTTTCCGAAACGTTTGGAGCCCTCAAAAAGATTCCAGGTTAAGGCTGCGCCGAATAAATAACCATTGGCATCGGCCTGAAAAATCTGGTCGTCATATAGCTCGTAGCTCCCGAAAGCGTTTAGCCTCGGCAGAAAAGTCATTTTATCGGCTTTATAATTTTGTTTGTAGGCTTCCGCTGCAAACTCCATGGCCTGTATATCTGCCCTGGAATTGGAAAGTGTTTCAGCAGCAGTCAATTCCGAAGAAACCGTCAACGAATCCGTTGGTTTAAAAACACCGGAAACTTCTTCATTCATAAGCACCGCAAGATATTCCGAAGCGTTTATTACATTACTTTTTGCGTATTGCAACTGGTTCTCCACTTCGGTAACGCGCACCTGCACCGCCAAAACATCGCTTTGTTGTAAATAACCTTGCTTAAAACTGTTGTTCGCCAATCGCAGGTTTTCATTGGCAGCATTAAAAGCTGTTTCCAAAACCTCCACACTTTTATAGGCCAATTGCAATTGCATGTAGGCTTTTTCAGTTTCGAGGGAAAGGTAATCGCCTGTGCGCGCCAACTGCATTTGGGTGGCCTCCCATTTAGCCTTTGCAGCTTTTCTTTGGAATATCCCATCAAGATTAATTAGTGGTTGTTGCACTTCAAATTTTGTTGCGAACAGGTTGATCTGCGAAGGATTGTTCAATTTATTCGGGTCAAAATCTGCCTGGGTTACTATTTCCTGGTTCAACTTAAAACCAAAAGCCATCAACGGATTGGTGGTTGCCATTCCTGATATGCGAGGCAGTTAATGTTTGGAAGAAACGCCGCATTGGTCTGATTGTAATCCCCTTTTGCGGCAAGCACTTGCTGTTCGCCTATCTTCAGTTTATTGTTTTGCTGGATCACCTTCTCCAGCACTTCGGTTTTTGAAATGGGTACTGTTTGCTGCGCGAAAATCATTGCGGGCAACAAACTAAGTAGTGTAATTATATTTTTAACCTTCATTGCTAAATTAATTTTGGTGCAAATTTAGGTCACGATTGAAGGCTGGTCAGTAACTAATGTTACCAAGGAGTGGTTATTCTTTAATGGCGTATTGTGAAGGGTGAGCGGTGAGGGGTGAATAATTGTTTATTGAGAATGGAAATTATTCCTTTTTCTTAAATTATGATTGACCTACGCTGTTTAAGTGGGGTATTTAGATTTGGGAGAATACCCAGTATAATATTTGTCAATTTCAAAATCCCGATAAGTTCTTTACAGATATAACAATAAAAAATAATTATTATTCGATTTCTTTGAAAAATAGAATTCGTTATCACAAAACAAATCCTCTACCGTACTGTCCAAAAATATAAAACGGGAGGCTTTTAAAGAACGATGGTCAAAAATTAAACGCCTCCCGGGGGCTACCTACCTTGCTGCAAACTCAGTCCTAGCTATTATTACTAATATTTCTTTATTTTAAATAAACTATTAGATTATGATACTGAATAGAAATTTAACTGAGTTTTATTTGAGCAAATAGTATTCGTTTTTTATTATAAATACCAGATAAGATCGGTATATAATAAAAATAAAAGGACGAAAGCCAATAATCCAATTACAAAACCAAATCTTTTTAAATTTTTTAAAATTATTTTGCGACATCTCATCTTTTAAATTTTTGATATTATTTAATCAAATATCCTAAGGTTAGCATAATACTTCTATTATTATACTTGTCACCACTATAATTCGCTTTACTAGCAATATTTGACAACCCATGTGAATAGCCCAATTGAATACTTCCTTTTTCCAAAATGCGCATTCCTATCATCGCATTAATGCCAAAATCGAAGCGTTTTAATCCAAGACCGCCATCTTCAATATCTTTAAAAGCTTTTGCTTCAGAAAATTCTGTTTGAGTTAGCGAACCAATATGTGTGGTTTGAAATATGTCAGCTTTCCCAGAAACTCCATAACCAAAAGAGGGACCCACACCAACAAACCACTTATTCGAATCCTTCTTTAAATTATAAACCACTAATACCGGTAATTCTATATAATTTAGATTCAAATGGATTTTTTGGGTAGTTTTTATTCCACCTTCTGCCAAAATTATGTCCTCTGTTGCTTTAGTACCTTTTTGTTGATAGTTTAAAGATGGCTTCAGGAATAAATTACTTGAAATTGGAATTTCAGCAAAAATTCCACCCCCATAACCAAGCTCCCAATCTTTCTCAGGTGACGGGTCTACTTCTGCAGTAAATGATGCGGTATATTAACAAAAAAAGAAATTCAATCAGTGCAATCATCCTTTTTGTTTAAGTCATTAATCCATTTAGCCTTCGCGGCTTTCCGTTGAAAAATTCCGTCAACGTTTATAATGGGTTGTTGCACTTCAAACTTTGTTGCGAATAGATTGATCTGTGAAGGATTGTTCAATTTATTCGGATCAAAATCGGCTTGGGTAACTATTTCCTGATTCATCTTAAAACCGAATGCCAACAACGGATTGGTGGTTGCCATACCCGTATGCGATGCTGGGTAGTGGATAGTGGAGGAATAATGAATAATGAATAAAATCTATAAACTTATTTCCAGGCTAACGGGACAATGGTCAGAACCATAAAAATCTGAATCTATTTTTACGGACTTCACCCTGCCAACAAGAGATTTGCTGATTAAAAAATAGTCGATTCGCCAACCTGCATTCCGTTCTCTTGCCTTAAAGCGATAGCTCCAATAGGTGTAAGCAATTTTCTCTGGATGAAAATGCCGGAAGGTATCAACAAAACCGCTGTTGATTAAATTATCCATCCCGTCAATTTCTATTTGGGTATAGCCCGCTGTTTTATTGTAATTGGATTTATCGTTCTTTAAATCTATTGGGCGATGTGCAACATTTAAATCTCCACAAATTATTACAGGTTTCTTCTCTTCCAGGTTTTTTAAATAGGCAAGAAAATCTTCATCCCACTTTTTTCTATATTCCAATCTTTCTAGTTTTTGGCCAGAATTAGGTACATACACATTCACGATATAAAAATCTGCGTATTCCGCACAGATAATTCTTCCTTCTTCATCGTGTTCCATTACCCCCATATCATTAACTACACTAATGGGTTTAATTTTTGAGAGCAGTGCAGTGCCAGAATAGCCTTTTCTATCTGCAGAGTTTATATTGAGGTCATAATCATTAAAATTACTCAATGCTATTTCGACCTCATCACTTTGAGCTTTTGTTTCCTGCAACACTAAAATATCCGGATTCAATTTTTCAATAGAAGCTTCGAGATCTTTTTTTATGATAGCCCTTATGCCATTTACGTTCCAGGAAACTATTTTCATATTGTATAGGTATATGGTTTATTGAATTTTCTATTCTGAGCCGTATTTTCTGAATGTTTTGGCTACATATATTTCTGAAATCTAAAATGAAATTAATTATTATTAAAGATAAAAATCTTTTTATCTTTTTATCGCTTCAGACCAGTTGGAAGCTATTTTTCTGTATTTACAGTTAGACTCACATTAGCTGTGTTCAATTTAAAGTATAAAGGAGTTTATTGAATGCCAACTATTCCATATTACATATATTTTGAAAGGAACTGATAAAATTCCTTTTTCAAATCGGCATAAATTTCACGTTGGGTCTCCATTCTATCCCTGAATGCGAAATGGTGTTTGGCAAAGACTGTATTCATAACATCCTCCCCCTTTTTATCATGGTCGGCCATATTGGTTTCGTGCACATTAATATCGTGTCTTAACGAATCAACCACATCACTTTGACGGATAAATTGATTTTGAAAATGCTCCAATTGCGCCAAGACTTTTTTATCTGTCCAGCGATTTGCCAACTCGGCTAAGCGGTTGTTGAACGATTTTAACTCATCGTCCCAAAACAAAAGTTCATTCCGCCATTGTACATGCTCAAAATGCAGATCGATATTATTTATGATTTCGGTTTTCATGTTTTCTAGATTTTTAAGGTTTTACTAGTTGTTGGATTGTTTTTTTAATGCAGTGAATTGGTTTAATGCCTCCAAGGCTTCGCAACCATATACTACGGAAGGTCCACCTCCCATAAGTATTGCCACCCCAATTGTTTCTGTAATTTCTGAAGTGGTAGCGCCAGCTTCAAGTGCATCGTGTATGTGAAAGGCAATACATCCATCACAGCGTACCGTAATTGCTATGCCCAGCGCAATCAATTCCTTAATTTTGGAACTCAATGATCCTTCTGTTATACTGGCTTTGTGCAAAGCGCCAAATCCTTCCATAGTAGCTGGAATTTTGGCTCCGAGCTGTTCCATAAGGATTACCAGCTTTTCATAATTTTTCGGAAAGTCTTTTTTCATATCCTCATATTTTGATATTAATACTTCATTTTACCAAAAGTAGTTCTGTTGTAACAACCTGGAAATGATATTAATCAGTTGAAAATATAAAGAAACACCCCCATCCAATATTTTCATTCGCCGTGAATTACCAGTATCGAGAAATGGATCCTTTCTCAGCAAATAATTGAGTTTTACGCTTCTAGGAAAGCTATACTTTCACGAACCAAATATGATTTATATCATTCCCATACACAGGATTTTACGTGAAATTTGAGGAAAAGAATTTTTATATGCGATTTTTGATCCTGCAATCCATTTTTATTTTTTGTTTGGTTTCCTGTTCTCCTAACGAAGAGAAAATCCTTCCCATTAAAAAAACCATAACCTCATCTGTATATTCTTCCGTAGTAATTCAGCCCGACAGTTTGTATAAGGTTTTTGCAAATGTCAATGGAATTTTGGAGAAAAACCTGGTAGCGGAAAATGCCTTAGTAGAAAAAGGAAGTCCCATTGTACAAATCATAAACACAAGCCCACAACTAACGGTTGAAAATGCCAAACTCTCATTCCAACTGGCGCGGGAGAATTATACAGGAAATGCGGCCATTACCAATAGTGCCGAAAAGGAACTTAAAAATGCATTTCTGAAGTATCGCGATGACTCCATAAATTATTTCAGGCAAAAAAATCTTTGGGAACAACAAATAGGTTCGAAATCACAATTTGAAGCTAAGAAGTTAATGTATGAAGTTTCACGCAATGCTTTGGCAATTGCCCAAGAAAACTACAACCGTACCAAAAATGAACTGCGCACCCAAGTATCCCAAGCCAACAATACCTATAAAAATTCTCTTATAAATTCAAAAGACTTTACCCTAAAGAGCCAAATAAATGGAAAGGTATATGCGCTCTATAAAAATCCGGGCGAAATGATTTCCACTATGGAGCCCATTGCAAGCATTGGGAGCGCCAATATTTTTATTGTTGAAATGTTGGTGGACGAGGTAGATATTGTAAAAATAACGGAAAGTCAAAAAGTACTGCTCACCCTCGATGCTTACAATACCGCAGTATTCACGGCAAAGGTTAGTAAAATCTATCCCCAAAAGGATGAACGCAACCAAACGTTTTTGGTGGAGGCCCGTTTTGAGGATAGTCCAAAAACCCTCTATCCCGGCTTATCCGGAGAGGCAAATATAATTGTAAGCACAAAGGAAAATGCATTGACTATCCCCCGGGAATACTTGCTGCCAGGCTCAAAAGTTAAAACTGAAAAAGGGATTGTAAACGTGGTTATAGGGCTTCAAAATTTGGAAACAGTTGAAATCATTTCAGGAATAACCGCCGATACATGGATTTATAAACCAGCGCCATGATAAAGCCGAAATTAATTCTCACCATTGCAAAAACCCATTTGGTCAGCAAAATTAAGCAAACCACAATTGCTGCCTTGGGGGTTACTTTTGGAATTGGTTCTTATATAACATTAGTAAGTTTTATGACGGGCCTAAATGACATGCTGGATAATTTAATATTGAACCAGACTCCACATGTCCATATTTTCAATGAAATTGAACCCTCAAAATATCAACCCGTAGACCTGTATTCAGATTTTGAGAGAAGCTTGAATATAGTTTCTTCCATAAAACCGAAGCAAACCCAAAAGAAAATTCACAATGCGGTACCAATAATGAATTCCTTGAATAAGGATAAAAACGTGCGCGGCGCAATTCCACAGGTAAAAACCCAAATATTTTATATAGCCGGTTCCATAGAATTGGGAGGAAACATAACCGGTATTGATATCAGGCGGGAAATGGAGCTGTTTGAATTTAAAAACTATTTGATAGATGGCTCTGCCGAAGCATTGGAAAATACCGATAGCGGAATAATATTGGGCTCCGGGATTGCAGAAAAATTGTCCTTGAAAAAAGACGACCGTGTGCAAGTAGGCACAAGTTCGGGAAAACTGTTTCCGCTCAAAGTTGTGGGAATTTACCAAAGTGGTATTGCGGATTTGGACAACATTCAAAGTTTTGCAACCATTAAAGACCGTACAGCGCATATTGGGCGAGCCGGAAAATTACATAACCGATATAAACGTAAAGCTTTATGATATAACCAAAGCCTTGCCTATGGCGCAAACCATGGAACGGCAATTTAATGTAAAGGCAGTAGATATTAATACGGCCAACGCCCAGTTTGAAACGGGCACTTCCATTAGAAACCTTATTACCTATGCCGTTTCCATCACCCTATTAATAGTAGCGGGCTTTGGTATTTATAACATTCTCAATATGCTCATTTATGAGAAAATGAACGATATAGCTATTTTAAAAGCCACCGGATTTTCAGGAAAGGATGTGCAGCTAATTTTTATGAGCCAGGCATTAATCATTGGCATTGTAGGGGGCGTATTAGGATTGGTTTTAGGATTCATACTTTCTTCAGTTATTGACAATATTCCCTTTGAAACGCAGGCGTTGCCAACAATTACAACCTACCCCATAAACTTCAGGATTTGGCATTACTACATAGGAATTATTTTTGCCCTACTATCCACCTTTTTTGCAGGATATTTACCTGCAATAAAAGCGAAGAAAATAGATCCGGTTGATATTATTAGAGGACAATAACCCCTGAATTATGAAAACAGTTCTTGAAGCGCGAAATATCAATAAATACTTTAAAAATGCTACAACATTTCACGTATTAAAGGATATTTCATTTAAGGTAAACCAAGGCGAATTTACTTCCATTATGGGCAAATCCGGTTGCGGGAAATCTACATTGTTATATATTCTTTCTACAATGGATACCGATTATGAAGGCGAGTTGTTTTTGAATAATGAACTAATTACGGGACAGAGCAGTAACCATCTTTCCTATATACGTAACAAGCACATAGGTTTTGTTTTCCAGTTCCATTATTTATTATCGGAATTCACCGTGCTTGAAAACGTAATGCTGCCAGCAAAAAAATTAGGGGAGAAATCATTTGCGGAAATTGAACACGACGCAATTGAAAAACTACGGATGTTGGATATTGAAAAATTGGCCACGCAAAAAGCTTCGCGCATTTCCGGGGGCGAAAAACAGCGGGTTGCCATTGCCCGGGCATTAATCAATAACCCCTCTATTATAATGGGCGATGAACCCACGGGAAATCTTGATAGCTATAATGCCGAAAATGTATTCAATATTTTTAAACAATTGAGTTCAGAGCAACACCTGTCGCTACTTATAGTTACCCACGATTTGGATTTTGCCAATAAAACGGACCGAATAATTGAAATGGGAGATGGAAAAATCATTAACTGAAGGGGCAGCAAAGAAAGCTTTTGTTTTATTTAATGTATCCTATAAATTAAAGATGACAGTCGCAAACAGGAATGGGTTTCCCATCAATGGATTTCAGCGCATTTTCCAAAGCTTCCTTCCGTATGGTCCGATTTTCAAAACCGGGATAGATATTCTTAAATTCCACCGTTTCCCCTTTCTCATTTTTGGCTGTTAAATCATATCTCAAAAACACTTTGGTGCCCAAAGGTGCGTAGTAATATACCACCCATGCATCTGCTTCCCGCAATCCTATGCATCCGTTGGAATAAGCCTTTTCCAATGTTTCCAGATTGGTGGTAGGGTGAATCAATTGCCCCAGACTCTGCCCGTTTATGGCAGGCTCCAACCACGGAATTGCAGGCAGTTTGGTTACTTTTCCATCATCCCTTCGCGTGCTTTGGTATTTGTGGTTGTCTTTTGGATTGATAAAAACCGGATTTTTATTTACCCGTATAATAGTTCCAATTCCCGGTTTTGTACGCATATCCACTTCCCTATCGGCCATGGCCAGATAACGCTTGCCGTTTTGCCCCACCCGCACCGGAAATTTGTACACGGGCTTTCCGTTTTCAATGATACGCAACTTGAATTCCGGAATGTTTATATCTAAATAAGTTTTTGCAAACCGCTCTCTTATGTTTGCTGTTTGCAGCGAATCCGGCACATTAATTAGCTGTCCTTTACGCAGAGCAAGCAAAGCCTGTGAATCTTCGTTGAATATTCCTTTTTCCATCAAATAATAATAATCTGTATGCGCGAGGGTATCAATGATCCATGGATTGTTATGTACCAAAATATATTCATCTATCTGGTATGTATGGTTTGTGTTATGTGCAGCGACCACACTATCCATCCATTTAAAATAATGACGAATGGGAACATCCATATTGACGCGGATGGTTTCAGGTTCCTGGGTATTAATTTTGAGATTATTGTCCGCAGCGAGAAGAGCAGGATTTTGTAAAATGGGCTTTTTTTGACCGCTGCCCATACAGGCCAAAAGTGAACATGCCAAAAACAAAAACAGTACTTTATTTATTATCATTTCTTTCATATTATAGAAATAGTAAGGCATCAACAAATAAACTAACCTAAAGTGGAGTGATAACCCGCTCCTTTTCAAGCTGCTTCATTATGGTTGCAACATATTCGTTTACCGTACTTTTTATGGATTGGGGATCCACAATATTCAGGGAACCAACCCAAACAAGCGATTTGTCGCTCTGTTCATTAATATTATAAATTGATGTTTCTACCCGATAAATACTGAATTCGTTGTAATAGGCCGGATTATAATATATATCCTGATATCTGTAATAATATTTCCCAAAACGTGTCCAATTGTAGTTTACGGTATAATATCCGGGGCGATAAGTGTTTTTTTCATCAACCCCTTTTACTGCAGAAATAATCACGGCATCAAATCCCTTCTCTGAAAGACTGGCAATCATGTGTTGAATCTCTTCCTCAGATTTTTCCGAACTAGTGAATGCTTCATCCAAAATCTTGGTGCTTTCCACTGCATTAATATTGCGTTTTGAAAATTCATCTTTCAATTTTTCCTCAAATATTACGCGGGCGGTAAGGTTGTCAGTTACCCCCACAACCAATAACTTTTGGGGCTTGAAGAAGGCAATATCCTCATTTTTCCAACTATCAACAAACTGAATGCTGGAACAACTTAAAAGGAATAAAGGGACAAGGAGCAGGCATATCTTTTTCATAACGATTGTTTTAAATTAGGTTCTAGGATTTTAACGAGCCGCGCTATTATTTCGTCGGAATAATCACTGGCATTTTCAACAATGGATTCTCCGGAGAGGGCATCAATGCCTTCTATCTTATTAGTGCCTTTACCGGATGTGGCAAGGACAATAAATTTTTGTTTTTCATCCATATTGTTGGAGATAAAATTTGTGACCGAAGCAGGCGGTTTTCCATTTTCCCAGGTATGAAGGATAATCACTGCACTGTACTCATTTATATTGATGACGTTGAGTTTTTTGACATCTATAATCTTAAGAAAGACCGTATCAAGCTTAAAGTGGTTTTCTATATTGGTTACAATCGCCCTTTTAAAATCGCTGCCCTGGGTAGCGATTAAAATGTGGGTTTCCGAATTTTCGGAATGCAATTGTCCCGTTGCTACTTCCTCCATGGAAAATCTCTCCCTATACCACAGGCCGAGCGCCATTATGATCAAGATAATTATGGTTAGAATGAAAATTATATTTCTGATCTGCTTCCTAAAATTCATGATTTCATATACTTAAAACTAATTGTAACGCTATTGATTCTTCATTTACTTTTCCGGAGGGATTACCATAAAGGGCACGCTGGTATGGCATACCAATTTTTTTATCACGGGCTTAAATAAAAGATTTTCAAAAAAGTCGTGCTTATTATGTACCATCACCATAAAATTGATTTTATATTTTATTTGAAATTCCTCTACGGCCTCCACCACGTCCACGTGTTGGGTTATGTGAAAAAGATGGGCGCTATTCTTAAAATAGGAATCCAGGTCGTCCTTTACCCTTTCCTGGGCGACAGTCAAAGGTTCGCCGAAGTAAACATTCAGAATATTAAGTCTGGAAATATGTATGTAACAAATTGATTTTAATAGGGGGAGAAATTTATTTTTTATTGAAAACTTGAAATCAGTAGGGAATAATATTTCCTTTGGAGGTTCATATTTGAAGTCTTCCGGCACGGCGATAACGGCGCACTTGGCATTTTTAATCGTGCGCAGGGTATTGGTACCCAGAAAAATTTCCTTTGCCCCGGTGGCGCCCTTTGTGCCCATGACTATCAAATCTATGGGCTGCTCCTCCACCATTGCCTTCACTTCACTAATAAATAAGTTTAGGGCGGCATGCTTTTTAAAAACATGCTTGGGGTTATTGTATTTTTCCTTTAGTTTTTCTGCAACTTCATCCAGGCCGTTTACAGAGTTTTCCCGAGTAATTTCCTCAATCATCATAGTGGAATAGCTATCGGCCACGGTAGCCACATTATAGGCAATGGGCGTATAAGTATTCAATAAATGAAAAGTGCAATCCTCATCCTTAAAAAGCTGGGCGGCATATTCCATGGCATTGAAGGCATTATCGGAAAAATCTGTGGGAAGCAAAATATTTTTCATTTTTGAAAGATTTTGAATTAGTAATTGTGAGTTTTTTCCAGCAACAAAGAAGCTTGATTGAAGCTGCAACATTTTACTGCACAACGTGATTACAGGAGTAAATCTAAACTGAATATTTATGCCTTAAAATGACCTTTATCAGTTAATTGGCTTTTTTCTGAAATATTGAAATGTGGAAGTGGGAAGTGGGAAATGGGAAATGGGAAGTGGGAAATTAGAAATTAGAAATGGGAAATGGGAAATGATTTGTAAGGTGTGAAGCGTGAATAGGGATTGGGGATTGGGGTCCCGATAGCTATCGGGACGGGATTCGGGATTGGTTCCCGATAGCTATCGGGATGGGTAAGTGGAAATTGCTTATTGAGAACTCTGAACTCATAACTATGAACTCTGAACTCTGAACTAGAAGTCCTAGATATTTTGAATCACCTTGGTCAGCTTCTTTTGGACTTCGGTGGCTATTTCGGCAAGGGAATCATTTTCTACAGCCATCATGGAGGCTGCGGGATTTACTGCCGAAACCTCTATAGTTCCCGGTTCGCGTTCCTGGACTATTACATTGCAGGGAAGCATAGTACCGATTTTGTTTTCGGCCTGTAATGCCTGATGCGCCATTTGCGGATTGCAGGCACCGAGTATGGTGTAGTTATAAAAATCTGCGTCCAACTTCTTTTTTAAGGTGGCCTTGATATCTATTTCGGTCAACACCCCGAAACCTTCCTCCTTTAATGCTGCTATCGTTTTCTCAATGGCGTCCTCAAAAGTTGTGTTTTTTAATGTGGTACTGGTGTAATAATTCATAGGTTCAATTTTTAATTTAGTGGAACATTTTAGTACAAATCTAACCCGGCAAAACGGAAAGTTCTGTAACATATATTACCAAGGTATAATTATTATGGACATCTTCTGTTAATTTTCTCTTTAATTAGGTGCCTTTGTAACCTTTGTTACATTCCAGAAAAAAGTAAAGCTATAATTTTGCCCTTGATGAACACCAAAAACCATATAGCCTTCCTCTTATCAGGCATACTACTAATAAACCTAACCTTGGGCCAAATTCCCCGCTTTTTTGAGGTACTGACCGGAAAGGAAGTTACTATTGTTCATCCATTTTGTAAAAAAGCTAAAAACAATGCCCAACACGATTCTTTTAAAGTAAACAAGGCGTCTTCGGGGTCCTTTATACTTAGCGCAATTTGTACTACAGTTATCGACTTTAAACTTGTTGCGGTTAAGTTCTTTACCGGCGTGGATAATTTCAAGGATTATATATTTAAGGACTCAATGCGCAAAAATCTGTTTGCCAAACGGTTTTACATTCCTCCCAGGGTTTAGCACCATCCTTGATTAAACAATTATGTGCCAGACTTATAGATTTTAAGTATTTAGGGAGTCTCTCTACTCGACCCATAAAATTACAAATTACGTATTTAAATCTCTTTTAGTTATGAATTCAAAAATAACGGTAAGCAGACGTTCTGTAATGTTGCTCCGTATAATGATGGGTGCCATATTTTTGGTAGCGGGCTCCGGACATTTGGTGAAGGTTGATAAAATGGTTCAGCGAATTGAAATGGCAAGTTTCAAAGGTTTTGCCCATTTATTCGGAAATCTTCAATTGCTTGTAATTCTCTCCGGAATTGTGATGCTACTGGCCGGACTGAGCTTTTTAATGGGCTTTAAAACGCGCTGGGCCGCTATCATCTTGCTACTCATTTTAGTGCCTATAACCATTACTGTTCAGGCAGGGCAAATTTCCAGCCTGGGCCCCTTATTTAAAAATATCGCTATCGCAGGCGGTCTTTTGTTTTTTATTTTAAACGATATATAAACTTTTTAAAAAATAAATTCTATGAAAACCATTTTATCAACCTTTATATTATCTGCTTTTTTTCTATTCGGAAATATGCAGCAATCCTATGCGCAACAAAATGAAACGCAAAATTATGTTGTACTGACAAAAAAGGTTGCGCAGTTAAAGCCAATCCTTCTTGCCGCCAAAGCCTTGGCCGAGGAGGATGGAGAAAATTTCGGCAATTTTGAAATCATTGTTTGTGGACAAGGAGTTAGCGACCTGTCCGACGTTGAAAAATTGCAGCCCCATCTCGCAGAAATCCAAAAAATAGGTGCAACGCTCGTTGCCTGCGGTTTCTCCCTGAAAAAATTTAATGTGGACCGCTACAAGCTCCCGAAGGAAATCAAAATTGAGGACAATGGAATTTTATACGATTTCCGGCTTCAAAAAAAAGGATACAAAAGTTTAAGTTTATAATTATTTAAAAAATAAAAATGGATAAGCGAAAAAAGAATAATTTGATACAATATGGAATCATTGCCATTATAGGCATTACCCTTTACGCCACCGGTCTCCATACCGAGGTCATCGGCCTTGCACAACGTGGACTTCTGGCAACGGGATTGATGAATCCCGATATGGAAAAAATTGCACAGGTACGCAATAATGATAAGGAATCCACCTCAATTCCTGAACCTATAAAAGCAGACTTCAATATGAAATTGATGGATGCGAAGGGAAATATAACCTCCTTGGAAACCCTGAAAGGCAAGGTTATTTTTATGAATTTTTGGGCTACCTGGTGTCCGCCCTGTATTGCCGAAATGCCCAGCATTAATAAACTTCATGAAGAGATGGGCGATAAGGTGGCTTTTGTAATGATATCGTTGGATCGGGATTTTGAATTGGCTAAGGCGTTCGAAAAGGAAAAAGGCTATCAACTACCTATCTATGCCCTCGCCGGCAATTTACCGAGCATGTACGATTCCGCGGCAATCCCTACTACCTATATTATTGACAGTGATGGCAATCTAGTCCTGACCCATAAAGGAATGGCCGATTACCACAATACGGAATTTATAAATTTCCTAAAAAGCCTGAAATAGGGTTTCGAAAGCCGCCTGCCCCAACTCAGATACTCACAGCCCCTCGTCAATTCACAGGTGTAATCATTATATGCGATCTATGCGTACCCGCCTCCATCAACCACGGCATTCCGGGAGCCTGGGGTTTTGTGGGCAGCCCAGTGCTTTCCCCTGTCATATAGGGCTTGTAGATTACGTAGCGCATTTTGCCGTTTTGCAGTTCGCCAGTTTCCGCATTATAGTCTTTTTCTTCCCCCGCCACTATATAAAGTATGGATGGCTCTGACGGCATTTTCAAGGTGCCGGCATCTATTTCATTTTTTCGGATTTCCTGTTTTTCCTCATTGCTTTTCCCCTCAGCGGCAAGGTCGCGGCCCCGAGCCATAAAGGGTTCCAGTTCGGCGCCGTAACAGGCTACGCTTATTCCTTCCTTGTTGGGGTCGTCTGCCAGGCAGACCATAGTATTGTTGCCCTCCCGCAAGGTAATGAGTTTGCCTTCTTCATTATAACCCAGCACGGTAGCGCCATCGCGGTACATTTCAGGTGCGGCCAACACCGCGGTTTTTATCTGTATGTCTTTTGGAAGGATCTTGTTTTGCGAAAATGCGGAAAACGCACAAGTAAAAACGAGAACATATATTAATTGCTTCATCATTATATCTTTTAAAATTGAAAGATTAAGATACGGATTTTTAAGGGATTATTCCCGCAGCCATTTTATAAATAAAGTTCATTTTCGATATAAAAATAAAGCCTACGGCTTCTTAAGCCCCTTTTAACTTTTAAGAGGATGTCTTGTTAAATAATGTTAGGAAGAATGGTAAAGAGTCGGCAATTTAATAGCTTGTAGTGTAAACACAAAAACAGTATTAACTCTAAAAATAAATTATTATGAAAACACCAAATTTTGATGACAAACAAGGAAAGCACCCCATTCCACACGCAAAAGGAATCGCTAAGGACGATAACCTAAATCCAAAATCGCAAACGGATGGAAAGGGAGCGAAAAAACAAAACAAAGAAGAAGAGTAAAAGGGCTGGGGCCTCAATACTTAGAAAGTATCGGAACCAATTTTACTTGTAAAGTATTGTATAAATAATGGAGGTGCAATGCCTATTTAGTAACAATTAAAAATAAATTAAAATGGATAATCCAAAATTTCAAATATTCCAAAGTACAGCCAATTCGGAATTTTATTTCCGATTAAAAGCGGGCAATGGAGAAATTATATTAAGTAGCGAAGGCTATACTACCAAGCAAAACTGTGGAATCGGTATTGCTTCAGTAAAAGAACACGCCCTCAACGATAATAATTATGAAAGAAAGGATGCAAACCAAAACCATACTTTCAATTTAAAAGCTACTAATGGGGAGATTGTTGGAAGAAGTCAGAATTATTCCTCCTCTTCCGCAAGGGATAACGGAATAACCGCCGTAAAACGTGAGGCCCCAACTGCGGCTGTTGAGGAGGTTGAGGAATAAATAGACGTATATACTACCCACAAACCTACAAGGCTTATAGCCCAAAGCCAATAACATAGCCCAGTGGAACATTTGTGGTTCTCGATACACTTCGACAGGCTCCGTGCAGGCATTTTTCGTATCGCTGGTGCGCGATTGCATCGCGTAGCCTTCTACATTGTATGTAAAGTGGCCATAAACTTTAGGCATTAGCAATTAGGCATTAGGCTTTAGGCTATAAGGATTAGGGAATGTTTAATTAGTTAATTGTTAATAATTTGGTTTGAATGGAGCATTTAGCCGTTAAAGAATAATCAGGATAGAACGCGATGCAATCGCGCACCAGCGGGGGAAGATTATACCCTTGGAAAGATGTCCTCGATCCTACCTCAAACGGAGTCGAGAAGTGATTGCGAAGGAGCGACCCTAGGGAGCCACAGTTATAATACCTTATCTATAACCAAAGGAAAAACGGATAATAAGTAACCCATTTTTAGCCTAACTTCGTAAAAAATAAGTTGGCAGTGAATACCATTATTCTAATTGCTTTTTGTCTCGGGTATTTATTCATTACCCTAGAAGGTAAGGTTAAAATCAACAAAGCTGCCGTAGCAATTTTAACGGGAGGTATCGTTTGGACGGCCTACATTTTATTTAACGCCAATACAGAGGAAATCGTCCAGCAATTGGGCGAGCACCTCGGCAATATATCCCAAATTCTCTTCTTTCTTATTGGGGCAATGACCATTGTAGAATTGATCGATTCTTATAATGGCTTTGAGGTAATCACAAAATTCATTAAAACAAATAACAAAAGGTTACTGCTGCTAATTTTAGCTTTTATCACTTTTTTCCTTTCTGCCGTTCTTGACAATCTTACCACTACAATTGTCATGGTTACCCTTATCAGAAAATTACTGCACGACAAAAATGAAAGAATGCTGTTTGTGGCGATGATCGTAATTGCTGCCAATGCTGGCGGGGCTTGGACACCCATAGGCGATGTAACTACAACGATGCTCTGGATTGGGGGTCAAATAACCACCGTAAATATTATTCAAAAATTATTTCTCCCCAGTCTGTTAAGTATGGTTATTCCGCTTGTACTGCTTTCATTTAGAATAAAGGGTGAATTCAAGAGAAATGCACCCGCTCTTCAAGTGTCCCATATTTTAAAATTGGAGCAAAGAATCGTTTTTTTTATTGGAATAGGTGCTTTGGTTTTTGTACCGATTTTTAAAGCCATAACCCATTTGCCCCCTTTTATGGGTATCTTAATTGGGTTATCAATTTTATGGATTGTAACCGAACTTTTAAACAAGCATAAGGCCCATGAACATAAGATTACGGTAACAACGGCCCTGCGAAAAATAGATACCCCAAGCGTTTTGTTCTTTCTGGGCATTCTTCTTGCGGTTGCCGCGCTGGAATCAACCGGCTTGCTATCAAGTTTAGCCTCTGTCCTTAGCGACTCGGTGGGTAATCTTGAAATCATTGCCATTGCCCTGGGGCTTCTTTCGGCAATAATAGATAATGTTCCCTTGGTGGCCGCTACTATGGGTATGTATAACTTACAAACGTTCCCCACCGACCATTATTTTTGGGAACTTATTGCCTATTGTGCCGGCACGGGAGGGAGTATTCTAATCATAGGTTCAGCAGCTGGGGTTGCGGCAATGGGAATCGAGAATATCGACTTCCTTTGGTACCTAAAAAAAATTAGTTTGGTGGCACTTATTGGTTTCTTGGCGGGAGCGCTTTTTTATATATTACTCCTGAGTTATTAATAGTGATCGTTCTGAGTTTGGATATAATTAGCTGTTATATAAATATCCCATTTAGATAGCTTTGCTATAATTTAAAGTTCGTTTATTCCAAGACAAGCCTAGCCGTTTTTGAAAGGGCCACTCATTCTAAGCTTAGACAAATACCCTGCTCCCGCGCGATTGCATCCCCTGCTCCCGCGCGATTGCATCGCGTGGCCTTCTACATTGTATGTAAAGTGGCCGTAAACTTTAGGCATTAGGAATTTGGCATTAGGCATTAGGCTTTAGGCTTTAAGGATTAGGGAATGTTTAATGGGTTAATTGTTTATGATTTGGGTTGAAGGAAGCATTTAGCCGTTGAAGAATAATCAGGATGGAACGCGATGCAATCGCGCACCAGCGGAGGTTAAACGCTTTTTGCGGAGGCACTGCCGGGACACCTGCGCCAACCCTTGGATTAAATAAGATGATGTAATTTTTCAATAATTAATGGTATTTGAGATTCGATGCCCTTTTCAATGGCTTTAGTTGATAAATTTCCTAGCCAGGTAAGAACTTTTTTTCCTATATTATTCTCTTCTTTATTTTCTAAAATAACTTTTAATTCATTCACATCATTTTCTTCAACGCCTAACTTTTTCAAATCTTTAATTAAATCATCAAGATTGTTTTGGTGTACGATTGATTGATGAATATGATCACCTATCCCAAAATTAGAATTTGGATGATTACCATAAATGTTTTGCGTAATAATATTTTGGACTTTCTCATTATTCCCGGCATTATCCTTAAAATCATTTTCTAAATTAGGGAAATGTTCATTTAATTCCAGTAAGGTGTCTAGCAATCGCTGTTTGGTTTGTTCAAGAATATGTATTATTTCAGATAATTGAATCCTTCTTTTTATAGCTGTAATGTTATCTCCCTCTTCCGTCATTTTTTTTAACATATTAGTTAATTCCATAGAAAAGTACTCATATCCATATTGATTTTTACCGTCCTCGTCTAACCCAGCTTCCAATGTTCCAATACTTTGAGTAACCCTCAGTTTATAAAAACTATATTTTCCAGATAAATCCTCAACATTAGTAACATCAAGAGGGATAGTGCGTGTTCCTCGAAAGGGAAGGAATAATTCAGCAAAAACATCACAGCTAACAATTCGATAAGATGGCAATTCACTATTTTTGTAACCCCCTATTTCAAGTAGCAACCACTCTTTGAAATCCTTATTATTAATTTTATATGCTATAATTTTTGCTCGGGTCAGTCCTTGTAGTAAGGTAATCTTATCAAAAGTTAAATCTTCGATTAGTTGTTTTATCATTTGTTTAAAGATTTAAATTGTTTTAATAAATACTTGTTTTACGACGCTTCTACTATCCCAATCTCCTCCTCCGTAAGCCCGTAAAGCTGATACACCAACTGGTCTATTTGGGCTTCGAGGGCGGTGGTGTCTGCAGTACTATTTGCTTTCTTTTTATTAACAACCTCTTGCACTCTTTCGGAAATGGCATATACATCATTTTTTTCATTTATTGGCAAAGATTCAATTTCAGTAGTGCTAACATTATTATTGCTTGATGTCTTTTTAAATCTCCATTGAAATAATTTCGAATTCAACAATCCTAAAAGAAAATAAAGTTTTTCTTCAGATTCATTATAAATTGAATTTGTAGAATCCGCAAAATATGCTTGCGAATCAACCATTGTCGCCACCAGTCTCAATCTTTCATCTACACCAGTAATACGTTGTGTAGCAATACGCTTTAGATTTTTATTCTCGTTATACTTTCCATCCGTTTCATACAATTCTTCATTAAAAAATTCTTTTTCTCCTTGACTTAGTTTTGTATTGATTTTAAATTGCCCAATCTCAACTCCTTTAATCAATCTTGCATGATTCGGATTAGATGTAATATAATTTCTATAAATCGTTTGATTTATCTCTCCTCTTCTAACGAAATATTCTGAATAAGATCTTAAAGCCGGATATTTATGAATTTTATTTAAAATGTTCCATTCGATTTCAGAAACCAAAGGAATCGAAAATCTATGTGGATCAAATTCTGAAATCCCTAAAACATTGGTTTTGAAAGTAATAAACTTATCTACAAAAGAATTGTAAGGGTAAGTATTTACTTTTATATAATTTTCTTCTTTTATATCATCTGTTTTGTCAATTTCTGCCAAAAACACTAACGTTGATTGTTTAGCGTCTTCAAATACTCTCTTGGAAGCATTATCCTTTTGAGGGAAACAGTGAAAATTAAGATTAATAAAATTATCAAAGATAAAATTCCTTGTTGTGTATAAACTATTATCACCAATTAGTGTAAGCGGTATAATAAAACTGAAACTAGATTTAAGACCTGAAATATCATAAGCAAGTTTTATAAAAAGTCTGTATAAATTTTGTTTACCATATTCAACCTCACTATATTTTTTAGTCAGATTCGAAAATTCTAAAATATCTCTATATGGTTCGAGTGGAGTATTCCTTTGTTTTTCTACGACTGCGTAAGGCGGATTCCCAATAACAACATCAAAGCCCACAAAATCGCCATTATCATCCAGCACCTCCGGGAACTCAAAACGCCATTCAAAGGCATCTTCGTAAATCTTGTTGTTTTTTATTTCCTCTATTTCGGCTTCCAGTTTGCTGGTGTCCTCCCCTAGCCTCTTTAGCTTTTTGTTCCAGGCTGCCTTTTCCTTTTTGCCCATCTCAAACATCTGGGTTTGGTTGGTCATGCCAAACAGTTCGCCCTTTAGCTTGGTCAGCCGTTTTACCTTGGGGTCGTTTTGGGAGATTTCACTTCTAAAATCGCTCTTTATATCGGCAATCAATTTTTCCATTTCCCGCTTCTGCTCCTTGTTTTGGGCGTTGCGGTAGGTGTCCACGGCTATGCGGTAGCTGTCAATGGTCCATTTGCTGCTTTTTAGGGCTTTTTTTAGGTCGGCATCCAGCGCAAACCTGCTTATTAGCGAGTTGCCTCGCTTTATGTTTATATCTATGTTTGGCAGGGTTTCCAGCTCGGTTTCGTTTTTGTAATAGGCATTTTTCAATAGCTCTATCCATAGCCGCAGCCGGCAGATCTTTACCGAGTTTGGGTTTATGTCAACCCCAAACAGGCAGTTTTCAATAATGGTCTGCTTTTCGTGGAAGAGCGCTTGCTGTATGCGCTGGCTTTCCTTGTTGGTGGGTAAATTGTATTCAAACAGTTCGCCATCCTCATCGGTTACTATCAGTTCGTCGTTTACCACTTCAAACTGATATTCCTTTAAACGTTTGCCATCGCGATCCTGTAATATTTTTAAGTCGTTCTTGATGGCAATTATTTCATTGAGCGCCGAAACCAAAAAGTGTCCCGACCCCACTGCAGGGTCACAAATCTTCAGACTGTTGATAATATCATTGGCCTGTTGCCTTGTAAACATTCTGTTATCATCAATCTGATCATAAACATCATCCAAGGTTTTAAATCCTCCCCCTTGGGGGGAGCTCCCCTTGGGAGTAGGGGGCCGCTTCATTAAACTTTTGCACCACCGCCTTGCGGATGGTTTCGCGGCACATATACATAGTGATAAAGCCGGGCGTAAAGAAAGAACCGTCCTTATAGCCGTTTATCTTTTCAAAGATCAGCCCCAGCACCGAGGCGTTGATAAGGGTTTTGTTGTCCTCTTGTATCTCTTCGGAACCCTCGCTGCTAAAGTCGTAGGCGTTTAGGAACTCAAACAGGTATTCCAAGGTATTTAAGCTACCGGTACGTTTTTTTCCGTTGTCGGTCTTAAGCACCGTAGCCGAATAAATGGGCAGGGTTTTATCGTCGCGCAAATTGCTTATAAACAATGTGCCATGCTCAATGCCCGTAGGCTCAAACAGCGAACTGTTTAGGTAAGGCACTTTGGCAAAGGTTGCACTTACGTCCTCATTGCGATCCTCGTGCTTGCGTGCCAGCACTTGAAAGAACAGACTGTTCAGGTCGTCATAGTTACTTATTTTGCCAATGCTGAGGAACTCGTAATTCTTATCGCCTTTGTGATAGGTAAGCAATTGCGCCTCCAACAGTTTTAAGAAAGAGGATGCGGTTTACCCAGGTAATTGCCAATTCCAGCCCCACATTAAAAAGGCGTTCGTCCTGTGTGGCGCCAAAGTGCAGCGGATTGTCTAGCCTGTTTATCTTGTCCAAACTATCCAATTGGATAATGGCATTTTCAAGGATGGCGCCCGTGTTGCGTTGGCCCGGCTTGTTTCGGGCTATCAATTTTTTGCTGCCCTCCTTGGTTTCCGACAAACCTATTATGTGGAGCAGTTCGCCATAAAAGCGTTTGTCCAGACTGTTGCTGTCATTGGCAAAGGGCAGTTTCAATAGATGCTCGGGCGAAAGCAACTTAAAGAGCGCAATTAGTATGGTATCGTCCTTTGGGTTGTTGTTGCGAAGGGGTTTTTCGTATTCGCGGATATCGAAAAACGTAAACTCGATTTCCTGCGTAAGGGTATTGATAAAAGGTTCGGCTATTTCGCGGTAAAAGAAATCGGTGGTCTTTCCCGCCAGCCTGCCGCCCTCAAAATCGTTGAACTGTTTTACCAGTGTCTTATTCTGTGCAAAAAGCTTCTCAAAGATATTGGAGTCAAATATAAACCACTCATTGATGTTGGTTGCCACCAGATATTTTACCTCCAGGTTTTTATGGGTAATGCGCTCCCGCAAATAATAAAGCACCAACTCCTGAAAGGCTTTTACGTTAAGCTTTTCCCGCGTAACCATCTCTCCCCTATTCGTTGGCTTTTTGGCCTCAATAATAACCCCTACGGTACTTTTTGCCTTGTTGCCGTTGTGGATAACCAGATCGTTCCGGCCTTTGGTGTTTATAAAGTGGTTGGGCTCGTAGTAGGTTCTTTTCAGGAAATCGGAAACCAGGTTTTTGTGGAACTCCTCGCTCTCGGTATCGTTGGTTCGGTCCAGCAGTTCAATCAGGTTGGTTTTGAACTTTTCTATCTCCGTCCGGTTGGGTTTAATCTTTAAAAAAGCTTTGTTTATTGCCTTTCTGGGTTTTAGGGGTTTTGGTTGCATTAAAATTTGGTTGATGTGTTGGCTTGGTAATTTAGGGAATTATCTTAAAGTTGCCTTTCTAATTGCCTCAAAAAGTTCTTATTTTCTGAAACCTTGCCCATTTTTAAGACTGTACAAAAATCACTTATCCTGAAGCTTCGGAAGGCTTAAATGTGATCAATTTTATGGAATTATTGACTTGTGCAACGGTTAACGGTGTTAGCAATTGTTATTCTGCGGTAATGAACTTGCCATAGACCCAGCCGATTTTGCCGTCTTGACTTTTAATTTTAAACCAACTATCATTTAAATAATCAAAATCGCTTTTTTGGATTTCAGTTTCATAAACCTTAGAATTTTCATCTTGAAATTCTACAACAGCGGTCACTGATTTTTTGGAAATTATCTTAATTGCTTTTCCTTTAGGAAGAACGTAATGTTCATTAATGGTTATTTCTTTATTGGTGACAGCTTGGTTATTACTATTGCTGTCTTTTTTTTCTAATATTTGAATTCTTTCACCATTATTTTTAAATACACCCACTTTATCTGATTGAGTGGAATTACTTGAGCGCATTAAAACGTTTGAACCATTAATTGTCCCATATAGGTTACTATTATTTTCTACTTGAACTTGCTTATCATAATTCTCTTCTTCATAGCTTTCATCTTCATATTCGGTAATTTCTTCTTTTATTTGCTCGCTTTTTTTCTTTTGTTCGTATTCGTGAAACATATAAATGATTTGCGGTAATACTTCTAACTCGTATGTTTGAGCCATTATTTCTCCATTATCTATCTTTTGAAGATTATACATAATATCAATACCATTTTTAAGCTCTTCCTTGGTTGAAATGGCTCCATACATTTGTCTTTCTAAATAGCTCATATTTTGGTAAAACCAATTGTTATCGCTCAACTGACTATTTTTGAAATCATCTGGAAGATTAAAAATGAGTTTGGCCTCACATTCACATATTTTCAAATCTTTATCTTTAGCTGTCGTTCTCACAAATTCAAAGGACAGATATTGTTTTAGAAAATTCGAAACGTAGCTTTCATCAATTTTACCGCGCTGAATTTGGTTTGACTGAAGAGCAAAATCTTTGTAAATATCCTTAACTGTGGATTGAGCTAAATGAGAGGAACAATTAAGATCAGTATCCTCACAGGAAGTTATGAGAAATAAAAAATTTATAAAGGCAAGAATAGTAATAGTTTTTTTCATTCGATATTATTTTGATAAAACAAATTATCTACTTTTCGTATAAAGTAATTACGGATATCCTTAATTTACCAACCTTTATGTATTTGAGCTGTGGCGTGTTGCGGCACAGACCTTTCCTGATAAAAACTGGTTTTGGAAAATCCCGCGGATTTTAAAAAGTGAGGACTAATAAAGCAACAGCTTGTATATGGTGTTGACAGTAGCGTTTCCCTACAAGTTTATAAGTTTTTTAATTATTCGCGATTAATTATTTGGGTCATAAGTTGTGTTGTAGTTTCCAAAATAATCCGTCGTTCCAGTAGTAGTTCCAGTTTGCTGTCCATAATTATTTTGATAAGTTGTATTGTCATTCCCGAAATAATCTGTTGTTGTGGTACTCGTACCAGTTGGTTGCCCGTAATTATTATTATATTGAGTGTTGTAATTGCCAAAATAATCTGTTGAACCTGTAGAAGTACTGGTCGTATTTCCATAATTATTTGAATAAGTTGTATTGTCATTTCCAAAATAGTCAGTAGAGGTTGTGCTTGAGCCTACATTTTGTCCATACGAATTAGAATATGTAGTATTCTCATTACCAAAATAATCAGTTGAAGTGGTACTTGTACCTACTGTCTGTCCATACGCATTAGTATAGGTCGTATTAGTATTTCCAAAATAATCAACAGAAGATGTACTACTGTATGTTTGCGCACTTAAACTCAATGTCATTGAAAGTGCAAATCCTAAACAAATAAATAAATTTCTCATAATATAATTGTTTTAATTTTGGCTACTCTAATCCGTTTTCGCCTTATCCGGTTTTTTTCATCAACGTTTAGTGTATGAGCAAAGGCGTGGGCTGGCACGGACAATTGCAAATAGTAAATTGCCTTTGCTTATACCCATTGTTAGCCTTTCGTACTTTTTACCAATCTTTGTCTTCTTTTTGTTTTATAGATTGTTCAAAAGAAATCAGTAATGCATTTATATCTTCTTGTGCCTTTTCTCCTGTATAAAGTGTATATGGATTTCCTTTAGCGTATTTAAAAGAGTCAGGAGTAATTGTTATTTTAGAAGCACCGTCTTTTACTTGAATTTGAATGATTGCAAAAGCTCTGTTGGCAGGTCCATATTGGTTTGCTTGTGATATAGTGCCTAATAAGTATTTTCCGGTTATCGTTCCAGATTCTTTGTCAGTGAATTGAATTACAGAATCCGCATTGTTAAAAGCACTTACCATCCAATTATTTGCTCTAACATATAAGTCGTTTTGAGTTGCATCTTCTACATTGACAACTTTAGAAACGGGTTTACTTTCGGTAGTGATGACAGCGCAACCTTGAATTGATAAGATTAATAATAAACTTACAGATAATAAAAATAGTTTTCTCATATAATATTAGTTTTAAGGGTTAAAATTCTCCAATATTTTCCAAATTTTATTACGGTTTTCCGTAATCCTCCATTTTTAAATTGACTTTCATTTTCATTATAATTTATTTTGTACGAATGCCAACATGGGTGTAAACAACAGTGTTATTGGGTCTATCCAACACAAAGTCTAATACTAATTTTATTCAATTTTAATTTTACGCAATCCAAAACCGCCAAGGCCACTGCCGCCAACGGTTTCTTTTTTCTGGGGAGAAATCAAATATAACAATTATCTAGTTAATAATTAGCAATTAGCAATGGACGAATTGCTTTAGGCTGTAGGCTGTAAGCTTTAGGCTGGATGGTGAATTTGTGAATATGTGAATATGTGAGTATGTGAGTGGATGAATAGAGATTTGGACTTTGGCACACGCGATGCAATCGCGCGGCAGCGGGGGAAAGAAGCAAGGATACTAAAGTTCTTTACACTGGTCAAAAGTTATACTTTTTCGACGCCACAGTTTACATATTAATCAAACTGCCATCATCGACCGGCGTTTAGCATTATTTATTAACCGTCTCGTATAACCGCCAGTTTACGGACTTATATACTCTTTTTTCGGTTTATTACAGACTTTAGCAATTCCGACTGAATTCGGACCAAGTCGAATCCACTCGGAATTACGGTTATACATTTTTAGGCAACGTCTTTTTATAGTGGTTAAATTTATTTATCTTATAGAACAGTGGGTTGCTTTATCCTGAGGTGAAGTTGCTTCAATACAATCTTTTATCGATTGTGCGTATACAGCAACTGCACACATAACTGCACCAACTGCTGAAGAACTATCTCTACCACATTTTTTAAGTTCATCAAAAAAGTCATCATTTGACATCATCGGTATAAAATCTTTATCGTTAAATTCTTTTTTCTTATTTTCATAAAGATTTAGAGGTAAAGTCATTGAATAAATATTTCCTTTGTCGTCTGCTTCAAAAATTATATAGCCAGAACCAAATCTTTTAGTAGTAAAGTCTGTTTTGCAAATTGCTAACAGTTCTTTTTTTACAGTCGAAGAGATTTTTGTGTTGTATATTTTAACTTCGCAATTCCCTTTATCATAAGATAAGTTTGAATGTTTTATTTGCTCTTTTTTTGAGTTGGCTAAATTTTTAGAATTTTTCAATGTTTGAGAAAAGCTTGTTGTAGACATTAAAACAATTCCTAAAATGATTAATAGATTTTTCATAATATTAATTTATATATTGCCTACTCTTTACAATTTTCGGCTTCCTTGTTGTTTCGATATAACAAATTTTATTACGTTTATCACGTATATGTCTATTATTAAATTTATATTATTTTGCAAACTAAACCCGCCAAGGCCACTGCCGCCAACGGTTTCTTTTTTCTGGGGAGAAATCAAATATAACAATTATCTATTAGTAATTAACAATTAGCAATGGACGAATTGCTTTAGGCTGTAGGCTTTAGGCTGTAAGCTTTAGGCTGGATGGTCAGTTTGTGAATATGTGAGTATGTGAATATGTGAGTGGATGAATAGAGATTTGGACTTTGGCACACGCGATGCAATCGCGCGGCAGCTGGGGGATTCCCCCGCTAGTGCGCGATTGCATCGCGTTCCTTTTCGGTCTACTTGTTTATAAATTAATTTTTATACAAACCAAAACCGCCAAGGCCACTGCCGCCAACGGTTTCTTTTTTCTGGGGAGAAATCAAATATAACAATTATCGATTAACAATTAGCAATTAGCAATGGACGAATTGCTTTAGGCTGTAGGCTGTAGGCTGTAAGCTTTAGGCTGTATGGTGAGTTTGTGAATATGTGAATATGTGAGTATGTGAGTGGATGAATAGAGATTTGGACTTTGGCACACGCGATGCAATCGCGCGGCAGCGGGGGGGGATTTGGTAATTGGCTTTAGGCTAATATTAAAAGCAATAAATTGGAATGCATAACTGGGCAGCTCCCGAAGTAATAAATAGTACTGACCAAGCCATTGCTTTTATTCACTTTCCAGTCGGAACTCTTTATTGTTTTGAGTGTCATCAAACCCAATGATTCCATTATCCATATCGTAATAAACTTTGTCAATATGGGAGTTGTTGTATAATGTAAAATACTCGTTTGTTGTAATTGTTTTTACCTTAGAATAAGTTTTATTATTTATTACCATTTGTGTTAAACCTTCAAATGGTGAAAACTCCTGGAATCCTCCACCCGAGCAAAGGGGTTCATTATAACTTGGTATTTGTAAGTCAACGAATAAACCTTTAAATGGAGATTTATTGATGTGGATATAAATTCTGTCACAATATCCATCTTGCCCATCAGGTATTTCTATGTTTAAAAGGTCAATTTCTATCCACAAGTCGTCATAATAATAGCTTTCAGTTTGGGTAGGTTGCCCAAATCCATATCCACTTTCGAATTCTTTATCCAAGGTGTAGTATAATGGTTTTATTTTCACTTCTTCATTTTCAGCATTTTTGAAAATAAATGTTCTCCCAATTTCTTGATACTGTTCGGGAATGAATTTGTAGTCCGTGTTGCTGAAATTGTAATATGGTTCAGAGTCTGATGGATGACACGAAACGATGAGGGAAAAGAATATCAAAATAATTATTAAGCGTTTCATAATTTGATTTTTTATTTTGTTGGCAATGGCTGCAAATAACGACAAGTACCGTGGCATTATGGAAACGGATTTGTCAGCTTAAGGCTTTGATTTGTTATGGAAACTAAGTTAATTCTTTTTTTGTAAAGCCCGGGATT
>CAWITX010000019.1:0-113956 GCA_963839235.1 uncultured Flavobacteriaceae bacterium | reverse complement strand
TAATCGCGCACTAGCGGGGTTCATTTCGCTATGACTGTTTGTTATACAATTTAAGTCTTTTATTAATTCTTTTTAGAATTTCAGAATCACTGTCATTGTAAATGTCCCTTAACTGATATTTTTCATTTTGTTTGAACTCATTTATCCCCAAATTGAAAATAGCTTGACCAAATCTTTGACTAGGATTTTGGTCTAAATATACTTGTAATCGTTCTAATATTATTTTGTGTTCGTCTGTCATAAAATTGATGCTAACTCATAATAACCGGATGGAACGCGATGCAATCGCGCACTAGCCGGGGTTTTTATTGATACGGATTTGTAAACACGTGGTGCAAAGTACCCTAACCAAGTGTAATAAACTATTAAATTTTCTCCTCATACCTACTAGTAATCCTTAATTCCTTATCCCAAACCACTTGTATCCTTAAATGATAAATGATGTCACTGCCCTTGTTTTCCTTCAGCAATCTATACACCATAGCTTTGATCATAAGAATTGAAAAACTCTCTTCTCTATATTAAAAATCGGGTTTGTTGTATATCTCAATAGCCGATAATGCCGCATGAACGGATTTTTCAAGTAAATGCTGACATCTGGCTTTTTGTGACATAGTAGTAGTTTTTATGCCATTGGCTTTATCATACTTTCTATAAACGCCACTTCCTCCGCACTTAATTGGTACTTTTTGTATAGCTGTTGGTCTATTTCAGGAATGGATTTTGTCCAATCTATGTCTGAATTGGCGGTGAAGTCTTGAACAGGAACGAACTTAAATGTTTTTGAAGTTGCATCTTGACTAGCTTTAGCCATACTGTGCATGAATCTTAAAAACTTTGTTGATAGATATATGCTCAAATTTTTCGCTAAAGCTTTATCCAGTTTTAAATCTATTCCAATAACCAAATACGATTCCGTACAAATAGTACCTGGCTCTCCAATAAAAGTGTTTAAATTATCATCATTTAATTCAGTTCCAATATTGTTTGCCCTTGGAATAAATACTTTAAATTTATCAATCCAAGTTTTTCTAGTGCTTACTTCGCTTCGTTCAACATAACCAATTGACTTTCCTTTTCCATAGCAAATAACAGGAGAGTTTAAGCCATCAGGTTTACTTCTGAATTTTTCGTCATTCGTAAAGTACCCTCTAAAACCAAAAGGTCTGAGTGGTGATACAAATTCTGCAAACGACTTAAAATTTCCTTCCGAATTTATTTTATCAATAATCTCAACGGCTTCATTATGTCGAACAAATGTGGACGTTTTATCTGTTTTTAGCGAACGCAAGACAGATACAGAATCTTCTGATTCTCGGTGCGTAAAGACCTTTGTTAAACTTACGTCATTGTCGTATTTTGAGTCCCATAAAAAATAGCATAATCCGCCTCGAATATTAGTTTTAGGAAAAACTTGTTCGGGGTTTAAGAAGTCATGTAAAAGAGCAATTCTTTTATCATTCAACATTGAATCTCTAAAATCGTCTAGACCTTTACCACCTGTATACCACCTAGAAGGCATAATCATTGAAATATATTCAGGTTGAATTTTCTTGGCAATATCTACAAACTGGTTGTAAATAGGTTTGGCACTTGCTTGTGCGCCACCGTCCATTTCCATATATGGTGGATTTCCTACGATTGCATTAAATTTCATATCGTTGTTATTATTTGCTTTCCAATAAGATTCTCCCTTCTTGATTTTTGCAACAAACTTTTCGGGGCGTTGGGTAATTTGTCGCACCATGTCTTCAAAATAGTGCGTGTTTACATTGGCAGTTCTAAAACCCACCAAAGTGCGTTTGGTAATGCTTTTTGCCATGGGGGTTTTGCAGAGTACAAACACATTTTCTACTACGGTTTTATCCCATAATTCTTGCTGTTGTTCAACAGTGAGAGTGTTTGGTTCTTTATCGGGATACTTCTCCTTGATTCGGTTTCGGAAAATGGAATACGCTACGTACAATGGATACAAACCCGATTTGGAGTTGATTTCTAAAATACGTGTATTTGTTGCAAACACTTCTTGGGTTACTTCGCCTTGTGTTACATATTTGGGTTGGAAGATGGTTTTTTCACGACTTTCATCCAAAAAAACATACCCGCCGAAACAATCGCCCAAGTGCATGTTCACTACCCGCCACGGGGTCAATACGGTTTCCTTGTCGGGATTTTTAAACGTGCCGAAAATGTGGGTAATACGTTCTATGCGTTCTTCAATGGTTAAATGGTCGGTGGCACGAGCCAAGGCCCTGATGCGTTTACCCGCTGCACGAAAAACATCTGGCTCGTAATACTTTTTGAACTTCCTAAATGTGGCTTTATCAATGCCTTTGGGCATAAATTCCTCCCACGATTGATTATCCACCAAATCCGTAAAGTTGTCTATGGATATTTCAGTTTCTTCATTTTTTACATCAGCTCCGTAAATCAACAACGGCATGCGAATAGAAATGCCACGAAGAATAGAAACTGCGGTATCGCGCATTTTTTTCTGCTCCTTGTAGCGTTCTAAAAGCTCTTTGTCTTCGGGACTGAGTTCTTTTTTCTTCTTCTTTTGGGCTTGTTCTATTTGTTCGTAATCTTCTTCTGTAAAACCTTGCTTGTTTACTTGTATATCCTTGCTTTTGGGCATGGCTTTGGTGCTTCCAATTACTTTTTTAAGCCCATTGAATTCTTCTACTTCCACATCATCCAATTGCATCAATTGGTCTCTGTTGTAAAGATGTGTGTCTTCAAAACCATTGTTTACCACCCGCTCTATATACACTTTCTTGAGTTGTTCGAGCATTCCATTCACATCATAATCGGTCATTCGGGAACCGTCAAAAGCTATGATGGGGCAGAAGTTCAGGAACTCACCCATAATTTTGCGGTCTTCTCCTGTGGTCTTTCCTGCTTTGGCGGAAACTTTAGCCGTTTCGGCAATGACTTTCAGCGTTCGGTCAGGAGCAAAGTCAAAAACAAAGCACTCTTCTTTTACTTTACCGTTGATGGTTGCAGGCGTTTGTACTCTAAAAATGGTTTGCATGTAGGCAGAAGCCGAAGTATTGTGTGAGCCTGAAAGCATAAAAACAGCCGTCCAAGCTTTTACAGAAACGCCCGTGGTTAAACGACCACAAGATAGCGTAATGGTGTAGGTTTCATGCGGATTGTCGCCAATAGCTTTTTCTACTCTTTTAAGGGCTTCTTCATTGGCTTCTTCTTCATCACCGTCACCCGCCACATTCACAATGTCAAATTGACGAAAAACAGGGTGCGTTTTTAGCATGGCACTCAAGGCTTTGGCTTCTTTTACTCCTGGCACCATCCAAAGCGAATGCCTGAAATTATCACGATATTCTTCCGTAGAATAGGGATAATTACTTTCAGAATCAGATTTACAAATGAGGTTTAAAAATGAAAACACGTCTTTCTCATGTAGAAAACTTCCTGTTTCATTCACTCTAAAAAACTCACGGAAATTGAACGCTACTTCTTCGTCAATATAGCCGTGTAAGAGTTTCCCAAGGTCGTAAGTAAAAATATTGAGTTTTGGAAGTGATGCATAAGGGTTTGGGTCGCCAAAGTGAATTTTATCCCAATCTGCTTTGGCTTTTTGCTCCATCACATAATCCCAAGTATAGATTTCTTCTTCTTGGTAATTGTCGAGCAAATTGAAAGGTGTTCCTGAAAGGTGTAGCACCTTTGTATTTTCTTTCTTAAGCTCTCTAAGCACATTTGTTCCTAGTTCAGTTTGCGTGCCTTCATGTGCTTCATCTACAATGACAAAATCCCAAGTTGTTCCAAAGATTTCATCATTTTTATTGAAGTTACCACCTACCAATTCTGAACCTCTAAGGTCTTGCATGGATGCAAAATAGATGTATTTGGAATTTCCTTTTTTACATTCCCTTTCTAGTGTGGTAAACTGATTTCCTTGGTTTTTTGAACCATACGAATACTGTGGAGAATCGTAGAATATTTTCCCAAAGTCTTCAAACCAACCCTTATCCACTACAGGGCGGTGTGTTAGAATGAGCGTTCTGGTAAATTTATGTTCCCTTGCAACTTGAAGAGCCGAAAGTGTTTTTCCGAAACGCATTTTTGCAAACCATAGCATTTCGTTGCTTTTTATGAACTGCTTTATGGTCTTTTCAATAGCTTCTTTTTGTTCAGGTCTGAATACAATTGGGTTTTGCGTTTCTGAAACTTCACTGGCATGAAGGGAATCCTTGCCTTTTTTTACAGCTGCGATTGCTTTTTTTACTGTTTCAAGGTCAGTTAAAAACCATTCATTGGCTTTGTTTTTGGAATCAAAGATTTTCTTTTTTACCCCTGAACGAGTCAATACAGTATGAACTTCATGGTCTGAAAAAGCCTTTAGTCCATTTTTATCATTAAAGATTGTCAGTTCGGTATAAAGCAGATCATAAGAAATCCCCGCTGTTTGGGTATATTGGTCAATACGCTGTTTGGCCGCTTTGTTAAGTGCTTTGCTGTTTGGTTCAAGTCCCCAAATATTCTCGTTATCAGATGTTGCTTCTCCAATTTTCAAACATCCGTTATGCGCTGCATCATTGATGCGGAAAACATAGATTAACTTGAGTTTTAGTGATGATGTAAACTTCATTTTCCGCGATTATTTAAAAGGTCAACGAACCTGATTTTTCTGCCCGTCTTACCCGTTTTCGAGTCCTTATTAGACCAATCCTTGATTAAACAATAAGTGCCGTTATGTTTACGGATATTACTTTTTTCGCAACCTTCGCAAAAAGTGTGTTGGGTCTCAGTTTCTCCAAAAAGATTTACGCTTGTCTCCGTTTTATGACCACAGCTGTTTGGAATTACGCCTTTCAGTCCATCCATTTGCCATACATTCCAAGAAATAATGTAGGCTATATATTGAATTGATTTTAGCAATGGCTCCTTGTCAAATTTTACTGTGTAATTTTCAATGAATGTGGCAAGCATGGCTTCTCTTGCGAGTAGTAAGCTATCGCCTTGCCATTCAAAAGCATACGTATTTTTGTAAGCCGTTTGTGCTGCTTTCAACCAATCACCGGTAGAATCGACATTTTCGTTTACGACTCTTAGTTTACGGTCTAAAATTCCAATTCTATTTTGGATAGGAATGAATTCTCCCGTTGTACTATCGTATCGACTTGTGATGTAAGGAGCTTCTCCGCAAGCAATTTCGAGTCGAGTATCTCTTACATAGCCATTCCAAGTTTTGCCTTTTGGAAAAGTGAGTTTATCCGTGTTTACTTCCCAAACTTTTGTTCCATCAGACAAGGCTTTTTCTTGATTGAAAACTCCGTCTTTCCCAAACCAAGCATTATCGATTAGATTGTTTTGAGCATTGCAAATCCATGAAGGCGTAAACACTTCAGCCATTTCCTTGGATCTGGACTGTTGCAAAACCTTGTCTTTATGAACTCTGGGCATGATGATATTGCCGTTTTCTCCTGTAATTAACTCTGGAAGGATATAAGCATCAGAATTGTATGGAGCTCCAAGAGGTTCATAGTTGTGGGTAGCCCAAAAAATATTGTTTTGAGTCGTATGGTCACGAAGTAATATTTCGAGTACATCAGGGTACTGAGCAACTAATTCATTTTCTAATATGTCGATTCCTGTTCGCACCCGTTTAATTTTCTTTATTGGACTTCAAAAGTTCCTTTACATTAATTTCAAGGATATTCGCTATTTCAAAGGATTTCAAGTCTTGGTTGTTGCCTGTTTTGCACATTGCCGTTACCATGTTGTAACTCTTTCCGTGTTACTCACCAAGTGAAGTTTGCTTAATTCCTCTCTGCCCCAACACTTCTTTGATTTTTTTCATTGCCAGACGTTAATTTTTCAGCAGCTAAACTAGTCAGTTTATTTAAAATATCTCAAAAAACTGTGTATAAAGTATAATTATTCTGTTCAGGCTCGGGGTTATCGCCTTAACCAAATCGTTCCGAACTTTGATGTTTATAAAATGGTTTGGCTCGTTCTAGGTCCGCTTCAGGAAATCGGAAACTAGGTTTTTGTGGAACTCCTCGCTTTCGGTATCGTTGGTTCGGTCCAGCAGTTCAATCAGGTTGGTTTTGAACTTTTCTATCTCCGTCCGGTTGGGTTTAATCTTTAAAAAAGCTTTGTTTATTGCCTTTCTGGGTTTTAGGGGTTTTGGTTGCATTAAAATTGGTTGTTGTGTTTTTGGGTAATTTAGGGAATTATCTTAAAGTTGTGTTTGTATTTACTTATTTTTCCAATGTATATACTTTATTATCTCGGTAAATTAATTCAATCGGCGTTTTTATAGATGGACAACAATGCGCATCATCTTTATCGTATTGAATTTTCTCAGCGTACACAATTCCATTTTTAATGCTTTTAATTGAGAAGATATAATTTGGTTCAAATCCAGCGACTACCCTTAAATGGTCTCCAACAGTCTCGTAAAAAGCACATTCATAACCTGCAATTGCATTTCCTCCAAAAGAATAGTTAAACCAAATTATTACATCATCAATTCCGTCATTTGTAAAATCTCCCACATGTGTTCGTTGTAAATCCACAAAAGCTCCTTCTCCTTTAGATTCTAATATTTTTGGAAGATAGTTTGCAAACATTTTTTCTGCTTTTTTTACAATTGGATTTAATACGCCTGGATCGTAATCTCCATTGTTATAGCTTTCATCGTCATACTCATAATCAGTTTCTGAATATTCATAACTGTTATTTTCAGCTTTATATTCTTTGAATGCTTCTGATAAAAGCGTTTTTGATTCGTCGTCACTAGTACAAATTTCGCAAAACTTGTAGTCGTGATTTTTAGCTTCTTTAATATTTGTTTTTGCTATTTTGGCTTCACAATTCCCTAATCCTTCACAACGTAAATTTGTATGATAAGCGTAAGCATCTTTACTAATACAAACAAAGACGGATGTAATTTCAAAATTAGAATCTAAAAATTTATTTGTATTAGATGGATACTCTACTGAAATTCGCATTTTTTCAAAACTAAAACGCAATTTATTTCCATTAGAAGTTTGGTAATTATAGACTACGTTTTCGTCATAATTTGTGCAATATTTAAAACGAAAACTTGCCTTGGATTGTATTTGATTTATTAAGGCCAAATATTCAGTTTGTGATTTGAAGTCCATTATCACTATTGTTCCTGTTGACTTAGAAAATTTGATGTATTTATTGTCCGCTTTACCCTGAAAATATGGTAATTCGTGGGGTTCATTTGAAAAAAAATTACCACTATTCAGTAATGAATTTTTTAAGTTCTCAGAAGAAACATTCAAGTTGTTAAACGAAATTTCTTGACTATAAATACTCATTGTCAGAAGAAATGTAAAAAAAAAGATAAAAGGTTTTTTCATATTACTAACGTTTTGGCCCTCGGCAAAGAAGCGGATTTCGAATCACAAAACTGTCTGCCAGCACTGAACTTGATACGAAGCACAAAGCTTCATTTAACCACTGAACCGCCAATTTCTTGTAGGTGCTGTTACCAGCCGTAGTCCGTTTTCTGTCACCATACTATACCACTCCAATATTGTTGTCCAATTGATAATTTAGCTTTTGAAATGATTGTTTTCTTATCTGTCGCAGTAAGTAAGTCCGATAAAATATTTGTTGAATTTGCAGGGTCAACGATTCTGCTGTTTAAAGGATTAATTATGTCTTTGCTTAATGCTTGTAATATAAACCAAAAATTGTCGGTAAGCTTTGAAGCATCTTTTGATTTTCCAGATAGAATACCAATCGTTAAATACTCTAGATAGATAGACGGGAAATCTAGTTTATTAAGTTCTCTCCAGATTTTCAAGAGCTTTATTTCGTTATGTCTCCCGCAACCCGAAATGTCCGTTATGTGTTTTTGTATGTTGGTCTGTCGCCAGGTGTCAAGCTTAGAAAGGTAGAGCCAATGGTCATTTGTATTACCCGATTGTTTTCTTGCAGGTGTTATATCTATTTCTAAGTCGCTAATTTTTATTCTAAACGAAACGTTTTGCTTTCTAACTGGATTATATTTTGATTTTAAATGGGTATGTAATGAGTCATAAATACTTTTCAGTCCGCCACTAGTAGCATTACAATTGCTCGTTAAAGAAATAAGATAATCAACGTCAGAAGCCATTGAAATAGCTGTTCCTTTTGCTCTTGAACCAGAATTTAATGTTGAAATATAGCAAGTTGAAGCCCACTTTTGTAGGTCTGCTTTTAGAAGTAAAATACTCAGCGTATGGCTATCTAAACTTCTAGGAGTATATTTATTCAGGATTGATTGTAAATACATATTACTTTCCATCAAAACTTGTTGTTATCAAAGAGTTTAAGATGTCGTTCAGCAAACGTCCTTTGAAGTTAACTACAACAGTATTACTTCTATTTCCGATTTCAGCCATTTTTTCGTGAGGAATGGAACCAGGTTTTGCGAAAATGATTACTGCAGTGTTATGATTCTTTCTTGCTAAAAATATATTGTCTATGTAATTTCCACTTGTTTCCCAGTCAACGAGTAAAATTGTGTGTTTTTTACTTTTTTCAATATTGTCAATTGGTATATGTATTACGTTGTCCTTTTTGAAAATATTTGTATCCGTAATGCAGTCTTTCAAGGATGAAAATGCTTCAGAACTTCCAATAATTGCAACTTTTCTTCGCCAAATTGCTTTACCAATTCTAAATACAAGAGGTGTTACTCCGAGTGCAATACAAATAACTCTGTAAATTATTCCTATTGCAGCAAAAACCACTGTCAGTCCACCTATGATGATAAAAATTGGATGATTAAAAAAGTCAATTATTGGTTGAAGTATATTCATATGTTCTTTTTCTTTGTTGTCGTTTTTACTATGGCTGGTAACCCCCCGCTAGTGCGCGATTGCATCGCGTTCCTTTGCGGTCTACTTGTTTATAAATTAATTTTTATACAATCCAAAACCGCCAAGGCCACTGCCGCCAACGGTTTCTTTTTTCTGGGGAGAAATCAAATATAACAATTATCAATTAACAATTAACAATTAGCAATGGACGAATTGCTTTAGGCTGTAGGCTGAGATGGTGAATATGTGAGTATGTGAGTATGTGAGTGGATGAATAGAGATTTGGACTTTGGCACACGCGATGCAATCGCGCGGCAGCTGGGGGAATATGTGAGTGGATTAATGAATAGAGATTTGGACTTTAGCACACGCGATGCAATCGCGCGGGAGCGGGGGTTTTTGTACTGGTTCCATTACAAACTTCCTACTTCTTCCACTCTCCTCCCACTCTTGTTCGCAAAAACCCTCTTTTTGGAGACCGCAACTGAACATGACCAAACCAACACCCGAACAAAACCCAAAGTAAAGGTGCCCAATGTTTACATTTCGGTACATGCAGGTACATTTCGGTATATTTCGGTACATTTCAATACAACGCTATACATAACGCGTAATTAGGGTACCATTCGGTTTATTTAGGTAAATGGCAACACAGTATGCGCCATTGCGGCAAGTATCGGTTACTTTCGGTTATCTATTTGGAAACCACTGTTTTGCATTCTACTTTGGCAGGGACTAATTAAATTTATGTTTAACTAAAATCAATTTATTATGGGATCTTACAGTAAAGGTATCCTTGGCCCCTTTAGGGGGAAAGTTGGCGCCGTAATCGGGTATTCCTGGAGAGGGAAAGACCTGATGCGTGGCCTACCAAAAGAGAGCACTACTACCGCAACCGCGGCACAGTTGGAACAACGTGCAAAATTTAGCACGGTCATTAAATTTTTAACCCCTATAAAAAGCATCCTCAGTGCCTATTTTGGGAAAGAACAAAAAGCGAAATCGCCGTTTAATCTGGCCACCGGCTATCACCTAAATGAAGCCTTATTACCGGGCCCTGACGACACTTGGCTGATTGATTATCCGAAAGTGCTAATAAGCCGCGGAGACCTAAGAGGGGTAGATAACCCTGCAGTGGCCGCAAGGGGCGTTGGGGAACTTGAACTAACATGGACGGACAACAGCGGACAAGGTTCTGCTGACGCTACAGACGTATTGGTTGCGGTGGTGTATTGTACCGAAATGAACGAGTTTGTGCAGTTTAATCCTGCCGCTACCCGCGCAGATGCCACTACAACACTTGCCATCCCTGCGTATTTAAGTGGGTCGTTGGCAGAAGTATGGGTAACGTTTGTGACCGCAAATGGAAACCTGGCAGCCATTAGCAGTTATGCCGGAAGTGTTACCGTGCCATAATATTCGGTTAAGGCAATAGGTTATTTGTTTAGCGCTATTGGCCAAAAACCTAAATTAACCAAAAAAACCAATGGTGGTAACTATACTGCTGTTGGTTTTTTATTGGGAATACGCGTAGCTGTTATACTTCATCGTCATAATCGTCCGGCAGTCTTCCTCCCCGCAGGTATAGCATTTTTAAAATTACATCTTCAAGATAATAATTTACACCGCCAATTTTAATGTGGGGAATCATTTTTTTCTTACGCCAGTTATAAAGGCAAGATTGGCTTATACCAAATAACTTCTTGATATGTTCATCTTTCAGTAGACGAACTTTCTCCAGATCCTTAGACCCAGTTTTAGTAGGTGTTGTAGGCATGGGTTAATGATTTAAGGCCGGGGAGGTATTGCTAATATAGAAAATATTTTTTAATGGGGTTTAGGATTTTAGGCTTTAGGCCTTAGGCTGGATGGTGAGTTTGTGAATATGTGAATAGTGAATAGTGATTGGTGAATTAGTGAATATGTGAATTTGTGATTGGGGATTTGGCACTTCGACTGCGCTCAGTGTGACGGATTTGAGTCGAGGGCTGTAAGCTTTAGGCTTTAAGCTTTAAGCTTTAAGCTGTAAGCTGGATGTTGTCGGGTTAAGAGCTATGAGTTATGAGTTAAGAGTTAAGGGCCAAGAGCCAAGAGCCAAGACAAAAGACTAATGAATAATGACCTAAAAAACAATGCTTTCATGCCGCGTTTCTTTTAATCCTTTCCAATTGTATGCTATCACTAAATACAAGTAGTCGTCAATCACCAGCTCGGTTTCTAATACCAATTTCAAATTTGAATTCGTTTAATATGAAAAATCCTTTTTTTTGGATATTTTCAAATTGATGTATGATATGGTTCCAATTAAAATTAAGTTTTTAAATATTTCTGCGATTCAGATAATATTTCATTATATAAAATTACTCTATCTTTTTCATTAAAAGGCCCCGGTAAGCAATGAACCATGCCTTTCATCTCTTTATAAATGGTTTGGACTTTTGCATTCTTAAGCTTTTCAGCATAGTCTCTTCCTGTATCTTTTAATGGGTCAAACTCACTGGTAATTATATAGGCAGGAGGTAAGTCTGCCAAACTATCTGAATAAAATGGAAAAGCTAAGGGATTTGTGTGGTCTGCTTCGTTCGTCAAATAACTTGCTACGGCGTATTGCATCTCGGGCTCTTGTAAATAATAACCTATTTTGAATTTTTGGTAGGCAGTGGTTTTAAAAGGAGAGTAAGTAGCTGGGCATTCCAAAATTTGATACTTGATATTATTCAACTTTTGTTGTTTTGCTTTTATTGCTACAAGTGATGCAAAAGTTGCGCCTGCGCTTTCCCCTGCAACAATGATATTGTTTGGGTTTCCACCCCATTTTTCGATATTTGGGATTGTCCACAGAAAAGTGGCATAACAATCGTCATTCGGAATTGGGAATGGGTGTTCGGGAGCAACCCTATAATCAACCGCAACCACGATAGCATGATATAGATTTGAGAGCCGTGTGGCATAGGATACGGAAAGATTCGTCCATGGCAAGACGAATGCCCCTCCGTGATAATAAATTATTACAGGGCTATTTTTGTCAAAGTTTTTAGGCTTAAAAAGATATGTTGTCAAACTATCGTCTGTTATTTTCAGTGTATCTACTGTTACCCCTTCCAAATTGATGGGCACTTGATCTATCAAATGGCTTCGTTCCAATACAGTCATTTTTTTTATCCTGTCCGCCATGTCAGATACATTATCAGTGGCGGTGATTTTTAAAAATACTGCCTGCCCCCAGTCCAATCGCCCATGTGGAGTGAATGTCAGAAAGTAAACATATCCAATAATACCAATGATAGCCAACACAACGATAAGCGAAATGTATTTGATTATTTTCATTTTATACTTAATTCATATTTATGGGCAATCCAATTATCGGTTTTCAACAGTTGCCGCCAGCATTTTGTGTTTGGAAAGCAAAGGATTTCGAAACACCAAAATTTCAGTTTGGCCCGAACTATAATACGAGCCACAAGCCTTTTTGTTACTGCTGTTTGGCCCAATTTTTATTTAAATTGTGGTATTTCGTTTTTATTAATTCAAATTTGGAAATGGTAAACGATATGAAACCGAAAATTTCTTTCCATTTATTTCAACTGCTTGTTTTTCCTTCAGGTCCGAAATTAGTTTTATAAAATCTTCAAAGTTTTCTTTTGGTAAATACAGACTGTACAGGGATTCGCTTCTTTCAATCGTAGATTCATTTTCCAGATTGGGCCAATTCTCTGGCCATTCCTTAGGTTTTTCTGGGGAATGGCTATAGTCCGTTAGCATAATTTCTATATTGTCCGGTAACCACTCCTTTGCATTTTTGGCTTTAAATTTTTTAATATTGTCGTAGACTGTTAGGAAATCTTTTGGCGCCTCTTTTCGTGATTCATTTTTTTTACCCTCAAGATTACCATAAACACTAATTTGTCGTAACGTGTCAAAGTTCAGAAGCAGAATATTCGTTGTCTGGTCAGTCCAACTTGAAGCCTCTATGTATTCAGGTTGCTTCATTAAACTGTCCGTTATACCAAATGATTTAATTATTTTTTGTGTTTTTTCCCGATCATTGGAGACTTCAAAGTATTTCCATTTCTTTTTAACTACCTTTTTATAAATAATTTGGCCATTTTCATAAAGTGCAAAGGTTGGTACATCAGACCCAATTACCATAAGCCAAGGGTTGGTTTCAATTAATACGACAATGGGTTGTCCATATTTTTCATTCCATTCTTGTCCAAAAGAAAAATTCGTTAGAAGTAGGAAAATTAATCCGATAGTGTATTTTTTCATAGTTCTGGTCTAAATGGCAATCAACGTTCCGAATAAATGCAGAAGCGGGATTTAAGCACCAACTTTTCCATTTATTACTTTACTGGAATTTATAAAATTTCTTTGGCTAAACATTAATTCCACTATTGCGTTTATGCATTGTGATGTGGCGTTTTATCAATCCCAACTTACAGGTAAAACAATTATCTCTTCTGCTTTTAAAACGTTATAAAATTCCTCACTAAGAATATGATCTTCTTTAAAAACAAATAAACTACTAACTAAGCCAATAGTATTTTTTATAATATCCGGGTCTTTGTCAATTTGTTGTAAAAGTAAATTCTTATGGTAATCGTTTGCGACATTGCAAGAAATAAAAGTTTTAAGTTCGATCGTTTTTGAAGTATTTAAATAATCAAAAACCAACTCTAAATATTCTTCTCTGGTTTTAAGATTGGCATTATAGATTCGAAAGTATTCATCAATTTTCGGACTTATTTTCACCTCTGCGGTATTACATATCTTTTTTTTAATTTCCTCAAAATAAATATTGAAGGCTTTATTTAGTTCAGCTTTATCCGGATAAATATTCTTTCGATAATTTATATTTAAACCTCCCAATATAGATGGTTCTAAATCTGAATAATTATACGATTCGTTGATCAGAAAATTAAAGTTTTCCACACTGAGTTTAGTGCCAGTGTAAATATAAACTTCATCGTGAACGGAAAATATTTTAGTGTTGATATGGAAAGTATCGCTCTTAATTATTCTTTCTATAGATTCGCTGGAAAGATGGGGAAGTTCAAAAGCACCCTGTATTGAAGTATATTCTAACAAATATATATCCTTCACATCTTGAAGCGTAATTATTCTTTCGTCTTTGTCGTCAATAAAAGCCGGTAAGTTTTTTATCTGATAAATAGAGTCAATTAATTGAATTGAATTGTGGTTTTTGGGAAAATATCTTTTTATGGCTTCATTTTCTTGGGGGGCTATCTCATCATTGTCGAGGATATATTGTCTAAAAAATTTTAAATGACTTATCTCCTCCTCTCCATTATTATAAATGATTTTGACTTTTATAATTGAAAAACAATGTCCGCAATCAGCAAGGCTAATTTGGGAAAAAAGTAAGAACGGAAAAATTAATATTACATTTTTAATCTTATTCATTTTTTCTTCCTTTCATGACGCACCCCATGACGTATATAGAACAAATTAAATATATATTATAAAAACCTAAAACCATCCCCAAAAAACAAAAAAAGCCTGCAAATATGGAGGCCACACCAACAGGAGAAAAATAACCCCGCAAAGTCTAAAGCCTACAGAATAAAGCTTACAGCCTACAGCCTTAAAAAGCTTACAGCCCACCTAAATCTTTATAAAATCTTTATAAAATGCAGGGTAAATTTGTAAAAAAATTAGGTGGTCAAGTTTCATATTCAAAAATATTTGCCTGTATTTCAGTTAATTGCAAGCAGTATCTTATTATTTGCAACAATTATCGTGTTGTTTTCCGCTTCATCATTCGCAAGCAAAAATGCGCTATTTAATTTTTTGCTTCTTGCCTTATTCATACAATCCCTTATAGTCCCCTATTTGCTTTTCAAAATTATAGGTCTTGAAAAAGATATTTGTACTTATACTGAAAAGCACAAAGTCTTTGCATTTTGTAATTCGCTTTTCACAATCCATAATGATTTTTTAAGAGATAGTGCTAATTTATTTAGTGAATTGGAAAAGGCCATTACAGAACAACCTACTGAATCAGATTTCCAGAGCACTTCAAATTTATTTAAAAGAATACAGAGCACTAAGTGTAAATTGAACGCACAAACAAAATTGTTTTCCCAAATAACAGATTTACAAAATAGAATTCTAAAACCGAACAGCGAATGGTGCAATATTAACGAGGTCATTCTTTCAAGTTCTAAAAAAATCCTAAAACCTACTACAAAAAATACAATCGTGTTTCAGGTAAATCCAAAATTGAATTTGGTTAATCTTGATAAAAAATCTTTAATTTTTATTTTACAAACCATTATAGATGTTGCCTTTATAGATGCTAATTCAGGGGTAACAATCTATATTCATTTTACTTACAAAAAGCCCTTTCTTAAAATAAGCCTAGAAATAAACACTCCCCTTTTTTCCAAGGAAAAATTCTCATTATCAGTAGCTAAACATTGTGATAGAAACCTTCCTCAAACTAACAGTTTTGAAAGGGATTTTTCTCTATTGGAAGGATATCTGATGGTAAATAAGGGCTTGATGGTTTTTGACGACTCCAAAAATGAAAACAGCTCTGTACTGAACTTACTATTAAACGTAAAACATTTATCAAAAATTAAGGATAAAGATTAATCTTTTCCTCTCTGAAATCTGAATTAAAAACGATAACCCTAAACACCTAAATTTTGACAAAAATATTTAATAAGAAAAAATCTTTATTAACGTTGGCCGCTCTTGGCGTAGTCTATGGCGACATAGGTACCAGCCCTTTATACGCCTTAAGGGAATGTTTTTATGGCGAGCACGGAATTCCACTTAATTCAGATAATATTTTTGGAATTCTTTCCCTTATTTTTTGGTCACTGGTCCTAATTATTTCCTTGAAATACCTGCTCTTTATTATGAGAGCGGATAACCAGGGAGAGGGAGGTATTTTGGCATTAATGCAACTTGTACTGCCAAATGAAAAAAGTAAGAAAAAGTTTAAAAGACATTTAATTTTAATTATTGGTCTCTTTGGGGCAGCACTATTATATGGCGATGGCGTACTAACGCCGGCAATTTCTGTCTTAAGTGCGGTAGAAGGCCTAGAGATTGTGACCCCCGGATTGGCAAGTTATGTAGTACCAATTACCATTGCCATTTTACTTGGCCTTTTTTTATTGCAAAGTCGGGGTACGGAGGGCGTGGGTAAATTATTTGGTCCTATAATGCTGGTTTGGTTTACTACATTGGGAGTTTTGGGGATATTGCAAATCCTACAATTCCCTTCCATTTTAACCGCCCTTAACCCATACCACGCCATTCATTTTTTGATTGTTCAAGGAAAGGCCAGCTTGTTTGTACTAGGAGCCGTTTTTTTAGTGGTTACTGGCGGCGAAGCCTTGTATGCAGATATGGGGCATTTTGGCCTAGGGCCCATAAGAAAAGCGTGGTTTACCGTTGTTCTGCCCGGGTTGTTATTGAATTATTTTGGCCAGGGAGTGCTTTTAATGCAGCATCCAGAGTTTGTGAAAAACCCATTTTACTATTTGATACCAACGTGGGGATTGGTTCCATTGATTATTTTGGCTATGATGGCTACAATTATAGCTTCCCAGGCCATAATATCCGGTGCCTTTTCACTTACATTCCAAGCTGTTCAACTCGGTTATCTCCCTCGCTTAAGGATATTGCATACCTCAAAAACCCTTTCAGGACAGGTATATCTTCCTCGCGTTAACTTTATTCTTCTTATTGCTACAATCATTACTGTTATCATGTTCCAATCCTCTTCCAATCTATCTGTTGCTTATGGCATTGCCATAACTGTCACTATGGTTATAACTGATATACTTGCTTTTTATGCAATGCGCAGTATCTGGAAATGGAGCATTTTACTGGCGTCTTCTATTACAATATTCTTTTTGGTAATAGATATTTCCTTTTTATCGGCGAACGCCTTAAAAATTGTGGATGGCGGGTGGTTTCCATTGTTGATTGCATTCCTGATTTTTGGATGTTTCAGAATATGGAGGAATGGCCAACGAATGTTACGGCTTAAACTCTCAAAATTTAATTCGGATTTGAATGAATTCATAGAAAATTTTGACAGGGAGAAGTTTTGTAATGCCAAAGGGGTTGCGGTGTATATGACATCCGATATCTCCAAAACTCCCATTGCGCTTCAGCACAACCTCGATCACAATAAGGTGATACACGAAAGGGTCATTATCCTTGAAATTCGCTTTAAGTCACATCCCACGGTGCCTTCCCAGGATAGGATGGAGATAACCGATCTGGGCAAAAACTTTTCCCGCGTGTTGGTGAACTATGGGTATTATGAGGAGGTGGATATCAATAGGATTATTGTGGAATGCCGTAATGAAGGCTTGTTTGAAAATTGCTCAGACCAATTAACTTTCTTTTTGGCCAGACAGACTTTATTGAATGAAATTGGGGGACCTTTTAGAAAAATGGAAGATTCCGTTTATCTGTTCCTAAGAAGCTACAGTTTGGATGCCACTAAATATTTCAAAATTCCTACTAAGAATGTCTTTGAGATAGGTATGCAAATAAAAATTTAGGTAAACGAATTATATAAAATTCGTAATTTCCTTTTTGTAATATCTAAAGAATCGATAACCAATTCAAATGGATATTGCAAAGCCGTAAAATTAAATATTCGAATGTCGTCCACCGTATGAAAATCAGAAATTCCAGTCAGTACATAATCGGCATATCGCTTATCCTTATAGCTTCAATTGCCGCCTATTTTTCCCATAATGCTATTGGTTACAGAGCGGTTGCACTTATACTATTATTGGCGGTTTCCATAACTGCAATGCTCTTTGATATCCTACCTGTACTGGTGTGCGCTATTTTAAGTGCCCTTATATTAAACTTTTTCTTCATTCCGCCGGTTCTGACATTTAAGATTCAATCGGCTGAAGACCTGCTAATGTTCTTGATGTACTTTTTAATTGCCTTCATTAATGGAGTACTCACTATTAAAATCCGCCAGTTTGAGAGTAGGAAAAGAGATGAGGAGGAAAAAGAAAAAACTATCCAATTGTATAATACCCTTCTTAACTCCCTTTCACACGAACTCCGAACCCCAATTGCCACAATAATCGGAGCAATTGATACCATTGTAGACAATGAAGAAAAATTGTCAAAGGACAATATCCGTGTACTTTATTCTGAAATAGGAATTGCCGGCAGTAGGTTAAACAGACAGGTAGAGAATCTGCTCAACATGAGTCGGTTGGATGCGGGCATGCTAAAACCAACGTATGATTGGATTGATATCAATGAACTCATATTCAAAATAATTAACCAAACTTCAGCTTATGATGTAAATAGGGTGGCCTTCCAGCATAATGAAAATTTATCACTGATATATATTGATGGGGGGTTCCTTGAAATGATTCTCCATAATCTTGTACATAATGCCCTTCAGCATACCCCGAGCAACTGTACGATTATTATCACTGCAAACTACATAGACGAACACCTGATAATTGATATTGCCGATAATGGTTCTGGGTTTCCCATTGAGGAAATAGATCTTGTGTTCGATAAATTTTATAAATTGAACGGAACCGCAACAGGCGGCACGGGCCTGGGACTATCCATCGTGAAAGGATTTACCGAAGCCTTGAACGGAAAAATAATACTACAGAACAAAACTTCGGGAGGTGCACATTTTAAAATTAAAATCCCCGCGGAATCTTCGTCCCTAGAAATCACTGAAAATGAACAAGGCTGAAATTTTAATCATCGATGATGAGCCACAAATCCGTAAGTTACTCCAGATTAGCCTGGAAAGCAACGACTATAAAACCCTACAGGCGAGTAAAGGGAAAGAAGGGATTGTATTATCGGCAAATCATCCTCCAGACCTTATCTTATTGGATATTGGACTACCCGATATAAGCGGTCACGAAGTATTGAAACAATTACGTGAGTGGTACAATAAACCAATTATTATCCTTTCCGTACAAGACAGTGAGAAAGATATCATTTCTGCTTTGGACAATGGCGCTACCGATTACCTAACCAAACCATTTCGAACTGGAGAGCTGTTGGCAAGGATTCGCGCCGCCATAAAAAGAAACCAAAACGTGGATAATGAAACCCTGATTTCAATCGGAAACCTTGAAATAGACCTTGTGGCAAGAATTGTGAAGATAAACGGGGAGTTAATAAAACTTACAACAACAGAGTATTCGTTGCTGGCATTATTTGCTAAAAATGAGGGAAAGGCTTTGACCCATCAATACATATTAAAGGAAGTATGGGGTTATGGATATCAAACACAAACCCAGTATTTAAGAGTATTTATAGGAACGCTCCGCAAAAAAATTGAAATAAACCCCAATAATCCCCAGCATATAATTACTGAAAGCGGCATTGGTTATCGATTTCAGTAATCTTTATAAAATCTTTATGCCTTTGCCGCTCATTTTGATATTATCTATATTCTTTTCTATCGAATTTTACACTGGAAAAAATAGCCTATAAAACTGCATTGCTGTCATGCAATAGAAAGTTTTTCCTTCAAAATAATCACCCCTGACTAGTGTATGAAATCAGATGATAATTCTATAGAAATTGATCATGAAGCCTCCGAGACCATAATTAAAATATGCTTTATGGTTAAAGCCCTAAAGGAACAATCCTGCACAGTACAAAACCGGAATTTAAAAAAGGTCTTAGATGCTGGTGACATAATCCAATCAGAAATAGATGCTTTGTTGGGATCGGCAGGTAAAAGGCAGTTTGTGAAAAAACTCATTAAAAGTGAAAATACAATTAGTCTGCTATTGGATTTATATGCCACATTGCCAAGGGAAATTCCAAACATTTCAGAAATAGAAAGAATTTTAAAAAACCTAAAGAAGGCAATTCTATATCTTCAAAAAAAAGTGGACCCTTCCCAATTTGCTAATTAAATAAGCTATTTATAATGTTCAAAACAATTGTAAAGCAAATAGCCAGTCTTCAACTTATATTGGGTTTTGTGATGTTAGTTCCTTGTGTAGTTGCGATTATATATCAAGAATGGTATTCCTTTACCGGTTTTCTCATTTCTGGATTAGGAGTAGCTACCGTTGGGTATGCCCTATTCAAGTTCTTAAATAATGTGGAAGACCCAAAATATCAACAGGCACTCTTAATTGCAGCTTTAGGATGGTTAATGATTATTATTATGGGAGCCATACCTTATTATATCATAGCGCAAATTACCCCTTTTGAAGTGATGCAGGCCTTCGTGCCCAAAGAATTTGACTACCAATCTAGTTTGCTGAATTTTAGAAATCCCTTGCATTGTTTGTTTGAAAGTACAAGTGCCTTTACTACAACAGGTCTTACAATGTCCTATCACGAGCCTTCGGTAGGAAAGTCAATTTTATTCTATCGCTGCTTTTCGCAATGGGTTGGAGGTGCAGGATTTATTGTCATGGCACTCGCTATCTTTAAACAAATACCCGGGCAGGCTGCAATATTACTATATGGTTCAGAAGCTAGCGGCACGAAATTAAAAACAAATGTAATACAAACGGCACGGTCCATTTGGCAGGTATATTTCGTTGTTACCTTATTCATGGTAGCCTACCTAATTTTGGGGACTTACCTAATACTACCTGATTATCCTATTTCAGAAAATATTTTTGATGCTATAAATCACGCAATGGCGGGCCAGTCTACAGGTGGATTCAGTACGTTGGACGACAGTATAGCCGGATATCATTCGGCAAAAATGGAAACGCTTTTTTTACTTCCAATGCTTGTGGGCGGATTATCAATCCCTTTTTTATACCGATTTATTTTTCTTAAAAAATTTAGTGAGATTTGGAAAGATATTCAAGCGCGGGCGATAATTATTGCTTCAATTTTTGGGGGTTTATTGCTAGCCATACTTCTTATAAATTCCGAAGGTGTATCCAATCCTTTTAGAGAGGGTATTTTCCAGTTTATAAGCGCTCTTTCTACTACTGGTTGGCAAACCTCCGCCATAGGGCAATGGAATGACCTTTCTGTATTGTTCATCGTTGCTGGGGCAATGATTGTGGGAGGCTCGGCCGGTGCAACGGTTGGTGGTATAAAAATCATAAGGGCCCTGCTATTGCAAAAAGGGCTGCGTTGGCACATCAATAAAATATTTGCCTCAAAAAATACTATTAAAACAGTAAAATTCAATAATCGATATTTGTTGGCCGATGAAATGAATTCAGAATTGGCACGTGCCGGAATTTTTACACTTATCTACCTGCTTTTTGTATTGATTTCAACAATGTGCACCGTGTATTATATGGGAGGTGACTATACGCTTGCCGATGCGCTTTTCGAATCTGCTTCGGCACAGGGAACGGTTGGCCTTTCCACTGGTATTTCAGATCCAGGTATGTCTCCCGTATTGGAAAGTTTATACATTATACAAATGTGGGCCGGACGTATTGAAATCATTCCCGTATTGGTATTGGCCCGTGTGCTATTTTATGGAACTAGGACAAGAAATATATAATTTAAAATATTAATTATGCATGTTATAATCGTAGGTTCGGGACGAACCGGAAAACACGTCATTGCTTCCGCAATAAATGATAAACAGGATGTTTATGTGATTGAAAAAAACAAAGAAACCGCGAATTGGGTGGCTACAAATTATGACTGTGTGGTCATTAACGCCGATGCTACAAAACTTGAAACCTTGCACGAGGCAAAGGCTGAAGAAGCAGATGCAATTATTGTAACCACAAATGACGATGCCATAAATGCATTGGTAATCCTCTTGGCCAAAAAATTAGGAATAAAACGAGTGATAAGCTCAGTTAATAATGATGATTTACTGCCTATTTTTGAGCAATTGGGTATAGATACAGTTGAAAGTCCGTACCGCTTAAATGGCAAATACCTATATCGTGCAATGCAGGGACCAAACGTGAAGGAGTTTTTGGATTTGGGCGATGGCTTTGAGTTGTTGGAAATGATTGTAGAAAAAAACTCAAAGGTCTCCAACAAATACATTAAACAACTAACCAAGGACAAAATTTTTCCCCCGGATTCATTGGTGGTTTTGGTGAAAAGAAACAACCAGATAATAATACCGGAAGGTGAAACACGAATTTTTGTAAATGATATTTTGGTAGTTCTTTCAAAAAAAAATAGGGTTACTGAATTATCAGATGTATTTGGAATTGATTAATCCCTAGAGCATATCTACATAAATTAAAAATAATTAATCTTGGAATGGAGGGAGGTGGCACAATTCCCTCCCAAACCCACTCAATTATAAGCATAGCAAAAACCCCCAATTCATACCCCCAAAGCCATTTCAATAACCCAATAACTAAATAACTTAATAACCAAACTTCAAAATAAAGTAATTACTTTCCAATACTTTTCGGCTTTTGTTATCTTTACGCCGCTCAATAAAAACTCCACTATGCACTATTTAACTATTACCTGGAACCCTTCCGAAGGGATTGACCTTGGTTTTTTTATGATTCGTTATTACAGTTTAATGTTCGTGGTTGCGTTCACTTTGGGCTGGATCATTACAAAAAGGATTTATGAAAGGGAAGGCCAGCCGCAGGAAAGGCTCGACAGCCTTTTTATTTATATGGTCGTTTCTACCCTGATCGGCGCTCGTTTGGGCCACGTTATTTTTTACCAGCCCGAACTTTTTGTGCAGGACCCGCTTGCGGTTTTTCTTCCAATACAAACAGTTCCAGAATTTGAGTTCACAGGTTTTCAAGGATTGGCGAGTCACGGCGCCGCAATCGCGATTTTAATTGCAATGTACTTTTACAGCAAAAACGTAATCAAGAAACCATTTCTGTGGATTATGGATCGGGTTGTAATTGCCGTGGCTTGTGGCGGTATTTTTGTGCGTATCGGTAATTTTATGAATTCTGAAATTATAGGAAAGCCATCCGGCGATTTTCCTTTGGGCGTCCGTTTCGTGCACGAAGGAATTCGGCCACAACAGGCCGTTAATGCCACGGGAATCAAAAACCCAAGTAAAGCATACGACGCTATAGTGAACAATCCACAATTTTCGGAACTGTTGAATTCTGTTCCTTTTCGGCATCCTGCACAGTTATATGAAGCCATAGGGTATGTTTTTGTATTTATTATTTGCTACTATCTATACTGGAAGACCGAACGTAGAAAACAGATTGGCTATATTTTCGGGGTGTTTTTGATTCTTCTTTTTACCGTCCGCTTTTTGGTGGAATATGTAAAGGAAAGCCAAGGCGGATTTGAGTCGGCGTTGGGCGTTCTTTCTACCGGACAATGGCTGAGTATTCCCTTTATAATTGCAGGGATTTATATTATGTGGAAGGCTTCAAAAAAAGGGCCCATAACCCCTGAAGGGGAAATTTGACAGGAATAGATATTTAAAAAAATTGACCACGAATACACGAATGAAAATTCAAAAATATTCGTGTATTCGTGGCAAAAAAAATTCAAAAATGAAAAGATTACTTATTTCGGCTGCAATTGTAGCTTCACTTTTTTCCTTTTACAATTGTAAAAATTCCACAAATTCAGAAAATAAAAGTCTTACCAAAGAAGTAACCTTTAAAAAAGAAGGCGAACTCAGTTTATTGAAAGCGGAAACAGATTCGGTAATTGCCACATTGGATATTGAAATTGCGGACGATGAGTACCAAACCCAAACCGGGTTGATGTACCGCCACTCGATGCCCGAGAATGAAGCAATGCTTTTTATATTTCCCGATGAACAGACTCGTGCCTTTTATATGAAGAATACTGAGTTTTCTTTGGATATTATTTATCTGGATTCAGAAAAGAAAATAGTGAACATCCAGAAAAATGCCAAACCTTTTGACGAAACCTCATTACCTTCCGAAGCTGCATCAATGTACGTTCTTGAAGTAAACGGCGGCCTCGCCGATAAATGGAATCTTCAAAAAGGCGATAGAATTCAATTTAGGACTAACAATTAACGATCTACCATTCCAGTTTCGTCCCGATAGCAAACGGGATTGATTTCAATTTAAATCAAAAAAAATAGGCGCCCGATTACTCGAACGCCTATTTTTTTCTTCCGAAGAAAACTATCTACGCTTCTAGCGCTTCATCATCTTTTTTCTTCACGAAATCCTCAGCGTTTTTGCGTTTTACGGTATCGTACATAATCGGTGTTGCAATAAACAACGATGAATACGTACCTACCACAATACCAACAATAATCGCGAATAACAGACCGCGGATGGATTCGGCACCTATAAAGAACATACACAACAACACGATTAAAGTTGTGAAGGAAGTGTTCAAGGTTCTTCCGAGTGTGCTGCTCAATGCAACGTCAATAATACGGCCCATTTTCCAGGTTGGATGCTCGCCAAAATATTCGCGGATACGGTCAAATACAATTACCGTATCGTTCAGCGAGTAACCAATTACCGTCAGAATTGCCGCGATAAATGCCTGGTCAATTTCCATACTGAAAGGCATAAACCTATAGGTAAGCGAGAAAATACCGAGCACGATCAATGAATCGTGGAATACCGCAAGCACTGCACCCAAACTAAATTGCCATCTTCTGAAACGAAGCAATATATAAAGGAATACCACGATCAACGAACCAAGAACGGCCCAGAAAGATTCCTTTTTGATATCATCCGCAATGGTAGGACTCACTTTATAATACTCCATTCTACCGATGGTTTTTCCTTCCTCATCGCCCACGAACTTTTCGTAGGTCATATCTGCGGGATAGTATTTTTTCACGGTTTCGAAAAGCATCTTTTCTATTTCCGTATCCACTTCTGTTCCGGTTTCATCAACCTTATATTTAGTGGTAACCTTCAACTGGTTATCGCCACCATAGGTTTTTGCCTCGGCACTTCCGAAGGTTTGGATCAATTCATTTTGAATTTCATTTGAATTCACATCCTTGTCAAAACGAACCGTATAGGTACGTCCGCCCACAAAATCCACTCCTTGGTTAAGACCAATGGTGAATAGGGAAACAAGACTCACGATAACCATAATTCCAGAAACCACGTAAGCTATCTTTCTCTTTCTCAGGAATTCGATATTTACATTCTTGAAAAGATCTTTCGTAAGCGAAGTTGAGCAAGGCAGTGGTTTACCATTTTTAGTATAACTGTCAATAAACAATCTGGTGATGAAAATTGCAGTAAACAGCGATGTAGCGATACCAATTAATAATGTAGTAGCAAAACCTTGAATTGGTCCGGTTCCGAAAACCAATAAAATCAAACCTGTAAGACCAGTTGTAATGTTGGCATCAAGAATGGAAGAAAGCGCATTGTTGAAACCATCCTTAATGGCATCTTTCTGCGGCTTTCCTTTGGCCAATTCCTCGCGGATACGTTCAAAAATAAGTACGTTCGCATCAACCGACATACCGATTGTCAATACGATACCTGCAATACCGGGAAGCGTAAGAACCGCGCCGAGACCGGCAAGAATTCCAAAGATGAAAAGGATGTTTACGAGAAGCGCGATATCTGCGAAAATACCGGCTTTTCCGTAGTAACCAATCATCCAAAGGAGCACCAAAACAAGTGCAATACCAAAGGACATTACCCCACTGTTAATAGCTTCGTGACCAAGTGTTGGCCCCACAACTTCTGCCTGAATAATATCGGCCGATGCGGGAAGTTTACCAGCACGCAATACGTTGGCAAGATCCTGCCCCTGCGGAATGGTAAAGTTTCCGGAAATTTGGCTTCTTCCTCCGGCAATTGGTCCAGAAGTTACGCCCGGCGCCGAATATACAATATCATCCAGCACAATGGCTATCTGGCTTTGGTTCTGGTAGGCATCGCCTGTCATTTGTTCCCAAACCTTCGCGCCTTGTCCATTCATTTGCATACTCACAACTACCCTACTCAATTGGTCATATTCCTGCCGCGCATCCACTACAACTCCCCCACCAAGTGGTGGAACATTGTCGCGATTTCCTTTTAGGGCATACAAAGCAGTGGTCTCCTCACCGTCCAATTGTGCATTGGCTTCGGGCAAGCCCCAAACAAATTTTGCATAACGTTGCTCATTCGGCAAAAGGGAACGTATTTGCGGCATACGCAAATAGTGGTTTACTGCAGCTGTATCCTTAACTCTGAAAGTCGCAATAACAGGACCTCCCTGTGAACCTGGAAAAACCATTTTTGAAAGAATAGGATTTTCGTTACCATTATCAGAAATACTGTCCTTTACGTCTTCCCCACCCAAAAGTTTACTGATGTCGTCCTCTTCAGTTTTGGTAGAATCTACAACAGTTTTGGTTGAATCGGCTTCAACTTGAGCAGAATTTGAATTCTCAAGTTTTGCAATTTCAGCCGCTTTTTCGTCGGCCGCCTGCAAAAATCCAGCGATGTCCTCAAATTTGTAAACATCCCAAAATTCAAGTTGTGCGGTACTTTGAAGCAATTTCTTTACGCGGTCTACATCCTTTGCGCCCGGAAGTTCAACAAGAATACGTGCAGATTGTCCCAAACGCTGAATGTTGGGTTGAGTAACTCCAAATTTGTCGATACGCTTTCTCAATACCTCAAAAGCAGAAGTAATTGATTCGTCAATTTTTCGCTCTATAATAGGTTTAACCTGTGCGTTGGTCATTCCCGCTTTTATATCGTCTTCAAGATTTTTGTTGAAGAAAATATCCGGAGAGGCAAGTTCATTGTCGCCCGGAACTTCTTCAAAAGCTTTGAAGAAAGATTCCAAGTAGGTGTCCTGGCTATTTTTTTGAAGCTCGGAAGCCCTATCCAAAGCCTGATTGAAAGCAGGATCTTTTGAATTGTTCGAAAGACCTTTAAGAATGTCCTTCACCGAAACTTCAAGAATTACGTTGATTCCACCTTTAAGGTCAAGACCTTTGTTCAATTCCTTTTCTTTGGCGGTTTTGTAATCTATTCCCAAGAAAACCGGATCCGTAGCTACGGAATCAAGATATCTATTTTCAGCATAATCCCTTTCGTGGGGCTGCTCAGCGGTAAATTTTTGATGGGAAAATTCCTTTGCGTTGTCCTCAACTTTGTTGGCGACAAACGTAAAGGAAAGCTGATAAATACTCACCAACCCGAACAGGATGGCAAATAATGTAATTAGTCCTTTGTTTTGCATGTGTATGTTTTTTGGTCAGATTTTTTTTAAACGCGCAAATATATGGTTTGCGGCCATACCTGACAATTATGTTGGTTATAAAAAAAGCTTGTTGAATTTCAATAATTGAAATTCTGGGAAAGAAATATGTTAGGATAAAGGCCCTGCCCTAACCTCAGGAATTTTATGGGAGGAATTATCTTTTGAAAGTACAATATTTTGGTAATTTTTACCAATTTCCCTTTCAATACTATTCTTTAAATCGAAATTGATTTCAGCATTACCGAAAGAGTAAAACTGATTGAGATACTGATCCTTTAAAGATTTTATTTCAACCGGCAACCCGTGAAAACCCAAATCAGAACCGTCATCCTTTTGAATTTTTACAACCTCTAATTTATAGGTGTTGGAATCATTTCCGAAAGGAGTTTTTGAAGAACCGTCCTTATTATTGAACGCTGTATAACCAAGATGAAGATTATCCTGCTTGTTGAATAAATTCTTTATTACGGCAACATCTTTCGTGCTGTAATAAATCACTTTCAGTTTTCCATCCAGCATTTCCGAAACCTGTACGTCTGTAACGCCAATGGATTTCAACTGCGCGGTTATTTCTGAAATTGCCTGTTGGGCGTCGTCAGAACTTGTAGAATCGGCATTGAACTGAACAACAATTTCCTGATTTGGCACAGCCGTTTGCTCCAAGCTCATTCCAAAAAAAGCAAGGGCAACCACTAATCCAAAAAAGAACCATCTTTTATTCACGCGCCAAATATAAAAAAATAATGCATGTATTAAAGTCTTTGAAGGGTTTATTATCCAAGTACTTTTCTGCTGAGCGTACCGGAAATCGACCTGATAAAAGTGCTGCGAATATAATGACCTATAGCCCAGAGAATAGCAAATCCTTAAAAATTGAATTTTAAAAATTTGTAAACTTTTTATTGTTCATAAATTTTTATTGTATTGAATTACAATTAATTAACAATCATCATTTGATAACTTCTGAAATCAATTTTGAAAACGGGATTTCAATTTCGCTACATTTACAACTCTTAGAAAAATTATACAACTACCAAAAATATTTTAAAAATGCAGATTGTAAATCCTCCAAAAAACAGAACAATTTACACCCAGGATGAAGCTTATGAAGCTTCAGTGGAATACTTTAAAGGCGACGATCTTGCCGCCCGCGTTTGGGTGAATAAATACGCACTCAAAGATTCCGATGGCAATATTTATGAAAAAACACCGGACGATATGCACCGCCGCATCGCCAGTGAAATTGCGCGTGTTGAACAAAAATACGCCAACCCGATGACTGAAGACGAAGTTTTTGACGCCATCAAAAATTTCAAATACATCGTTCCCCAAGGAAGCCCGATGGCGGGAATTGGCAATCCGTATCAAGTTGGATCGCTTTCCAATTGTTTTGTAATTGGCAACGAAGGCGATTCCGATTCTTACGGTGGAATTATGAAAATTGACCAAGAACAGGTTCAGTTAATGAAACGTCGCGGTGGCGTTGGGCACGACCTTTCGCACATTCGTCCGAAAGGTTCTCCGGTGAAAAATTCGGCATTGACATCAACGGGCATTGTTCCATTTATGGAGCGTTATTCAAACTCAACCCGCGAAGTCGCGCAGGACGGACGTCGCGGCGCTCTCATGCTTTCCGTTTCTATAAACCACCCAGATTCCGAAGATTTTATCGATGCAAAAATGGAGCAGGGAAAAGTAACGGGCGCAAATGTTTCCGTGCGGATGGACGACCAGTTTATGCAAGCTGTAAAAGACGAAAAAAGTTACACTCAGAAATATCCAATTTTCAGTGAAAATCCAAAATTTTCAAAAGAAATTGAAGCAGGAAAACTTTGGAAAAAAATAGTACACAACGCTTGGAAATCTGCCGAACCGGGCATTCTTTTTTGGGATACTATTATTAATGAAAGCGTACCGGATTGTTATGCAGATTTGGGTTACAAAACCGTTTCTACAAATCCGTGCGGTGAAATCCCGCTTTGCCCCTACGATTCCTGTAGTTTGTTGGCAATCAATTTGTTTTCGTATGTTGAAAATCCGTTTACAGAAAAGGCCGAATTCAATTTTGAACTTTTCAAAAAACATATCGGTATTGCCCAAAAAATAATGGACGATATTATTGATTTGGAATTGGAAAAAGTAGACGCGATTATTGCAAAAATTGACGCAGATCCTCAAAGTGATGAAGTAAAAGCTGTAGAAAAAAATCTTGTGGAAAAATATTCAAAGAAAAGCTGAAGAAGGTCGCAGAACCGGAATTGGAATCACCGCGGAAGGCGATATGCTTGCCGCTTTGGGAATAAAATACGGCAGTAAGGAAGGCAATGATTTTTCAGTTAAAATCCATAAAAATCTAGCGATTGAAACGTATCGCGCTTCGGTTTATGCCGCGAAGGAAAGAGGTGCTTTCAAAATTTTTGATGCTGAAAGGGAAAAGGAGAATCCGTTTATTCTTCGCCTAAAAGATGCCGATGAAAAACTGTATTACGATATGTTGGAATACGGCCGTAGAAACATCGCTCTTTTGACAATCGCGCCGACGGGAACTACCAGTTTAATGACGCAAACTTCTTCCGGAATCGAGCCTGTTTTTCTTCCCGTTTACAAACGAAGAAGAAAAGTGAACCCCAACGACAAGAATTCGCGCGTTGATTTTGTGGATGAAGTGGGCGACAGTTGGGAAGAATATGTGGTTTTTCACCACCGTTTTAAACAATGGATGGAAGTGAACGGTATTGATACTTCAAAAAACTACAGTCAGGAAGAATTAAACAAAATCGTTAAGAAATCGCCATATTACAAAGCAACTTCAAATGATGTAGATTGGCTGAGCAAAGTGCGAATGCAGGGTGCGGTGCAGAAATGGGTGGATCATTCCATTTCCGTGACCATCAATTTGCCGAATGATGCAACGGAGGAATTGGTTGGAAAACTGTATTTGGAAGCGTGGCAAGCCGGTTGTAAAGGCGTCACCGTTTACCGAGATGGTTCGCGTTCTGGAGTTTTGATTTCCAATGAAGAAAAGAAAGAGGAAAATAACGAAACGCTAACAACTTTCCCTACAAAACGCCCGGAAACATTGGAGGCAGATGTTGTCCGCTTTCAAAATAGCAAAGACAAATGGATTGCTTTCATCGGGTTGATTGACGGAAAACCGTATGAAATTTTCACCGGTTTTGCAGATGATGAAGACGGAATTTTGATTCCGCGTTGGGTGAATAATGGTACGATTATTAAAAACAGAAATGAGGACGGAACATCGCGTTATGATTTTCAATATAAAAACAAAAGAGGATACAAAACCACTATTGAAGGGCTTTCGCATAAATTCAACCCAGAATTTTGGAACTATGCAAAATTGATTTCCAGCACGCTACGCCACGGAATGCCAATTGAAAAAGCGGTGGAATTAATCAACAGCCTACAACTTGACAACGAAAACATAAACACTTGGAAAAATGGTGTTGCGCGCGCCTTAAAACGCTACGTTGCCGACGGAACGGAAGCGAGAAAACAAAAATGCGAAAACTGTAACAGTACTTCGCTTATTTACCAAGAAGGTTGTTTGACTTGCAAGGATTGTGGGTCTAGCAAGTGCGGATAGTTCTCGACTGCGCTCGAACTGACAGTAGACGTAAGACTTAAGACCGCTTCGCTGAAAGACGTAAGACCAATCGAATTGAATAAACCTCACAGGTCTTTGAGACCTGTGAGGTTTTTTAACGAACAAAAAAAAGACGTGTCAGGTTTTGGAAACCTGACACGTCTAATTATTTTCAGAAAAATTTACTTATACCTCAAGCAAATCATTAGTTTTCCGAACACCTTCTGCACTTTCTTTCATGTGTGCTGTTTCGGCATCGTTCAATTCAAGTTCTACTATTTTTTCGATACCATTTCTGCCCAAAATAACTGGAGCACCGATGCAAATATCCTTCATTCCGTATTCGCCATCAAGCATTACGGAGCAAGGGAACATTTTCTTTTGGTCGCAAGCAATTGCTTGTACCAAAGCCGAAACCGCCGCTCCCGGAGCGTACCAAGCTGAAGTTCCCAATAATTTTGTTAGCGTTGCGCCACCAACTTTGGTATCTTCCATTACTTGGTTCAGTCTATCTTGCGAAATGAATTTTGTTACGGGAACACTATTTCTTGTTGCCAAACGTGTCAACGGCACCATTCCGGTATCGCTGTGACCGCCGATTACCATTCCGTCAACATCGCTGATTGGTGCATTCAAAGCTTCCGCCAAACGGTATTTGAAACGTGCGCTATCTAAAGCTCCACCCATTCCGATGATTTTATTCTTATCCAAACCTGATGTTTTATGAACCAAATAGGCCATCGTATCCATCGGGTTGCTTACTACGATTATAATAGTCTTCGGAGAATTTTTTACAAGGTTTGAAGAAACATCTTTTACGATTCCGGCGTTAATTCCTATCAATTCCTCACGAGTCATTCCCGGTTTACGTGGAATTCCGCTGGTAATTACGCAAATATCGCTACCTGCAGTTTTGGAATAATCGTTTGTTACCCCTGTAATTTTAGTATCGAAACCGTTTAATGAAGCGGTCTGCATCAGGTCCATGGCCTTTCCTTCGGCATATCCTTCCTTAATGTCCAACAAAACTACTTCGCTTGCAAAATTCTTGATGGCAATGTACTCGGCACAACTTGCGCCAACAGCACCTGCCCCTACAACTGTTACTTTCATCGATTTATTTTTTATTGATTATTAATATTTTTTCTTGAAAAAATCCTTAAATATTTTTGAGGTGAAAAGTTGCACAAAAGTACTATTATCTACCTAAAATAAAGATAATAAAGGGTTAAAAACCTTTAGAATCATTTAAGTGTTTTAATGTGTCCCGAACCATTCTTTTCGCACTTGATACGGATATCGTTCATAAATTACATTATCTTCATTTATGGTGTTACCTTTTAAAATATCCTTTTCAGCTTCCTCAAACAGCTGTAATGCCTCTTCTGTTTTCCCCATTCTATAAAGACAACCTGCTTTATAGAACTTCACATCCCCAAAATTGGGGTATTTGGACAAGGCTTCGTCAAAGGCCTCAAGAGCTTTGTCATTCGCGTACAATTCAAGATTTGCGATACCCAAATACATTAAATCCAAATGATGGACCCAATCTTGGCCGCCCTTGGATTTGGATTGCTCTATACTTTTTTCCAAATATATTCTTGCATTTTCAAATTGGTTCAATTGTAAATAGCTAATCCCGATATAGAAATAATAAGTGTGGTCCATTACATAACCCTCGCCAAACATTTTCAAATATTTCTCAAAGTCGAAAATTGCTGCTTTATAATTTTGCGAAAAAACACACTCCATAAACCCTTTGTAGTCCAGATACTTTTGTGGATCAAGTTCCGCAGCTTTTAACAAAAATGGATAACCTATTTCGTCCTTATCCTGCTTATATAAAGGCATCGCGCGCTGCTGGTAGAAATTTGCGATACTTGGATATAGAACAATGGCACTATCTAAAGCCGCTCTTCTTTTTTGTGAATTGATACCGTATTTTCGCAACGAAAACATCACATTTTCAACAATTGAATCCCTTTCAAAAACACTGAAAGTTTCAGTTTTTGAAATTTTTGAATTTTTGCCTTTAGAATTGCACGCCGAAATAAGAACAACTATTCCCAGAATGAGACATTTTTTTAGTAGTGAAAGTTTCCGCATATAAACTATTTCCAAAAAATTAAAATAAAAAGGACCCCTTTTCGGGAGTCCTTTATTTACAAATATTTCCCTTCAGAGTTAAGGGAATTTATGCATCAATATTCGCATAAACCGCATTCTTCTCAATAAATTCACGACGTGGTGGAACTTCATCGCCCATAAGCATAGAAAAAATTCTATCTGCTTCGGTACCATTATCAATGGTTACTTGACGCAAAGTTCTAAATTCCGGATTCATTGTGGTATCCCAAAGCTGCTCGGCGTTCATTTCACCAAGACCTTTGTATCGCTGGATGGAAGCACTTCCGCCCATTTCCACGTTCAATCTGTCGCGTTCCTTGTCGCTCCAAGCGTATTCTTTTTTTGCACCTTTTTTCACCAAATAAAGGGGTGGCGTGGCAATATAAACACAGCCTGCTTCAACCAATTCCTTCATATATCGGAAAAAGAAGGTTAAAATCAGCGTTGCAATGTGGCTACCATCCACATCCGCATCACACATAATCACAACTTTGTGGTAACGGAGTTTTTCAAGATTCAACGCTTTACTATCCTCTTCGGTACCGATTGTTACACCAAGTGCTGTATATATATTTCGGATTTCCTCATTCTCAAAAACCTTGTGGTGCATCGCTTTTTCCACATTCAGAATTTTTCCACGAAGCGGAAGAATTGCCTGAAAATTACGGTCACGACCCTGTTTTGCAGTTCCGCCCGCGGAATCACCCTCTACGAGAAATACTTCACATTTTTCTGGATCCTGTTCAGAACAGTCGGAAAGTTTTCCCGGTAATCCACCACCGCTCATTACGGTTTTTCGCTGCACCATTTCACGTGCTTTTCGCGCAGCGTGTCTTGCTTGTGCAGCAAGGATTACTTTTTGTACAATGGTTTTTGCGTCGTTTGGATGTTCTTCCAAATAATTTTCAAGCATTTCCGAAACCGCTTGGCTCACCGCTGAAGTTACTTCACGGTTACCCAGCTTTGTTTTGGTTTGCCCTTCAAACTGTGGTTCTGCAACTTTTACAGAAATAATAGCAGTCAACCCTTCACGGAAATCGTCGCCCGAAATATCAAACTTCAATTTATCGAGCATACCCGAAGCGTCGGCGTATTTTTTCAATGTACGTGTTAAACCTGCTCTGAAACCTGCAAGGTGCGTTCCACCCTCGTGTGTATTTATATTGTTTACGTAAGAATGTAAATTTTCATTAAAAGAAGTATTGTAAACCATTGCAACTTCTACGGGAATGTCGTTTTTTTCGCCTTCCATGGAAATTACATCCGCAATGATCGGCTCGCGGTTTCCATCCAAAAAGCGAATAAATTCCTTTAACCCTTCTTCACTGTGGAATTTTTCGGTAACTACTTCCCCATTTTCACCCTTTTCCCTTTTATCTGTAAAATATATTGTAATTCCCTTATTCAGGAAGGAAAGTTCACGCATTCTACTTGCAAGAGTATCGTAACTGTATTCCAGTGTTTGTTGGAAAATTTGTGGGTCTGGCTTGAAGGTAACAATAGTTCCGCGGTAATCGGTTTCACCAATAGATTTTACCGGATATAAAGCCTTTCCACGTTCATACTCCTGCTGCCAAATTTTACCATCACGATGAACGGTTGCGGTTAAGTGTTCGGAAAGTGCATTCACAACCGACACCCCAACTCCGTGGAGACCACCCGAAACTTTATAGGAATCTTTATCAAACTTTCCACCGGCCCCAATTTTGGTCATTACCACCTGTAGCGCAGAGACGCCTTCCTTTTTATGAAGATCAACTGGAATTCCGCGGCCATTATCCTTTACGGTTACCGAGTTGTCCTCATTAATCCAAACTTCAACGGTATCGCAATAACCGCCCATGGCTTCGTCAATGGAGTTGTCCACCACCTCGTAAACCAAGTGGTGAAGTCCGCGAACGCCTATATCGCCGATGTACATTGAGGGGCGCATGCGCACATGCTCCATCCCTTCCAACGCCTGAATCTGGTCAGCTCCGTAATTGCCTTTTTTCTGTTCTTCGCTCATATAAGATTTGGTATTAAATTCAATTATTTTGGTAACGAACAAATATAACCAAATCGCCAATAAAATTAAGGGTTTACGCCTTTTATACACCCTAAGTTATTAACAAAAAACTGTGAAAAAATAAGGTGGAATAACTTTTGTAGAATAATGAAGCATTCATTTTCCAAAAAGCAAACATTAATGGGAAAAATGCGATGTTATAATAGAAAAATTTAATTTTTCATTAAACCTTTCGCCCGAATAATTGTCTTATTTTAGACAGAAATCCATTGCTGAAATTTTAAAAATAATCTTATGAAAAAATTACTTCCCATACTTCTTTTTATTTCCACGTTTTTGCTGGGCAGCAACACTTCCGAAGCCCAAAATTTTCCGCAGATGGATGCCTCTCCAATGGATCTCGCCATGGCGCGGCCCGATAAAAACACTCCTCCCCTGGCGCGGGTAATTTATAGCAGGCCACAAAAAAAAGGTCGTGATATTTTTGGCGATCTTGTGCCGTATGATCAAGTATGGCGAACAGGAGCAAACGAGGCTACTGAACTTACAATTTATACCCCGCTGATGGTAGGAAATACAAAACTAAAACCGGGAACCTACACCTTGTACACCATTCCCGGCGAAGAAAATTGGACGATCATAATAAACAGCGATACCAATGTTTGGGGTGCCTTCAGTTATAAAAAAGATAAAGATGTTGCGCGCATTACAGTCCCCGCTCGAGATGCCGCCGCACCTACCGAATCGCTTTCAATGATTTTTAGACCAGAACCCAATGGCACTACGCTACTAATTGGTTGGGATACCGTTTACGTGGAAGTTCCTTTCAAAAAGGCTTAAGGGGTGACGGTTGACGGGTGAAGAAAAGCCTGAAAAACTGACTACTATTTACTGAATACTGAACCTACGGTATATTCAAATATTTATGCGTTTGCAGTGAAACTTTCCACTTTGGGTTTTGCATTACATAATCCACAATTAACGGAATCATTTTATCGCGCTTGCTCCATTCCGGCTGTAAGTAGAGGATACAATCGCTATTCACCTTCGCGGCCTGCTCTTCCGCAAAGCGGAAATCATCTTTGTTGAAAACAATTACTTTCAGCTCATTGGCCTGTTTATAAACTTCTTGAGTGGGAAGTTTCATTTTTTTTGGCGAAAGACAAATCCAATCCCAATGACCAGTAAGCTCATATGCGCCGGAAGTTTCAATATGTATTTGCATTCCTGCATTTTTCAGCATTTCAGTTAGTGGCCCCATATTCCAGGTAAGTGGTTCCCCGCCAGTGATAACAATGGTTTTTGAATGTCTTGCAGCGTCATCAACTATACTTTCAATGGCAGTTGGCGGATGCAGTTTTGCGTTCCAACTCTCCTTTACATCGCACCAATGGCAGCCCACGTCGCAACCTCCTACCCGAATAAAATAAGCAGCCGTGCCCTTATGGAATCCTTCGCCTTGAATGGTATAAAAAGCTTCCATTAAAGGCAACATCGCCCCTTTCTCCACTAAATTCTCTACTTCCGTTTTCATGGGTGCAAAAGTACGATTAATGAATACTAAAATTCCAAATATCAAGCTACAAATTTGTTGAATCGAGGATATGTCGAAAAGTGTTCATATTTACATTTTTGGAATTTGGAATTTCTGAATTGAAATTTATATTTCGTTACATTTGAATAAAATTTGAAGGATGGCAGATAAGCAAGCTTTTTTCGACTATATAAATACGGGATACGCCACGAAAGGCGATTTTATAAACTTGGGCGCCGCAATGGTAGATGGCGAAACAGTGAAGGAAGCCTACGTAAAAATTCCGTTGAAAACATTGAACCGTCATGGCTTAATTGCCGGCGCAACAGGAACGGGAAAAACGAAAACGCTTCAGATTATTGCCGAAAATCTTTCAGAAAAAGGAATTCCTGTACTATTAATGGACATAAAAGGTGATTTAAGCGGAATTGCCGAAGCGGGAACCAACAATGCAAAGATCGAGGAACGCCATGCAGCCATTGGTTTTCCGTATGAAGCAAAAAAATTTCCTGCAGAAATCCTTTCACTTTCAGACCAACAGGGCGTTCGACTTCGGGCGACAGTTAGTGAGTTTGGCCCCGTGCTGCTTTCAAGAATTCTGGATTTAAGTGATGTGCAGGCCGGTATCGTTTCGGTAATTTTTAAATATTGCGACGACAACAAAATGCCGTTGCTGGATTTAAAGGATTTCAAAAAAATATTACAGTACGCGACTGATGAAGGAAAAGAGGAATTTGCTGATGAATACGGCCGTATTTCATCCTCTTCAACAGGAGCAATATTGAGAAAAGTAGTAGAATTGGAGCAACAGGGCGCCGATTTGTTTTTTGGCGAAAAATCTTTTGATACAGATGATTTACTTCGCGTGAACGAAAACGGAATGGGTTATATAAATATCCTGCGTTTGACTGATATTCAGGACCGGCCCAAACTTTTTTCAACATTTATGCTCAGCCTTTTGGCTGAAATATATGCCACATTTCCTGAACAGGGCGATAGCGACAGGCCCGAGCTTGTAATTTTTATTGACGAAGCGCATTTAATTTTCAACGAAGCCAGTACCGCCCTTCTCAATCAAATTGAAAGTATCGTAAAATTGATCCGTTCCAAAGGAGTCGGCCTATATTTCGTGACCCAGGACCCCACCGATGTGCCGGACTCGGTTTTAAGTCAGTTAGGATTGAAAGTCCAACACGCGTTGCGAGCATTTACCGCAAAAGATCGAAAAGCAATAAAACTTACAGCAGAAAATTATCCGATTTCCGAATATTATAAAACTGATGAAGTAATTACAGCTTTAGGAATTGGAGAAGCGTTAGTTAGCGCGCTGAACGAAAAAGGAATCCCGACGCCTTTGGCCCGTACTATGCTTCGCGCGCCAATGAGCCGAATGGATATTCTTACCGATGAAGAGCTAAAAGAGCTTTTGAAAAATTCAAAACTGATACCAAAATACAATGAGGTAACCGACCGCGAAAGCGCCTACGAAATTTTGAACAATAAAATTGAAACGGCCCACAAGGAAGAAGTAAAGGAAAAAGCACAAAAAGAAAAGGAAGCCGTTGAAAGAACTTCAAGCCGAAGCACCTCAACCCGCAGAAGCGGCGCAAATCCGTGGATAAAAACCCTTTCCAGCCCAACGGTTATAAGAAGTGTTCTGGGAATTTTAGGGAAAATGATGAAGTGATGATGACGGATGACGGATGACGGATGGCGGATGACGGATGACGGATGACGGATGACGGATGACGGATGACGGATGACGGATTAGAAAATTTAAATTTTATAAGAAATAAAAAAATAACCCAATAACTTAATAATTCTAAAAAATAAATGAAAAAAACACTTTTAATAGCAGGAATAGTATCAATCGCTTTTGTGCAATGCGGAAAGGATAGTGATCCCTTTTTGATAAAAAATGGCAGCATAGGCAAAATTAACAAAGAGGTAAAAATGAAACAGGTGGATTCCATTTATGCTGAAGATTCCATCGTGAAATTGAATCCCGTTCAAGGTTCCGAGGGTACGCAGGGCGAAATTGAAATTTTTGATAAGGATGGCAACAAATTGTTGCTTATTTCGCCGAATAATGAAAATGATCCCAATTCAGAAATCACCAACATCCAAGTTTTTGATTCCCGTTACAAAACGGAAAAAGGACTCACTACTGCCAGCACCTTTAAGGATGTAAAAGCCAATTACACTATTGAAAACATCCAAACCACTATAAATGCAGTGGTAGTTTTTCTGAAGGACTCCGACATTTATTTAACCATAGATAAAAAAAATCTGCCGGAAAACCTTCGCTATAATATGGAGGCCAAAATTGAGGCTAGCCAAATTCCGGACAATGCTCCAATAAAGTACTTTATGGTAGGCTGGGAACGCGCCGCGAAGTAGGTTTTATTTTCCGGCATGCTGCAAAGATTTTGTTAAGGATAATGACTGAATCAAAGCTTTCTTTTAATTTTAATCACATAAACCAACCAAAAAATTAAAATTATGATTAAGATTTTAGGATTTATTCTAACCGCGGTGGGAGGCATCGGACTCGTAATGGGAGTGTTAAGTGTCTTCGGAAGCATGGATGTAGGCATGAGCCCCTGGGCCCTTATAATTTTGGGAATTGTTTTCTTTTTTGCCGGCATCGGTCTCTTGAAACACCGCAGGGATACAGATCAATAAACATAGTATTAACCTTAAAACCCTTTGCGCTGTAAAGGGTTTTATTTTAAAACATTTTGTTATGCCAGACTCAAGAATTAAGAACGAAGACCAGTACGAAGAACTACGCGACAAAGGTTACAGCAAAGAAAAATCTGCCCGTATAGCCAATACAAAAAATGCAGGTGAAAAAGGTGGCCATGCCAAGCAATATGAAGACCGCACAAAAAAAGAACTTTACGACGAAGCCCAAAAGGTGGGTATTGATGGCAGATCAAAAATGAGCAAAAAGGAACTTATACACGCTTTGCGAAACAACTAATGGCAATGGTGCAACCTTTTCACCTCGCCATTCCTGTTGATAATCTGGAAAAATGCCGAACTTTTTACCGCGATATCCTGGAATTGCCCGAAGGGCGAAGTAGTGACCATTGGGTAGATTTCAACTTTTTTGGCCATCAATTGGTAATTCATCTTAAAGAAAATAATTCCGCAGCGGAAGAAATTATCAATAAGGTAGATGGAAAGGATGTACCCGTACCACACTTTGGCGTTGTGCTGGATTTTGAAACATTTCAGAATTTTTCGGAAAAGTTGAAAAAGAAAAAGATCAATTTTGTGATTGAGCCCTATATCCGGTTTAAAGGAGAAGTTGGCGAACAGGCAACCATGTTCTTTAAAGACCCCGCGGGCAATGCACTCGAATTTAAGGCTTTTAGAAATATTAATCAACTCTTCGCTAAATAATGAATATGATCCCTCCCAAAATTATACGGCAAATTTTCGTAATCCTTCTCATTTTGCTTATGGGCAGCCTCATATTTAGAGAATTACTTCCTTATTTAACGGGGGTTTTAGGCGCCATTACCATCTACGTGCTTATGCGAAAATGGATGTCGATCCTGGTAAAGAAAAGAAACTGGAATCCCTCCTTGGCAGCCTCATTGCTTATGTTGGTATCTTTTGTGGGGATTCTTCTTCCCATTATCGGAATCATATTAATGTTAGGCAATAAAATTAGCAGTGCGGTAGAAAATTCCGGAGAAGTGGTCCACGCGCTCAAGGATCAATTGGGAAAAATTGAAGATAAGGTAGGCTACGATCTCAACTCACAAATAGATCCATCTGCGATAACAGATTGGTTATCTTCCCATTTGCAACAACTTGCGGGAGGTACCTTTAATGCATTTATAGCCATTGGGTTGATGTATTTTATGTTGTATTACATGTTCACCAACAGGAAGGAATTGCGAAAATCCTTAAAGGAATACATCCCCATGGACAGCGATAATCTTCGTGAAATTGGCGGAGAAGTGCAAGCCATGGTTCGCTCCAATGCGCTGGGAATACCATTGGTAGCTTTAGCCCAGGGAATAATTGCCCTATTGGGCTTTCTCATTTTTGGTATTGACGACCCTTTCTTTTGGTTTGTTATAGTAACCGTTGGCAGTATGATTCCTTTCGTGGGGACTTTGGTGGGAATTCTACCGGTTTTTATTCTTACAATGTCTCAGGGTCATACTTTTCAAGCTTGGGGAATATTGGTTTACGGTTTCGTTGTTGTTGGTTCCACAGACAATATTATTCGCCTATATGTTCTCAAGAAATTGGATGACGTACATCCGCTCGTTACTTTGGTGGGCGTTATTGTTGGCGTTCCTTTATTCGGATTTATCGGGCTCATTTTTGGACCTTTACTCGTAAGCCTCTTTATGGTTATTGTAAAAATTTATAAACAGGAATACGGTAAAGACGATTCCTATCCCGAAACAGACCAGCTGTAAACAAGCCTCGCAATATATTCGCCGAAATAGAAAGAACCACTTTTCCTCCCGAAAAAACCAATAATTATATACCTTTCGAACAACTGGCTATATCTAGATCGTTCCCAATTCCAATTATTATAACAAAATTTTAAAATTTTTGCCTGTCGATTTTTTTATCTTTATTAAAAAAGAAAAACTATGGCCTTTAAAGGAATATTATCAAAAATGTTATCTGATTCTCAAGAAAGCGTTGACGAAAATTATGTAAAAGGAAAAGTAACAAGAATCAAAGAAGAAGATGTTGAAGTTGTCACGGACAATGAAGTGGCAATTAATAAAAAATTTAGCGAAACCAATTCTCTTTCAAAATATAAGGAACTCGGTAAAGTTTTAATAGGAATGCTGAAGGATATTAAGAACGGGGTGTATGAACATGTACCGTGGTTTACAATTGCCACCATAGTTATGGCACTGCTATATGTCTTGAATCCTATGGATTTGATTCCGGATTTTATACCGGGTTTAGGCTATATTGATGATATGGCCGTACTTTCAATTGGAATGGGGTGGATACAAAGTGACCTTCACAAATATCTGGATTGGAAAATTGAACAGGGCCAGGGAATTTAATGTCCCCTTCGCTGTTCTCTTGCCAAAAGCGTATTTTTAAGAAGCATGGCAATAGTCATTGGCCCAACCCCACCGGGAACGGGCGTTATATATGAGGCTTTTTTGCTGACATTTTCGAAATCTACGTCACCGGTTATAACGTAGCCTTTAGGATGGGTTTCGTCTTCAACCCTGGTTATCCCAACATCTATTATTACAACATCGTCCTTTACCATTTCAGCTTTTAAAAAATTTGGTACTCCCAATGCTGAAATGATAATATCGGCTTGTGTGGTGATTTGTGCAATATTTTTCGTGTTGCTATGGGTTAGGGTTACCGTACTGTTGCCGGGCCAACCTTTGCGACTCATCAAAATACTCATCGGCCGGCCAACAATATGGCTTCTACCAATAACAACCGTGTGTTTTCCTTTGGTATCTACATCATAGCGCTGTAACAGTTCAAGAATTCCGAAAGGGGTAGCAGGAATAAACGTACTCATATCCAATGCCATTTTTCCAAAATTTTCTGGATGAAATCCATCAACATCTTTTGAAGGATCTACCGTAAGCAGAACTTTTTGAGTATCAATTTGTGGTGGTAGCGGCAACTGTACTATGAACCCGTCGATATCGTCATCTTCGTTTAGTTGCTTAATTTTTTTAAGCAATTCCAATTCACTCGTGGTTTCGGGCATTTTTACCAAAGTAGATTCAAAACCCACGCGTTCACAAGCTTTAACCTTACTTCCCACGTAGGTAAGACTTGCACCATCATTACCCACAATAATCGCAGCCAAATGGGGAACTTTTTCACCGTTGGCTTTCATTTTTTCAACCTCAGCCGCGATTTCGTTCTTGATGTCGTTAGATATTTTCTTGCCGTCTAGTATTGTCATGTTTGTAGTTTTCAGTCGCAGTCGCAGTCTTCAGCAACAATTCTTTTTTAAAGTTTTTTTATCGATTTGAAATTAATCAATAGCCACTCCAAATTTGCTTGGATTATTAATCATATAATTTATTAATTTTCCTATTTCTATATTTTCTTGAGACAATTCCTTATATCTTGTTTCTTCCAAATATTCACAAGCATAGGCATAATCCAACCATACATTCGTTTCCGAATTTTCTCCATCAGAATCAGTTAATTTGCTGATGAAATGTCTAATATATATTCTCTTCTATAAGCTTCTGCTATATTGGTCGAAACAGAACGAGAACTTCTTCGAATCTGGTCCGTTAACGAATACCGTTCTTCTTGAGGGAATGATTTTGAAACTTCAAAAATAGCCATCGCTAAATCAAATGATTTCTGATAGGCAATTAACTTTTTGAAATCCATGTATATTTAATTAAATGAATCAAATTAATCCCAAAATCATTTTGTCTGTAAAATGAGACTGCGACTGCAAACTGAGACTAGCGCATTTTACTCATTGCCTGCATCATTTTCCGGCCACCACCGCCCTGCATCATCTTCATCATTTTACTCATTTGGTTAAATTGTTTCAGCAGTTGGTTTACTTGCTGAACGCTAGTTCCGCTTCCGGCAGCGATTCGTTTTTTGCGACTTCCATTTATTACCGAAGGCTCGGTTCTTTCCTTCGGAGTCATCGAGTGGATAATAGCTTCAATTCCTTTAAATGCATCATCATCAATGTCTACATCTTTCAAGGCTTTTCCTGCGCCGGGAATCATTCCTACCAAATCCTTCATGCTTCCCATTTTCTTTACTTGCTGAATCTGGTTTAAAAAATCATCAAAACCAAATTGGTTTTTTGCGATTTTCTTCTGAAGTTTTCTCGCCTCTTCCTCGTCAAACTGTTCTTGTGCTCTTTCAACCAATGACACCACGTCGCCCATCCCCAAAATTCGGTCTGCCATTCGCGCGGGATGGAAAACATCCATCGCATCCATTTTTTCACCTGTACCGATGAATTTAATGGGCTTATCAACCACACTTTTTATGGATATGGCTGCTCCCCCGCGGGTATCTCCATCTAATTTTGTGAGAACCACTCCATCAAAATTCAGCCTATCATTGAACGCTTTTGCAGTATTAACGGCATCCTGCCCAGTCATTGCATCTACAACAAACAAGGTTTCCTGTGGACTGATGGCTTTATGAACATCGGCAATTTCCGTCATCATTGCCTCGTCAATCGCCAATCGTCCGGCGGTATCGACAATAACTACATTAAAACCGTTTTGCTTAGCATGCGCTATAGCATTTTGGGCAATCTGAACGGGATTTTTATTTTCCGGTTCGCTATAAACTTCCACTCCTATTTGGTCTCCCACCACATGCAATTGGTTTATTGCGGCGGGTCTGTAAATATCACAGGCTACCAAAAGAGGTTTTTTTGTTTTTTTTGTTTTTAGATAATTGGCAAGCTTACCGGAGAATGTGGTCTTACCACTACCCTGCAATCCGGACATTAATATCACAGAAGGTGAACCGCCTAAATTAATGCCAGCTGTTTCTCCGCCCATTAATTGGGTAAGTTCATCCTTTACCAGTTTTACCATTAACTGCCCTGGCTGAAGCGTAGTGAGTACATTTTGACCCAGCGCTTTTTCCTTAACAGTATTGGTAAATTCCTTTGCGGTTTTAAAGTTAACGTCGGCATCCAAAAGTGCGCGGCGCACTTCCTTCAAGGTTTCCGCTACGTTTACCTCGGTGATGCTCCCGTGCCCTTTTAGTACGTGGAGCGCTTTATCCAGCTTATCGCTTAAATTATCGAACATATCGTGATCTCTTTATAAGGTTGCAAAGATAACATTCTGAAAGGGAGTATCAAAAAAAGTGCTACGTATTCATAGCACTTTTCAAGCATTTATAGTAATTGCGAATCGTAAATTGACTCTGAAAAATTTCTACTCATTAATTGCTACTAGGAATTAATTTTTTGGAATGAAAATTTTTTAGCAAATCTTCTGCAATAATTATGAAACATTTAGCATTCCGAAAGGAAATGATTTTTAAAAATTTGACGAATTTTGCAAATGGAAGCAATCAAAAACGGATTATAAAAAAACGTTTTTTGTTGATAATAAGTAATTTACAAACCCTCTTTTATATTTTATTTCTTTCTAAAAGCAACATAAAAGGCCTTACCACGAAAGATTATAAGCATTGATAAATTGAAAAGCTCACATCCATAAATGAAGGGATAAAAGCATTTAAGAAAATGGTTGAGATTTCATAATTGAAATTTAATTTGGTTAGTTAGTTGAAAATGCCGCGCACTACTCAATCGGTGCGCGGTTTTTTATTTCCGCGAAGGCGGGAATCTCATGGATGAATTTTCAGAGTTCCAATCTTTTTCAACGCTCTCTTCTTCGTCCTCCTGTTCCCTTTCTATTTTTTGGGTTTTCCACCTTTTTGGAAATATATTGTTTCGGCGCATTATCACTGTCCTCAACGGCTGCTTTTAATTCCTGCAGTTCCTTTTTCGTTAATTCGCGCCATTGTCCCACGGGAAGATCACCCAATTCAATGTTCATAATTCGGGTTCTTTTTAGAGCAACGACTTCATAACCCAAATATTCGCACATTCGCCGAATCTGCCTGTTCAATCCCTGTATTAAAACAATGCGAAACTCAAACCTGCTAATCCGTTCCACTTCGCAGCGTTTGGTAACGGTGTCTAAAATTGGGATTCCCGAACCCATTCTCTTTGTAAATTCATCGGTAACCGGTCGGTCCACTTTTACGATATATTCTTTTTCATGTTTATTACCCGCACGAAGAATCTTGTTTACAATATCACCTTCATTAGTCATTAAAAGCAGGCCTTCACTGGGCTTGTCCAACCTTCCGATTGGGAAAATTCGCTCAGGATGGTTTACAAAACCAACCACATTATCGTCAAAACGGGTGTCAGTGGTGCAGGTAATTCCCACCGGTTTGTTGAGCACGATATAAACCAGATTTTCATTTTCGGTAATCAATTTGCCGTCAACCCTTACCTCATCATTGGGCATAACCCGATCGCCCAATGTGCTTTTTTCTCCATTTATGGTAACACGACCTTTTTCAATTAAAGTATCTGCTTCCCTACGCGAACAGTAGCCGCTGTCGCTTATTGCCTTATTTATTCTCACGGAATCCGGATGGTGCATCTTCTTTTTTTGGTAAAGATACTTCTACCTTTCCGAATATAAAAAAGGTTAAATTTCCGCTAAACCAGGGAAGCAAATTTTCAAAAAATGGTAGTTTGGACAAAATTATAATTTGAATGGCATTATTAGGAGCGATCATAAAAACGGCAATTGATATTCGGGGGAAATTTGTTTCGGAAAAATCACCCGTTGAATCTCAAAAGGAGGTTCTAAAAAAAATGCTGGAAAGTGCAAAAGACACGGCTTTCGGAAAGTATTACGGCTTCGGAAAAATTTTGGAAGCTGAAAATATTCAGCAATCATTTGCGGAAAATGTTCCCTATTTTGATTACCACCGAATGGAAAGCGAATGGTGGGAACAAACAAAAAAAGGGATGGAAGATATTTCGTGGCCGGGAAAACCTACATACTTTGCCAGAAGCAGCGGTACCACCGGAAAAACTTCAAAAAAAATTCCAGTTACCGATGAAATGGTTGAAGCCATCCGCACTACTGGAATCAAACAAGTTGGCGCTTTGACCAATTTCGATATTCCTTCAGATTTATACGAAAAGGAAATAATGATGCTCGGCAGTTCCACAAATCTCGAGGAACAGGATCAATTTTTGGAAGGCGAAATAAGTGGTATCAGTGCCAGCAACATTCCGTTTTGGTTCCGTGGTTTTTACAAGCCCGGGGAGGAAATTGCGCTAATGGAGGATTGGGACCAAAAAGTAAACACCATTGCGAAAAACGCAACAAGTTGGGATATCGGTGCTCTCAGCGGGATTCCGTCTTGGATGGAGTTGATGATGAAAAAGGTAATTGAGCACCACAATGTAAAAACCATCCACGACATTTGGCCAAACTTACAAGTTTATACTACAGGCGGCGTGGCTTTTCAACCCTATGAAAAAAGTTTCAACCAATTGCTTTCCCATCCTATAACGGTTATTGATACTTATTTGGCTTCTGAAGGATTTTTGGCCTTTCAGAACAGGCCGGAAACCACTTCAATGAAATTGGTTACGGACAATGGAATTTATTTTGAATTTGTTCCCTTTCTTCCCAAATATATAAACGAGGATGGGTCCTTGGCCCAGGAAGCTCCAGCTCTTACATTGGCGGAAGTTGAGCCCGAAACGGACTATGTTTTAATTATCAGCACGGTTTCGGGGGCGTGGCGTTATCTTATTGGCGACACCATTGCTTTTACAGATGTTGAAAAAGCCGAAATAAAAATAACTGGGCGCACAAAATTCTTTTTGAACGTAGTGGGATCGCAGCTTTCGGTGAATAAAATGGAAGTCGCACTTCGCGAAATGGAAGAAAAGTTCGATATTAAAATACCTGAATTTACACTTGCAGCCGTAAAAATTAATGACGAATTCCATCACCATTGGTATTTGGGAACGGAAACTCAAATTGATAATGAAAAGATTGCAAAAGCACTTGATGAATCTTTAAAGGATGCCAATAAAAACTACGCCGTCGCCCGTTCAAAAGCGCTGAAAGGCGTGAAAGTAACAACGATAAATCCTGAAATTTTTTATGAATGGAATGCCAAAAACAAGAAAAAGGGCGGACAGGTAAAAATGGAAAAGGTAATGGATGAAGAAAAATTTGCAGCTTGGGAAGCTTTTGTGAAGGAGCTATAATACTATTGCGCTTCAATTATTTCGGGCTCTTTTTCAACCTTCTTTTCGTTGATGAGCTCCATTACTTCCTCCGGAGAAATATATAACGATCGAATTCTTCTTTTATATTTTTCTGAAAGATTGGCGTTTTCCAAAATAAAATTTTTTGTTTTCAGAATATAATCTCCCATTCCGTGGGCAATGGCGTAGGTATCTGCCGTCCTTTCAACTTCTTTTATGTGCATGGACGAAAAAAGATATTTCATCCCAAAAATCATCATTCCCATATTGGTACGGTGGCGATAATCCATTATGTGGCCCAATTCGTGGCCGACCCATCCAATTTTTACATCAGACGGAATATCCTTCATCGTAAATTTTTCGCCTTCAATCTGAATTTTTCGGCTTATCAAAATTATATATTCCCGCTTTTCCTTTCCCTTAAAAAAGCTTGAAAAACGTGGTTGAGCCTGCATTGTTGATTTTTTGATATTGTCCTTGAACTTGAACTCAATTGAGGTGTCGTAAAGCTCGGGATAATAGGAAAGTGCTTCAACCACTTCTTTTTTGACGCTTTCGGGGATAATCTTGTTTTCTAAATTAATGCTTTTTGCTGGAGCCATAGAAAGGGTAAAGTACAAAATAGGTTTTATGATGGAAGTTAAAAGCATTGTAAAATTAGTATTTCGGGATTAGGAATTCGGGAATTGAAGTTGCAATTATTGTATGTTTTAGCTAATTAATTGATTCCTTTATTTCGTACTTCGTCGTTCGTACTTTGTCGTTATAACTAAACTTCTTCCAACTGTTTCTGAAACGTTTTTATCTTATCCCGAAGCTTCGCAGCCATCATAAAATCGAGGTCTTTTGCGGCTTTTTCCATCGCCTTTCTTGTATCCCGGATTTTCTTTTCAATCTGTGGCTTCGTTAAATATTCGGTTTCCGATTCCGCGGCGAGGGTTTCGGCGGTTTCAAATGTATAAGCTTGTTGTTTCGCTTTTGTCAGTGAATTTTCAAAAGATTTTTTAATGGCCGTAGGAGTTATGCCATGTTCAGTGTTATAGGCTATCTGTTTTTCCCTTCTGTATTCCGTTCCGTCAATTGTTTCCTGCATACTCCGCGTAATTTTATCTGCATACATAATCGCTTTCCCATTTAAATTCCGCGCGGCTCGACCCACGGTTTGGGTAAGTGATCGGTTGCTTCGCAAAAAACCTTCCTTGTCCGCATCGAGGATCGCCACTAAGGACACCTCGGGTAAATCCAGCCCTTCCCGTAATAAATTTACACCCACCAGAACATCAAATAGACCGAGACGCAAATCCTGCATAATTTCAACTCGTTCCAAAGTATCCACATCGCTGTGAATGTAACGGGTTCTTATTTGTACGCGCGTTAAATATTTTGTCAATTCCTCTGCCATTCGTTTGGTCAAAGTGGTCACCAAAACACGTTCGTCCTTTTCCACGCGCAATTGGATTTCTTCCAACAAATCGTCAATTTGATTGAGACTTGGACGAATTTCAATAGGTGGGTCAAGTAGTCCCGTTGGCCGTATAATCTGTTCCACATACACGCCGCCACTTTTTTCAAGTTCATAATCGGCCGGTGTTGCGCTTACGTAAATTACTTGGTTCTGCATCGCCTCAAATTCCTCAAACTTTAGCGGACGGTTATCCATGGCCGCCGGAAGTCTGAAACCGTATTCCACCAAATTTTCCTTCCTGGAACGATCGCCGCCGTACATTGCGCCAACTTGCGGGATGGAAACGTGACTTTCGTCAACAACCATCAAATAATCCTTCGGAAAGTAATCCAAAAGACAGAACGGCCGAGTCCCGGGCAAACGCCGGTCCAAATAGCGAGAATAATTTTCAATCCCACTGCAGTAGCCGAGTTCGCGAATCATTTCGAGATCGAAGTTTGTGCGTTCCTCCAAACGTTTTGCTTCCAAATGTTTCCCGATTTCTTTGAAATATTCTATCTGTAAAACCAGATCATCCTGAATGTCGCGAATGGCACCCTGCAAGACATCCGGCGAGGTCACGAACATATTGGCGGGATAAATATTCAGTCTTTCATATTTCCCTTTTATGTTGTTGTTCAAAGGGTCAAAAACTTCAATTTCCTCCACTTCATCCCCAAAAAAATGGATTCGGAAAGCGTCATCAGCATAACCGGGAAAAATATCTACGGTATCGCCCTTTATTCTGAAACGGCCGTGATTGAATTCGGCTTCCGTCCTCGAATAAAGACTTTGCACCAACCTGTGCAGTAATTTGGTTCGGGAAATAATCTGCCCTTTTTCCAAACTGATTACGTTTTTTTGAAATTCCGAAGGATTTCCAATACCGTACAAACAGGAAACAGAGGAAACCACGAGAACATCCCTTCTGCCGGAAAGAAGGGAAGAAGTTGTGCTCAACCGCATTTTTTCAATCTCTTCATTTATGGAAAGATCCTTTTCAATATAAGTCCCGCTGCTGGGAATAAATGCTTCCGGTTGGTAATAATCGTAATAGGAAACAAAATATTCCACCGCATTATCGGGGAAAAGATTTTTGAATTCCGTATAAAGTTGGGCGGCAAGCGTTTTGTTGTGCGCCAAAACCAAGGTAGGTTTTTGCGTTTGTTCCACCACATTTGCTACGGTAAAGGTTTTTCCGGAGCCAGTTACGCCGAGTAGCGTTTGATATTTTTCTTGTGAATTGATTCCGTTGACCAAAGCCTTTATAGCTTCTGGCTGGTCGCCGGTAGGTTTAAATTCTGAGGCTATTTTGAAGTTCATTCGTTCTCTTTCGCTGTGTTGTAAAAATACTTAAAATAGTCGAGGAAGGCTCGCACTCCTTACGGATGGTGTTGTTAAAAACTGTTATTTCAGCCTAGGTTTTTCTCGAAGCAGACACTGTTTTGCATTCCAGCATATTGCCCATAATTGGGAATTACCGAATAACCGTTTTTCATGTAGAGTGAAATTGCTTCCGGTTGTCGAACCCCTGTTTCGAGCACACATTTTTTGTAGCCCAATTCCGCGGACCAATTTTCCAATTCTTGCAACACCGCGGAAGCGATGCCTTTTCCCCGTTCTTCCGGCGGTACAAACATGCGCTTTACTTCCATTGCAATTCCATTGTATTTTTTTATGGCACCACAGCCTACTGCACGTTCCTTTTCAAATGCCACCACCACATATTTAAGCGCATCAATTTTATTGAATTGATCATAAAAAGCATGCTCGTCTCCATCCCGAATGGCGAGATCTGCATCCAAATGTTTTACGAGTTCAATAAAATTTTGGTTTGCTGAGTTAGTGCGGACGATGTTCATATTTTAGGTTTTTGGATCCCTTCGGAAAATTTCGACCAAATTAAAAATCAGGATACAGAAAAACACCCAAATCAATCCGGCGATATAGCCTCCCGCAATATCTGAAGGAAAGTGCACCCCCAAATAAATTCGGCTAATGCCGATGCTTAAGATAATTGTGATTAAAAGTAAAATTGTTCCATATTTCAGCCAGCGATTCATTTTAAATGTATAAAAAACATAGACCAAAAAACCATAAAATGCCATCGCGCTCATAGCATGTCCACTTGGATAGCTAAGTGTTTCCACCGATACGAGATGCTCAATCCCCGGACGCGCCCTATCTACAAAACGTTTTAACATGGTATTGGAGATAGCTGCCAATAGCAGCACCAAAACAGTTTGGGCAACATAGTACCAATTTTTAAAAAAAACCATTGAAACAAATAGGGCAAGCACCAGGACAACCAAATAACCATAAAAGTCGCCCACCTTGGTCATAAAAATAAAATACTGGGTGAGCTCCGGCGAACGGTAGGAAATTACATAGTCTGAAATTGATTGATCGTACTGGGCAAGTATTTCATCCTTTAAGGTATCAGTTAACTCAATAAACAAATTCAACCCACCCACAACTACCGCGAGTGCAACTAAAACCATAATAATATAGGGCAGCTTGGGATTTTCCTTATGAAAGGTGCGCCATATATAGTTTCTAAAATTCTTTATAAAAATTATTAGCGACTCTCTCATTTTGCATTCAAGGTTAAGAACGGCCATTTTTCGGGATCTGACGTTTTATGTAGAGATTATTCGATTAATTTCCCCTCAAAACCTCATTTTCATAACCGTTTTCATTCCCATGCAAAATAGTTTTTTTGCGGGCATTAAAAAAATTTATGGTTGTGCTTAACAAATTTTTTGATTCATATCCTTTTCAACAAAATTCATAAATGGTTGCGATGCGCGGTAGTCAACTTTGAATTCCTTAAATTTACCAACCAGAAACATAGATACTTTACACAGCTTCCCGTACCAAAGATTAATGTATGCATTCCTATGAACTTATAATTTTTCTTTTAATTGTCATAAGTTTTTTGATCAGTCTTTTTGGATCCATTGTGGGTTTTGGTGGCGGTATATTTATAGTTCCCATTTTAATCACTGTTTTTCACTATAACTTGGATGTGGCCGTGGGCGCGGCGATGATTTCCCTTATTCCTTCCGCATTGATTTCCACCTATTTAAATAGGAAGGAAGGAAATGTAGATTTTAAAATGGGCCTATTTTTGGAAGCGCCTACTATTATTGGCGTTGTTTTGGGCAGTTTGCTGATTTCTTTTATTTCGGCCAAACGGTTGGAAATAGTTTTCGCCTTAATGGTAATGATACTTGGGCTTTCCTTCTTCATTAAATTGAAAAAATACAAAAATCACGAACTCGGTGTTTTTTATAGACTCAACAAACTGAAACCACGCTTTGTAATACGCAACGCCACCAACTTTGTTGCCTACAGGGTGAGCCTTTATATGGTAATCGTTTTTGGGATGCTATCCGGGCTTCTCGCTGGACTTTTCGGGGTGGGCGGCGGATTTATGAAAACCCCCATTATGATAAAAGTATTTAAGATTCCGGCAAATATCGCCGCGGCAACTGCCCTATTTATGATAGTGATTACGAGTATTACCGGGACTATAAGTCATTCCCTCCAAGGGCACGTGCGTATGGATAAAACTTGGCCGATAATGGTGGGGTTTATATTGGGCGCCTTGGTAGCCAGTAAATTGAATACCCACATAAAAGGAGACATTCTCGAAAAATTGGTGGGCTTTTCCCTCATTTTGGCCTCCCTGCTAATGATGGCCAATTTTGTGATAAATACTTAAAAAAATTATAGTCTATATCAACGGCTAACCCCTAAGATATTCATCTCGTACCTCATTACTTTTTTCAAAACATACAGTGGAAGCAGTTGGACTATTTTTCGCCTCTATCCATTTGCTCATATATTTTGTGCTCTGCAAACTGTGGTGCCAAAGTATTTGTCCAATGAAGTTTTTCTCCCGGTGGGCATCAAGGTTTTCTTTAAGGGTAGAAATATGCTCTTTGAATTTTTCTGAAAAAAGGTTTCTTACGAAGCGCTTTTCAATAATATCAAAACCGTTTTGTTGGGTTTCATTCCAGGTATTTTCATCTGAATACAATTTCACCGAAGCATTTACAAAATCTTCGCGGGAATTTGCAATTATTCCTGAAAATCGTAGTTTCCCATTCATTCCCTCCGCTCCTACCGCTGTACTTACTGACGGGGTTCCATACTGCATAGCGTCTAAAAGTTTACCTTTTAATCCCGCTCCAAAACGCAAAAACGCCAGTTGAACACGCGCCTGTTGCATCACATTTTTTACATCGGGCGCCCAGCCTTTCAGCAAAAATCCTTCCTTTTTATTGTGAAGCTGAAGTATCTTCTGCGGTGCATAATTGCCATAAATATGAAGTTCAGCCTGCGGAAGTTCTTTTTTTATTTTTGGCCAAATTTCCTTCAGCTGAAAAACCGCATCCACATTTGGTTCGTGCAGAAAATTTCCGATGGTGATAAAATGTTTTCTTTCATTAAAAGAAGGTAGCAGTTTACTTTTTTCTTCTGAAATATTTTCAACCAAAAAGGGCAAATAATAAATAACATCAGTAGAAATTTTAAAAGTATTTTGAAGCAATCCCATCTCAAATTCTGAAATGATAAGCGAAAGGTCGCAACGCAGAATACTGGCCAACTCGCGTTTTGCGATATCTGTAAAAAAAATTGCCTCTTCGGCGAACTTTCCTTCTTTTACTGCGGTTTCCCTCGCTTTTCGTAAAAAATGAAGGTCTTGGGTGTCGAGGATTTTCAGTGCATTCGGACACTGTGTTTCCACCCGCCACCCAAATTGTTCCTCCGTAATATGACGGTCAAAAAGTACGATTTCCGGATTCAAGGTTTTTATGAAATCATCAAAACTTGAATCGTTCAATAAAATATTTTTTATTGAAATACCTTTAGTTTCCAGTTTAAACGCCTTTTCGGAAACGGCCGCGGTGCTGGCAAAAGTAATTTGGTAATCTTCTTCAACAAATAATTCCAGCACTTGCATCATCCTGCTTCCTGCCGCGGTAGTGCTGGGTTCGGGAAATGTAAGGCCAATAATTAGAAGATTTTTCAAAGTTTTATCTATGGATTTTCATTTCTTATATGGGAGAGGTTTCACAAATAATTCCGAAACCAAAAAATGCAGAAAGCAGCCCAACCAAAATCATACTGCTTATAAAAAGGGTAGTTAAAACCACAATTTTATTTTGGGAGTGATAATTTATGTAATTAAGAATTACTTGGATTACACCTGCTATCAATTCGACAATTAAAAGCCGCTGCGCACAGGCGATCAAAGGTTCGCGGTAATATGAAAAATATGTAAATGCAATAATAAATACATAAACTACCGAGATTCCGAAAAGCACTGTCTTTGGAAATTTGAATCTTTGCGAATTTCTCATACCGATTGTATTTATCCAAAGATACAAAGTCTCATTTTGGAAAAATAATGCAGATAAAAAAGAAGCAGCAAAGTTGCGTCTTAATTTTTTACAACCTCTGCATAAAGATCAAAATCCTCCGCAGCCCTAATTTTTACATTGAAAAATTCGCCGGTGCGCAGATATCCTTCCTCAGCATTTATCAGTACTTCGTTGTCAACATCCGGGCTGTCAAATTCGGTTCTTCCAACAAAATATTCGCCTTCCTTTCTGTCAATCATAACCCGGAATTCCTTCCCAATTTTCTGTTGGTTCAGTTCCCAGGAAATTTGCGACTGCACTTCCATAATTTCATTGGCGCGGTCCATTTTTACTTCTTCTGGAACATCATCTTCCAAATTGTAGGCGTGCGTATTTTCTTCGTGACTGTAGGTGAAACAGCCCAAACGCTCAAAACGCATGTCCTTTACCCACTGTTTCAGGGTTTGGAAATCTTCCTCGGTTTCGCCGGGATAGCCAACAATCAAGGTAGTGCGGATTGCCATTTCGGGTACGGAGGCGCGAAATTCCTCCAACAATTTTGTAGTTTTTGCTTTTGTAGTGCCTCGGCGCATCGACTTTAAAATGGGGTCAGCAATGTGCTGCAGTGGGATATCTATATAATTACAGATTTTGGGTTCGTTTCGCATTACTTCCAAAACATCCATCGGAAAACCCGTTGGGAAAGCATAATGCAAACGAATCCATTCAATGCCTTCAACTTTTACCAACTTTTGAAGTAGTTCGGCAAGATTCCGTTTTTTATATAAATCTAATCCGTAATATGTTAAATCCTGTGCGATCAAAATCAATTCCTTCACCCCTTTTGCGGCCAACTTTTCCGCTTCAATCACCAAATCCTCCATCGAAGTGCTTCGGTGCTTTCCGCGCATAATCGGGATGGCGCAGAACGAACATGGACGGTCGCAACCTTCGGCAATTTTGAAATAAGCATAATTTTTCGGGGTAGTTGTAATTCGCTCTCCAATCAGTTCGTGTTTGTAATCGGCGCCCAAAGCCTTCAATAATCCGGGAAGTTCGGTCGTTCCGAAATATTGATCAACATTTGGTATTTCCTTTTGAAGATCCGGCTTGTACCTTTCGGAAAGACAACCCGTAACAAAAACCTTATCTACCGCGCCTTCCTCCTTTTTTTGAACGTATTCAAGAATGGTGTTGATGCTTTCCTCCTTCGCATTCGCAATAAAACCGCAGGTATTTATCACCACGATATTGCCTTCCTCCTCGTGAACAACCTCTTTATTGCTCGCGCGAAGCTGGCCCATCAGCACTTCGCTGTCGTAAACATTTTTCGAGCAGCCGAGGGTTACAACATTTATCTTATTCTTTTTTAGGGTTTTGGTACGCATTTATGATTTTAGATTTACGATTGCCGATTTATGATTTTTGAATTTCAAAAAGTGCGCAAAGATACCTTTAAAAAACGAATCTGCATAACCGGGAAAAGCATCGGAAAACTCCCTTCTTTTTAAGTAACTTTACGGTTCTTAAAAAAATATTTCAAATGAAAAAGATTTCCTTTTTGCTGGCATTTTTATGCGCCGGCATCACGTTCGCACAAAAAACAATGACGCCCGAATTGCTGTGGCAAGTAAAAAAAGTAAGTCCGATAGGAATTTCCGAGGACGGTCAACAACTTTTTTACAAGGTTTCCATTCCAAATATTGAAACGAATTCCTTCGATTCAAAATATTATAAAATGCCAATTGCCGGCGGAAATTATACTGAAATTAAAAAAGAAGAGGCAAAGGTTACCGACAGAAATCTTTCACCAGACGGCAAATTTTTATTGTTGAACAAACCTGTTGAGGTAAAAAAGGTGATGGGTAAAGATATTTACAATGATCTGCCAAAAGCCGATGCCTACGTTTATACTTCGCTGGATTACCGGCATTGGGACACATGGAACAACGGCAGCTACAACCATCTTTTTTATAAAAACGTGAACTCTGGCGCGGAAACGGACATTACGCCCGAGCAACCCTATTATATTCCGCAGGCTCCTTTTGGCGGCGACGAGGATTACACTTGGGGCCCGAATGGCGAAAACATTTATTACGTAAGTAAGAAATCGGCGGGAACCGATTATGCCATTAGTACTAATACCGACATTTACAAATACAATCTCTCGGATAAATCTACCGATAATATTACTTCTGAAAATAAAGGTTACGACACTCAGCCCTCATTTTCAAAGGAAGGCACGCTTGCTTGGCTTCAAATGAAAACTGAAGGATACGAAGCTGATAAAAACGATATTATTGTTTTGAAAAGTGGGGTGAAGCAAAACCTAACTTCTCAATGGGATGGGACGGTAAACGGTTTTATTTGGGCCGAGAACAGTACGGATATCTATTTCACCGCTCCCGTTGACGGAACCATCCAACTATTTAAGGTTGACTATCCCGGAAAAACGAGAAAAATGCCGGTAGTGGAGCAACTTTCAAAAGGGCAGTTTGATGTTACGGGCATTGTGGCCCAAAATAAGGGCAATCTAATCGTCACCCGAACGGATATGAATCACGCTTCGGAGATTTTTTCCTTCAATTTAAAGAGCAAAACCTTTCAGCAACTTACGCAGGTAAATAATGAATTCTACGGAAAACTCGATTTGCCAACAGTTGAAAAAAGAATGGTGACAACAAAAGATGGAAAACAGATGTTGGTTTGGGTCATTCTTCCGCCAAACTTCGACAAAAACAAAAAATACCCAACCTTGCTTTATGCTCAAGGCGGTCCGCAATCGGCACTTTCACAATTTTATTCCACTCGATGGAATTTCCAATTGATGGCTTCGGAAGGATATATAGTTGTCGCGCCAAACCGTCGCGGAATGCCCGGACACGGCGTGGAATGGAATGCTGAAATTAGTGGCGATTGGGGCGGAAAAGCGATGCAGGATTATTTGGATGCCATAGATGAAATTGCGAAAGAACCTTATGTGGATAAAGACCGATTGGGTGCAGTAGGCGCGAGTTTTGGAGGATATTCGGTTTATTGGCTCGCAGGTAATCACGATGGCAGATTTAAAACCTTTATCGCACACGACGGCGTTTTTGATACTCGAAGTATGTACGGCACCACCGAGGAACTTTTCTTCGTAAACCACGATTTTGGCGGTCCGTATTGGGATAAAAGCAATGCACAAGCGCAGAAAGCTTATAATGAATTCAACCCAATAACCTATGTTGATAAATGGGATACGCCAATTATGATCGTACAAGGCGGAAAGGATTATCGCGTGCCCATTGAACAAGGTCTGGGAGCCTTTCAGGCGGCACAGTTACAGGGAATAAAGAGTAAATTGCTTTATCTTCCGGAAGAAAATCATTGGGTGCTTCAACCGCAGAATGCGCTTGTTTGGCAACGGGAGTTTTTTAAATGGTTGAAGGAAACGTTATAAACAGAGTAGAGAAAAAAGAGAAAAGATTAAAGACTTTAGCCACAAATTCACGAATATTTTAATAGATTATTCGTGAATTCGTGGCTTTATTTTTTTCGGAATAAATTATTTGAAGAAAGAATCCACAAACTCAAATTTATTGAAAACTTGTAGATCTTCCATCCCTTCGCCCACTCCTATATATTTCACGGGAATCTGAAATTGATCGCTGATTCCTATTACCACGCCGCCTTTTGCGGTTCCGTCAAGTTTTGTTACTGCGAGTGAAGTAACTTCCGTAGCTGCGGTGAATTGTTTTGCCTGTTCAAAAGCATTTTGGCCGGTAGAGCCATCGAGCACCAAAAGCACTTCGTGTGGCGCATCGGGAACTACTTTTTGCATTACGCGCTTTACTTTTGTAAGCTCGTTCATCAAGTTAATTTTATTGTGAAGCCTCCCCGCAGTATCGATGATAACAACATCTGCATTTTGATTTACGGCACTTTTCAGCGTATCAAAAGCCACGCTGGCAGGATCGCTGCCCATGCTTTGTTTTACAATGGGCACGTCTGTACGGTCCGCCCAGATTTGAAGCTGGTCAATTGCCGCCGCCCTAAAAGTATCGGCCGCTCCCAGGACAACTTTTTTTCCAGCTTTTTTAAATTGATAAGCAAGTTTTCCGATAGTTGTGGTTTTTCCCACACCATTAACCCCAACAACCATAATTACGTAGGGTTTTTTATTTGAAGGAACTTCAAATTCAGTAGCGTTTCCGGAATCTATTTCGCTTAAAAGCCCTGCAATTTCCTCACGTAAAATTTGGTTGAGTTCGTCGGTTCCCAAATATTTATCTTTTGCAACGCGTGCTTCTATCCTATCGATTATTTTCAAAGTGGTATTCACCCCCACATCACTGGAAACGAGCACTTCTTCCAGATTGTCCAAGACATCATCATCAACTTTGCTTTTACCAGCAACTGCCTTGCCTAGTTTATCGAAAAAGGAAGTTTTGGATTTTTCCAGCCCTTTATCGAGGGTTTCCTTTTTCTCCTTGGAAAATATTTTTTTAAATAAACTCATATTTCAGTGTTCAGTAGTCTGTAGTCAATATTCAGCTCCCATTTTGCAATTTGGAAGACAGAAGTGGTAGGCAAAAATAAGAAAAGCCACCTTCGTAAAAAAGTGGCTTTTTCCAAAATCATTTAAAATGATTATTTTTTGTTCATCCAGTCATTAACCATTTCTGGAGCCATAATAGCTTCAGTAAAAGTATATGCTCCGGTCTTTGGCGACTTAACCATTTTTATTGCCTTGGTTAAACGCTTTGAACCTGTTTGTAACGATGCTACTGATTTTTTTGCCATAACTTAAAAGTGTTATCCAGTTTTTCAGAAAATTGAAAATCCGTTATTATTTAATTTCTTTATGAACCGTCATTTTTTTAAGAATTGGGTTGAATTTTTTCAACTCCATTCTGTCCGGTGTGTTCTTTTTATTTTTGGTAGTGATGTATCGTGAAGTTCCTGGCTTGCCAGATTCCTTGTGCTCGGTGCACTCCAAAATTACTTGTACTCTATTTCCTTTTTTAGCCATTGTAACAGACTTTATTGATTATTGCAATTATTTATTTAAAAAGCCTTTTGCGCGAGCTTCCTTTATAACCGCAGAAATACCTTTTTTATTGATGTTTTTTATTGCTGAAGCAGAAACACGAAGGGTCACCCACTTGTCTTCTTCAGGGATGTAAAAACGCTTTTTGAGCAAATTTACATCAAACTTACGTTTGGTTTTATTCATCGCGTGCGACACGTTGTTTCCAACCATCGCTTTCTTTCCGGTAAGTTCACAAACTCTTGACATTCCTTAACTTTTTTAAGTTATTTTAAAACAGGGTGCAAATGTAAATAAATCTTTTGTACTGTACAACAAAGAGAAATTAGTTTTTTGAAATTTCTTTTAGAAGCATTTCCAAGGCTTTATTGGCGGTCTTTTCTATAACCCGATAGCGATCTTTCCCAAATTGGAACTTTTCCGAAACCACGCCTGTTGGAGTACCGATGGCAATGCATACCGTACCTATTTCATCATCACCGTCACCTCTGGTAGGGCCAGCAATACCAGTGGTTGCAATGGAATAGTCCGACTCGAAAAGAATCTGGCAGCGCCTCGCCATCTCCTCGGCTACGGGAATACTTACAACATTGTATTTTTCAATAATATTTTTTGGGACTCCCAATATTTTTGTTTTGAGGTTTGTATCGTACGGAATTATCCCGCCCATAAACGATGCGGAGGCCCCGGCATAATGTGTGATTTCTGAAGCAATCCTGCCGCCGGAACAACTTTCTGCCACACTATAGCAAAGGCCACGTTCCTCTAGAATTTTACCAATAGATTGTGAAATGGAGGTTTCGTCCTCATAACCCACAGCTATTTCGGGAAGGATTTCCTCCAGCTTTTTCATCTGCGTATCCACCATTGTTTTTAGTTCAACCTCATCACGGCTACTTCCGGATAGCCGCAGCCGAACCCTTCCCAATGAAGGTAGATAAGCCAATTTAATTTGCTTTGGCAAGCTATTTTCCCAATCGACGATTCGTTCAGCAATTGCACTTTCCCCCAAACCGTATGTTAGTAGTGTTTTATGATATATAAAAGGCCGGCTGAATCGTTTTATAACCCTAGGCAGAACTTCATGCTCTAACAAGTGCTTCATTTCATAGGGCACGCCTGGCAAGGAAACAAAAACAGTGTCATCCTTTTCCATCCACATGCCGGGGGCGGTCCCGTGAATATTTTTTAGAATAGTAGCTTTTGAAGGTACCATGGCCTGCTGAAAATTTGCCGGAAGTGGTTTGTTGAGCTGGTATTTTTTGAAAAGATCCTTCACATTTTCAACAACTGCCGGATCTTCTACCAATATGTCCTCAAAAAAATCGCAGAAGGTTTGCTTTGTAATGTCATCTTTGGTCGGACCCAAGCCTCCCGTAACAATAACTAAATCCGCTCTATTCTTAGCATCTTTAAAAGCTTGTAGAATATGTTCGCGCTCGTCCTGTACGGAAGTTATCTGATAAACTTTTACCCCCACCTTGTTCAATTCCTTGGAAATGTGGGCGGAATTGGTATCAACAATCTGGCCGATGAGAATTTCATCGCCTATAGTTATAATTTCTGCAAGCATTTTATAATTGGAAGTCTTCTTTCAGCTCTGCAAACACCGTATTAAGGGTAGTAACAGTGTGTTCAAGATTAGGGAGAATTAAATTTCTGTTTTTTGAGGTCTTCGCCCAATTTTCGATGCTCGTAATATCCTTTAAAACATCAATACCGAACATTTCAACATTGGGTTTCATTTTATGTGCGAACTGATATGCCAAGTCACGGTTGTCATTTTCAATGGCTTCCTCCATTGCCCTCAGATCTTGGGGAATTTCATCTAAAAATGTTTGTGCAAGTATTTCCAGGAATTCTTCATCGCCATCGGCGATCTGCATCAAATTTTCCTTATCATAAGATTTTGTCATGTCATTTTATTTTAATTGAAAACATTTCCCTCTCCTCAATATAGCCCGTCAAAATATCCTCGGCACTTACGGGACCTACTCCCTCAGGGGTACCAGTAAAGATAATGTCCCCTATTTTCAGGGTAAAATATTTTGAAATATATTCGATTAAAGCATCAATTTTCCACATCATTAACATGGAATTTCCGCTCTGTACCGTCTTTCCGTTGCGTTTAAGGCTGAAATTGAGGTTGTTAATATCCTTAAACGTTTGCTTTGGCAAAAAATTACCTACCGCCGCAGCACCGTCAAAAGCTTTCGCTTTTTCCCAGGGCAGCCCTTCACTTTTAAGTTTTGCCTGCAGGTCGCGCGCCGTAAAATCTATGCCGAGGCCAATTTCATCGTAATATTTATGGGCAAATTTTTGATCTATATGTTTTCCTATTTTATTTATGCGCACCAAAAGTTCTACCTCGTGGTGAATTTCATTGGAAAAATCCGGAATAAAAAAAGGCTGCTTTTTTAGAAGTATTGCGGTGTCGGGTTTCAGAAATAAAACCGGTTCCGATGGCATCGCGCTTTTTAGTTCAGCAATATGTGCGGCATAATTTCGGCCTACGCAGATTATTTTCATTTAGAAAATTAAATTTTGGTATTTAACTTTTGAAGCCGAAGCCGCGTCAAAACTTTTTTTGTGTAAAGCGGAAAATCGGCATTCAATAGCCAGCCGAAATACCCCGAATCGCTATCCATTATATCGCACACCAAACATCCCTTGTATTTTCCGAAACAGAACATTTCCACACCATCCTCGTTATAGCCTATAAATCCTGCAAAATCGGCAAAATCGCGATGCGAGCTGAATTCAGATAAAAATGAAATATCGTTTTCAAGATCAGCGTATTTATCCAACTGCGATTTTAAAACTTCATAGGTAGCGTTGGTATCTGCGGCCGCGCTGTGGGCATCGGTCAATTCTTTATTGCAATAAAATTTATAGGCGGCCTCGAGCGTTCGCTTTTCCTTTTTGTGAAAAATTGTCTGCACATCTACCGAAAGTGCTTTTTTCATATCAAAATCTATTTCGGCACGCAGCAATTCCTCAGCCAATAACGGAATATCAAAACGATTTGAGTTGAAACCGCCCAAATCGCAATCCTTTATCAGCGAATAAACTTTCGGCGCCAATTCTTTAAATGTAGGCTCGTTGGCCACCATTTCATCAGTAATTCCGTGGATTTCCGAAACTACTTTTGGAATAGGCATTTCAGGATTTACCAGCCACGTATGGCTTTCCTTATTTCCATTTGGGAATACTTTCAAAATGGCTATTTCAACAATTCTATCGGTCGCCACATTGGTGCCGGTCGTTTCTAGGTCGAAAAAACAGATTGGTTTTTTTAGGTTGAGTTCCATTGATTTCTTTTGTTGTGCAAAGATACTTTTTATAAAAGTTTTGCCTTCCCATATTAAAGAGAAAAAGGGAATTTGATTGCTCAATTCCCTTTTCAATCTATAACAAATTAATTCTTATACCTCGCGATTTACATCCCAAGCTTCCAAATAATCGGCAACACGTTTTACAAATTGTCCGCCCAATGCTCCATTTACCACGCGGTGGTCGTAACTGTGCGAAAGGAACATTTTATAGCGTATTCCTATAAAATCACCTTCAGGGGTTTCAATTACGGCAGGCACCTTTCGAATTGCGCCCAAAGCCAAAATACCAACTTGCGGTTGATTAATAATTGGCGTACCCATAATACTTCCGAAGGTTCCAACATTTGTAACGGTGTACGTTCCTCCTTGGATTTCATCAGGCTTCAACTTGTTTTCGCGGGCACGGCCGGCGAGATCGTTAACGGCTTTGCTCATACCAACCAAATTAAGTTGATCGGCATTTTTAATTACCGGAACAATTAGGTTGCCATCTGGCAGAGCGGCTGCCATACCGAGGTTTATATTTTTTCTTTTTATGATTTTATCGCCATCCAACGATATGTTCATCATTGGGAAATCCTTCAATGCCTTGGCTACCGCTTCCATGAAAATGGGCGTAAAAGTGAGGTTTTCACCTTCGCGTTTTGCAAATGACGCCTTTACTTTGTTCCGCCAATTCCAAATATTTGTTACGTCACATTCCGCGAAAGATTGTACGTGCGCAGCGGTCTGCGTGCTTTCTACCATGTGGTGGGCAATGAGTTTGCCCATTCGCGTCATCTCTATTATTTCATCACCACCGTTTACTGAAACCGGGGCTTTTTGTTTTGAAGTATCTTTTGTTTGGGCCTGCGCCGTTGCAGGATTTTTGGCTTCAATTACCGTCTGTGGTTGCTCAGTTGCTGATTTTGCTTTTTGGGAAGAACGATTCTCAACATAATTCAAAATATCATTTTTGGTAACACGTCCATCTTTTCCGGTGCCAGATATACCGTCTAGTTCTGCTTGTGAAATTCCTTCCTCGGCAGCGATATTTTTTACCAAAGGCGAATAAAACCTATCTCCGGAATTTTCTATCGCGACGGGCTGGGCGGCTTGTTTGGCGGTTTCAACTTGTTGTTCCACTTCTTTTATAACTTCTTCGGGAGGCGCCGCACTGGCCTCAACTTTTTCCTGTCCGTTGCTGCCGGCAATTTCTATAATGGCAATGGTCTGCCCCACCTGCACAACATCATCTACATTGAACAATTTTTCAACCAAAACGCCATCCACTTCACTGGGCACTTCACTGTCCACTTTATCGGTGGCGATTTCCAGTACAGGCTCATCTGCCTCTATGGTGTCACCAATTTCCTTTAACCAATTGGTAAGCGTGGCCTCGGCAACACTTTCGCCCATTTTTGGGAGTTTCAATTCAAATTTCGACATAATATTATTTACGGTGTACGTTCAAAAAATAGCTGTCGCACTCACTACGTGCTCCAGCGTTGCAAAATTAGTTAAAATTTGTTCGTTACGGGTTTCAATTTTCTTAAAAAAGGAGGACGCCGCCTTTTTCGTCGCTTTGATCGCTGCCAATTATAAAGTTGCAACCCACAGGGCGAATACGGAAAATGTTGCCTTTGTTTTTAAGCTGTTTCATAATCCTGAATATTTCCGAATAGGAGATATATTCAGCATCAAAAATCAAAAAACAATTTTCTACGACAACTTGTGAATGCACATTTTTTGAGGCCATTTGAAGAGGTACGGCCAACCTTTCCATTAATTTTTCAACCAAATCAATATTTTTGGTGACGATGTAATGTTTATGGACATCTGCAAGGGTTATCCTTTTTTTGTTTTCCGAAAACTTTCGAGTTTTTTTCGCAAGAGCCAAACCCGCCGAAACGGAACGATCGAAAAGAAAATTGGTGTCGAAATGCTTTTTATAGAAAATCTGCATCGCACCGTAAAAACGGTCAAAATACGCTTCGTCTTTTTGGGTACTTTCACCTTTATAATGGAGGACCGTAGTGCTACCGAAGTATTGGTTTTGATAACCAGCCTTCGTAATTTTATACGAAAGATCTATATCCTCGCCGTACATGAAATAATCTTCGTCAAACCCACCCACCTTATTGTACACTTCTCTTTTCAGAAGCATAAATGCACCTACGAGTATTTCGACCGGCGCGTTGGTGGAATCAAAAACGTGATTGGCGTAATATTTTTCGGTAAAACCGGTGAGTTTTAAAAGGGAAATTTTGGGAGTTGGGAGGTTTCGTTTGCTTTCCGGAAGAAAATTACCCGTACCATCCATTAAATATACACCCAGAGCACCCATGTTTTCGGTGGAATCAGCATAGTTCAAAACCTCCAAAAAAGTATCCTCCTGCACCGCGGTATCCGGATTAATGATACACACATATTCTCCCTTAGCCACCTTAACCGCTTGGTTGTTAGCCCTGCTGAATCCTACATTCTCCTTGTTTTCAATGAGGATGACTTCGGGAAAATGCTGCTTTACCATTTCGCAGCTTTCATCGGTGGAATTGTTGTCTATTACAATAATCTCCGCCTCCAAATTTATAATAGCATTTTTTACGGAAAGCAGGCACTGTTCCAAAAAGAACCGAACATTATAGTTTAAAATGACAACCGACAGTTTCATCAGTAAATGCTATTTTCTAAATTTAAAAGGAAGATGGGGTGCCATCTAACCTATTTTTTCTATTCTTTTTAATTCTATACGGCAATCCAAAAAAACTATAAACTTTTTAAGGAAGTTTCAAAAGGAATGCGATGCAATATGCTCCTGCCCAAGGTTACCTCATCTGCATATTCCAGTTCGTCGCCAACCGAAATTCCACGGGCAATTGTAGTTGTAATAAGATTATAAGGTTCAATTTGTTTGTAGATATAAAAGTTGGTGGTATCGCCTTCCATCGTGGAGCTTAGGGCAAAAATAAGTTCGGTAACTTTTCCTTCCTTTACTTTTTCAACTAGGGAACCGATATTTAAATCGCCCGGTCCTACTCCATCCATTGGAGAAATTTTTCCGCCCAAAACGTGATATTGACCCCGATATTGGCTGGTATTTTCAATGGCCATTACATCACGAATGTCCTCGACTATACAGACCACCTGAGCATCCCGACTGGAATTTGCGCAAATCTCGCAGAGTTTATTGTCACTTATATTGTGACAATTACTACAGAAATTTATGGTCTCCCGCATTTTTAAAAGGCTATCCGAAAGTTTTTTGGTTTGTTCCTCAGGTCTTTTCAATAAATGTAATACCAAACGCAGTGCCGTTCGTTTCCCAATTCCGGGGAGTTGGGACATTTCATTTACCGCATTTTCCAAAAGTTTTGAAGAGAATTCCATGGCAGTTTTACAGAGGGCAAGATAAAAAAAATGCTTCAGAAAAAAGGATGTTTTTCTGAAGCATTCCTTTTAAAAATAGCCTATTATTTCTTTAGCAATTTTTTAGTTGCCGTACCGGATTCAGTATTCAAACGAACAAAATATGTGCCCGGTGAAAGAAATGAAACATCCAGCGTATAACTATTAGAGAAGAAAGCATCTGCCTCATAAATCAATAATTTACCGGTAACATCAAAAAGCCTTATTTCACCTTTTGATGCTTGTGGCAATTGAATAGTTACTTCGGTTTGGGCCGGATTAGGATAAATATTTACAGTCTTATCAGAAATATAGTCGCCTACACCCAGCGAAGGGTTATAAACAGGGGAAACCCAAAGGCCTCTGCCATAAGTTCCTGCATAGATCATATCTGTAGTGTTGTTTATTTCCAATTCGTTCACCATTACATTGGGAAGCAAATTATTATATGGCTGCCAGTCTGAAAGAGTGTTGTCTATATAATAAATTCCGTAGTCCATACCAACGTAAAGACCATCTGCTCCGTTATCATCCCACACCACTGAAAGAGCACTGAAATTGGGTAAATTCTTTTTGTAATTTAACCAAGTAGCGCCTCCATCTGTTGAAACATAAACTGCACTTGAATTGGTACTTGCCACTGCAATTTTATTGGGATCTGTGGGATGGATTGCGATATAGTTTATCGATCCTCCTGGCATAGTGGTCTGCACCCAATTTGTAGCTCCGCCGTCGTTGGTTCTATAAAGAAATGCGGTACGGCTGGCATACATAATTTGATTATTGGAAGGAGAAATTTTTAGGTTGTTTAGATTCCCACCAAAGTTTTGGGAAATACTTGTCCAACTTCCTCCACTGTTCGTTGATTTGTAAATTTGGTTATAGCCAATATAAATGGTATTGTCATCTACCGGATCTTGTTCAAATGGGCTTACCCAATTTCCTGAACCTGTACCTGGTTCGATTAAACCATTTTGTGAATTTCCTCCATTTGTAGATCTGTACATTTGGCCGTACTGGCTCGTACCATACAATCTCGCGTTATTGGTTTTATCAACAAAAGATTCCATTCCATCTGCACCCAACCAATCTTTCCAACCGTTTGCGGCCGAATAGACAGAGGTACCGTTATCCTGTGACCCGCCAGAAACAACTACGGCTGCGGTTTGTGAAATTCCTATTTTATAGAATTGGCGAATACCTAATCCGGCCGTCAAATCCTCAAAATAATTAGCGTTTACGGTCCCTGTGTTTTCAGCTTTATAAATTCCCCCATCCGTAACGGCGAATAAAGTGCTTCCGTAGAAAAGGAGATCATCAACATCGGAATGGCAATACCCAATATTTTCTGCAGCTGCCAAACCTGGTTGCCAGTCTGAAGTACAAGTGAAATTTACACCACCGTTGGTCGACCTCCAAGTAAGAAGACCTGCAATGTGTACCTCATTTGCATCATTGGGGTTTACGGCAATTCCCATATCGCGTGGTGCCTGGCCGCTATTATCCATTCCTGTAATACTATAGCCAAAGAAGTTTAGGCCACCGTGATTTATTTTGGTAAAACTATCGCCGCTATTATTGGAAGTATAAAATCCCCCGAATACATTATTATTTGCTTCCAAAACGTAAACAACGTTTGGATCATCTGCGGAAACTCCAATCATTTTAGCTCCACTGGCAAATCCTGGAATAGTTGTAAAAGTAGCGCCGCCATCAACAGATTTGTAAAAACCTGTCCCGGAAGCATAAACTACCGAAACATCGCCGGGTTTAAATTCAATATCATAACCTCTATTGTCGTTAAAGGGTTCCGTCCAAGTCACGCCCCCATCAGTTGAACGATACACACCGCTGTTTTCACCGGTGGCGAACATAATGTCAGTGTTACTTGGGTTAATTAAAATTCTATTTACATTTCCTGCGCCTGTGATTCCCAATAAATTCCAGGTCGCGCCTGAATCTGTGGATTTAAAAATTCTTCCATTTTGCGAACCAAAGAAATAAGTATTGGAATTTGTTGGATCCATTGCGACTGAATAAACAGAAAGGTTGGAAAAATAATCCCCAAGTGGTGACCAATTTTGCCCACCATCGGTGGTACGCCACACCCCGCCGGTATTACCGCCAATAATCATATGGTTTATATCGGCTTCGTCAATAGCCACACCGGTTATTCTTCCCACCCCGGGATTCCAGCCTGAAGTTGCGTTCCAATCGGTAGGACCTAATTCCTGCCAATTATCGGGAAGCACCATTCTATTTTGTGCCGAAGCATTTAAATAGGCGTTATAGTTTTCCAGTTCAGCCATGCGCTGTTCAATACGGGGCAAATAGCCATTTTCGTCCATCAATCTTAGGGCATTGTACTCCCATCTTTTGAATTGGTTGTATTCACTTGCTTCTTTCTGTTCCCCATCCTCTTTCTCTAACGGATCAATATCCTTTGTTGCAAAATAGGCTTCCGCACTATCAATAATTTCCTGCACTGTGTAAGTGCCTTCGTCAATCATTTTAAGGTATTCCTGAGCTTGAGTCGCAAAGCAGCCAAAAAACAATACGAAAAAGGGTAGTAGTAATTTAGATCGCATCTTTTTAATTTTTAAGTAATTACGCTTTTTGTTTAATGAATTTCCAAAAGTATTAAAAATAAAAATGGTTAAGTAACCAAACTTTGTATTTTTACGCACTTGTTTATTCACTTTCTTGAAGTCTTTAATCTTATGCAGCCCTTACACATTCTATTGTTAATTCTCGGGTATTTTTTGGTTTTAATCTTAATATCCTTTGTAACTAATAGAGGTGGTACCAATGCCGATTTCTTTAAAGCGAGTAAGCAATCACCTTGGTATTTGGTCGCCTTTGGAATGATTGGAGCCTCCTTAAGCGGGGTTACTTTTATCTCGGTCCCGGGTTGGGTTGAGGCTTCCAAATTCAGTTATTTTCAAGTGGTTCTTGGTTATATTGTGGGGTATGCCGTGATCGGAACGGTATTGTTGCCTCTTTATTACAGATTGAATCTTACCTCTATATATACCTATTTGGAGGGCCGGTTCGGGCCGGCTTCCTATAAAACGGGGGCTTCCTTTTTTCTTTTATCTCGAGTTGTCGGGGCCAGTTTTCGCCTTTATTTGGTAGCAGTTGTACTTCAAAGCCTCATTTTTGACGAAATGAATATTCCTTTTTGGGTTACGGTTACCATTACCATTTTGCTTATTTGGCTCTATACTTTTAAGAGTGGAATAAAAACCATCGTGTGGACAGATACACTGCAAACCCTGTTTATGCTTATTGCAGTGGGAGTTTCAGTCTATTATGTTTCAACGGATTTGGGATTGACCGGCAGTAACCTTTTCAATTTTATTGCTGATAGCGATATGAGCCAGATTTTCTTTTTTGATGATTGGAAATCTGGCGATCATTTTGTGAAACAATTTATTAGTGGCGCATTTATCGCCATTGTGATGACTGGGCTCGACCAGGATATGATGCAAAAAAACCTAACCTGCCGCAACCTAAAAGATGCGCAAAAAAACATGTTTTGGTTCACCATAGTCCTTACAATCGTGAATTTCGTGTTTTTGGTCCTAGGATTGTTGCTCACGGTTTATGCTTCGCAAAATGGCATTGATGCACACAAGGATCAATTGTATCCAACGCTGGCGATGCAAAATGAATTCGGAATTGGCGTTGCGATACTTTTCATTTTAGGATTAATTGCCGCCGCATACAGCAGTGCGGATAGCGCATTGACCGCGCTTACTACTTCTTTCAGTATAGATATCCTTCAAATTGAAAAGAAATATGACGAGAAAAAACAGGTTCGTATTCGGAAGCAGATACACATTATGGTTTCGCTGGTATTAATTTTAGTGATTATTTTCTTCAGATATGTAATATCTGACGCATCCGTAATAGCGAAACTATTTGTATTTGCGGGGTATACCTATGGTCCACTTTTGGGGTTATATGCATACGGGCTATTCACAAAATGGCAGGTAAAGGATAAATTCGTTCCCGCAGTGGCCATAGCGACACCTTTTTTGGGATATGCAATCAGCTATTTCTGCGCGGAATATTTAAATTTTGAGTTCGGATTTTTCATTTTAATACTCAACGGAGCCCTTACGTATTTTGGCTTAATATTGATTCGTACTCAAAAGAACTAGGGTACAGGCCACTTCTACTTCAATATTATTTTTTTGGAGAATGTTGTAAAATTCAGGGTTTTCAGTACCGGGATTGAAAATGACTCGCTTCGGCTTCAGCGAAACTACATAATCGTAATATTCTTCCTGTCTTTTCGCGTTCAAATAAAGCGTAACCGTATTGATATTTTGAAACTCCTCTTTTTCATTGGTGATATCTACCCCTGCAACCACGCCTTTTTTTAAACCTACCGCTTCCACTTCATGGCCATATGTAACCAAACGATTTATAGCAAGGTTTGAATATCGTCCGGGATTCAAACTAGCGCCTAGGACTAATGTTTTCTTCTTCATAACTGTATTCTTTAATTTGAAAAATACACACTCTTTTTTCAACATTTCATAAAAGTTAGTTAAAAACAATTTCTGCTTGAAACAATTCCCTTTTTTGAACGTCTATATAGTATAAGATTTTTCTTTACTGCCACAGTTTTTACGTTGATGGTTAGTGTTAATAATAGCAGTAAAGAGCCAAACCCGAGATTTAGGTCTCGGGTTTGTTTTTTTTATAAGAATTTAGAAAATTTCTGTAACGGAAGTATAAATACCTCGTCTTTTATATAAACAGCGAAATCATATGTTCAATTATTATGTTATACAAGGTAATATTTAATGGACACTACTCGCGTTATTAGATTCATCAATTATAATTATCAATCAATCACATTATGAAAAAATTTATTTTAATACTTGCAATCATCTTTTTTGGAAGTGCACAAGCATCCACAGATCCATTGGAAAAACCAGGCAGCATCAGCGGCACCGTTACAGATGGAGCCCTGAATGAGCCCCTACCATACGTAACCGTGGTAGTGAAAAACCTAAACGATGAAATTATTACGGGCGCTATTACGGACGACGAGGGAAAATTTGAAATAACTAAAATCCCAGAAGGAAAAAGTAAAGTTTATATACAATATATAGGTTACAAAGTTTTTTCTTCCGAAATCAATATTACCAAAGGAAATTTGAACATTGATATGGGTACCATTGTGCTATCGGAAGACATCGCGTCACTTGACGAGGTAAATATTGTCGCAGAGCGCTCCACCATCGAGCAGCGTTTGGATAAAAAAGTTATAAATATCGGCAAGGATCTCTCCACTGCCGGGCCTACGGCTTCAGATATTATGAATAACCTGCCTTCGGTAAGTGTTGATCAACAAACCGGAGAACTTTCCCTTCGCGGCAACGAAAACGTTCGGGTAATGGTGGATGGGAAACTTTCAAACGTACCGGTGGCGCAACTTCTGAAACAGATTCCGTCTTCGTCCATCAAACAGATTGAGCTCATTACAAATCCTTCCGCCAAGTACAATCCCGAGGGAATGAGCGGCATCATCAACATTATTCTTCACAAAAACGTAAATGTTGGTTTTAACGGAAATGCTTCGGTAGGGCTTACTTTTAAGGATAATGCACGTTTTAATGCAGGGCTGGATATGAATTACAGAAATGGCAAATTCAATATTTACAGCAATTTGAGCAACAACGTTTCGAAAAGTGAAAATGACGGGATCATTAGACGTTCCTTCAACAATTCCGAAGAGATCATTCATTTTTTCGACAATAGCAAATCAAACCTCTTTAAGGTGGGAGTTGATTTTTATTTGAATGACAATAACACGCTATCCTTTTTCACCAACCAAAATATTTTTGAAGGAAACGGAAATGGCAGTTCCTCCATATTCTATTTGGATGAACCGGCACTCAACCAGCGACAGTTTTTCTATAGTGACGAAGAAAACATTTCATCCCAATACAACTTCGACTATAAAGTGAATTTTGAAAAAAAGGACCATACGCTCGAGCTTGAGGCGGATTACAATAATTTCAACAGTGATTCCGATTCAAAATATGCATATACCGGCGCCAGCGAGTTAAACAATTTTGCAGATTTTGACGAAACCGACAGAGAGCAACTTACCGTAAATCTGGACTATGTGAATCCGCTTTCTGAAAGTGTGAAACTGGAGGTTGGTGCAGAAGCGCGTCTTTTTGAAACAAATATAGATTATTCCTCCACTGGCCAAAGTTATAATGAACAGGGCAATTTGATACCCACTCCTTCCACCGAGTTTAAATATAAGCGCGATATTTATTCAGCCTACGCAACCTTTGGGAAAACCTACGAAAAGTGGTCGTACCAACTCGGAGCACGTTTTGAAAATGTAAGCGTTGCCGCCGATACAAATAGTGTCCGTGCCTTTACCAACGATTATTTTCAGGTTTACCCCAGTGCATTTATTACCTATACACCGGGCGAAAAAAATCAATTTCAGTTAAGCTACAGCCGGCGCGTGGACAGGCCGGGTTTGAATCAAGTAAATCCTATTCGGGAATTTAGCACACCGCTCATTACCTCCTTTGGAAATATTGAGCTGCAGCCCCAGTTTACAAACTCAATTGAAGCAAATTATACAAGAAATCTGGAAAAAGGAAGTATCACCACGGGCATTTTTTACCGTCTTGTTGACGATGAAATTAACCGTACCATATTGGTGGACCGCACGAATCTGGACCGGTCAATTCTTACTTTTGAAAATTTCAGCAATACGGATGCGTATGGTTTAGAGCTCTCCGGAAATTACAAACCCACCAAATGGTGGAGCTTTAATACAAGTTTTGAACTCTATAAAAGAACCCAAAAAGGAATCACGGAATTTTTTAGAAATCCAGAAGAAAACCCAACAATTGGCAATATTGAAACCCGAGTTGTGGAAGCCGATATAGTTACCTGGAATGCTAGAATGATGAACAATTTTACGGTTACAAAGCAGCTCACTTTTTCAGCGTTCGGTTTATATAGAGCGAAAAATAAAGGAATCCAATTTGAATCGAAGCCTTTGTATTTCGTAAATCTCGGTGCTCGATACACGCTTTGGGAGGGCCGGGGAACGTTTAGCATAAATTATAACGACATTTTAAATTCTATGAAATTCGCTTTCAGTGGCGATACACCTTATCCGCAAAGTGGAGAATTCAGAAATGAGAGCAATACTATTTTCGTAGGCCTTTCCTACAGATTTGGAGGAAATGAATATCGAGCCAAGAGCAGAAAAGACAGAGATGACAACACAAAATCCGGTGGCGGCGGCATTTTCTAATCGTTATTATTACGTTAAAATGTAAGGTTATTTGAAACTATCCGACATTTATAACCGTCTATTAAATACCTAAAACTTCATTTTATAATTTATTTGAATTAGCCTTTAACGAATTATACCTCATTTTTAGGTAAGAAAAAAGCCTTTCACATTTGCTGAAAGGCTTTTCTATTTGTTTCTTATAAGTGACTACCACTTTATTATCGCGCTTCCCCAAGTGAATCCACTTCCGAAGGCCGCCAAAACAACCAAATCGCCTTCCTTAATTTTCCCTTCCTCCCAAGCTTCAGTCAAAGCAATGGGGATGGAAGCCGCAGTGGTATTCCCGTATTTTTGGATATTGTTGAAGACTTGTTCGTCAGTCAATTTTAATTTATGCTGAATAAACTGCGAAATCCGCAAATTGGCTTGATGCGGAATGAGCATATCGATATCCTTTACTTCTAAATTATTGGCCTCTAAACCTTCCATAATTACCTCAGCAAAACGGGCGATGGCGTGCTTAAAAACAAACTGCCCATTCATAACCGGATAATACGGAATATCTTCCTGCGGATTTTCAGCAATTATTTCCGGCACCCAATGTCCCGTGCTAGGTCCTTTCAGCGAAAGTTCATCTTTATGTTTTCCCTCACTGTGAAGATGTGTGGAAAGAATTCCTCCTTTTTCAGTTTCATTTCTAGAAACGACTGCGGCACCCGCGCCATCCCCAAAAATAACTGAGACATTTCTTCCCCGAGTGGTGAAATCCAGTCCACCGCTGTGGTTTTCACTGCCAATCACCAAAATATTTTTATACATTCCGGTCTTTATAAATTGATCGGCAACGGAAAGCGCATAAATAAACCCGCTGCACTGGTTGCGCACATCGAGCGCGGGAATGGTTCGCATCCCCATCATTTCCTGCACTTCTACCCCCCCGCCGGGAAAATACATGTCTGGGCTGAGAGTTGCGAAAACAATCATATCTATATCATTGGGAACCAGATTTGCCCGCTCCAAAGCAATAGTTGAAGCTTTAACGGCCATTACGGAAGTAGAATTTCCATCGCCCTTTTTTATATGCCGCCGCTCTTTTATCCCCGTTCGTTCCTGGATCCACGCATCATTGGTGTCCATTAACTTTGAGAGGTCCTCATTTGTAACTACATTTTCGGGAACATAATATCCCAGCCCGATAATTTTTGAAGAATACATAATTGCTATTTAAATCAAGCCGAAAGGTAAGTATAGGCCACATTACAGGCAAAGAAATCGCACATTTATATAGTATGCACGCATAGTATTAAGCGGCTTTTTAGGACATAAAATAAAAAGGGCGCAAAAGATGCGCCCTCCTTAAACAACCTAACCAATTAAATAATAGAATATTTTACTCTTTCATAGCAATTTAATATTCTCTTATCTAACGTTAAAGATACTACTCTTTGTTTAGTCTAATTGTTAAAGCATTAAACAAAGTTTTGTTAAAATTTCCAGTGACATCCTGTCAGAATGCGTCGGGTTGGTATTTTTTTTGACTAATCCTTCTAAGAGTAATTAAGTTAAGTATAAACAGATTCCCGTTTCCAAGGGAATAATTAAACAATAATAAAATGAGCAAAGGAACTATCAATGTATCTGTGGACAATATTTTTCCGCTGATTAAAAAGTTTTTATACAGTGACCACGAGATTTTTCTTCGTGAATTGATTTCAAACGCCACAGATGCAACTTTAAAGATGAAGCATTTGGCCAACATTGGCGAAGCCGAAGGCGCGGAATACGGCGAACCAATGATTGAGGTGAAGTTGGACAAAAAGAAAAAACAACTTCGAATTATTGACCAGGGAATTGGGATGACCAAAGATGAAGTTGAAAAATACATCAACGAAATTGCATTTTCCGGCGCCGAGGAATTCATTGAAAAATACAAGGATAAAAACGGAAAGGATGCAGGAATAATTGGGCATTTCGGTCTTGGTTTTTACTCAGCTTTTATGGTTGCCGAAAAAGTTGAAATTATCACAAAAAGCTATAAAGAAGAGCCAGCTGTACACTGGACCTGTGATGGCTCGCCGGAATTCACAATCGAAGAAGCGAAGAAAAAAGAAAGAGGAACCGAGATAATTCTTCACATTGCCGAGGATTCCACAGAATTTTTAGAAGAAAGCCGCATCCGCGAATTGTTGGTGAAGTACAACAAATTCATGCCGGTCCCCATTAAGTTCGGAACTAAAACCGAAACACTTCCAAAGCCTGAAGGTGCAAAGGAAGATGACAAAGCACCAACAAAAGAAGTTGACAATATAATCAACAATCCAAATCCGGCGTGGACAAAGCAGCCAACCGAGTTGGAAGATAAAGATTATAATGAATTCTATCGGGAGCTTTATCCAATGCAGTTTGAAGAACCGCTTTTCCACATTCATTTAAATGTAGATTATCCGTTTAATCTTACGGGAATCCTTTATTTTCCCAAGATGACCAATGATATGAGCATTCAAAAGGATAAAATTCAGCTCTATCAAAACCAGGTTTTTGTTACCGATAATGTAGAAGGAATTGTGCCGGAATTTTTGACGATGCTACGAGGTGTTATTGACAGTCCAGATATTCCGTTGAACGTTTCCCGAAGCTATTTGCAGGCAGATGGTGCCGTGAAAAAGATTTCGAGTTACATTACCCGAAAAGTCGCAGATAAGCTGAAAAGTCTTTTCAATAGTGACCGAGAAGCTTTTGAAAAAAAATGGAACGATATAAAAATCGTGATTGAATACGGAATGCTCACTGAAGATAAATTCTTTGAAAAAGCCAAGGATTTTGCACTATACCCAACGGTTGATAATGTGTATTACACTTTTTCTGAGTTAAAGGAAAAGACAAAAGACGCACAGACCGATAAAGAAGGAAATCTTGTAATCCTGTACGCTTCCGATAAAGAAGAGCAGCATAGTTATATTGAAGCGGCCAAAAATAAAGGTTATGAAGTATTGTTATTGGATTCGCCAATTGTAACACATCTACTTCAAAAAGTGGAAAGCAGTGAAGAGAAAATTTCTTTTGTTCGCGTGGACAGCGACCACGTTGAAAACCTCATAAAAAAGGATGACAAACAAATTTCAAAACTTTCCGAGGAAGAAAAAGAAACACTTAAAACATTTTTGGACGGTGTTATTCCGAAGGAAAAATTCAGCGTACAACTGGAAGCTATGGACAGCAATGCAAATCCGTTTATAATTACTGAGCCCGAATTTATGCGTAGGATGAAAGATATGCAAAAAACCGGTGGTGGCGGAATGTTCGGCATGGGCGGTTTCCCAGAAATGTACAATTTGATTGTAAATACCAATCACGAGTTGGTAGGGGAAATTCTGAAAACCAAAACCGATAAAAAGAAGGAGCGACTAGTAAACCAAGCTCTGGATTTGGCACGGTTGAGTAAAAATCTGTTAAAAGGAGAGGAGCTTACAGCCTTTATTAAACGAAGTTATGAAATGATAAAATAGGGGAAACAATCCTTCCTCTTATATGCCGCATCGTTGATGCGGCATTTTTTTTTACCCAAAGTTTATAGGATTTAAAATTATGCTCGTTATTTAACATAAAATATTGATTATACTGTAGTAGATGTGAAAATTTTAACATACTTTTATTCTCCAAACTATTAATTAAATTCATTATGAAAAAAATTACTTTACTAACGCTATTGACGGTGCTACTCGCTGTCCCCATAATGTTGGGACAGACGTTGAGACAATTACCCGTTAAAGAAATTAACAAGCAAATTTTTAACGCACCTGAAAATTTGACTTTTACTTCAGATTCAGGTAGGGAGTTAAATGCGAGAGCTTCCCAAACCCTCACCCAAAATTCATCACAAACTTTTACAAATTTTCTTGGCTGTAATGATGGGGTTTCTGTATATGATACCTCCGTTTTTCGGGCATTTGATTTAGCCGGCACCTACGGAATTAACTTTCCATTTACAGTTTCCAGTGTGGAATTTGGAGTTTTCTTCGCCAATGGTACAGGACCCAAGACGATAACCGTAAATGTCTACTCTACCCCTGGCCCCTTTCCTGGAGGAGTATTAACCTTACAAGGAACCGCTGACCGGGTAGTAACCTCTGCTAACAATGTAACCCTATTATCACAACCTGTTCACGCTGTAATTCCTGCAGGTGAGCTATTGGTTTATGAGGTATTTGTGGGAGGCCCAGATGGAGCAAACTATGTAGGTTTTTTAGGAAACACCCAACCTCAAACAGCCCCCACATACTGGAGGTCGGCGCCGTGTGGTGCCCCAAACATTGTAAATTTTGGAGGTTCATTTGCAGCCGTTATGAATGTGGTGGGTGCAGTAGCCCCTATAATAGCTTGCCCTTCTGATATTATGCAGGGAACAGATCCTGGTGTTTGTGGTGGTGTAGTAAACTTCGCCAATGCGATTGCAATAGATCCTGAAGGCGGACCTGTTACCGTAACACAAACGATGGGCCCTGCAAGTGGAAGCGTTTTTCCGGTAGGCGATACAGTGGTGGAATTCACCGCCACAGATCAGGGCGGCGATTCCTCAACCTGTCAATTCACAGTTACAATATTTGACGATGAAGTGCCTACTATGACCTGTCCCGATGATATTACCGTTGAGAATGATCCGGGGGTTTGTGGCGCCATAGTCGAATATCCAGATCCCTTAGTAGTTGATAACTGTTTTTCAGGAGGTTCAACTACAACGAACTCGCTCACTACTTTATTTAATACCAATAACAATGGCGCACTTGGAGGAGCCGTTTATTTTGATGTTACCATAGGACCAAATGATATTGAAGTAACGGATTTTGAAATTAATACCGCAGAAGGTGGGGCAATTACTATGAACGTTTATACCTTACTTGGCACTTACGTTGGCAATCAAGGAAACGCTGCTGCCTGGGGAGCTCCCACCGCTACCGGAAATGGTACAGGTGCAGGAATAAATAATCCGTCATTGGTTACTTTGGGAACTGCAATTACCCTAAGCGCAAATACCACTTACGGTATTGCTTTAACCCTCGACAATGCCCACGGACACAGATACTCTGGATCAGGAACAAATCCAGCTCCAGGGGCTCTCAGCTACTCAAATGCAGATCTGTCAATGTCTTTAGGCACTGCAGCGAATGTTCCGTTTACAGGAGCTGGATTCACTCCGCGGATTTTTAACGGTACTATTATTTATGACATTACCACTAGTAGCGTACCATATACCGTTATTTCAGGATTACCTAGCGGAAGTGTATTCCCAGTAGGAACTACAACCAATACTTTGGAATATACTGATGGAGGCGGCAACTCCGTTCAATGCTCATTTGATGTTACCGTAAACGATACTGAAGCTCCAGAAATAGTTTGCTTGGGAGAACCCGGAAACCTTACAGTTACCGAAGATTTTGAAGCCGCAACAATTCCAGCTGGCTGGAGTACCGAAATTATTACCGGTGCGCAGGACTGGACTTTTGGTTCTGGTGTAATGCCGGGAGGTGATGATTTCCCCACTAATGCAGCGATATTTGATGATGATGCTGCAGGTTCGGGACAAGTAAATATGGCTAGGTTGCTTTCGCCTGTATATGATATAACGGGAGCTACAACTGCACAACTTTCATTTGATTATTCTGTACAGGATTTTGTAGGAGAAGGTAACTTTGAAGTAGAAGTATATGACGGAGCCGCGTGGCAACAAATATTATTTATTGACGATACTGACGTGGCTCCGGTAAACTCCGGCGTAATAGATGTTGCTGCTTTTGCAAATGCCGCATTCCAAGTTCGTTTTACTTATGACGATGAAGGCGGATGGGCTTGGGGCGCCGGTATTGATAACTTTAATTTATCATACGAAGTGCCAGCTACAAACGGTCTAACCGTAACCCTAGACGCTAATGGAATGGCAACGATCAATGCCAGTGATTTAATTTTGAGCGCAACGGATAATTGCGGCAGCGTAACAGTAACTACAGTAGGTGTTCCTCCTGTGGCAGGAACCATACAGACCATTTTCAGCTCCAACAACGGAGGACTTAATGGCGGCGCAGTTTATTTCGACATAACCGTAGGTCCGAATGATATCAACATTACTGACCTAGATATCAATACCGATGAGGCGGGCGCCTTTACAATGGATGTATATACTCTTGTAGGAACTTACGTTGGCAACACTGGTAGTTCCGCCGCTTGGGGAACGCCTATAAATGCCTCGGGTACCGCATCTGGAACTATCGACACTCCATCAAATGCCGTATTGGATAATGTACTTACACTTTCTGCTGGCACCACTTATGGAATGGCATTGGTACTCGATGCCACCCACGGACATAGTTATTCAGGAACGGGAAGTGACCCATCTCCGGGACAACTTAGTTATTCGAATGCAGATTTGTCCTTAGCTCTCGGCTCAGCCTCTAACGTACCATTTGACGGTGCTCCGTTTACACCACGTATATTTAATGGAAATATTAATTATACGGTAGGAACTGCTCCTATGTCAACCATAGATTTTGATTGTTCAGATCTTGGAGAGAGTACTATCGATATTATGGTTACAGATGATAGTGGCAACAGCTCAACCTGTACTGCAACAGTTAATGTGGTCGATAATACCCCACCAGTACTTGTATGCCAGGATACTACAATAGAGCTTGGCGCAGATGGAACCGCAACCATTGATCCTATGGATCTTTTGGCAAGCACCCCATCTACATATAATGTAATGGTGATTGGTAGCGATAATGGCTCTATTTCTGAAGGATTTACAGATTTTACTGTGAATGTTACTGAAGCAGCTGCCGTTTCTTTTGATTGGGACTATACTTCCAACGATGATCCCGGATTTGACAGTTTTGGCTATTTATTGAATGGCACTTACACTCAATTGACCGATCCAGGATTAGGAAACCAGTCCGGTAGCGCAACGGTGAACGTTGCCCCGGGTGATGTTTTTGGATTCCGTTCACAAACCGATGATAATTTGTTGGGTAATAATGAAACAGTGATCAGCAACTTTATGCCTGGCTTTACCGGCCAATTTGATCCTGCCAACTGGAACCTTACCCTTACCAATTCAGATGGGGACGCGTTCTTCGTTGAGATTCCTGGAGGCCCACTTTCCTTTGATGCTTGCGGTATCACCGTATTGGCAGTTGATGTAACCGAAGTGAGCTGTGCGGACATAGGAACGCCTATAACTGTAACAGTTTTCGCGAGCGACGCCAGCGGAAACATTGCTTCTTGTACCTCTATCGTGACCGTAGTTGACAATATGGGACCTGAAATTACCTGTCCTGCAGACCAGACTGTTGATCCGGGAGCTGGTAACCTATTCTATGTTGTGCCAGACTATTTCGGCACAGGAGAGGCTACCGTAACTGACAACTGTACAGATCCAGTAACGGTAACATCACAGGATCCTGCCGTAGGCGCAACCCTTGCTGATGGAACTTACACTGTAACTTTAACTGCAGAGGATGAGTACGGAAACGAATCAACCTGTAGCTTCGAGCTTACCGTGGAAACTGTCCTGGGTGTGAACTCAAACAATCTTGATGCCGGTGTGGCCTTATATCCAAACCCAGCGACAAGCATTGTAAATCTTGTAAACAAAACGAATGTTTCACTTGAGCAAATGGTGATTTTCGACATCAACGGAAAACAGATCAACAAGATCGACCTTCGCGGAATGCAGGGTGAAAAAGCCGTAGATGTTTCCTCACTTGCAAGTGGTGTTTACATGATTCAGATAATTGGTGATAAATCAAGCACTGTCAAGCGTTTGATTATAGAATAGTTGAAATAAATAGTTAAGTCTTAGAATAAAAGCTCCGCTGAAATTCAGCGGAGCTTTTTGTTTTCAAAAAATTCATATTGGTATAAAAGCCAAAAGGACTATTTTTAAAATCTAAAATAAAAAACTATGTTACCGTGGCATCAATATTTAATGGGCGTTCTATATATACTAGCTGGCATGAACCATTTTCGCAAACCAAAATTATACGAACGCATTATCCCTCCATATTTTCCCGCAAAGAGCACAATGGTACTTTTAAGCGGGATTGCCGAAATGATTTTAGGTTTTATGCTGCTAACCAAAGATACCCAACAAATAGCCGCCTGGGGAATAATATGTATGCTGGCGGTTTTTTTGACCGTCCATTTTTATATGCTTCAAAATGAAGAAGCTTCAATGAAATTGCCAAAATGGGCTCTGATTGGCCGAATTCCCCTTCAATTTATACTGATGTATTGGGCCTATCTTTATACCTAAAATTCCTTCCAAAGAAAATTAAGAAAAAATCCGATTAAGAGTTTCGGCCAACCGAATACCTGCTTTTTGAAGCTGAAGGCGTACCACATCCATATAATCATACATATATTGGTACCCAAGCTTTTGACCTATTTCAGTAGTTTCATAAATATTTTCTACCAGGGTTCGGCTATCGTACATCCAGTCTTGTAGGGAACCTTTTTGAATATTCTTAATTTCTTCTTTGGAAAGTTTATCGGCATTTTTTGCAATTTCAGAATAGGACATTTGGTAGCTATCAATCATCGAGGAATCCCAAACTGTGTGCAGGTTGCTACCGTCATTAAACCAGCGAACCTGAAAATCGTTTCCGCCTTTATCTTCAGCCAAGCCCACGTGTAACGGTTGGTGCAAATCGCCCATAAAATGGACCAACATTTTCAAATAAAATACCTTTTCCTTTTGGGGGCTATTCTCATTGTTTAAAATTTCCAAGCATTTGTTGATGCCCACGATAAGATCCCCTTTGTCATTTTTTTCTGAATTTTCATAGGTGCTTCCAAACGGAAAATCTACGTAGTGCCATGGGCCATACATTTTATATTGGGGATCGCTTTTAATATCGTCGCCATAATTCGCTACAAAAGCGAGCGAATGGCCGTTCAACAATTTTGAAATTTGCCTCTTTGCCTTAGGCGTTAAGTATTTTTCGGCTATCTGCCCTACCACCCTATGACCCGTTTTCCCCCATTCTTCTGAAGCATTTCCATTGGGACAAATAGTGAAAATGGCGAATAAAACTATAATAATTGTTCTCATTTATTGTGAATTTTTGGAAGCACAAAGATAGCATCCTCAAAAAAAAATTAGGTTTGTTTTATTCAATATTTCAAACTTGTTGAATTCGTCCAATTATAAATACCTTTAGCCAAGGCTTTCTTGAAAACAATATGAATAAATAAATTTTGTTAAAGAATAAAGGCAATCCAGCCACTAACCTAAAATAGCTAAACAATGAAATATATTATTTGCTTCCTTTTCTTCGGAATTGCATCCGCCCAAACCCAAAATTATAACGCAGAAGAACTCAGTATTACCCCGCTAATAGAGGGCACCCTGCTAGTTCCCAACCAAAATGAACCTCTGCCACTGGCAATTATAATTGGCGGAAGCGGACCGACAGACCGTAACGGAAACCAGCAGATGATGAAAAACAATTCCCTTAAATTTCTTGCGGAAGGGCTTTATGAGAATAATATTGCCAGTTTTAGGTACGATAAAAGAATTGTGAAACAGATGAAAAATGGCTCCATAAATGAAAAAAACATCCATTTTCAGGATTTTATTGATGACGCAATTTCTGTGTTGGAAAATTTCAAAAAGGACAAACGGTTTTCGAAAGTATATATTATCGGCCACAGTCAGGGATCGCTCGTAGGGATGGTCGCCGCACAAAATAATGGCGACGGTTTCATTTCCATAGCCGGGGCAGGACAGGAAATTGATGATGTAATTGTGGATCAATTATCAAAACAGGCCCCGGGATTGGTGGATAACGCACGAACTTCCTTCGACGATTTGCGTGTTTCCGGAGAAGCCCACAATTACAGTCCGGGATTGGCTTCCATTTTCCGCAAGGAAATCCAGCCCTTTATTTATAGCTGGATGCAGTATGATCCCAAAGAAGAAATTACCAAGCTCAATGTTCCGGTTCTAATTATAAATGGAGATAAAGACTTGCAGGTACAGGTAAGTGAAGCCGAACTTTTAAAAACCGCAAAACCTTCAGCCGAATATAAGATTATCGCTAACATGAATCATATTTTCAAGAAAATAGAAGGCGACGATTTGGAAAACAGCAAATCCTACAATCAGTATAATCTTCCTGTAATGCCAGAATTGATTGATTCTATAAGTGAATTTATCAAGAAGAAGTAAATTTTTTCTGGTTTCTTATTACCTATTCCCGTCCTGTTCCTGTTCCTGTTTCCTGTTTCCTGTTTCCTGTTTCCTGAAATAAGATTTATCGAAATTTTATCTCGAAACCCTCAATTCGGGAATTCCGTTTTAAAACTTTAAATTAAAAAATGTATTTTGCGGGAAAACCGACCCATATGCAAGATGTTTCCGTTGAAATCATAAAAGATACGACACCTCTATTTACCAACGATACCATCGTTTTTGGTATTTTGATGATCGCCTTGGGCTTCATTTTTTATACCTCTTCGCGCGAAAGCGGTTTTTGGGGAAAATTCTACGCCATTGTTCCATCGCTTTTTATGGCATATTTTATTCCAGCTTTGCTCACAACCGCCGGGATTATTTCACCGGAATGGATTTCGGTTTCCGAAACGGGAGAAGCAGTTGTGGGCGGTTCCAGTCTTTACTATATGTCCAGCAGGTATTTGCTGCCGGCGGCATTGGTTTTAATGACTTTGAGTATCGACCTTAAAGGAGTTTTTAATTTAGGACCAAAAGCCTTGATTATGTTTTTGACGGGCACATTAGGAATAATAATTGGCGGGCCGGTAGCGGTATTAATTATAGGAAGCATTTATCCCGAAGCAGTGGGCGGCGCAGGCCCAGATGCGGTTTGGCGCGGACTATCAACAATTGCTGGAAGTTGGATCGGCGGTGGGGCAAACCAAACCGCAATGCTCGAAATTTATGGTTACAACCAAAAACTGTACGGCGGGATGGTGTTCGTGGATATCGTAGTTGCCAATATTTGGATGGCAGTAATTCTCTTCGGGATTGGAAAAGCCTCAAAAATTGACAGGTGGCTAAAGGCCGATACTTCCGCAATAGAAAATTTAAAGGAAAAAGTTTCAACCTATGCCAAAAAAGTAGATAGAAATCCAACCTTGACAGATTTAATGATCCTTGCAGCAATTGCCTTTGGAACGGTAAGTTTCGCACATTTTGGTGCTGATTTTCTGAGTTCATTTTTCTCTTCGATTGTCGCAGAAATCCCAAAAGGAATAACACGGAATATTTTTACATTTCTCGATTCCAGCTTCTTTTGGATGATAACCATAACTACAATTATCGGAGTTTTGCTTTCCTTCACAAAGGCAAAAAGCTATGAAGGCGCCGGAGCCAGTAAGTTCGGTAGTGTTTTCATTTACATTCTAGTTGCGAGCATCGGGATGAAAATGGACCTTACCCTTATTTTTGAAAATGGTTGGCTCATCGCCATTGGTCTGGTTTGGATGGTTATTCACGCCGCATTGATGATATTTGTAGCAAAAATGATTAAAGCTCCCTATTTCTTTTTGGCGGTCGGCAGCCAAGCCAATGTGGGCGGCGCTGCTTCCGCTCCTATTGTTGCTTCGGCATTCCATCCTTCCTTGGCGACCGTGGGCGTATTATTGGCGGTTTTTGGGTATGCCATTGGCACGGTGGGCGCGATTTTGTGTACCGTATTAATGCAGTTGGCTTCAGCTTAGGGTGGTAAGCAAAGTAAATTTTTTAAACACACAAACTATTAAACTTCCCAACAAGCTTCAGAAAAATTTTTCATCTTTGCAGCCATCAATAAAAAAAGGAAATGAAGCAGTATTTAAGTATCGCGATAATATTATTGACAGTAATAGGATGTTCTTCGGAAGTGGAAAAAATGGAACTTTCGGGCAATGTGAAGGGCCTGAAAAAAGGCACTTTGATTCTTCAGAAAATTGAGGATTCCTCCCTTATTTCAATAGATTCAGTAGTTGTAAATGGCGATTCCAACTTTTCCTTTTCAGAAAAAATTGAAAGTCCCGAGATTTATTATCTGTACGTTAGGCTAAAGGATGGAACTCTTGTGGATGACAGAATTCCTTTTTTCGCTGAAAATGGAGAAATGAAAATAGAAACCAGTCTGGAAAAGTTTGGTAGTGCTGCAAAAGTAAGCGGTTCCAAAAATGATAGTCTTCTACGGGAATACGATAAATTAATGCAACGCTACATCAACAAAAATCTGGATCTTATCGAACAGCGATTAAAGCTGCATGGAAATAAAAAGGATAGCCTGGCATTGGCAATTGATGGGCAACGAAGAAATCTACAATCCAGCAAATATTTCGCCACCATCAATTTTGCACTAAATAAAAATGAATACGAAGTTGCGCCGTATGTTGTACTGAGTGAAGCATACAATGCCAATGTAAAATATTTGGACACAGTTTATAATGCACTTAGCCCAAAAATAAAAAACTCCAAATACGGTAAGGAATTGGAGTCTTTTATAACTGAAAGAAAAAAATTGGATACTCTTTTATAGGGCGTTTATTTGATCAATCAACTTTCTGCCACGAGTTTCCAATTCGTCCTTAACGCTTTTAAAATGTTTCTTTTTATTTTCAACATCCTTTTGGTTCACCTTTGTAATTAGGTCGTCAAAGGTTACGATCGCTTCATCGATAATAGCTTCTGCTTTTTTATCATCTTTCTTCGGGTTGGTGAGCTCCCAAATATAAACCGCTTCAATAATATCACCCAAAACGTAATTAATATCCTTTTTTAAATCGCGTACATTTGCCATAATATTTTTCCCGCAAAGGCGGGAATCTTTTTAATTAATTCTAAAATTTTAAATTCCGCCAAAGGTACAAACATTTATGGAATGTACACTTCCAAAAATTGGGCGTTGTTGGTTTTGAAGTTAACCTCCTTTATCTCTGCAGGTATTAGCGCGGTTTCGCCTTTTGAAATTTCTAGTGAAGTATGCCCAGATTCAATTTCCGCAACGCCTTCAATGCACATATAAACACAAAATGAATCTATCTGATTAAGATTTCTTTTGAAGTTGCCATCAACCACCAGTTTGTTGGTAACAAAAAATTCCGAAGTGCAGATATGAAAAGGCTCATTCTTCTTTTCAGAATATTCAAGTTTTGCGTTTGTGTCTTCAAACTGAAGGGCTTCTGTCGCCAATTCGGTATGCAGTTCGCGCATTTGCCCGTTTATATCGGGCCGGTCCCAATCGTAGATTCTATACGTAATATCTGAAGTTTGTTGTATCTCCGCCAATAATACTCCTGAACAAATTGCGTGCACAACCCCTGGAGTAATTAAAAAAGCGTCGCCGTTTTTTACTTTTTCGGAATGGAGAATTTCAGTGATTTTTCCTTTAGAAAGGTATTCCAAATATTTTTTTTGATCCATCTTTCCGTTGAAACCCAAAATAATTTTTGCGTCTTTGTCTGAATCGAGAATGTACCACATTTCAGTTTTCCCGAAGGAATCGTGGCGCTTTTTTGCAAGTTTATCTCCCGGATGCAGCTGCACGGAAAGATCGTCATTAGCATCGATAAATTTGAAAAGGAGCGGGAAAGTATTGCCAAAATGTTGGTACACCTTCTTACCAACAAGCTTTTCTTTATAATTTTCCAATAACCAATTGAGCGATTTGCCTCTTAATTTTCCGTTTGAAATTTCAGAAACACTTTCCTCCACTCCGGAAATTTCCCAACTTTCGCCAATGTTGCTTTTTGCCTCTTTCTTGAAAATTTCGTGTAGTTTATCCCCGCCCCAAACTTTTTCTTTCAAAATTGGGTGGAACTTGAGTGGATATAAGGGAAACTCAGCCATTGTAGATTACAAAGTTTCGGGGAGTTTCATAAAGTTTTACCGAAATGGCATATTTCTCATCGAGCCTTTTCCTTATTTTATTCCAAATAACAATAGCTATATTTTCGACCGTTGGATTCAAATCTTTGAATTCGGCTACTTCTACATTCAAATTTTTATGGTCAAATGGATCTTCCACTTCTTCCTTTAGAATATTTTTCAAGCTTTCTATATCAATCAAAAAACCTGTTTCTGGGTCGATTTCACCGGTAATTCCCAATTCAAGTTCGTAATTGTGGCCATGAAAATTAGGGTTGCTACATTTACCAAATACTTCAAAATTTTTGGCATCGCTCCATTCTTTTTTAAAAAGACGGTGCGCGGCATTAAAATGTGTTTTTCTGAAAATTGTAAGACTCATAGCTCGAGATGTTGCTGAAATTTATCAAAAATAATTTTGAACCAAGCCGTATAAAGCTGTGGATTTTTTGAAATATCACTCTTCACCTCTTCGATCGGCATCCATTTGTAGGCGGCAACTTCATCTTTATTAATTTCAGGTTCACTATTAAAAGTACCGATTAGTATATGATCCAATTCGTGTTCCGTCAGCCCATTGTCAAAAGGGGCTTTGTAGATAAAGGAAGTTGTTTCTTTTAATTCCACCGAAAAACCCATTTCTTCCTGCAATCTTCTTTTGCCGGCCTCCAGGGTGGTTTCACCGTCCCGCTGATGGCTACAGCAGGTATTGGTCCACAATCCAGGAGAATGGTATTTATGCAGTGCCCTTTGCTGGAGCATCAATTCATTGTTATCGTTAAAAATGAAAACCGAGAAGGCACGGTGAAGCCGTCCCTTTTCATGGGCTTCCTGTTTTGGCATCAAGCCAATTTTTTCATCCTTTTCATTTACCAATATTACCTTCTCTTCTTCCATTGATCTGTTTTCAATTCGCTCAAAAATACAAAAATAGCAGGTAGTTTTAACATCAAAAAAAAAGCGCCCAATAACAAGTACTGAACGCTTTTGAAATAATTATTTGGTTAATTAATTTTTGATTATAAACATAGATCGTCTGTTAAGCTGATGTTCCTCTGCAGTACAAGGCACTCCGTTTGAACAGTTGTTTACCAGTTGGGTTTCGCCGTAGCCTTTGGCGGTCAAACGACTTTTGTCAATGCCTTTACCAACCAACCATTTTAGGGTAGATTGTGCACGTCTTTCGGAAAGGGCGAGGTTATAGGAATCACTTCCACGGGAATCGGTATGGGATTCAATATGGATATTGATTTCAGGATATTCGCGCATTGCAGCGAGTATTTTGGCCAGTTCAATTTCGGCATCTTTTCTAATATTCGATTTGTCGAAATCGAAATAAATAGGTTGAAGGTTCAATCGGCAACCCAAATCGTTTGGTGGGCAAGGACCGGTTCGTGTAAGCGGTAATGGCACATCAATTTCACCTGTTAATGTTGGGGTTTCTATCCTTGTTTCGTATGGCTCGTAACCATCTTTTGTACCTCTCACTAAATATTTTGTGCCACAATCAGCTTCAAAACTATAGGTTCCATCTGTTTTAGCTACGGTTGTACTTACCTGCTTGTTGTTATCATCTAATAAGCTCACGTAGGCACCGGGCAAAATTTCACCGGTTTCCTTATCGGTAACCAAACCTTTTATGGATATAACACATATTTCCTTTACGAGATATATTTCATCATCAATACTTCCTTGGTCCCCATCGCGGTTTGAGGAAACATAGCCCAATCGTTTATCCTCATTAATAATAAACCCAAAATCGTCTTGGGCACTGTTGGCCGGAGCCTCCAGGTGTGTAATCTTTTCTGGCTTTCCGTTCTCTCCCAATTGGGTTACAAAAACATCGTAGCCCCCGAGACCGGAACGGCCATCGGTTGAAAAATACAGATTGTTTTGTTCACTTATATAAGGAAAGGATTCACGGCCAGATGTATTAATTTCTGGACCCAGATTAACTGGCTCACCATAGTTACCGTTTTTCAGAATATCCACATACCAAAGATCAGACATTCCCAAGGTTCCGGGCATATCAGACGAGAAGTATAGACGCTTGCCATCGGGGCTTAAAGCGGGATGCGCTACTGAATAATTTTTATTGTCGAATGGCAATTCGGTTACATTTTTCCAATTGTTATCGCCAGATTTTGTTGCTCTGTAAATTTTAAGTCGAACAGTTTTATCCTGATCTTTTCCTTTTTTACCATCCATAAAGTTATTACGCGTAAAATAGATGGTATCTCCATTTTTGGTAAAAGCAGAAGAGGATTCGTGATACTCGGTATTTATATCCCCACCCAAAGCTCGTGCATTTTTTAGTTGGCCGAGAGTGTCCATATCGGCAATATACAAATCCAGAAATGGTTGGTTGTTCCATTGGTAAACCTTCCCACCTTCAGAATTTGCGGTTGATGAAGCAAAGACAACTTTATCTTTCATATAAAACGCCGGACCAAAATCTGAGTAAGCCGTATTGACACCCACTTTATCGAGTGCAAATTCCCGCGATTTAAAAACGGTGCTTTTTAAATAATCCGCGTCGTCATCGTAACTGGTTATAACCATTCCTTTTCCACCTTTGGCGACATAATCGTTCAGAAGTTTCTGCGATTCATCATTTCTTCCGAGACTTTTCAATGATTGTGCGGCCCGATAATAATATTCGGGTTCTGCTTCATTGGGAAATGTAGTAACCAATTTATCGTACCATTTTGCCGCGTTGGAATAATCTGAGTTATAATAATAGGTATCGCCGAGTTTTTTATAAATCTGTGCAGATTCATAACCATCTGCCACAACTTTCAGATAAATTTCGCGGGCGTCTATATAAGAATATTTATCGAATTCCTTATTCGCTTTTTTGATTTCCCTTTTTTGGGAAAATGTATTCCCTGCGGTAAATAGTACCAGCGCGAAAAGAAATATGTTACGTAATATTGTATTCATAGTCTTGGTGTTTTTAGAAGAATCTTGGGGTTAGCACACGTTCGGGTCTGTTGAAGAGTTCAAAGCGCATAACAAATTCATAGGAGCCATCGCTGTAATCTTCAATATCTGTGGTTTGATAATCATAGGCAAACCCAAGAAATATTTGATCTGAAACCTGAAAACCTACCATACCGCTAAGTGCAGCGCTCCATCTATAGGCAGCACCAAGGGTAAGTTTATCATATAGCAAAAAGTTGGCGGAAACATCTGCCTGCAGTGGAGAACCGCTAACCATTTTAAAAAGTGTGGCAGGTTTAAATTTTAAATTGCTACTTAAATCAAAAACATAACCCGCGATTAAAAAATAATGCATTCTCTCTGCGGGGGTAGTTTCCACTGTTGTGTTCGCAAGGCTGCTTTTATCAAAATGTTCCGTAGTCAAAAAATTGGGGACCGAAAGTCCTGCATAGAATTTTTCAGTATTATAGTAAAGCCCAGCTCCTATTTGTGGTTGTAATTTATTGTCCACATTTCCATTTGGCGGCAAATATGGATCATTAGGATCGATTCGTGTTATCTTACTGAAGTCAACATCTAAAATGTCGAGACCCGCCTTTAAGCCAAAGGATAGTTTAGCAGTTTCTGAAGTGTTGATGCTATAGGAATAGTCAACATTAAAATTAGTTTCTGTAGAAGGACCGAGAACATCCCTTACTATTGAAAGTCCCAATCCCATATTTGATGCAATTGGCGAATTAACTGTAAAGGTTCCTGTTTCCGGTGCTCCGTCAAGTCCTACCCATTGGGTGCGATATAAGAGACCGAAACTGAGTACTTCCCGGTTTCCTGCGTAGGCAGGGTTTACCACTTCGGTATTGTACATATACTGGGTGTACTGTGGATCCTGCTGGGCATTACTTGAAAACGTGCCAAGTAAAATCAAAATTATGATTGTTAAATAACTGTGTTTCATAGTTACGTATTTTTTAAACCCGGGAGGGAAAATACCTTCCCGGGATTTTTTTTGATTTTTCTATCTATTAATATATAAGTATCCGCTATAGCTTTGCTTTCCTGGATTAGAAGCTGGGAAAGTAAGAATATAATAGTAAGTTCCTGTAGGCAGTTTTTCGTTCTTCTGAACGGTTACACGTCCTTCAGAAATACCTCTAAATACATTTTGTTCATCATTGCTGCCTCCATAGCCGTCGGTTTCGAAAACCAACACACCCCAACGGTTATAGATTTTTACATTATTATTTGGATATGCACTGATGCCTTCAATCATAAAGAAATCATTTGCTCCATCACCGTTTGGCGTAACGCCATTATAGATTTCAAAGGTTGAAACACCCAATACATCTGGTAATATCACAACTGTTGGATCATCAGGATCACCGTCGCCATCTACATCTATATTGGTAAGGTCTGTTGGATCATCGGAAAGGTCCGTAACTAGGTTTCCATTAATATCCTCACCGGTTACAGTAGCTTGGTTAACCACTTGAAGATTGTCAATATCCTGCAATGTTATGGAATACACTGCCGTAAAGGTAGTACTGTCTGATTGTCCGGGTTCTAAAACGGGTATTGGCCCACCAATAATCTGGATTCCTGGTAAAGGATCGGTTATGGTAATATTGTACAGTGTTACATTTCCTGTATTGGTAACTTTAAAGTTGTACTCTATTGTTTCTCCCTCATCTGAAGCACCATTGCCGTTTTCATCCATAAACACTCCTGTTTTTTCAAGAGCAATTGAAGATGTTTGGCAAAGACCTGTAATAGTAGGATCATTTTCAGTATAACTATCATCATCCGAAAGATCAGTTACCATATTTCCATTCGGGTCTGTTCCTTCCACTGTTGCTTGATTTTCAACGATACCTGCATCAATATCTGCCTGTGTTATTGTATAAACGGCAGTGAAAGAAGAGGTGTCAATTGCACCAGAAGCTAAAGAAATTGGTCCTCCTGTTACACTTACCAATGGGTCGTTAACGGTGATATTATCCAATTCTAAATTACCAGTATTTTTAATACTGAAGCTATATTGAATTGTTTCTCCAACATCGCCACAACCATTACCATTTGTATCGTTTACGGTACCAACTTTTATCAAGGCAATTGAAGCACCTGAACACAAAGTTGTTATCGTTGGGTCGTTAGTAGTAGTTGTTGAACCGGATAGATCGCTCACATTACTTTGGTCAGGTGCCGTACCTGTAACCGTCGCTTGGTTTACAACTTCACCGTTATCAATATCCTGTTGGGTAATAGCATAATTTCCTGTATAAACCCAGGCTTCTCCTAGATTAAGAATACCATCTCCATTGGCATCACCGCTATCGGGACCTGCAATTGTACCACCTAAAAGTGGGTCGTCCAAAACAATATTGCTCAAGCTTACATTACCTTCATTCGTAACGGTAAAGGTATAATCTACCATTTCACCGGGTTGAGAACAATCTCCGCCGTCATCGTAGCTGCTAGTTTTTACTACTGCTATGGCCGGATTTTGGCATAAAGGTGTAATTGTGGCATCATCTGTTGAAATTGTAGAACCTGATAGATCTGTAACCATGCTTTGGTCTGGAGCTGTTCCCGTAACGGTTGCTTGGTTTGTAACTTCACCCGCTTCAATATCTTCCTGTGTTATTGCATAGGAACCGGTATAGGTCCATGTTTCGGTAACATCTAAATTTCCGTCTGCGTCCGTATCACCTGTTGGTCCCGTAATTGTAGCAAGCAATGGATCTGTTAAAACAATATTGCTTAGCGTAACGTTACCCTGGTTTGTAACGGTGAATGTATAATCAATCATTTCGCCAGGTTGTGAACAATCTCCGCCATCATCATATACTCCAGTTTTTACCACAGCAATATTTGCATTTTGGCAAAGTCCGGTTATAGTTTGATCATCGGTAGATATTGTTGAACCTGAAAGATCAGATACCACACCACCTGCAGGCGTTTGTCCTTTTGCCGTGGCTTGGTTAACAACTTCACCGGCATCTATATCCTCCTGGGTGATTGTATAAGAACCTGTATATATCCACGATTCTCCAATATCAAGTTTTCCATCGGAATTGATATCTCCGCTATCGGGACCAGCAATTGGGCCACCAAGCAATGGATCGTTTACTTCTATAGAGCTGAGTAATACATTCCCTTCATTGGTAAGCGTGAAGGTGTAATCTATCATTTCTCCCGGTTGTGTACAATCGCCCCCATCATCATAAATTGCTGTTTTAACTATGGCAATTTTTCCATCTTGACATAAAGGTGTAATCGTAGTATCATCAGTTGTTGTGGTAGAACCGGATAAATCGCTAACTGAACTTTGGTCAGGTGCTACGCCTGTGGCAGTTGCTTGGTTCTTCACTTTGCCTGTATTGATATCTTCTTGCGTAATTGTATAACTGGCAGTATATACCCAAGTTTCGGTTACATCCAGTTGATTATCCCCGTCTGTATCTCCACTATCGGGGCCTGCAATTAGTCCACCTAAAAGAGGATCTTCAACTGTAATACTGCTTAAACTTACATTACCTTCGTTAGTTACGTTAAATGTATATTCAATAATTTCTCCTGGTTGTGAACAGTCACCGCCATCGTCATAAACTGCAGTTTTCACAATTGCAATAGCTGGGCTTTGCTGAAGAACTGTAACCGTTGGATCATCGGTTGGGTCACCATTGGTGTTGCCCTCTCCGTCCGGGGTCTCTACCGTTTCGGGATCTGTAATTGTATTTCCTGAAGTATCGGTGCCCGTATCGGAAACATCCGTTACGTCATCGGTGCCGTTGGTGCTGTCGCCTGTTGCGATCGCAATATTTTCTACATAGCCCTGGTCAAGATCCGCTTGTGTAATTTGGTGCTCTGCGGTAACAGTGGCGCTGCTTCCGGGAGCCAAGGTGGCTATCGGGTTGCCCGCGGTTATCACTGCGTTGGCATCGGTTATCTCAATATTTGAAATTGTCGTGTTTCCTGTATTGGTTACAACAATATCATAGGTGATAACGTCTCCCAATCCGCCGGCTGCACTTGTCTGGCTCTTTATAACACTGATCGATGCGCTCTGTTGAAGGGCAGTAACCGTTGGATCATCGGTTGGGTCACCATTGGTGTTGCCCTCTCCGTCCGGGGTCTCTACCGTTTCGGGATCCGTAATTGTATTTCCTGAAGTATCGGTGCCCGTATCGGAAACATCCGTTACGTCATCGGTGCCGTTGGTGCTGTCGCCCGTTGCGATCGCAATATTTTCTACATAGCCCTGGTCAAGATCCGCTTGTGTAATTTGGTGCTCTGCGGTAACAGTGGCGCTGCTTCCGGGAGCCAAGGTGGCTATCGGGTTGCCCGCGGTTATCACTGCGTTGGCATCGGCTATCTCAATATTTGAAATTGTCGTGTTTCCTGTATTGGTTACAACAATATCATAGGTGATAACGTCTCCCAATCCGCCGGCTGCACTTGTCTGGCTCTTTATAACACTGATCGATGCGCTCTGTTGAAGGGCAGTAACCGTTGGATCATCGGTTGGGTCACCATTGGTGTTGCCCTCTCCGTCCGGGGTCTCTACCGTTTCGGGATCCGTAATTGTATTTCCTGAAGTATCGGTGCCCGTATCGGAAACATCCGTTACGTCATCGGTGCCGTTGGTGCTGTCGCCCGTTGCGATCGCAATATTTTCTACATAGCCCTGGTCAAGATCCGCTTGTGTAATTTGGTGCTCTGCGGTAACAGTGGCGCTGCTTCCGGGAGCCAAGGTGGCTATCGGGTTGCCCGCGGTTATCACTGCGTTGGCATCGGCTATCTCAATATTTGAAATTGTCGTGTTTCCTGTATTGGTTACAACAATATCATAGGTGATAACGTCTCCCAATCCGCCGGCTGCACTTGTCTGGCTCTTTATAACGCTTAATGAAGGTGTAGTTTGACAAACTAATACGGTAACAGAATTACTGGTAGCTTCTACAGTAGTTAAGGCCGTATTTCCGTTTACCTCTGCGATATTCACAACTGAACCTGCATCAATATCTGCTTGTGTAACGGTGTAAGTTGCTTCGTACAACCATACCTCACCAACATCCAAAATGTTGTTGCCATTGATGTCTCCATCAGCTGGACCTGCTATTGTTCCGCCAAGTTTTGAATCTGTAACAACTACATCCGTGATGGCTAAATCTCCATCGTTGGTTACGGTGAAGGTGTAATCAATCGTATCATCTACATTAAATGGTATACATTGACCGGTGGCGCTATCGCTAGCCTTCACAATAGAAATTTCAGCATTTTGACATAAAGCTACAGTAACCGAATCAGAGTCCGTAACAGTATAGTTTGAAGAAGTTCCTGTTACAGTACCCATAACTTCGGCGGTATTTTCAACTTGCCCGTCTATTATATTTTGCTGGGTAACTGAATAGCTTGCGTTGTAAATCCAAATTTCGCCAACATCCAAAATATTATTTGAATTTAAATCTCCTTCCGCTGGTCCAGAAATTGGATTAATAGGATCAATTAAGGCATCATTTACTACAACGTTTATGATTGGTGCATTTCCTTCATTTGTTACAGTGAAATTATATGAAATAGATTCTCCCGGTGCCAATGGCGTGCAACCTTGCGGGTTGTTTGGGCTTGCGGTTTTTTCAATTGAAATTGCGCAATTGTTAAGGGTAAGTGTAACAGCGGTACGTGCTGCACTTTTACAACCAGTAGTTGTATTGTTGGCTTCGGCATAATAAGTTTCCGTTCCAATGGTATCGAGGATAGGATTTACAACATTTCCACCCGTGGCGGCATCGTACCAAATTACCGTTTGTCCGTTTGGAACAGTAGCGGTAGCCGTTAAAGTTTGAATTGGATCTGAGGCACATTCCGTTTGGTCGCCCCCACTAAGTGGTGCGTCGGGAAGCGCATAAATACTAAGTTTTACCGCAGTTCGGGTTAAACTTGAACATGTGCTTGTGGTATTATAGGCTTCCGCGTAAAATGTTACTGATCCAATAGAATGCAAAATTGGCTCGTTAATAACATTTCCATCAGTTGATGCATCATACCAAACAACAGTTTGTCCAGGCACAGGAGTAATGGCGTCATTCGCATTTAAAGTTTGCAATGGGTTTGTTGCACACTCCTCAATATCACCAGTACTTACGGGTGCATTGGGAGCGGGTTTAATAGTTAATTTCACTGGAGTGCGTTCTGAACTTCCGCACTGTCCATTTACAACCGCTGCCGCATAATAGGTTATGCTTCCCACGGAATTCAGAATAGGGTCATTTACGACCGTGCCTCCGGTTAATGCACTATACCACACAATTGTCTGACCGGTTACAGGCACTATTGCGTCATTTGCATTTAAGGTTTGGATCGGATTTTTCTCACATTCTGTTATATCACCCGTGCTGGTTGGCGCATCGGGAGCAGACAACAATTCTATGGAATCCTCGGCATTAATGCCGGGGATTGTACAACCGCCGCTGGCTGAACCTATAAATGCCAATTGGGCAGTAAATGTTCCTTCAAAAGGATCGGTTCCAGTATATTCATATGTGCCGGTAAGTGTATTTGAAGTGCCCACCTGTACATTATTCAAGAAAAATTTCCACTCAAATTCAGCAACAAAATTGCCACAAGAACCATTGGTGAAAGTTCCTTCATAATCAATAAAACGGGAACAATCCTGTCTTGAAATTTCAGCTGTTAATGTTGGGCATGGTACACAAATATCAGGACTTTCAATATTTTGCGTAACTACTTCGCAATCTGCATTTAAATATTTAACCTCCGTATCGCCGGGATTCTGGGTTCCACAAACTGATGAATCGATGGGAGCGATGGTATATTTTAAATAAATGGATTCCGTAGCCACCTGTGGCACAAACCAAGATAGAAGGTTGCCGGCGCCATTTACACTTGCATTTCCCTTACTCGTCTGTATACTTCCTGCCACGATTTCAAAACCTGGCACTAGGGTTGTAGTCAAAAATGGCTGCCCCGGAATTTGTTGGGCGGCATAGTTAAGTTGACCAAAAATATCTTCATATATAAAGGTGAGATCCGCATTATTTTCGGTAGAATACGCCCCCGCATTTTGAATTTTATTCAATGTATTTAATGCAATTGCTTGCCGAATACCAGAAATAGATCCCGTTAAACCTATGGTAAATACACTTTGATTGTACTGAATTTCCATTCTTATTTATCACCCAAGCGTTTTGACCGGCTGAAATTGCGCGTGTCTGGCACGATGTGTTGTAAACGGTCTCGCTGCAACTTTGGCCGAGATTGTTCTCATTTGCCACCCCATCGGTTAATAATATAATATTCCTTGCGGTTGCACAATTAAAGGTTCCCTTTGAATTAAACTCCTGGCGAGCCTTTACCATGGCATCTTCAATATTAGTCGTACCACCGGTAGCAATATTGTTGATGGCATTAATTATATCCTGTTTGCCACTGGCATAAGTTAAATGCTTATCGATAGACGCCGAAACCGAATAGGTTACAAGGGCAATCCTATTTAAACCCGTAGGGTTATTGGCAGGTTCGAAAAGATTTTCAACAAAAGCAACTGCTGCATCCTGCGCATATTCAATTGGAGTGGGCACATTGGTATCGTCTCCCATACTCCCTGAGCGGTCTATTACCAAAACAATTTCCTGTGGCCGTACAGATGCTACTCCATCAACATTAATGGTAACATCAAAATTATTGCAGATAGTGGGATTTTGTTCAATGTCCTTGGTAACGGTAAGCGAAGCTTGCTGCCCAAAAAAGCTGAAAGACGACAGAAGGAAAAATACGAAGGTAATTTTCGATAATTTTTCAACTAATATTTTTCTGAATTGTAATTGTTTTTTCATAAAAAAAAATTTAGGTATTAACCCATACTATTTTTAAATAATATAATTTCCGGCTTGCGCTATCTACCCCTCCGAAGGTTCTGGCACAAACACCCTCAATACTGTGCTGGCAGCAGGGCCGTTACAGCCAGTTGCTTTAGCGTCAATTTCTATACAACTCCAACTGTTATAAGGGGTTCTTTCAGGAATTGTCAAAAAAACCTGAAAAGTCTTTGTCTCCCCGCCCTTAAGGGTTATGGAGTTTCCATTTAAATTATAAGAAGTTTTGCTACTACTGCGAAATGCCACGTTCAAAGCCACATTGGGCACCGATGTTTTACGGTTTTCAGTGGCACAGGATTCCTTTAATATGGTCGAGGAAAGATTGTAAACCGCAGTCTGTGATGAATTATTGGTAAGCACCATGGTATAGGTTGCACCGTTTTTATACACAGATTTCACATTTCTGTTTTTTTCAACCGACAAGGTGGCGTTGCAGTTTTGGGAAAATGAGAAAGTAACATTTAACAACACGAATAAAGCGCCCATAAGAAGCCCTTTTTTTGAAGTTAAAAATGATGTAGAGTTTGGGTACATATTTTTATATTTTAAAGTTTATTTTAGCGAAGCAATAATTTGGGGTTAAAGAAGATAATTCCTTTCGGCCCTTCAAATATACGTAGGAAAAAGTGTTAAGAAATTGCCAATATCCAACTATTAGTTGAAGTGTAAAGAATACTCGCCGAATGACCTAAATAGGGAAATTAAAAGGTTTTTTTTGTAGGAAAAAACAATACGTGTTCATACGTATATACACTAAAAATAAGGGTTTTGAAGATTATTGAAGTAAGAATATAATTCTCTTTTTTTCTTAAAACCCGTCCTATTCCTCGCGTTATTTCTAAAAATATATCCCCGTCTTTTTGTCCGAATTGTTACTTACAATTTCCTACCCAGTTTAATGGAAACGGATTTTAATAGTCGGTGCACAAACTCTATCTTTGCCTATTATTTTAAAGAAAAAATGTCCTTACAAAAAGAAATAAAACGCCGAAGAACTTTCGGTATCATTAGCCACCCAGATGCGGGGAAAACTACTCTAACGGAGAAACTACTTCTTTTCGGCGGCGCCATCCAAGAGGCGGGCGCGGTGAAAAGCAATAAAATTAAAAAGGGAGCCACCAGTGACTTTATGGAAATAGAGCGCCAACGGGGAATTTCAGTAGCAACATCCGTTTTGGCTTTTGAATATGAAGGCATAAAAATCAATATTCTCGATACCCCCGGGCACAAAGATTTTGCTGAAGATACTTTTAGAACCTTAACTGCAGTAGATAGTGTAATTGTGGTTATTGACGTAGCAAAAGGGGTTGAGGAACAGACCGAAAAATTAGTTGAAGTCTGCCGAATGCGAAACATCCCGATGATTGTTTTCATCAATAAAATGGACCGCGAAGGAAAAGATGCTTTTGAGTTGCTCGATGAAATTGAACAAAAACTGAACCTACGCGTAACTCCTCTAAGCTTCCCCATCGGAATGGGTTATGACTTTAAAGGAATCTATAATATTTGGGAAAAGAACGTAAATCTTTTCAGCGGCGATAGCCGAAAAAATATTGAGGAAACTATTGAAATTGAAGATGTAAGCAGCCCAGAACTTGAAGAATTAATTGGCGAAAAGGCTTCCAAAACGTTGCGCGAAGAACTGGAATTGGTTTATGAAGTGTATCCGGATTTTGATCGCGAGGAATATTTGGAAGGAAAACTTCAGCCTGTATTTCTTCGGTTCGGCTTTGAATAATTTCGGTGTGCGTGAATTGTTGGATTGTTTTGTTGAAATAGCCCCTACCCCACGCCCGAAGGAAAGTGATACCCGTTTGGTGAATCCAGATGAGAAGGAATTTTCCGGTTTTGTATTTAAAATACACGCGAATATGGATCCCAAACATCGCGATCGTTTGGCCTTCGTAAAAATCGTTTCGGGAACATTTGAAAGGAATTCTCCGTATTTGCATGTTCGCAATGGCAAGAAATTGAAATTCAGCAGCCCCAATGCTTTCTTTGCTGAAAAGAAACAAATTGTAGACACTTCATTTCCCGGCGATATTGTGGGCTTCACGATACTGGAAATTTCAAAATTGGCGATACGTTGACTGAAGGCGAGGAAATGAGATACAAAGGCATCCCCAGCTTTTCTCCGGAGCACTTTAAATATATAAACAATGCCGATCCAATGAAGAGCAAACAGCTGGAAAAAGGCATCGATCAATTAATGGATGAAGGTGTGGCACAGCTTTTCACTCTCGAATTGAATAACCGAAAAGTAATAGGAACCGTTGGTGCGCTTCAGTTTGAAGTAATCCAATACCGACTGGAACACGAATACGGCGCAAAATGCAGCTACGAAAATCTAAACGTGCACAAAGCCTGTTGGGTTGAAGCGAAAGACCCAAAGAGCGAGGAATTTGCAGATTTCAAAAGAGTAAAAGCGAAATTTTTGGCAAAAGACAAACGCGGTCAATTGGTGTTCTTTGCAGATTCGGCATTTACACTGCAGATGACACAATCAAAATATCCGAATGTGAAGTTGCATTTTGTAAGTGAATTTGAAAAAGCTAAATAAATGGTTTAGGCCGTAGGCAAAAATTATTCATTAAAAAATAAAAAAAATCCAGCTAAAGAGCTGGATTTTTTTATTATGCTTCGCCGGTCGGGCCAAAGTTTAAAGGAATGGGCGGTTGCTCGTAATCCTTTATTTCGCCGTGGGCGTTTTCAAATCTCTTTACATTGTCATTCAATGCCTTTAGAAATCTCTTGGCGTGCTGAGGCGTCAAGATAATTCTTGACTTCACTTTGCTTTTTGGAATTCCGGGCATAATGGTTACAAAATCCACAACAAATTCAGAAACTGAATGATTTATAATGGCCAGGTTACTATAAATACCCTGTGCTACGCTTTCATCCAATTCAATATTTATCTGTCCTTGTTTGGGTTGTTCTTTCTTTTGATCTGCCATTTGTTCTTTATAAAAGAAAAGGTGCGTTTTGGAAAACGCACCTTTTTCAGTATTAATTATAATTTACTTCTTGCTTTACGCGGTTCATTTCCTCGAGCTCCTGTTTTGAGCCCACAATTATAGTATCATATCTACGCATACCTGTTCCGGCTGGTATTTTATGTCCTACAATTACGTTTTCCTTCAAGCCTTCCAAGGTATCAACCTTACCGGCAACTGCCGCTTCGTTCAATACTTTAGTGGTTTCCTGGAAGGAAGCCGCAGAAATGAATGACTTAGTCTGTAACGACGCTCTCGTAATACCCTGAAGTACCGGAGTTGCCGTTGCAGGAACCGCATCGCGCGCTTCAGCCAAGACTTTATCATTTCTTCTCAATAAAGAGTTTTCGTCGCGAAGATCACGTGAAGTAAGGATTTGTCCTTCCTTCAGGTTATCAGAATCACCGGCGTTTGTAACCACCTTCATTCCGAAAATTTTATCGTTCTCTTCAATGAAATCATCTTTATGAGCCAATTGATCTTCAAGGAAAGTAGTATCTCCCGGATCCTGGATCTGTACCTTACGCATCATTTGGCGAACAACCACCTCGAAGTGCTTGTCGTTAATTTTCACCCCTTGCAGACGGTAAACCTCCTGAACTTCGTTCACAAGATATTGCTGTACTGCAGATGGGCCTTTAATTCGAAGGATATCTTCTGGCGTAATGGAACCATCGGAGAGTGGCATACCTGCACGAACGTAATCGTTTTCCTGAACAAGAATTTGGTTTGAAAGTTTCACCAAATACTTTTTCAATTCGCCCAATTTGGACTCAACGATAATCTCGCGGTTACCACGTTTTATTTTTCCAAAGGAAACTACCCCGTCAATCTCGCTAACTACCGCTGGGTTTGAAGGGTTACGCGCTTCAAAAAGTTCGGTAACACGTGGAAGACCCCCTGTAATATCACCCGCTTTCGCAGATTTACGTGGAATTTTAACCAACACTTTACCAATTTTAATCTTGTCGCCATCGTCCACCATCAAGTGGGCACCAACAGGCAGGTTATAGCTTCGGATAATTTCGTCTTTCTTCCCTAAAATCTGAAGGGTCGGAATACGTTTTTTATCTCTTGATTCTGTAATTACTTTTTCTTGGAAACCGGTTTGTTCATCAATTTCAACTTGATACGTCAAACCTTGAACGATGTTTTCGTATTTGATTTTTCCAGCAAATTCTGAAATAATCACACCGTTATATGGATCCCAAGAACACACTACATCACCTGCATTCAGGCTGTCGCCATCTTTCACATACAGTGTAGAACCGTAAGGAATGTTGTTGGTACTAAGTGTAATTCCTGTTTTCTTGTCAACAAGTTTAATTTCAGAAGTACGGGAAATAACGATATCCACCGTTTTTCCTTGGTTGTCTTCACCTTTAACGGTCTTAAGATCTTCGATCTCAGCTTTCCCGTCAAATTTAACAACCAATTTATTTTCTTCGGAAATGTTACCCGCAATACCACCCACGTGGAAGGTACGAAGCGTAAGCTGTGTACCAGGCTCACCAATGGATTGTGCGGCCACAACGCCAACAGCTTCCCCACGCTGAACCATTTTATTGGTAGCAAGGTTACGACCGTAGCACTGACTACAGATTCCTTGTTTTGCCTCACAGGTAAGAGCGGAACGAACTTCCACACTTTCCAACGGAGATTTTTCAATGGCTGCAGCTATTTCCTCAGAAATATGATCGCCAGAGGCAACCAACAATTCTTTGGTCAATGGGTTAACGATATCGTTAAGCGCGGTACGCCCAACAATTCTATCACCCAAAGTTTCCACAACTTCTTCATTCTTCTTCAATGGTGAAACCTCGATTCCACGAAGGGTACCACAATCTTCAATATTGATGATAACATCCTGTGAAACATCCACCAAACGACGGGTTAGGTAACCAGCATCCGCTGTTTTAAGAGCGGTATCCGCAAGACCTTTACGCGCACCGTGGGTAGAAATAAAGTATTCAAGAATTGAAAGACCTTCCTTAAAGTTGGAAAGAATCGGGTTCTCGATAATTTCGCCACCACCGGAGTTTGATTTTTTCGGTTTCGCCATCAATCCACGCATACCAGTCAACTGGCGAATCTGTTCCTTGGAACCCCTCGCACCAGAGTCAAGCATCATATACACAGAGTTGAAACCTTGCTGATCTTCGCGAATACGCTTCATAGAAAGCTCGGTAAGTTCAGCGTTGGTTGCAGTCCAAATATCAATTACCTGGTTGTAACGTTCGTTGTTGGTAATAAGACCCATGTTATAGCTGTTGATGATGCCATCAACCTGCTCATTGGCGCTATCAATCATACTTTGTTTTTCGGCAGGAATGATAATATCACCCAAGCTGAAAGACAATCCACCTTCAAAAGCGAATTTATAACCCAACGATTTAATTTCGTCAAGGAACGCTGAAGTAGTTGGAACTGAAGTCACTTTCAAGATTCTTCCGATAATGTCACGAAGCGACTTTTTGGTCAATACTTCGTTGATGTAACCAGCTTCTTCGGGAACTTGCTCGTTGAAGATTACTCTTCCCAAAGTTGTGGTGATGATTTGTTTTACCAACTCACCATTTTCATTGAAATCTTTAGTACGTATTTTTATTTCGGCGTTCAAATCTACTTGCCCTTCATTGTAGGCAATGATAGCTTCTTCGGCTGAATAAAAAGTAAGTCCTTCTCCTTTAACCACAACATCGCCCATGGTTTTTCTAAGTTTGGTCATATAATAAAGACCCAAAACCATATCCTGTGAAGGAACCGCAACCGGCGAACCGTTTGCAGGGTTCAAAATGTTATGCGAAGCGAGCATCAATAACTGTGCTTCCAAAATAGCCTCTGGCCCAAGTGGAAGGTGAACCGCCATCTGGTCACCATCGAAATCCGCGTTGAATGCGGTACATACCAATGGGTGCAGCTGGATTGCTTTTCCTTCAATCAATTTAGGCTGGAACGCTTGGATACCCAAACGGTGAAGCGTTGGAGCACGGTTTAGTAATACGGGGTGTCCTTTCAATACATTTTCAAGAATATCCCAAACTACTGGCTCTTTTTTATCTATTATTTTCTTTGCAGATTTTACTGTTTTTACAATTCCTCTTTCAATCAATTTACGGATTACGAAAGGTTTGTAAAGCTCGGCAGCCATATCTTTTGGAAGACCGCATTCGAACAATTTCAATTCTGGTCCAACGACGATTACCGAACGTGCCGAATAATCAACACGCTTACCAAGCAAGTTTTGACGGAAACGTCCTTGTTTTCCTTTCAATGAATCTGAAAGTGATTTCAACGGACGGTTGCTGTCTGTTTTTACTGCTGAAGATTTACGCGTATTGTCAAACAATGAATCTACCGATTCCTGAAGCATACGTTTTTCGTTACGAAGGATAACTTCTGGAGCTTTAATCTCCATCAATCGCTTCAAACGGTTGTTACGGATGATTACACGACGGTAAAGATCGTTCAAATCTGAAGTTGCGAAACGGCCACCATCAAGTGGCACCAATGGACGCAATTCTGGTGGAATTACGGGGATTACTTTCATAATCATCCATTCGGCTTTGTTCTCGCGGTTTTTGTTTGCATCACGAAGGGCTTCAACAACCTGAAGACGTTTTAACGCTTCGGTTTTACGTTGTTTTGAAGTTTCGTTATTTGCTTTATGGCGAAGGTTGTACGAAAGCGTGTTCAAATCGATTCTTTGTAAAAGATCGATCAAGCACTCCGCTCCCATTTTCGCGATAAATTTATTTGGATCGCTTTCTTCCAAATATTGGTTCTCCTGCGGAAGTGTGTCAAGAATTGCAATGTATTCCTCTTCTGTAAGGAAATCCATTTTCTTAACAGCTTCGCCACCTTCGTATTTTGCAATACCTGGCTGGATTACTACATAACGCTCGTAGTAAATGATCATATCCAATTTCTTGGAAGGTAACCCAAGAAGGTAACCAATTTTGTTCGGAAGGCTACGGAAGTACCAAATGTGCGCCACTGGAACTACCAAATTGATATGCCCCACACGGTCACGACGTACTTTCTTCTCCGTTACTTCCACACCACAACGGTCGCAAACAATACCTTTGTAGCGTATTCTTTTATATTTACCACAGGCACATTCGTAATCCTTTACCGGACCGAAAATGCGCTCACAGAAAAGTCCGTCACGCTCTGGCTTGTGCGTACGGTAGTTGATTGTTTCGGGTTTTAGAACTTCACCCCGAGATTCCGCCAAAATGGATTCAGGAGAAGCCAAACCAATAGAAATCTTGTCGAATTTCTGTACTGTGTTTTCTTTATTTCTGTTCATCATGATTTAAATAAACTTTGTTGTTGTTTTTGAAACCATTTAAATGATTTCGGTAAGAATTTTTGAGACCCCTGCAGATGCAGGGGTTTCAATTTATTCTTCTAATCTAATGTCAAGACCCAATCCTTTCAATTCGTGCATAAGTACGTTGAAAGATTCCGGTAATCCTGGTTCTGGCATGGTTTCCCCTTTTACGATTGCCTCGTAGGTTTTCGCCCTTCCAATAACATCATCAGATTTAACAGTCAATATTTCCCTAAGTGTGCTGGATGCACCGTATGCTTCGAGTGCCCAAACTTCCATCTCTCCAAAACGCTGACCACCAAATTGTGCTTTACCACCAAGAGGTTGTTGCGTAATAAGTGAGTACGGACCAATGGAACGTGCGTGCATCTTATCATCTACCATGTGGCCCAGTTTCAGCATATAGATTATACCTACGGTTGCAGGTTGATCGAAACGCTTACCAGTTCCACCGTCAAATAGATAGGTGTGTCCAAATCTTGGGATTCCGGCTTCATCGGTCAATTCATTGATTTGGTCTATGGTTGCACCGTCAAAAATTGGGGTTGCATATTTGCGACCTAATTTTTGTCCAGCCCATCCAAGAACCGTTTCATAAATCTGTCCAATGTTCATACGCGATGGTACCCCAAGTGGGTTCAACACGATATCTACCGGAGTTCCGTCTTCAAGGAAAGGCATATCTTCCTCACGTACAATACGTGCAACAATACCTTTGTTTCCGTGACGTCCCGCCATTTTGTCCCCTACTTTCAGTTTACGTTTTTTAGCGATGTAAACCTTTGCAAGTTTCAAAATTCCGGAAGGAAGCTCATCTCCAACAGAGATGGTGAACTTCTCACGACGCAGGTTACCTTGAAGGTCGTTTTCCTTAATTTTATAATTGTGCATCAAATCTGCCACCAACACGTTGGTATCATCATCAGTCGTCCAAGTACCTCCAGTTAAGTGGGTGTAATCGTCAACGGCGTGTAGCATTTTTAATGTGAACTTTTTACCTTTTGGGAATACAACTTCACCAAGGTCATTGTTTACTCCTTGGGCAGTTTTTCCTCCTACAATAGCGAAAAGTTTTTCAACCAATACTTCTTGAAGCTCATCAAATTTAGCATAGTATTTTGCCTCAAGTGCAGCGATGTCTTCCTTATCCTGTGCGCGTTTACGCTTATCTTTTACGGCACGGGCAAACAATTTCTTGTCAATTACCACACCGTTCAAAGATGGAGAGGCTTTTAGTGAAGCATCTTTAACATCGCCTGCTTTATCACCAAAAATGGCACGAAGCAGTTTTTCTTCAGGGGTTGGATCGCTTTCTCCTTTTGGAGTAATTTTCCCGATAAGGATGTCGCCAGGTTTTACCTCGGCTCCAATACGAATCATACCGAATTCATCCAAATCTTTTGTAGCTTCTTCCGAAACGTTTGGAATATCATTTGTCAATTCTTCGTTACCCAATTTGGTATCACGAACTTCCAAAGAATATTCATCAACGTGGATAGAAGTGAAAATATCTTCACGAACCACTTTTTCAGAAATTACGATCGCATCCTCAAAGTTGTAACCTTTCCAAGGCATGAAAGCAACTTTCATGTTTCGTCCTAGTGCGAGTTCTCCTTTTTCGGTAGCGTATCCCTGACAAAGCACCTGTCCTTTTTTCACTCTATCGCCTTTGCGGACAATAGGCTTCAAGTTAATGGAAGTACTTTGGTTTGTTTTTCTGAATTTAATTAATTGATATGTTTTTGAATCGCTATCAAAACTAACCATACGCTCTTCTTCGGTACGGTCATATTTAATAGTAATTTCATTTGCATCAACGTATTCAACCACACCGTCTCCTTCAGCATTTATCAACACACGGCTATCGGAAGCAACTTGTCTTTCAAGACCTGTTCCTACAATTGGTGAATCTGCAATCAATAAAGGTACCGCCTGGCGCATCATGTTCTGATCCCATCAGTGCACGGTTCGCATCATCGTGTTCCAAGAAAGGAATCAACGATGCAGAAATGGATGCAATCTGGTTTGGTGCAACGTCTGCATAATTTACAACGGTTGGTTCTACAAGCGGGAAGTCGCCTTCCATACGTGCAATTACCTTATCTGTTTCAATCACACCCTTATCAGAAAGAGGAATGTTTGCTTGCGCAATGTGCATTTCCTCTTCTTCTTCAGCAGAAAGATAAACCGGCTCATGTTTAATATCGATTTTTCCGTCGGTAACTTTACGATACGGAGTTTCGATGAAACCAAGATTGTTCACTTTGGCATAAACCGCAAGTGAAGAAATAAGACCAATGTTTGGTCCTTCCGGAGTTTCAATCGGGCATAAACGACCGTAGTGTGTATAGTGAACGTCACGAACCTCGAAACCTGCTCTTTCACGGGAAAGACCACCTGGCCCAAGTGCAGAAAGACGACGCTTGTGCGTAATCTCTGCCAATGGGTTTGTTTGGTCCATAAACTGTGAAAGCTGGTTGGTACCAAAGAATGAGTTGATTACTGACGAAAGTGTTTTCGCATTAATCAAATCAATAGGTGTAAACACCTCGTTATCACGAACGTTCATACGCTCGCGAATGGTACGCGCCATACGGGCAAGACCAACACCAAACTGTTGACTCAATTGCTCACCTACAGTACGAACACGACGGTTGCTAAGGTGGTCAATATCATCAATCTCAGCTTTACTGTTGATAAGCTCGATAAGATATTTCACTATGGTGATGATATCTTCCTTGGTAAGCACTTGCTTGTCCATGGCGATATCAAGACCCAGTTTTTTGTTCATTCTGTAACGGCCTACTTCCCCAAGATTATATCTCTGGTCGCTGAAGAAAAGCTTGTTGATAATTCCACGAGCTGTTTCCTCATCTGGCGGCTCGGCGTTACGTAGTTGTCTATATATATGTTCTACCGCTTCTTTTTCAGAGTTGGTAGGGTCTTTTTGCAATGTATTGTGAATAATTGCGTAATCTGCCAAAAGGTTATCCTCTTTGTGCAATAAGATAGTTTTGGAACCAGAATCGATGATTTCATCGATGTGTTCTTTTTCAAGAACGGTATCACGGTCCAAAATAATCTCGTTACGCTCAATGGAAACAACCTCGCCGGTGTCTTCATCCACAAAATCCTCGTGCCAAGTTTTCAGCACACGGGCGGCAAGCTTACGGCCAATATATTTTTTAAGTCCTGTTTTTGAAGCTTTCACTTCTTCCGCAAGGTCGAATATTTCAAGAATATCCTTATCCCTTTCAAAACCAATTGCGCGGAATAGCGTTGTTACAGGTAACTTTTTCTTACGGTCAATGTACGCGTACATTACGCTGTTAATGTCTGTGGCAAACTCAATCCATGAACCTTTAAAAGGAATAACACGGGCAGAGTAAAGTTTGGTTCCATTTGCGTGGAACGACTGGCCAAAGAATACACCTGGCGAACGGTGAAGCTGAGATACAACTACACGCTCGGCCCCGTTGATGCAGAAAGTTCCGCTGGGGGTCATGTATGGGATTGTACCAAGATAAACGTCCTGCACGATGGTTTCAAAATCTTCGTGCTCGGCGTCCGTACAGTACAGTTTTAAACGTGCTTTTAACGGCACGCTATAGGTAAGACCTCGCTCAATACATTCCTGGATGGAATATCTTGGCGGATCTACGAAATAGTCCAAAAACTCTAAAACGAATTGGTTTCGGGTATCGGTAATCGGGAAATTTTCCAAAAAGGTTTTGTACAATCCTTCTTGGCCTCTTTCTTCTGATTTGGTTTCCAACTGGAAAAAATCCTGAAAGGATTTTATCTGAATGTCCAAAAAGTCGGGGTATTCCGGCTTATTTTTTACAGAGGAAAAATTCAATCTTTCAGTTTGCGTTGCTGACATCTATGGACGGAATTTTAATTAAAATAATTGTGATAAAATCGTATAAAAAGGTGTTAACCATTATATACGCAAAATGGTTTAGGTCTTTCCGCCGAGACGGTAGACCTAAACCTTTAGGCTTGGATGGTAAGAAGCTTACTTAAGCTCAACCTCGGCTCCAGCTTCTTCCAATTGCTTTTTCAAAGATTCTGCTTCGTCTTTTGAAACACCTTCTTTGATAGCGGAAGGAGCGTTGTCCACCATTTCTTTTGCTTCTTTAAGACCAGCGCCAGTTAATTCCTTAACTAGTTTTACAACTGCAAGTTTAGAGGCACCGGCAGCCTTAAGAACTACATCGAATTCTGATTGCTCTTCAGCGGCTTCTCCACCAGCAGCAGCACCACCAGCGGCAACAGCTACAGCTGCAGCAGCAGGCTCAATGCCGTACTCGTCTTTTAATATTGTAGCTAACTCATTTACTTCTTTTACAGTAAGGTTAACCAATTGTTCTGCGAAATCTTTCAAATCTGCCATTTCTATCGTTTTTAAAAATAATTGTGTTTATATAAATTAATTAGTGCTAAATGAAATTTTATCCTTCTCTTTCGGATAAGGTTTTAACAAGCCCGGCAATTGTGCTACCACCACTCTTAAGAGCCGAGATAACATTTTTGGCAGGGGATTGCAACAACCCGATAATTTCTCCAACAAGTTCGTCTTTTGATTTAAGTTCAACCAGACTATCCAATTGATTGTCGCCAACGTAAATTGACTCCTGGATGTAGGCTCCCTTCAAAAGAGGCTTGTCAGATTTTTTTCTGAATTCCTTGATTACTTTGGCAGGTGCATTACCTGTTTCAGAAAACATTAAGGAAGTATTTCCTTTAAGTATTCCTGTTAGTTCTCCAAAGTCTTTATCTGAACTCTCCATTGCTTTTTTAAGCAATGTGTTCTTAACTACTGCCAACTGAACACCCGCCTTGAAACAAGCGCGGCGAAGGTTGGTAGTGTTCCCTGCGTCTAGGCCTGAAATATCTGCCAAATAGATATTGGCATTATCAGACAACTGCGCAGTCAACGTTTCAATTACTTGTGATTTTTCTTCTCTTGTCATAATTTCCAGTTTTTACTGCTCAGTAAACCTTTTAGTGTCAATTTCTACACCAGGGCTCATTGTGCTGGACATATAGATACTCTTTATGTAAACACCTTTTGCCGCTTGAGGCTTTAGTTTAACGAGGGTTGTTAATAATTCTCTTGCGTTTCCTGCAATTTTTTCGGCATCAAAAGATGCTTTCCCAATTGCTGCGTGTACGATACCGGTTTTGTCAACTTTAAAGTCGATTTTACCAGCTTTTACATCAGAAACTGCTTTAGCAACGTCCATTGTTACTGTACCTGTCTTTGGGTTTGGCATAAGGCCGCGAGGACCTAACACGCGTCCTAAAGGACCTAATTTACCCATTACACTCGGCATAGTTACAATTACGTCAACATCTGTCCATCCTCCTTTAATTTTATCGAGGTACTCATCAAGACCTACGTAGTCTGCTCCTGCTTCCTTGGCTTCGGCCTCCTTGTCTGGAGTTACCAATGCCAATACTTTTACGTCTTTACCCGTTCCGTGAGGAAGGGTAACAACGCCTCTAACCATTTGGTTTGCTTTACGTGGATCCACGTTAAGACGAACTGCAAGGTCAACGGAAGCATCAAACTTTACGCTGGTGATTTCTTTTATTAAAGCAGAAGCTTCAGCTACGGTATAGGTTTTATCCTCTACCTTAAGTTTAGCTTCCTTTTGCTTTTTAGTTAATTGTGCCATTTTTTGGATTCTTTTTCAGATTAAAAAGGTGCATCACCTTTTACTTTAATTCCCATAGAACGTGCAGTACCAGCTACCATTTTCATAGCAGACTCAACGGTAAATGCATTAAGATCGGGCATTTTGTCTTCCGCGATCGTTTTCACTTGGTCCCAAGAGATTGTGGCTACTTTTTTTGCATGTGGTTCACCGGAGCCTTTTTTAGCTTTAGCAGCTTCAAGTATTTGTACGGCAGCGGGTGGGGTTTTAATAACAAAATCGAAAGATTTGTCTTTATAAACCGTGATCGCTACTGGCAATACTTTACCCTGCTTATCTTGGGTTCTAGCATTGAATTGCTTACAGAACTCCATGATGTTTACACCGGCAGCACCAAGAGCAGGTCCAACTGGTGGTGATGGGTTAGCAGCACCTCCGCGAACTTGCAACTTAACTACTTTACTGATTTCTTTTGCCATTTCTAATTTTTAATGTGGTCCTTCAAAAGTGGAAGCCTCTGAAAAAACCTATTAAGCGTAACAATTAAACTTTTTCTACTTGCATGTAGCTCAATTCCAATGGTGTTTTTCTTCCGAAGATTTTCACCATTACCTCGAGCTTGCGTTTTTCTTCATTTATTTTTTCTACGGTACCGTTAAATCCGTTGAACGGCCCGTCTATTACTTTTACTGTTTCACCAATTATGTAAGGAATATTTACATTGTCGTCTTTCACTGAAAGCTCATCTACCTTACCCAACATTCTGTTTACTTCAGATTGCCTAAGTGGCACGGGATCTCCGCCTTTTACTTCACCTAAAAAGCCGATTACTCCGTTTATTGATTTAATTATGTGTGGAATTTCACCACCCAAATTAGCTTGTATCATTATGTATCCGGGGAAGTAAACACGTTCTTTGTTTACTTTTTTTCCGTTACGTATCTGTATTACTTTCTCAGTAGGTACTAGAACCTGATCAATATAGTCTTCAAGCTCCAATCGTTTTATCTCAGTTTCAATATACGATTTGATCTTGTTTTCCTGTCCACTAACTGAACGGACTACATACCACTTTTTTGCACTTGTTGTTTCGGTCATTTCTTACGACTTGATCCAGATAAAATATTGATCCACCATCCAGTGGAATACGGTATCGATTCCCCAAACTGCCAAGGCCAACACTACTGAAAATACCGCCACAATAACGGTAAGTTTCTGAGCTTCTGCCCATGTAGGCCAGGTAACATGATTTTTAAGTTCTTTGTACGATTCTGTAATATAGTTTGTCATCTTGCAACCGTATTAAAATTCGGGTTAATCTGAATTTTTTCTTATTTCTTATTCTGAAGTGTTTCAGAATTTGCTTTGGCACGGGTTGAGAGGCTCCCTTCGACTTCGCACAGAAAAAGTGCTTCGCTCAGGACAGGCTTCTCGCCTCAATGCTATTCATTACTTCAATTTGGCACGGGTTGAGAGGCTCGAACTCCCGACACCTGGTTTTGGAGACCAGTGCTCTACCAACTGAGCTAAACCCGTATTTGGTTTTTTGCACTATCATCCCGATAGCTATCGGGAGAGCTAAACCCGTTTGAAAGGGATTAGCACTATTTAAAGTATTACGCTAAACCCGTTATAAAAGCCAAGGTATCCCGAAGGAATTTCGGGACACCCAGTGCTTTCAATTATATGATAATTAGTCTAAAATTTCAGTTACCTGACCTGCACCTACAGTACGTCCACCTTCACGGATAGCGAAACGAAGACCTACGTTCATTGCAATTGGTTGAAGCAACTCAACGTGGATAGTTAAGTTATCACCAGGCATCACCATTTCAACACCGTCAGGAAGCATGATTGTTCCGGTTACGTCAGTTGTACGAACGTAGAACTGTGGACGGTAGTTATTGTGGAATGGAGTGTGACGTCCACCTTCTTCTTTTTTAAGGATATAAACCTCAGCTTTGAATTTAGCGTGTGGAGTTACAGAACCTTTTTTACAGATAACCATACCACGACGGATGTCGTTCTTTTCGATACCTCTTAAAAGGATACCTACGTTATCTCCAGCTTCACCTCTGTCAAGAATTTTACGGAACATTTCAACCCCTGTTATTGTAGAAGTCAATTTTTCAGCGCCCATACCAATAATGTCAACAACATCACCTGTATTTGCTACACCGGTTTCGATACGACCTGTTGCAACAGTACCACGACCGGTAATAGAGAATACATCTTCAATAGGCATTAGGAAATCCTTATCAACATCACGAGTTGGAAGTTCAATCCAGCTATCTACAGCTTCCATCAATTGCATTACTGTATCAACCCATTTTTGCTCACCGTTAAGTGCGCCAAGTGCAGAACCAGCGATTACAGGTCCGTTATCACCATCATACTCATAAAAGTTAAGAAGGTCACGGATTTCCATTTCCACTAACTCAAGCAATTCCTCATCATCAACCATATCCACTTTGTTCATGAACACAACGATACGTGGGATACCTACCTGGCGACCAAGAAGGATGTGCTCACGTGTTTGTGGCATTGGTCCGTCTGTAGCAGCAACAACTAGAATAGCACCGTCCATTTGGGCAGCACCTGTAACCATGTTCTTTACGTAATCCGCGTGACCAGGACAGTCAACGTGTGCGTAGTGACGGTTAGCTGTTTGGTACTCAACGTGTGAAGAGTTGATTGTTATACCTCTTTCTTTTTCTTCTGGAGCGTTATCAATTTGGTCGAAAGATCTGGCTTCCGAAAACCCAGCATCAGCCATCACTTTGGTAATAGCTGCGGTTAACGTTGTTTTACCGTGATCTACGTGTCCAATTGTACCCACATTTAAGTGTGGTTTTGACCGATCGAATGTTTCTTTTGCCATTTTGTATTAATTTTAATCTTAGTTATATATTAGTGTTCAATTCTATGCGAAATTAAGGAAGGAACCCGATTTTGGGATAATCCTCATAACCTTTGAGCCAATGATGGGAATTGAACCCATGACCTCTTCCTTACCAAGGAAACGCTCTACCCCTGAGCTACACCGGCGTTTTGGTTTCAGGTTTCAGGTTTTTGAGTTTCAGGTCACTCCAACCTGTAACTTGCAACTTTACAACTTGTAACTCATTTTGAGCGGGAGACCGGGTTCGAACCGGCGACATTCAGCTTGGAAGGCTGACGCTCTACCAACTGAGCTACTCCCGCAATTTTATTTGATGCTAACCAAATCGATTTTTAAACCATCCAGAACGCGATACCATCCCGATAGCTATCGGGAGAGCTACTCCCGCATTTTATTGAAATTCCAAAAAAAGAAATTCCAAATTCCAAAATTTTAAAGAACAGTTCCAATTTTGAAGCCAAATCCTGTTGGAGTTTGGTG
>CAWITX010000018.1:0-51687 GCA_963839235.1 uncultured Flavobacteriaceae bacterium | reverse complement strand
TTCTTTATTATAAAATAAAGAATCATTTGTTGGTGGAACGGAGTTGAACCGTTGCTATTATTCCCTTTTCACCATTTTTAAGACCGTGCCTGTTTCTCTAAGCGGGTGCAAATATACAATCACTTTTTTCATTCTACCAAATGAAAATTGAATTTTTTTGAAAGTTTTTTTCAGATTTTTTTTAAGCTTCTGAAAACGTTTATTTTACACAAAAAATAATTTTCAAAATAAATGCTTCCCTTAAAAAACCGTTCCCTGAACAATTCAAAAACTAAATTTTGAATTTTCGGGACTTTCTTTGGAACTTTCAAATTTTAAAGAGCGGACGACAAAAGTAATACCTTTCATCATTCTACACAACCCCAAAAATTATTAGTTATTAACAGTCTTTTTATTCCAATGGGTGGTCAGATCGAGATAGTCAATAGGGAAGGCAGGCTTCTGCCGTTCGAGCTTATTTTCCTGAAACGAACGCTCCAAAATATCTTCTATCAAATAATCTTCCTTAACCTCAAAGGGCCTATATTCTTCCTTCAGCGAAATCTCAAATAAGCTTGCGGTGGTGTTGTACCAAAACGCGCGCCACCCCGTCCGCAGTTCTTTTACCAGATCAAAAGCGGTGCGCCCGGTTTGCCGGTGGATGAGCTTTACCAATATTTGGCCTTCGGTGTGTGTCAGTTTTTTTAGCTTTTCCGAGAACTCCCCTTCTATGTACTTCTGTATCCTTTTGGTGTACCTTCTGCGATCGCTATTTTTTTCGATGGTCTTTAAACGTTTGGTCATGGTAGACAAACGGTCCGAGGCCAACTTGGCGTATGGATATACTTTTCGGGTTTTTCTGCGAAGAATTAGATAGCGCCTTCTGTCGTTTTCAGATTTAAACTGAAGCTTGTCCAACAAAATCACTTCATCCAAATCAATAATATCGCGCGCTATGGTGTCGCCTTCAATAATATAGTACATCACCTCTGTGGAATCGTTCCTTTTCTGAAGAATTTCATCGGTTGTTTGGCCAAATACGGAATTGCCAAAAAACGCTATACATATATAGAAAAGGAAATATATCTTATTCATGTTGTTTTTTTGAGAAACTTGTTATCCAAAAACGTTCCAAAAATAAGCAAATTGCCTTGTGGGTCTTCCTTAGAATTAACTAATTTTGCCTGCGAATTACCAATTTAGAAATCAAATAAATATTATGGCTACCTCTATTTTAAATGATGCATCCTTGAAATTTTTGGAACAATACTTAAACAATCCCTCTCCTACGGGTTATGAATGGGAAGGGCAAAAATTGTGGATGGATTATTTAAAACCCTATGTAGATGAATTTTTTACAGATACTTACGGCACCGCCGTGGGCGTGATAAATCCCGACGCAAAATTTAAAGTGGTAATTGAAGGGCACGCCGATGAAATTTCATGGTACGTAAATTATATTACCGATAATGGATTGCTTTATGTGATTAGGAACGGCGGTAGCGACCATCAGATAGCGCCTTCCAAAATTGTGCATATACACACCAAAAACGGTATAAAGAAAGGGGTTTTTGGTTGGCCTGCAATTCATACTCGTGATAAATCCAAAGAGGAAGCGCCCAAACCAGAGAACATTTTTATTGATGTGGGCGCCAAAGACAAGGAAGAAGTGGAGAAAATGGGGATTCACGTGGGTTGCGTAATTACATACCCCGACACCTTCCATATTTTAAATGAGAATAAATTTGTCTGCCGGGCCATTGATAATAGAATGGGAGGTTTTATGATTGCCCAAGTCGCACGACTTTTATCTGAAAACAAGAAGAAATTACCATTTGGACTTTATGTCACAAATTCAGTGCAGGAAGAAATTGGTCTGCGCGGCGCCGAAATGATTTCGCAACGGATTAAACCTAACATTGCGATTGTTACCGATGTTACCCATGATACCACTACCCCAATGATAGAAAGGAAAAAGGAAGGCCTAATTGAAATGGGAGCAGGACCGGTAATTGCCTATGCCCCGGCGGTGCAACAAAAGTTGCGGGATTATATAGTAGAAACTGCCGAAAAAAAGATGATTCCATTCCAGCGGGCGGCACTTTCCCGTGCCACTGGAACGGATACCGATGCCTTTGCTTACAGTAATGGAGGTGTGGCAAGCGCCCTTATTTCGCTTCCGTTACGTTATATGCACACAACTGTGGAAATGGTTCACAGAGACGATGTGGAAAATGTGATAAAACTTATATATGAAGCGCTGCTTAATATAAAAGACGGGGAAACCTTCAGTTATTTTGATTAATTCACAGCAGAATAGAATTCAATATAAGGAATTTAGTATTACGCTATTTTTAAAATAGCATTATTTAAACGCTGCATTTTTTCCAGAAGCAACTCCCTATTTACTGGTTTGGTCATATAATCATCCATCCCAATATTCAGAACCTTTTGGCGGGTTTCCTGCATCGCATCTGCCGTAACCGCTATTATCGGAATATTTGTAATTGTTTTGCCCAAATCGCCACTACGGATGATTTTTGTTGCTTCGTAGCCGTCCATTATTGGCATTTGCAAATCCATTAAAACAATATCGTAAATATCTTTTTTTAAAGCTTCGATTGCTTCGGTCCCATTATTCACAACGGCAAAACTTACTTCGGGGTAACTGTTCAGCATTTTCCGCATCACCAATTGGTTCAACAGATTATCCTCGACCACCAGTACATGCATTTTTGCCCCGGTTTCTGCAGGTTCTGCTTTTTTTACGGCAACGTTGAATTCCTTTGAAACATCCTCAATCATTAATTCAATAAAAACATTCGTGCCCCTTCCCTTTTCACTCTCAATATGAAGATTTCCATTATATAGTGCAACCAAATGCTTTACTATGGTAAGGCCTAAACCAATGCCCCCAAATTCTCTTTTGTGGTTTAGTCGCATCTGATTAAAACTGTCGAATATATTTTTTTTGAATTCGGCGTCCATCCCGATGCCAGTATCGGAAATTGTAATAGCAAAACAATATTTCCCATTGGCCCGTTTTGCGCAGCGCACTTTTAACACCACGCTTCCCTCCCGGGTAAATTTCACTGCATTGCCCAACACATTATTTATTATCTGTACAAAGCGGTCTGCATCGCCCATTACCGCAACTGGTATTTCGTAATCCATTTCAAAACGAAAATCCAACCCTTTATTTTCAGCTTCTATTTTCCAGCTGTTGCTAATTTGGTTTAAGAGAATTGAGGGATTGAACTTTTCCCTTTTCAGTTGTATCCTATTCTTTTCTACCTTTTCAAAATCCAAGATATCGTTTACACTGCTCAAAAGGCTGAGCGACGCATTTTTGATTATTTCAAACTGCTTTCTTTCTTCATTGTTTTTTTGCTTGGCTATCTCCACTTCAGTTATGCCCATTATTGTATTTAGCGGAGTACGGAGTTCGTGGCTCATGTTGGACATAAAATAGGTTTTAAGCTCGCTTATTTCCTCCGCTTTCTGAAGGGCAAATTTCTGCGACAGTTCTTTTTCCAATCTAAGCCTTCTAATTAAGTTAGTCATAGAAATAGACAAAAGAATCACCTCAATCCCAGTTCCGAATTTAGCGCTGTTCAGGGTATAGAAATTATTGGGAAGAAGACTCAGGTTATTCATCACAAAACCCAGCAAACCAATTACCAAAAAGAAAATACCCAGCGAAAAATACGGGTCGATAGCCACACGTTTAAAACGCATCGCAAAAATAGTCGCCAAAATTACCAACAAGCTCAAAAGACCATTTATGTTGCAAATGGGATAGGCCATTTCCAAAGTTTTTGGACTGATGAAAATAAGGAAAGCAGACATCGCGATGATGCCATAAAGAAGTTTAAATATTTTTGAAAAAACTGGAAGGTTTATTGAAACTTGAAGAAAATATTCGCAATACTTCAAAAGAAAAAAGTTCGAAAGAATCGCGGTAACCAAAACGATCCGCGCGGTAAAATAACCTCCATCCGGAAAGAAATATTGAAAAAGAAAACCGTCTAAAGCCGCTTGCATCAATCCAATTGAAAAAACGTAAAAGCCGTAATAAAGAAAAGCCTTCGCCTTTAAACTGGAATAGAAAAACAAGTAGATAATTCCCGCCAATAATAGTAGCCCGTAAAAAATACCCAAAAACAGTTGCTGCTTATAATTTACTAGCCAAAACGAATTTTCGGAATACAGATTTAAAGGAAGGTTAATGGTTTCGCCATCACTTTTTAAATGAATGTAAAATTTTTGGACACTATTTTGTGGAAGCTCAATTTTGAAAATAGTTGAACGATGCGCCACTTGCCGTTTTATGAAAGGAATCTGATCGCCACTTCTAAAGACTTTGGGCTTTTCATTTCCGTTGAATTGGTAAAGTTCGGCAAGGTCTGTAATGGGTCGTGCGGTTTCGAGGAAATAGGTTTTTGGCACATTACTGCTGTTTTCCAATTCAAAGCGAAGCCAGTAGTTATCTGCAGTAAAACCTGTGCTTTGGTTTTCCGAAGAAAGATTTTCAAAATTGAGGGAAGGATTATCTTTTATCTGTTCAAAAGATAAATCTGATCTGCCGGTATTTGTAAATTCGGCATATTCATAAAGTTCACCTTTACTTTCTACAGGATTAAAAGCAGGGTTCTGACCTATGCAACCAAGGCCCCATAACAGGGCGAAAAGTAGGAGATGTTTCATAGGTTGGGGCTTTAAAACATCCTAAACATACGAAAAAAGCGAGACGACGGTTTTCAAAAATTAAGCTTTATTTAAGATGTTAAGCCATCGTATTAGTAATCAGCAACAAGAAATAATTTATTGAATTATGTTTAACCTTTTTGTATTTCTTTAAGACAACCGTTTTTACTTTTATTCTATTTTTAGAAAATGGTAATAAAAGAACCCCACGTAGAAAAAATTCTCAAAAACCCAAGCGAAGCGGCAGAGCTTGCAAATTTGGTATATATTACCGAAAACCGGCTGACTATTAAAAGACATAGGCATGGCAAGGGTTTCTACTATACCCAGAACGACAAAAAAATAAAAAGCAAAAAAGAAATTACACGATTCAAAAAACTGGTTATTCCTCCCGCCTGGAACGACGTGTGTATTACTCCGCTCCACAATGGGCATTTGCAGGTAGTGGGCCGCGACCAGAAATTGCGAAAACAATATCGCTACCATCCCAATTGGAATGAGTTAAGGAATAAAACGAAATTTTTTAAAATGGCGGCATTTGGAAATCTGTTACCTGAGATTAGAGAGCAGGTAGATAAAGATTTGAGATTGCGTAAAATGACAAAGCGCAAATGCCTGGCATTAATAATAAAACTGATGGAGGAAACGCACATTCGCATCGGGAATGATTATTACGCCAAAAACAATAAAACCTACGGTCTTTCCACCTTGCGCACCAAACACCTCGATATTTCAAACAATAAGATGCGATTTGATTTTGTGGGAAAAAAGGGAAAGGAACATTCGGTAACACTTCGGAATAAAAAATTGCGGAAATTGATACTTCAGTGTGAGGAAATTCCCGGCTGGGAACTTTTTCAATATTATGATGAAGATGGCAACCACCACAGCATCGACAGCGGAATGGTAAACGATTACATACACGAAATAAGTGGCGATATGTTTTCGGCGAAGGATTTTAGAACTTGGGCCGCAAGCAAAATTTTTATTGAAACGCTATCTGTTTTAGAAGCCCCCACCACCCAAATGGAAACCAAAAAAAACATACTTACCGCCTATGATGCCACCGCCGAAGGCTTGGGGAATACGCGCACCGTTTGTAAAAAGTATTACGTCCATCCTTCGCTGGCAGAATATTATGAGGCAGGGAAACTTGAACCCTATTTTAAGGAAATCCATTCAAACGAAAATAAAAATACGTATCTCGCAAACTCGGAAATCGCCCTTTTGCATATCCTTTCAGAATACAAACTTGAGTTGCCGAAAGAGATTTGAACCTCATAAAATACCAGCATTCCAAAATTAAAAGTCGAGGCCTCTGTCAATAAAGTTTGCAGAGGTTTCATTTTTATTATATTTGGCTCAAAATCAACCGGACGTTGCTCTTCAATTCTTTTTCTTTTGGATTATTCCTTCCCATTACCCTAATATTATATTGGGCCGTAGGTTTTAAAAAGATAAAAGCTCAAAACGCAATCCTGCTACTCGCTAGCTATTTTTTTTATGGATTGTGGGACTGGCGATTCCTGTTCCTCATTTTAGCGAGTTCTTTGGTGGATTACGGCGCGGGGCTGGCAATAGGTGCATCACAGAATTCCTCTCGGAAAAAAATCTATCTCTACGCCAGTATTCTATGGAACTTGGGTGTACTCTTCGTATTTAAATATTACAACTTTTTTATTGATGAATTTGCGCTCCTTTTCAGTCTTCCACAGGGCGAGTACGCATTTAGTTCCTTAAACTTAATACTTCCAGTGGGATTGAGTTTTTATACTTTCCAAACTATGGGCTATTCCATAGATGTTTATAAAAACCGAATTAAACCTACCTCCAACCTTTTGAATTTTTTGTGCTTCGTGAGCTTTTTTCCGCAGTTGGTAGCCGGTCCAATTGAAAAAGCTTCAGATTTGTTGCCGCAATTCAGCAAAAAGCGCACTTTTGAAACCGAGCAGGTAAAAGAAGGTTTACGACAAATTTTATGGGGGCTTTTCAAAAAAATGGTAATTGCGGATAATGCCGCGCTGATAGTAAATACGGTTTATGCCAATCCCGACGGTTACGGCAGTCTTTCGCTACTGTTTGCTTCAACGTTATTTTTCTTTCAGATCTATGGAGATTTTTCGGGCTATTCCGATATCGCAATTGGTACTGCCAAACTTTTCGGATTTAAATTGAGCAAAAACTTCAAAATTCCCTATTTGTCCAAAAATGTGACCGAATTTTGGCAACGTTGGCACATTACGCTCACACGTTGGTTTACCGACTATATTTATTTCCCCATTATCAAAAAAAATCTTGGCAGCAACGGCCAAAGAAATGTCGCGATTTTGGCCACCATGGGCCTAATAGGTTTGTGGCACGGCGCCAATTGGACCTTTGTAGTGTTCGGACTCTTTCAGGCAATGCTCATTATTATTGAAAGAACCCCTTTTGGAAAAAACCGAAAATCCAGTCTTTTATACAAAAAGCCACGTGGACCGCGCATACTGCTGCCAATTTTCAGTTTCATATTTATAGTTTCATCGTGCATTCTTTTCCGAAGCCAGAATATTGATGAGGCTTTTCTAATTTTTAAAAGGATCGGTCAATTCGTAAACGATACCAATCTGGCCCGACTTTTATGGACACCATTACTGTTTTTTCTCGCCATTTTCATTTTCTTGGAAGTATTTACTCGGCGAAGGGATTTTCCATTTTCAGCCCTGGAAAATTATTTCAGTAAGCCAATTAGATGGGCGATTTACTATATTTTCATTTTTTTAATTTTAAGGTATGCAGGTCCCACGGAGGATTTTATTTATTTCCAATTTTAGCCAAGCGCAACAGCGTTTTCTGAAATACTGCCTCTGGTTTTTTGTACCGGTAATAGCTGCATACATTTTTTTGGAAATTCTCGCCCTCCAACTTCCTATAAATTATAAGGTGATCGGCAATTATTTAGATGGTAATGCCGCTGAAATTGAAGTTATGGCGCTTGGATCCTCTGAAATGAAAAACGCCTTTAATCCAGAAATTTCAGAAAAACCTGCAATTAATTTCGCCTCAACATCTCAGCACCACAACGAGGATTTTGAAATACTGAAAGGAACCCGGGAACGAATGCCGAATTTGAAGTACGTACTATTGGAAGTTTCGTACAACCATTTGGAGCTTCCGCACCACCGAAACGATTATTGGAAGAATTCAGTGTATTTAAAATATTACGGCGTAAACGCATTTGGGCGGCAGACGTTTTTTAAGGACAGATTACTGTTTTTGTCGAACCCGAGATTTTATTCCTTTAAATTGATGGAGCACTATATTTATAAAAGCGATTCCTCAAAATTCAATAAATACGGATTTGACACTAATAATTATAAAGGCCCATTCAAAGATTTGGAATATGACGAAACAAAAATTGCAGCCCGAAGTTTCCGTATAATCAATTCAGAAAATTTAAAAATCCTACAAGCAAATACCGAATATCTCTATAAAATGCTCGACTATTTGAAGGCGAAAAATTTAAAAGTGATCATCTGCACCGTTCCGCTTTACAAAACCTATTTAAAACAAAGAACTCCGGAAATAGTGAAAAGAAGGGACAGTGTTTTAAGAGAAATAAAGAAAAAATACAGGAACGTGTATTTTCTGAAAGAAGAAGAGGATACAACAACTTTTACGGCTCGGGACTTTTTGAATGAAAACCACTTAAACCCCGTAGGTGCGAGGAAATACACAGAAATGATGAACCAATTAATCGATACTATTAATTAGCTTTTTTAATTTTTTCAAAATATATTTTTGCCTCTTTAATTACCCGCGGCGCCAAAATTATAGTGGCCGTCATTGTAGGAATTGCCATCATTGCAAAAAAAGTATCAATCAAATTAATCATCATACTCAGCGAAGTTGTTGCGCCCACAAGTATGCTGACAATGTAGAAATAGTTGTAAATCCCTTTATTCTTCGCACCAAAAAGAAATCCCATACACTTGCTGCCGTAATACGAATACGAAAAAAGCGAGGAAACACTGAAAATAACAATACACGCCAGAAGTCCGTATTTTCCATAAACAGGAATGCTCGCTTCAAACGCTGTGGCTGTAAGGCTAACGCCATTAGCATCGCTGCTTTGCCAAACGCCGGTAACCAAAATGGCGAGCGCCGTTAAACTACAGATTATAAGCGTATCAATTGCAGGGCCGAGCATTGCAACCAATCCTTCCCGAATAGGCTCGTTGGTTTTTGCCGCGCCGTGCGCCATGGGCGCTGTGCCAATTCCCGCTTCATTTGAAAATGCGCCTCGCCGGATTCCTAATAAAATAATTCCACCAACAACGCCGCCCAAAAAGGCATCGCCTTTATAAAAATCTGCCGAAAAAGCATCGGTGAAAATCATCCCGAAATATTTGGGGACAACGTCAACATTCACCACCAATATAATAAGCACCAAAAGAAAATAGAGTATTACCATGCTCGGTACCATTTTGGAAGCCGTTTTACTAATGCGCGACAAACCACCAAGAATTACAACCGCAGTGATAATCGCCAAAACGATTCCAATTATTAAATCGGTCTGGAAACCGTTGTAAACTCCTGCGGGTTTTAATAGAATGTCATTAATCGCCTGCGTTAATTGGTTAACGTTAAATACTGGCAAAGCGCCCACCAATCCAGCAATACTGAAAAATACCGCCAATGGTTTCCACTTTTTTCCTAAACCCTCCATGATAAAATACATGGGTCCACCTTGTATTTTTCCTTCGGAATCCTTTCCTCTATAAAGTATGGCCAAGGTTGCCGTAAAAAATTTTGTTGACATGCCGATTACGGCGCTGACCCACATCCAAAAAACCGCTCCGGGTCCGCCAATGGCAATGGCAACAGCTACCCCAGCAATGTTTCCCATTCCAACGGTTGCGGAAAGCGCCGTTGTTAAAGCCTGAAAATGCGATATTTCTCCAGCATCGCTTTCGTTGTCATATTTGCCGCGAAGTACCGCAACAGCGTGCCCCAAATAGCGAAAGGGCAAAAACCGAATTCGAATTATAAGATACATTCCGCCGCCGATTAAAAGTATCAATAACGGCAAACCCCACGCAAATGAAGCAGCTTCAGCTATAAAATTATCGAGTGATTCCAGCATTTACATTATTAATTTTGTCGAATGTAAAACTTAAATTTTTAAAATTAATTGAAAAATAGTTACTTGCGCCACGAATGAAACAACTGACCATTTTTTTTATTCTCTTTCCGATACTTGCTTTCGCCCAAAATGACACTCTTTGGAAACGGAAATCCTTAGTTTTTACTCCAGAAATTTTGTTGGGAAAAACGATGGAAGCCAATGGGGGTTTCCCACAAACAAAGCTTCAAAAACAAGCAATATTCAATTTAGGACGCTCCCAAAAGGACAATCCACAGGAATGGGCGCAACGATTAAAAGGACCGAAAACCGGCATTTCGCTGGGCATTACTGATTTTGGAAACATTGATAGCTTGGGCATCGCTATAACAGTTTTGCCGTTTATAGAATTTAATGTTTTCCGCAGCAACAGATTTAAATTGCTGACGGGAATGGGAGCTTCCTATTTCACCAAAAAATTCAATGAAGAAACGAATCCTCAAAACCAGGCCGTAACTACAGATCTTACTTGGGCATTTCGCATTTATTTAAACTATCAATTTCTTTCGGGGCCAAAAACGGATTGGCGTGTTGGCTTGGGCTATTCGCACCATTCAAACGGTCATACACGTTTGCTGAACCAGGGATATAATTCTTTTTTGGTGAGTTTATCTGCAGATATTAAAAACCCATTAAATGCAGGGAAAACTGTCCTGCCCGAAATTCCTTCCTATAAAAACACTCGCTATTCCTATTATTCCGTCCGCACTGGGCTTGGCCAAAATGTTTTTGCGCTCGCCTTTAACGACAAAAGAAACGTGTACACCATTGCAGGCGAATACGGTCGTGTTTATAACAACACCTACAAAATAGGCGTCGGTTTTTTTTATCGGTTTTACCAGCATTACTACGATTATATAAAGGGAAATGAATCGTTGGTACAGGATGGAAGGGAGTTTGAAAGCTATAAAAATGAACCTTTCCGCAACGCTACAAATTATGGAGTTAGTTTGCACGGAGAGGTTTTCTTGAACCACATTGGTATTGACCTGCAATTGGGTTACAATTTTTTCAAACCTGCATATAAAATTGACTGGCGAATTAATGAAGGTTGGGACAATACTCCGCGAGAAATTCCAGAATCATGGTTGCTGGGCGAATACACTTCAAATTTTAAAAAGAAGTACCGTATTTCCTCGCGGTTGGGACTGAAATATTATTTAATCGGTACTGCAAAGGCCCCGAAGAATAATCTATACGTCGGCGCCCACTTAAACGCAAATCTAGGACAGGCTGATTTTACGGAGCTTAGTCTTGGCTATGTGCACAGTTTCAATTTTAGGGAGAAAAAATAATATAATAAATAAAAAAAAACCTTCCGAAGAAGGCATTTTATTTTTTTATGAAAAAATGCTTACTGTTTCAGATAGTCCAGCACATTTTTTTCAATCCGTTCGTGGATATTTGAAACATCGGCCTTTTTGAATTTTTCGCCAGTAATGTTTTCGTAGAGTTCGATATATCTTTCAGAAACAGTTTCAATATATTCATCGCTCATTAACGGCACTGTTTGTCCTTCCAATCCCTGAAAACCATTTTGGATTAGCCATTGACGCACAAATTCCTTTGAAAGCTGTTTTTGTGGCTCGTTGTTCTTTTGTCGTTCCTCGTACCCTTCAGCATAAAAGTAGCGTGACGAATCCGGAGTGTGGATTTCATCGATAAGAACTATTTTTCCATCCTTCGTTTTTCCGAATTCATATTTGGTATCGACCAATATCAGGCCGCGTTCAGCTGCTATCTCGCTTCCTCGCTGAAAAAGTTTGCGCGTATAATCTTCCAGTTGAAGATAATCTTCTTCGGAGACAATTCCGCGTTTTAGAATATCCTCGCGCGAAATATCCTCGTCGTGGTCGCCCATTTCAGCTTTGGTCGCCGGTGTAATTATTGGTTGTGGAAACTTATCGTTTTCTTTCATTGCCTCGGGCATCGCAACGCCACAGAGCACTCGTTTTCCGGCTTTATATTCTCGGGCCGCATGGCCGCTCATATAGCCACGAATAACCATTTCAACCTTAAAAGGTTCGCAGGCTTCACCAATTGCAACATTGGGATCTGGGGTGGCAATAAGCCAGTTGGGAACCAAATCTTCAGTATCCCTCATCATTTTTGTGGCTATTTGGTTCAGGATTTGCCCTTTGTATGGAATTCCTTTCGGCATCACTACATCAAAAGCACTCAACCTATCGGTAGCGACCATCAAAAGAATATCGTTTTCCAAAGTATAAACCTCGCGGACCTTTCCGTGGTAAACACTTTTTTGTCCGGGAAAGTTGAAATCTGTTGAAATTATTGTATTACTCATTTGGAATTAGGGATTCAGGATGTAAATTTTGAACTTTAAATTTTGAATTTTGAATTCATCGAACTGCAACTGAATATTATTTTCAATCAACGTTTTCAATATGTTTATAAGCCGCAATTACTTCTTTCACTAAACGGTGGCGGATGACGTCTTTGTCATCCAAATAAATCATTCCAACACCTTTTACATCTTTCAAAACCAATAATGCTTCCTTTAAGCCCGAAATAACTCGCCTCGGCAAATCTATCTGTCCCGGATCGCCGGTAATCATAAATTTTGCGTTTTTTCCCATCCGCGTCAAAAACATTTTCATCTGGGCGTGGGTTGTGTTTTGGGCTTCATCCAAAATTACAAAGGCGTTGTCCAACGTTCTTCCTCTCATAAATGCCAATGGCGCAATTTGAATAACACCAGTTTCTATGTGCGAAGCAAGCTTTTCGGCAGGAAGCATATCCCGCAGCGCATCGTAAAGTGGTTGCATATACGGATCCAGTTTTTCCTTTAAATCGCCGGGAAGAAAACCAAGATTTTCCCCTGCTTCTACCGCAGGCCTGGTTAAAATAATTCGTTTTACTTCTTTTTCTTTCAATGCTTTAACCGCCAACGCAACACCTGTGTATGTTTTTCCGGTTCCGGCTGGACCTACCGCAAATACCATATCGTTTTTGCTCATTAGCGAAACCAGTTTTCTTTGGTTCGCGGTCTGTGCTTTTATAGGTTTTCCACTCACCCCGTGGACGATTGTTTCGCCACTGCCAACAGGAGCTTCGTACTCTTCTTTGTTTCGGCTTAAAAGAACCCGCTCAATTACGTTTTCATCAATTTTATTGTATTTCACGTACTGATCCAAAAGCATCGTAATTCGTCGGTCAAATTCCTCAAGCACCTCTTCATCGCCGTAGGCCTTTATTTTATTGCCGCGAGCGACTATTTTAAGTTTTGGAAAATATTTTTTCAGTAGATCAATATTCGCATTTTCAAGGCCGAAGAATTCCCTTGGGCTAATCTCTGTAAGTTCAATTATGAGTTCGTTCAAAAGGCGTGCTTTTTATTATTCGTATTAAGCAAAAAATAGTTTTGCCACTAACAAAAGTAACCTATTTTTGTGGTAACTTATTTAAGAAAATATCAACAATCCATTTATGCCAATAATCACGCTTACTACTGACTTCGGAGAGAAAGATCACTTTGTGGGCGCGGTAAAGGGAGCTATTTACACCGAAATGGAAGATGCCAAAATTGTTGATATCTCCCACTCCATTTCGCCCTTCCATTTGCATGAGGCTGCCTACATTATCCAGAATGCTTACAAAAGTTTTCCGCCGGGAAGCATTCACGTAATTGGGGTGGATTCTGAGTTGAATCCTGAGAATAAGCATATTGCGGTATTTATGGACGGCCATTATTTTGTGTGTGCAGACAATGGAATAATTTCGATGCTCACTTCAGAAATAAAACCAGAAAAAATAGTAGAAATAAACATACACGATCGCATAATCAGCAATTTTCCCGTGTTGGATGTTTTTGTAAAAGTGGCAGGTCATATTGCGCGCGGTGGAACGTTGGAAGTTATCGGAAAAAACATATCTGAAATAAAGGAGCTGACGGGAATCCGGCCAGTTGTGGGCAACAAAAACAGCCAAATAATTGGCAATGTAATTTATGTGGACAATTACGGAAACGTGATAAGCAACATATCAAAAAAACAGTTTGAAACCGTGGGAAAGGGAAGGGATTTTGTGATAAACGCCCGCACGGCAAAATTCACTAAAATATATTTACGTTACAGCGATGCCATAAACTTCGAACATCCGCCCGAAAAACGGGAAGAGGACGGCAAAAAACTGGCTCTTTGGAATTCATCACAATTTTTGGAATTGGCAATCTATAAGAGCAATCCCACCTCTGTTGGCGGAGCTTCCAGCCTTTTTGGATTGGAATTTCGGGATACAATCACGGTGAATTTTATTTCAGAATCCTAAATTTATAAGTGAAAAATATGTTTACTCGGATCGTAAAAATGGAGTTTGAAGCGGAAAATGTGGAAGCATTTCTGGCTAATTTTGAAGTTGTAAAATCTAAAATACGAAATTTTCCCGGCTGTAAATTTTTGGAACTTTACAGAGATAAAAATGACGAAACAATCTTTTTCACCTACAGCCGTTGGAATGATGAAACCGATTTGGAAAATTATAGAAAAAGTGAGCTTTTCAAAAGTGTTTGGAGCGAAACCAAACCCAAGTTCCGAAAGAGAGCCGAAGCTTGGAGCGTTGATACGCTGGAAAGTTTGAATTAAATTGTTTTAAAATAATACTTGTCACCCTGAGTGCAGTCGAAGGGTTGAACTTAAAATAAATAAATGTTCCCAATAATAAAACGTGAAATAAACTCCTTCTTTTCCAGCACGATCGGCTATTTGGTGATTGCTGTGTTTTTGATTATAAATGGTTTATTTCTGTGGGTTTTCAGCGGAAATTACAATATTTTCGATTCTGGTTTTGCAGACCTTTCGCCATTTTTTGAACTCGCTCCGTGGGTACTTCTATTTTTGATCCCGGCCGTTTGCATGCGCGCCTTTAGCGATGAAATGAAAATGGGCACGCTGGAACTTTTGCTCACAAAACCCATTTCACTGAAACAGATAGTGCTGGGGAAATATTTTGGCGCAGTAATCCTGATTATCATCGCATTGATTCCAACCGTTCTGTATGTTTTTACTGTTTCAGAATTGGGCAAACCACCCGGAAATTGGGATGTTGGCAGTACTATCGGTTCGTACATCGGGCTGTTTTTTTTGGTGCTTTCCTATACTTCCATCGGGATATTTTCTTCCACGCTTTCGCAGAACCAAATCGTCGCATTTATATTGGGTGTATTTCTGTGTTTTGCGTTTTATTATGGATTTGAAGGGCTTTCTTCTTCCTCCTTTTCAATTTCCGGTTTGGGGATGAAAGCGCATTTTGATAGCGTTGCACGGGGCGTTTTGGATACGCGCGATTTAATTTATTTTCTGAGTATTTCTGCATTTTTCATTGCGTTGACCATTTTAAAGTTGAAGAAACAATGACGCAGACATCACTTAAAAAAAATATCATTTCGGTAGTAATCCTAATCGTTGGATTAATTCTTTTGAATATACTCGGAAACTATTTCTACAAACGTTTTGACCTCACGCAGGACAAGCGATTCACACTTTCCGAAGAAGCCAAAAAAATAGTTGCTGAAGCAGATTCCCCCGTTGTTGTCGATGTTTTTCTGAAAGGGAATTTTCCGCCGGAATTCCGCAGACTTCAAAGTGAGACAGAACAACTTTTGGAGGAATTTTCGGCATATAATTCAAATATAAAATTTGATTTTATCAACCCCAACGAACCAGGAAACGAAGCATTTCAATCCCAATTCGAAAAATTTGGGCTCACCCCTGCTCAGGTTTCTGTTTCCGAAAATGGCAAACAAAGTACCGAACTCGTATATCCGTGGGCATTGGCACATTTCAACGGCAAATCTGTAAAAATTCCCTTACTGAAAAACCAATTGGGCGCCACTTCCGAAGAGCGGGTAAACAGTTCGCTTCAAAATCTGCAATATGCCTTTGCAGATGGTTTTAAAAAACTGGTGACCCCAAAATCGAGAAAAGTAGCGGTTTTAAAAGGAAATGGCGAATATGACGATCGGTATGTGGCGGACTTCTTTTCAACCTTGCGGGAATATTATTTTATCGCCCCATTTACACTCGATTCCGTAGCCCAAAAGCCGGAAAGAACACTGAAAGCGTTGGAAGGCTTCGATTTAATTGTTGCCGCGCAACCTACGGAAGCCTTTAGCGATGCCGAAAAATATGTCTTGGACCAATACCTTATGAACGGCGGAAAACAGCTGTGGTTGCTGGACGCGACGCAAATGCAGACAGATTCGGTTACAGGGAAGACATTTGCATTTGGGAAGGATTTGAACTTGAACGATTTCTTCTTTAAATACGGCATCCGCATCAACCCAAATTTGGTGAAAGATGTTTATTCAGCACCGATAGTTTTGGCAAACGGAAATGAGCGTGAAGCCCAATATAATAAGTATCCTTGGTTTTTCAGCCCTTTGAGCAGCAGCGCGAATAACCACCCAATTGTTTCAAACATTGAAGCCGTAAAGTTTGACTTTGCAAGCGCTATTGACACGCTTCCCAACGGCATCAAAAAGACGGTTCTGCTTTCCACTTCTCCCTTATCCAAAATTGTTGGACTTCCGTTTGAAATAAATTTTGATACCGAAATACCGGAAAACCTGCAAGTAGTAAACGAAGGACCCGACCCGAATGAATACAATGCGGGGGAAATTCCGCTCGCGGTACTTTTGGAAGGAAAGTTCACTTCTTCCTATAAAAACCGTGTAAAACCTTTTAAATTGAAAGGAAATTTGGATGATGGTGTTACCTCAAAAATGGTAGTAATAAGCGATGGTGATGTAATAAAAAACCAAATGCAGGGCAACCGGCCCTTGGAACTTGGGTTCGATAAAATGGCAAACCAATTCTACGGGAACAAGGAATTTCTTCTAAACACAGTCAATTATCTGTTAGACGACAGCGGACTTATAAACATTCGCACACGGCAAATTTCGGTTCCATTTCTCGATCAACAAAAAACGGTGGAGCAGCGCAGAAAATGGCAATCAGTTAACCTGCTGCTACCGTTGGGTTTATTGGCTATTTTTGGAATTGCCTTTACCTATTTGCGGAAACGCAGGTACACCCGATGAATGTTGATAAGTTTGTTTTAACAAACGTGCCATTTGAAATATATTTGTGTGGTGCTTGAAATGAGCATTCGTTATCATTTTTTGATCAAAAAAATACATATTCAATGAAATTCATCGTATCGAGTTCGTATTTATTAAAGCAACTGCAGGTTTTGGGAGGTATCATCAACAACAATAATACCCTGCCTATTTTAGATAATTTCCTTTTCAATCTCGACAATAGCAATCTTACTGTTTCGGCTTCCGATTTGGAGACCACCATTTCCTCAAAACTGGAAGTGGAAAGTAGCGAAAAAGGGAGTGTTTGTATTCCCGCCCGGCTTTTATTGGAAACTTTGAAAACCTTTCCTGAGCAACCGCTCACTTTCACAATTGAAGACAATAACACAATAGAAATAAGCAGCAACCACGGTAAATACGCTTTAGCTTACGCCAGTGGCGAAGAATTCCCCAGCGCGGTGGAATTGAAAGATCCTTCCTCAACAGTAGTGCAGGGCGATGTTCTTGCCACTGCTATCAGTAAAACGATTTTTGCTTCCGGAAATGATGATTTAAGGCCTGTAATGAGCGGTGTTTTCTTTCAGTTTTCAACAGACAATTTAATTTTTGTTGCCACGGATGCGCATAAACTCGTGAAATACACACGTGACGACATCAGCGCTTCGCAAACCGCGGAATTCATTATGCCAAAAAAACCTTTGACCCTTCTGAAAAGTATTTTGGCAGGAAGTGAGGAAAATGTGACCATTGAGTACAACGACAGCAATGCGAAATTCATTTTTGAAAATACCGAAATGGTTTGCCGTTTGATCGATGGGAAATATCCAAATTACGAAGCAGTTATTCCGAAGGAAAATCCGAATAAATTGGTGATAGATAGAAACCAATTTTTGAACTCCGTTCGTCGGGTTTCTATTTTTTCCAGCAAAACCACCCACCAAATCCGTTTAAAAATTGCTGGTGCGGAGTTGAATATATCTGCCGAAGATATTGATTACAGCAACAAAGCCGAAGAACGGTTAACCTGCGATTATCAAGGCGATGATATGCAGATTGGTTTCAACAGCCGTTTCCTTACAGAAATGCTCAACAATCTTTCCAGCGACGAAGTTTCGCTGGAAATGAGTCTTCCAAACCGTGCGGGAATCCTTACTCCCGTTGACGGACTTGACGAAGGTGAAGTTGTAACCATGCTTGTTATGCCTGTGATGTTGAATAACTAATTTCTGTCCAAAAAATATAAAATTAAAGTCCACCAATCTGGGTGGACTTTTTTATACAGTTCATTTTTAATCGTTGCTCTCTAGAATGTTGAGCAATCTACCAAATAGGAAAAGGAAATAGTGTCCTGCAAAGTGGTTTGGATAATTTCGGTCTTGCTGTGATAATCGCTATTGCTATTTCCTGTGGTATAATGGAAATTTAATTCTACAGCCGCGTTTGGCTTACTATCCAAATAGACAATTGTGTTTGTATTGGTTGCCTGAATACTCGCTTGTGGAAAGCTTGAATATCCAGTTTCTATTATTTTATTATCAACTAATAACGGGGGATTGTTGTTGTTTTGAACCTGCAGGTCAAGTTTTATTTTCACTGGCCTCCAAGCGTCCATATCCCTAATATTTGTTTCTCCGGGAACTATCGGCGTATAATCCTGTATAATGTTTGTATGATATGGAACACCATAATAAACCTTTTCAAAACCGTAATCCTTTCCATCTTTTATGTAGTCAAATTCTATTTCGTAGTTACCAAATTCATCTGTAAATACAGTTGCTACTTCTTCAGTGTTTATACCGCTACCGCCCAGGGTAACAGATATTGAAGAACGGACCAGCTTAATTTCAAAATTAGCAATATTTAAATTTCTTTGAACATCCGATACATTTCCTTTAACAATAGTTCTTACGCTTTCATATTCAATGGTACCATCATCGGCATTTCCACAAGCAAAAAATAAGGGAATGATTATAACTAAAATTAGCTTCACATAATCCAGTTTATACTTTTGCATATTGATAGGGTTTTTAGAATATTAGTATAAAATTAACGAAAAAGCCCTTTGTTTATTACAATTTCCGAATTAACCAACATTTAATTTTTAGAATAATCTGTTCCTCTTGGGGGTTTTGTTTCCTATAAAAACATTCATTTTTTTGATGACATAGTCAGGTTTATTTCGATGTAAGTGCGAATACTAATCCTTAAACCATTGATTATGAAAACATTTTACAATTTCATCGCGATTCTATTTCTGGGAATTTTAAGCATGAATGCCCAAACCATTGATGTTGTTACGGGACTCAACAATCCCTCCCGTTTATTGCTTAACGGCAATGATCTTTATTTTTCAACCCCTTCGGAAGTTTTCAAAATAGATATTACAGAAAGCTCCCCTACTCCCGTTTCGGTCGTGAGCGGCCTTACCACTGCCACGGGAATGGCCATTGGCGGTAACACATTGTATATTGCAGAGTTTAATGCGGGAAGAATTTCGAAAATTGACCTCACGGATCCCGTCCCAACTTTGGAAACGGTTATTTCAGGACTCAATACTCCCAACTGCCTATATTTAGAAGGAAATACAATGTACTATTCTGATAACAATAGTCAAATAGTAGCAAAATTTGATGTTACCGAAGCCAACCCTTCCACTACGCTTGTGGCATCTTCTGCCATTAATTTTAATCCCATCGGGTTGGCATTGCAAGGAAATAATTTATATATGGGGCAAGGTCAAGTCAAACAGGATATCGAAGGTAGATGTAACCAGCGGAATAACAGAACCTACCGATGTTGTGGTGGGTGTTAACCGTCCCATAGGGATCCGGATAGCAGGTAACAATCTTTATATTACAGAGAGAAATGACAACAAAATTTCGGTAAAAGATCTAACCTCCGGTGCTACTACCGCAACAGATTTAGTCACTGGGCTCAACCTGCCATTAGATATTGAGCTTGCGGGTACTACACTTTACATTTTGGAAGGTGGTGCCAACAAAATTTCGAAGGTTGAAAATATTTTGGGAATTGAAAACGCACTTCTTAAAAACAGCCGCAAACTCTTCCCTAATCCAGCGGAAAATTTCATCCAAATTTCAAATATGGACATTGCCGCACCCTACACTATTTATACGGTAGAAGGATTAAAAGTAATGCAGGGAATATTGGAACCAAATAAAATTATAAACGTAGAAGCGCTTGCAACAGGGGTTTATTTGTTAAGAACCGAGGAGGGTACAGCCATGAAATTCATAAAAAATTAATGTGAATTTTGCGTGATGACAATTTATTCTTATCACGATGTTCACATAGTTTAACATTAATCCTTTAAAACACCAAAACAAATGAAAAATCTAAAAACCCTCTGCCTTCTTTTTCTCTCGGTATTAATTATTTCTTGTTCCAAAAACAATGATGACGAAGAAGCCACCGATCCCGGAGCCGAATTTACTGCCACCATCAATGGAGGCCCGTACAGCAATTTTGTTGCGAAGTTAGGAAGCTATTCGGCTGACAGTACAAACGGGCTTACAATCTCCGTAGTTGACACAAATGGCAATACCATACGGCTATTTATGAATAGTACTGGTGGTTTTAATAGTGGGGTTGTAAAGGAAGTGGGCAACGTAGACGGAAATGGTTTACAAACCGGCACTCTTTTTCGTGACCAGGCCACCCAGATTATCTATACCGCCAATTCCGGAAGTATAACGATTGAGAATAATAAGAAAAGTAATGCCGATCCTGACAATAGGGTGGTTTCGGGAACATTTAATGTAACGACCAATATTAATTCAACAACTACACTCACCATGAAAGGTTCATTTAAAAATATTGTAGTTTCTGGTCTCTAAGAAAATTCTTATTACCAATTAACGGAAAGGGAGGTCTTCGGGCTTCCCTTTTCATATTTTTACGGGAAAGATAACTTCAATTACTGTTTATTTTTGTCTTTCAAATATTTCCTTTTTTGGTGGTCTTCAAACTATCAAGTATTCTGGGAGTACCGAAAGCGAAAACGACAATAATTAGTATTTTTGCAGCCAATGAATCTCACAGATACTATCGTGGCAATGGCAACCCCTGCAGGCGCAGGCGCAATTGCCGTTTTAAGACTTTCCGGCCCGGAAGCCATAAAAATTGCCTCAACAATTTTTACTGCCAAGTCGGGAAAAAAAATTGAAAAGCAAAAATCGCATACCGTTCACTTGGGTCAAATTAAGGATGGCGATAAAATTATTGATGAGGTTTTGGCTACCATTTTTAAAAATCCGAGTAGTTACACAGGCGAGGATGTGGTCGAAATTTCCTGTCACGGCAGCAATTATATTCAGCAGGAAATTTTACAGCTCTGTCTTCGAAAAGGGTGTAGAATGGCACAACCCGGTGAATTCACATTACGCGCTTTTTTAAATGGGAAAATGGATTTGAGCCAGGCCGAAGCAGTAGCCGACTTAATTGCCAGTGACAGCGCGGCCAGCCATCAGTTGGCAATACAGCAAATGCGGGGTGGATTTTCTTCGGAAATAAAAAAGCTTCGCGAAGAGCTTTTAAATTTTGCCTCCCTCATTGAATTGGAATTGGATTTTGCGGAAGAAGATGTGGAATTTGCGAATAGAGAGGAATTTCAGAGGCTTATTTCAAAAATAACACAAGTTTTAAAACGGCTTATTGATTCCTTCGCAACAGGAAATGTTTTAAAAAACGGAATCCCAGTGGCCATAGTTGGTGAACCAAACGTGGGAAAATCTACGCTTTTAAATGCGCTTTTAAACGAAGAGCGGGCTATTGTTTCAGAAATCGCGGGCACTACGCGAGATACAATTGAGGATGAAATCATTATCGGCGGCATAGGCTTCCGGTTTATTGATACCGCTGGAATCCGTGAAACTACAGATACTATTGAAGGATTGGGGATTCAGAAAACATTTCAGAAAATAGAGGCTGCACAAGTAGTAATTTATCTTTTTGACGCGGAAAAGTTTCAGGTTTCAGGGTCCAAGTTTAAAATTGAGATTGAAACCATTAAAAATAAATATCCCTTAAAGAATCTTTTGATAGTAGCAAATAAGGTTGATAAACTTTCAAAAGAGGAAATTGAAAAGCTACAATCGGCAATCAGCAATCTTCAATTATTATCCGCCAAGACTGGGCAAGGCGTTGAAAAAATTCAATATAAATTGCTCGATTTTGTGAACACGGGCGCTCTCCGAAATAACGAAACCATTGTTACCAATAGTCGCCATTATGATGCTATGCTGAAAGCTTTGGAAGAAATAACTAAAGTACAGGAAGGCATTGACAATAATCTTAGCGGCGATTTATTGGCTATTGATATTCGGCAAGCGCTCTATTATTTTGGGGAAATAACCGGCGAAATTTCTAACGACGAATTGTTGGGCAATATTTTTGCCAATTTCTGTATCGGGAAGTAATTGTTATTTCGTCAAATTTCCAATAATCTCAGGCTGTTCGGTCTTATCCTCCAAAACGGTGGAAGAATAATTTGAATGAATTGCATTAATCCAAGTTTTTGCGCGGGATGTCAGTTTAAAATTATCTGTCATCATTCTACCTCGCGTAACCAAAATTCCCATATCGGCGCCTTCGTATAGATAATCGCCTTTGTTCGTTATGCGAAGAAAAAAGGCTTCGTTCTCACTTTCAACTGCCCTTCTGTGGGTATCCATTCTGTTGAATTGAATATGGCCATTGTCAAAAATTCTCCAAATTCCAGATTTTGGTGCCTCCGTAACGTGTTCAATAGTTTTTTTGGTATGCTTGATAATCAGCTGGCTCCAGCTATCGGTATTTTCTTGTTTCGCCCAACGATTGTTGATGGCTTCCACATTCAGCTCGTAATCCACATCCATCCATTCCAAAATATGGAATAAATACAAAGGTGCATCGGCCAAAGCGAAAACCGCGTGGTTGGTTATCGAGCTCGCACCAGTAACCCGTGGATTTAATTCGCCCAAATAAATTTCTCCATTATCCTCATCGATTAAAAAGTCGAGCTCAAAATAGCCTTTGTAACCTTCTTTCCGTAGTTGATCGCCAAAAAGTCGGGTGTATTCGCGGGCTTTTTTTCGAAGCGAGGGATTAAAAGCATCGGGAAAAATCTCATTTCCGCACCATCCACCTTTGTACGGAGTAAGCTCCTTAAAGCCTACCAACTCAGTCATTAACGGAGCTACAATGGTTCCATGGCGGGTCACGCAGGCCTCAATTGCAGAGCCTCGGCAATTGATGCGCTTCATGATTTTCACTTCTTTTTCCGCTTCAATTTCCTCGGCATGTTCCTTATATTCCTCTTCATTTGAAATAAAGAAAGTAGTATGGCCCGAATCGCCAAAAGGAGTTTGGATTACAAGGTCATTTCCGAGTTTTTTGGAGACTTTTTGCAGGTGGTCGTAACTTTCAACCTTTGAAAGTACGTACGGAACACAAGCCACGCCAGCCTTTTCGGCAATGCGGTTCGTGTTTACTTTGTTATCCATGGAAGTTCGCATTTTTGCAGATGGAAACATTACTTCCAGCCCAAGCTTTTTTGCAAGTTTCTCGGTCTTTTCCGTAAACATCAAAAACATGACCTTTCCCGCTTTTCTTCCTTTTTTTCGAGAAGCAATATATTCCTGTACCTCGGGATGTTGCAGTAAATAATTATTAATGTCTTCAATACTTTCAAATTCATCATGGGGAATTTCTTCTTTTGGAGAAAAAACATTCGGATGAAGTCCATCAAAACATTCAATATAATTGATGAATTTGAATCCCTTTATCCATTCATCAGCACCCAAAAGATTGAAATTTGTCGCGCTGATAAAATATATAGCGGGTTTCATTTTTGTAAAAGAAACGTCGCAGATCCGGTATTCCATTGAGTACAGGTTTTGCAGCAGGTACAGACTTCGAAGTTTTTTTATCCTTCGTTTTGGCAGGTACTTTCTTTACCACTTTCTTTTTCATTGAAGTCTTTGTTTGTGGATTTTTGCTCTTAGTTTTAGATGTTTTTTCGTCTGTACTCATAATGTTTTATTTTATTTGAAAGGAATGCAACCAATCGGTCGTGCCTTTCACTATTTGATTAATTTTTAATTTATTCTTTAACTCGAAATTTTAATTCAACTTTAAATCCTTTTTTCTCTTTCCGTTACTTAAAGCCATTGCGCCAAGTGCCGTTGCGGTTTTTTGTCTATTTAAAAGACTATCCCGGAAAATGCGCAGACCCAAATCTGCACGATATCCGTGAATTTCCTTTACGTCCAGTGCGAGCATGAAATTAATTATTTCGGCGCTCACCACTTGGCCGGGAACAAGAACGGGAAAACCCGGTGGGTACGGTATTACAAAGGAAGAAGCTACAAGTTCGCGGCCATCCTCCATTGCTTTTTTGCAATCGCCCAGCGAGATATATTCGAAATTATTTTCATTGTAAGCCATAAAAAATGCCTCTCGGATATTACCTCCCGGAACTCCCGGCACCGCGCGAAACGAGGAGTGGAAATAACTGAAATCCGGCAATGGCGGTACATCTTTTATCAACGAATGGATGCGCAGTTGCGAAATTTCTGCCTCGCGACTATTCAGCGATCTGAATTGCTCATCCAACTGCTCTGAAATTTTCAGTAGGGCATTCGTCAAATATGCGACACTACCTCGCGTGGTACCTATATTCGTCATAAACAGCACTGTATTTCGGGATGTTTTATTTATTTGAATATTAAACTGGTCCATCAAATATTTATTCTTGAAGGTATCACCATCCACGCCTGTTCTTCCTATAAACAAGGTTATTTTGGTAGGATCCAGCATAAACTCATCCTTTTCCCAAGCGGTTTCCATTCGGTTCCAGCCTGTTGCAGGGTCATAATATTCGCCCAAACCGCTTTCACGGTATTCATCGGGAATGAAGTCCTTCACCGTCAACACATCAAAATATTTGCTGAGTTGTGGGTTATTGTTCACTTTCGCCCTCAAAACCATCGCCATTTCAATACTTTTTTCTACCATTTCAAAGCCTTCAAATTCTACCTGTCGCCTTCCCACATCAAGCGAAGCAAGCATTTGATAGTTTGGGGATGTGGAGGTGTGCGTCATATAAGCTTCCAAAAAGGTACTTTCAGATTTTTTTCTGAAATCCGTATCCCAAATATGAATCATAGAACCTTGCCTGAAACTACTCAACGTTTTATGGGTACTTTGGGTAGAATAAACACGGATGCAAACCTTGTCGGGGTCAGGTAATGTGGGTATTTCACCATCCTGAAGATTTTTTATATGCGCTTTGTATTCCTTTTTATAGGCATCGCTTCGGTATTTATTGAAGAGTTTGCGGGCAGTAAACATTCCGGTTCGTTGTTTATAAATATAAGTGAAGCCCGCAAAGGCAAACCACGCTTCGTCCCAAAGAAAAATCATGTCCGGTTTTATTGCGAGCACTTCCTGCATTACCTTTTCAACATTATAAACCAGACCGTCAAAAGTACAATTGGTGAGCAACAACATTTTTACTTTATCCAATCGTCCGGCTTCCTTTAACTGAAGTAATTTTTCCTTAATACTCGCCAACGGCACAGCACCGTACATGGAATAATCCTGGATGGGGTAGGAATCTAAATAAACGGGATAGGCCCCGGCCAGAACCATTCCGTAATGGTGACTTTTATGGCAGTCGCGGTCAATGAGTACCAAATCCCCGGGTTCAATAATGGCCTGTAAAACTATTTTATTTGCGGTTGAAGTCCCATTGGTCACAAAAAAGGTACGCTGGGCACCGTAAGTTTCGGCCGCCATTTCCTGCGCTTTTTTCAGCGGACCAGTAGGCTGAAGCAAGGAATCCAATCCTCCCGTGGTCGATGAGGTTTCGGCCAAAAACATATTTCTTCCGTAGAATTCGCCAAAATCCTTAATCCATCGAGATTTAAAAACCGAATTACCACGGGAAATTGGCATGGCGTGAAATACTCCCGTTGGTTTCTGGCTGTATTCTTTCAGCGCACTGAAAAATGGGGTGTCAAATCGTTCCCGCACGCCGCGTATTATTCCTAAATGGAGTTCCTGTAAATCTTCTTTTCTGTAATAAATTCGGCTAAATTGACGCAATGTGCTGTCCTTTAAATCGGTCAGTGAAGTGTCGGTTACGTAATAGGTGTCAACTTCCGGCCGAAACTGTTTTACCAATTCGCCCAATAGCGGTCCCAATTCAGATTCCTGGCGATGTTCCAAATCTATTTTCAAAACATTTTGAATATAGGGTTTTAAAAGCGAGCACACATTGGGAGAGGCATACGGCGGGGCATAGCGGATAACTACCGCTTGAATATTGGGATTAAAAAGAAGCGCAATCAGTGCATCCTGAAAGGAGCGTTGCACTAAAAAATCATAGGTAAACTGTTCGTTCGGTTCCCGTAGTTCATCCAATTTTTCGTGAAGTGCCACTTCGTCATGCGGCAAAAGATCTTCCACGAAAAGCACTTCAAAATAATTTTTTTTCTGTCCTGAGGATAGCTCCCGAATATCCTCTGGCCTGGATTGGTCATTTTCATCAACAGCATTCGAAAAGGGATGGTTTAAATAACTGTCGCTCACCAATTGTCTATTTATTTCCGCGACGGTATGCGATAACGACACATATTCCTGTTTTTGGAGAATTTGGAAAAGTTTATCCAATTTTTGTTTTCCCGGAAAAACATAATATTGCTCAATGGTTTTAAGATCCTCCAACAATGAAGTCACCCTCTGGAAATGTTCCTTTTCGCTTTTTGAATCTTTTTTGCACTGGGCCAGTTCGGCACTTTCCAATTTCAGGTCGCGCCAAGTTGCCAGTCGCAGTTGGCCAACACTATAATATGGAGCGCTTATGGCTTTTTTGTTTTTAGACATTTCTTAGTTTTTGGAATTAATGGCGAGCTTATTCCCTTCACTATCGATAAAAAGGGCAAAATGACCGGCCTCGTCGTTTATTTTTGTTTTAGGCATAATTATGCGTCCACCGGCATCCTCTACCCTATCTAAAATAGGCTGTAGGTTTCTGCCTCCATTGAGATATATCAGACTTCCGGTTTCACTGGGCACACAGCCCTGCCCTTTTACCAATGCTCCACCAATACCTGTGGTTACCGGAAAAACGGCCATGGAATAATCGTTCATTTCGGTTTTTTCCATTTCAATACCGTAAATATGATTATAAAACGCGGTCGCCCGTTGAAGGTTTAAAACGGGGATTTCAAACCAGGTAATAAAATCCTTCATCTTTGCAGTTGCCTTTTTCGGTTTTGATTTTGATGCCATTGTTCCCATATTTTTTTATTTAATTAGTTTGAAATGAATTTTTGACTCTTCAACCATACGTTTATTCGTGACCGTCACCTTTATAGCTCATTACACTTACTGGCAATTCTATCTCGCTTTCCATTTTTTTTAGCTGTTCCAACCTGTCCACTTTGGTAGGTTTTATCAATGGTCCGAGTGATTCCAGATAGTTGTGCTTGGCTCCCGGTTTATAAATCGTGAATTCGCCAATGTGATCTCGAAAACTTTTTAGCGGTTGGCCCAAGCGCATTACGCCAAGTTCACGGCTTCTTTTTACACGTTCTAAATCTATTTCAATAGGAAAAATTTCTTCGGTGGCGCCGGCGGTATAAAGAACCCTTCCATCAGGACCGCAAACGGTTGAACGGCCTATTCCTCCTGTTTCCAATCCGTTTATATCAAAAAAGAAACATTGGTTTACCGCTGCCATTGTTTGGGCTATTGAATGTTCTATCTCGCGGTCCATAGTTCCCGTCATAGTTGGGTGAAGAATAACTTCGGCCCCCATTACCGCAAGGGTACGCACCGTTTCGGGGAACCACATATCATAACAAATGGAAACTCCAAAAATACCCACGTCCGGAACTTCAAAGGTGCAAAACTCATTTCCTGGGGTAATGCCCACTTCAAATGGATAAAACGGAAACATTTTTCTGTAGCGGGTAACTATTTCGCCATGGGGATTGATTACTGTTGCTGTGTTGTAAATTTTATCGCCATCCTTTTCGAAAATGGACCCTGGTAAGAGCCAAATTCCATATTTTTTTGCCATTGCTTGCATTTCCTGCTCAAACTCTCCGGGCACTTCCTGGGCATAATAGGTCAACGGGCCATAGGCGCAGAGTTCGCTGAACATTACCATTTGTACGGATGGATATAAATGCATCGCGATGTCCAACTTCAATTTCATCATTTCCAGATTGCTCTGGGTGGCAGACACTTTCATTTGTATGCCCGCTATTGTAAATGGTTTCATATAACTTTTTGGGTTAGTTTTTCAATTTCGGTTTCAAGAATGTCGAGGCCTTTGTGAAGTTGTTCGTCAGTAATAACCAATGGACACAATACGCGAATGATATTTTTAAAGGTTCCCGCATTTATGATTATAAGTCCATTTTCGGCACAGTTTTTTACTATTTGTCCACAAAGTTCTCCATCGGGCTGGCGCGGATCGCCATTTTTCACGAATTCCATCGCCATCATTGCGCCCATTCCGCGAACGTCGCCAATTTCAGGATGTTTCTGTTGCATTTTTTTGAAGCGCTCCTCAATGATGTTTCCAACCTCAATGCCACGTTGGTTCAGATTTTTATCTTTCATCATTTTGATGGTGGCAATAGCGGCGGCGCAACAGACGGGATTACCAATATAGGTCCCTCCAATGGAACTTGGTGCGGCAGAATCCATAACTTCTGCCCGACCCAAAATAGCGGCAATGGGCATACCGGAACCGAGGGATTTTGCGTAGGTACTAATGTCGGGAGTTATATTATAATTTTGCCAGCTTGCCCAGTTTCCGGTTCGCGCAAAACCACTTTGTATTTCATCGGCAATGAGCATAATTCCGTATTCATCGCAGAATTCCCTTAGACCCTGAAAATATTTCTTTGGAACCGGATTAAATCCGCCTTCCCCTTGAATAGGTTCAATGATAACGGCTGCGAGATTGTGCGGATTGAAGGTGTTTTTTGCTGCTTCTTTCAAATTTTTCAGTTCGCGTTCCACGAATTCATCCAAACTTAAATCTTCGTGATAGCGATAGAAATTAGGAAAAGGGAGCCTGTAAACTTCGGAGGCGAATGGACCACAATTCAACTTATAGTCTATTTTGCTGGTTAGTGTCATTGCCATCAACGTTCGGCCGTGAAAGGCATCGGTAAAGCAAAGAACGCCTTCCCGTTTTGTGGCCTGTTTTGCAATTTTTACTGCATTTTCCACTGCTTCAGCGCCGGTACTTACGAGCATCGCCTTTGTTTTTTCACCATGCGGAAGTAGTTCCACCAAGGTTTCACAAAGTTCCAAATAAGGTTCATAGGTAACCACATTAAAGCTAGTATGTATAAATTTTTCGGCTTGTTCCTGTATTGCTTTCACCACTTCGACAGGACAATGTCCTGCATTTACTACACCTATTCCGCCAGCGAAGTCTATAAGTTCGCGACCGTCTTCGTCTATAATTATGGCGCCGTGCGCACTTTTGGCCGTGGCAGTGTTGAAAACCCCTACCCCGCTTGCAACTACATTTTTTCTTCGTTCGAGAAGTTCTTCAGATTTTGACAATTGTTTTAACATATAGATTGGAGATTATTTTAAAAATATAATGAAAATATAAGAATCTAATATACCATTTAGGATTAATTTAATACTAGTGCAATTAGGGAAATAGTCTTATTGTCTGAGAGTTTATGTAAACTTCCGTTACCCTTTTTTTAATATACTGAACCTGAAACGTTAAGGTTTTCTTAAACTAGGGAAATAAAATCTGCTCAGTTTTTATTTGGATAAAGAAGCTATAGTTTTGCATTTTAGTAATCTGTAAAAACAAAAAAGATGAACCAAGTACAAGGAAATGAAACCGTAAAACTTCATTACACAGGAAAACTTAATGACGGACAAGTGTTTGACAGTTCCGTAAAAAGGGAACCTTTGGAGGTTACTTTGGGACAGGGAAAATTGATTCCAGGTTTTGAAAAGGGATTGGTAGATATGAAAGTGAACGAGAAAAAAACCATCACCATTCCAAAAGAAGAAGCTTACGGCGAGGTTCAAAAAGAACTTTTTCAAAAAATACCAAATGAAAACCTTCCACAGGAAATAAAGCCGGAAGTAGGTATGGGCCTAGTTTCCAAAAACCCTGACGGCAGTGAGCGCCAACTGCGCGTTGCCGATGTTAAGGACGGTTTTATAATCGTGGATGCAAACCATCCATTGGCGGGACAAGACTTGACCTTTGAACTTGAATTACTTGAAATAAAGTAATTTTTAAGGAAATATATATCGAAAAAGACTGCCGAAAGGTGGTCTTTTTTTTTGGTTGATGATTGCAGGTTGAAAGTTCAAAGTTCAAAGTTTTTTAAATAAGTAAAACAAACAAGCCCTATTTCACGAATCCAAATTCACAAATCCCAAATCCCAAATCACAATTCCCTAATCCCTGATAACTTTATCCGCAATCGCATCCACACAATTAATTCCATCAATGGCCGCGGAAATAATTCCGCCTGCATACCCCGCACCCTCACCACAGGGATACAGACCTTTTATATCGATATGTTCAAGGGTTTCCGGATTCCTGGGAATACTTATGGGCGAAGAAGTTCGGCTCTCGGGTGCGTGCAAAACCGCTTGATTGGTATAATATCCTTTCATCTTTTTTCCGAAAGCGACAAATGCAACTTTCAACCTTTTTGAAATCAATTCGGCGGCAGCACTTTATTTAAATCTGCCGAAATTATTCCAGGCTGATAGGATGTTTTTGGAAAATCTACAGAAACTTTTCCTTCCACAAAATCGATCATCCGTTGGGCGGGAACTTTTTGGGTCTTCCCTCCCGCTTCCCAACATCGTTTTTCAACTTCTTTCTGAAAATTTAAGCAGACAAATGGATCATCTTTTTCATAATTAGGCAAATCCTTTGGCTCAACGCTCACCACAATTCCGCTGTTTGCATAGGGATTGTTCCTTTTGCTCGGGCTCCAACCGTTTGTAACCACTTCAGTCTGTTCTGTGGCGCAGGGAGCGATAATTCCCCCGGGACACATACAGAAAGAATATACCCCAAGCCCATCCACCTGCTCCACCAAGGCGTAACTCGCTGGCGGCAAATATGGATTGTCATTTTCGCCGTGATACTGAATGTAATCAATCAATTCCTGTTGGTGTTCCACACGAACTCCGATGGCAAATGGCTTGGCTTCAATTTTTATTTTTTTATTGTGTAGTAAATAAAATATATCCCGAGCCGAATGGCCTGTTGCGAGTATTAGATTGTCAAATTCCAACCAAATTTCACCATTAATTTGAATAGCTTCTATGGAATTATTTTTCACTTTTAAATCCGTCAATTTTGAATTGAAATGCACTTCTCCCCCATTTTCAATAATAGCTTCGCGCATAGAAGTAATAATTTTCGGAAGTTTATTCGTTCCAATATGTGGATGCGCATCTACAAAATATCTTCATCGGCGCCAAAGTGAACAAACCATTCCAACGCTTTCAGCACGTTTCCGCGCTTTTTGCTTCGGGTATAAAGTTTTCCGTCGGAATAAGTTCCCGCACCACCTTCGCCGAAACAATAATTGCTTTCCGGGTTTACAATTTGATCTTTATTGATTGCCGCCAAATCGCGTCGACGCTCCCGAACATCTTTTCCTCTTTCAAAAACGATGGGCTTTAAACCCGCCTCAATCGCGCGAAGTGCGGCGTAAAGTCCGGCCGGACCAGCGCCGATGATTGCAATTTCTTTGGAAGAAGATACATTCTGCGGAATAAAGGGCGGAATTTTTTCCCGCTTTTCACCTTTCATCCAGATTTCAATCTGAAGATTCAATTTGATTGGCTTTCTTCGGGCGTCGATGGAACGCTTCCGTATTCGCCAATCGCTTATTTGCTCTTTCCGTAGTTTTTCCTTTTCAAAAGCAAGCTCGAGAATGTAATCGTAATCTTCCTGTTGTCGGGGTAAAATTGAAATGGGTACCAGTCTGCTCATAAGGTCCCAAAGATAAATGTTTTTGGTGGTTGACGAGAGGTCGTTAAAAATTCACTAAACTTTTAAGGCTTCGCCAATAGTCAATTTCTTATTGATTAAATTTAAATAAAAACGTATTGTTATGAATAAATATCTATTTCTATGCGCAATTTCATTGGCCCTTTTTTCCTGTAAGTCCAATAAAGAACAATATTTGGAAGCACAAAATGAGTCTGCCAACCAAAATGTTGCAGACACGGTACAAACCGCAGTTGGGCCGCTGATCCTCCCAAAACCGTATGCAACCGAATCTGTTTCGAATCCAAATAGTATGGAAGACTGGCCCGAAGGAAAAATGCCCACAGCACCGCAAGGATTTACCGTAACAAAATATGCGGATGGATTTAAAAACCCACGCTGGACCTACATTGCGCCCAATGGGGATATGTTTGTCTGTGAATCTGGCGGAAGCGCAGATCGAATTACCGTTTTACGGGATACTAATTGGGATGGAAATTTCGAGCTTCGTGAAACCTTTATTGACGATCTAAACAGACCATTCGGGATGTTGGTGGTCGGCAATACTTTTTACATTGCCAATACCGATGGCCTCTATAAATATCCTTACAATGCAGGACAAACCTCATTGAATAAGGAGAAAGGTAAAAAGATAGTGGAACTTCCCGCGGGCGGTTATAATAACCATTGGACGCGGAATATTATTACGAATAAAGCGAAAGACAAAATTTACATTTCTGTAGGTTCTGCAAGTAATGTGGCGGAACACGGAATGGATACAGAAATACGCCGCGCTAATATTTTGGTGGTGAATTTAAATGGCCAAAATGAAAAAGTATATGCCAGCGGTCTTCGAAATCCCGTGGGAATGGATTGGAATCCCATAACCGGAGAACTTTGGACGGCTGTAAACGAAAGGGATGGTCTGGGTGATAATCTAGTGCCGGATTATATTACGAGCGTAAAGGAAGGCGGTTTTTATGGCTGGCCCTACTCTTATTACGGCCAACTGAGAGACCCCAGGTTGGAGGGAAAAGGCGACAGTTTGGTGGCCCAAGCCATCATTCCGGATGTGTCAACGGGACCACACACCGCATCATTGGGTTTAACTTTTTATGGAAAAGATGCCTTTCCGGCAAAATATAAAAACGGCGCTTTTGTGGGGCAGCATGGTTCGTGGAACCGCTCCAATCTTTCGGGATATAAAGTTGTGTTTGTCCCTTTCGAAAATGGAAAACCATCTGGACAACCAGAGGATTTCCTAACAGGTTTTATTGCAGATGAAAGTGCCGCAGAAGCTTACGGGCGACCAGTGGGCGTAACCGTAACTCCAAACGGAGATCTGTTGGTGAATGACGATTCTGGGAATGTTATTTGGAAAGTGAGTTATGGGAAGTAGTTTATTGCTTATTGTTTATTATTATTTATTATTTGAAAATAAAACCCTAAACTTTTAAACTCATAAACACTCTTATCAGTGAAAAAATGAAATATTCACATCAAAAAATTATGGCGGTTCTATTGTTGACCGCCTTTTTTAATAATTCATATTCCCAAAAGCTAATTGGAAAGGTTGTTTCGGATCAAAATATCCCGATAAATTCTGTTGCGATTTTTCTGAAGAAAAATAAGATAAGCGAGACGAACAGAAATGGTGTTTTTACCCTATCAGATTCCCTGAAATTGCCTCTAAACTTAAGATTTGAACACCCAAATTATTACACAGCCGAAATTCGGGTTACTGAAAATAATTCGGTGATTACCATTTTTCCCACCTTTCAATTACAACAATTGGGCGAAGTAATTGTCTCATCAAACTACCAAAAGGAAAGCAAAGTAATTATTCCCACGGAAAAAATTACTTCCGAAAAATTGGAAGAATATAGTCCTATTGATCTCGTGTCGGCAATTAATGAAACCCCGGGCGTTTACATCCAAAGCGGTGCTATAAATACAAACCGCATTACCATTCGCGGCGTTGGCTCGCGGACACTTTACGGAACCAATAAAATCCGTGCTTACTTCAACGGAATCCCAATTACAAATGGTGCGGGCGAAACGGCCATTGATAGATACGATCCTGAAAACCTGCAAAATCTTGAAATTGTAAAAGGCCCAAAAGCCACGCAATATGGAACCAATCTTGGCGGAACAATTCTCCTTAACTCGAAAGAGGCGAAGGTGGGAGAGTCTTTTTTGAAAAGTAATTTGACCCTTGGCTCCTTCAGGTTGATAAAAAACACTGTTTCTACCGCCACTTCAACTGAAAAATTTTCATTGAATTTTAATTATGACCATTTGGAAACAGAGGGATTTCGGGAAAATAGCAATTATAATAGAAAGACGTTTTTATTGACTTCAAATTATAAGTTTAATTCCAAAAATGAACTTGGCTTATTGGTTAATTATATCGATTATTTTGCGCAAATCCCCAGTTCCATTGGCAAAACAGCATTTCTGGAAAACCCATCCCAGGCAGCGTTTACCTGGAAAGAGGCCAAAGGTTATGAGGATAACAAACAGACTTTGGTAGGGCTCAGCTATACCCATCGGTTTTCTGAAAACTTCAGCAATACGAGCAGTATTTTTTACACCTATCTCGATCATTATGAACCTCGGCCTTTTAATATTTTGGACGAATTTACAAATGGCTACGGGGCGCGGACGGTTTTTGCAAAAAACTTTCTATTTCTTAAAAGTCAATCGAATTTCAGTTTTGGGGGCGAATTTTATAAAGATGAATATAATTGGAAAACAATTGAAAATCTTTACGAAGAAAACAATGGGAACGGAAGTTTGCAAGGCGATGTATTGAGCGATAATCTTGAAGTTCGTAGTAATTTAAATGTATTTGCCACGGTAACCCTGCCTTTTACTGAAAACTTTAAAGCGCAAGTAGGCATCAATTTCAATAAAACCCAATATAATTTTAAAGATGAATTTACTATCGGCGAAAGCAATAAAAGTGCAGACCGAAGCTTCGACCCCATTTTTGCGCCGAATGTAAATTTATTGTACCAATTCGCGGAAAATTTGAGCAGCTACTTCAATTTCAGTCGTGGGTTTAATTATCCTTCCATCGAGGAAACCTTGACCCCGGAAGGAGTAATAAATCCAGATCTTGCGCCTGAAAAAGGGTTTAATTATGAATTGGGCAGCGAACTATTTCTGTTTAAAAGAAAACTGCAAATTCAACTCGCTGCCTATCTTTTAAATATTGAAGATTTATTGGTCGCCCAGCGCGTAGGCGACGACCAGTATATTGGCAGAAATGCAGGTAAAACCGAACATAAGGGGATTGAACTGCATACTTCTTATTTTCAACCAATAGTTGGCAGTTTTTTCATTTCGCCATTTCTGAATGTTGAAATTACGGACCATAAATTCATTGATTTTAAGGATGCGGAAAACGATTTCTCCGGCAACCAACTAACGGGCGTTCCCGATAAAAAAGTAAATGGAGGGATTAATTTTGGGTTTGAAAATTTTATACTGAACACGAATTTTCTTCACATTGGGGAAATCCCTTTGAATGATGCAAACGAGCTTTATTCCGAAAAATATACCGTTTTCAATGCAAAAGCTTCCTATAAAAAGGAAATATCCAAACAACTTTCATTTGAAATGAATTTAGGAATCAACAACATTGCAGATAAAAGATACGCCTCCTCTGTTTTGATTAACGCAACAGGTTTTGGCAATGCAGAACCCCGCTTTTATTATCCAGGTATGCCACGAAATTGGTTTGGGGGAGTTAAGTTTAGTTATGAGTTATGAGTTTTGGGTTTTGGGTTTTGAACTATGTATAATAAAACTGGGTAATGAATAGAATATCAGGGTCATGTGAATTGGAGTGAGCGAAGCGATCACAATTTATATCAATTGTCAGGTCGAGTGAATTTGAGCGAGCGCAGCGAACTCAAATTTGTATCGAGATTGTCAGGTCGAGTGAATTTGAGCGAGCGCAGCGAACTCAAATTTGTATCGAGACCTCGGTTTTCCTTAGCCATTCTCGATACATTTATTCTCCTCTGCTATCGCAGTGGTAAAAAAACACTCGAACTGACATTCTCCGTGTCAGGTCGAGTGAATTTGAGAGCGCGACAGCGACCTCAAATTTGTATCGAGACCAAGAACGACTATCTTTGTAAACCAATCCACAAAAAATGATTTTCATAGAAAACGAAGGCGTCACCGACCCTAAATTAAACCTCGCTTTAGAGGAATATGCACTCCGGAATTTTAGTGCAGAAAACGATTATCTGCTGTTTTACATCAATGAACCTTCCATCATCATTGGCCGAAACCAAAACACATTGGAAGAGATAAACCATAAATATATTGAAGAAAATAACATACATGTGGTAAGAAGGGTTTCCGGTGGTGGCGCGGTGTACCACGATTTCGGTAACCTCAATTTCAGTTTTATTACAAATCACGATGTAAAGAGCTTGAATAATTTCAAAAAATTTACCGCTCCCGTCATAAAGGTTTTGAAAGATTTGGGATTGGATGCAGAGTTGAAAGGCCGCAACGATATTCAGGTTGAGGAAAAGAAGATTTCCGGCACCGCCCAATTTTCTACGGGAAAAAGAATGGTTAGCCACGGTACACTTTTATTGGATACCGATTTAGGCGAAGTGGTGAACGCACTGAATGTGAAAATGAGCAAAATACAATCCAAAGGACATAAATCCGTACGCAGCCGGGTAGCGAATATTTCAGAATTTTTGGAGGAACCACTGAAAATAGAAGAATTCCGGGCTTTGCTGCTGAAAGGATTATTTGAGGAGAACGAGTCTTTTGAAAGATACCACTTAACGGAAGCAGACTGGAAGGCCGTAAAATTACTAAAAGAGGAAAAATACAACACCTGGGAGTGGAATTATGGGCGGTCGCCGAAATTCAATATCCAACGCAGCAAACGATTCCCGATGGGGGAAATAGATCTGCGAATATTTGTTGAAAAGGGCCACATTAAAGATTTCAAAATTTTTGGGGATTTCTTCGGGAAGGAACCCGTGGAAAATCTTGAGAAATTATTGGAAGGCGCACGTTACGAAAAGGAGAATATTTCAGAATTGCTGAAGGAAATCGCGCTGGAAGAGTATTTCGGGGAAATCGCAAAAGTGGATTTCATCGAGTTGGTTTATGGGGAAGATGAAGTAAATGGTGAATCGTGAGTCTTGAGTCCTGAGTCCTGAGTCCTTAATTCCATTTCTTATAACTCCCAATTTCCCTTGAAAAATTCCTATAAAATACCATTAATGATCATTGCGGCGCTGATAACCATAATTGGTATCGTGACCGGAAAGTTTTTATTTCTGTTTATATGGCTGCCGTTGGGTTGGCTTTTTGGGAATAAAAACAAGGATAATAAGTGAATTGAACTACCTATTAATGGTCTCGATACAAATTTGAAACCGCTGTCGCATTTCAAATTCACTCGACCTGACATTCCATTATTCTTACGATAGGAAAACCAATGTCAGTTCGAGTGTTTTTTATCGCAGCGACAGCGAAGATAAAAATGTATCGAGAACCTTGTCAGTTCGAGTGTTTTTTATCGAAGCGACAGCTGAGATGAAAAATGTATCGAGAACCTTGTCAGTTCGAGTGTTTTTTATCGAAGCGACAGCTGAGTGAAAAATGTATCGAGAACCTTGTCAGTTCGAGTGTTTTTTATCGAAGCGACAGCTGAGATGAAAAATGTATCGAGAACCTTGTCAGTTCGAGTGTTTTTTATCGAAGCGACAGCTGAGATGAAAAATGTATCGAGAACCTTGTCAGTTCGAGTGTTTTTTATCGAAGCGACAGCTGAGATGAAAAATGTATCGAGAACCTTGTCAGTTCGAGTGTTTTTTATCGAAGCGACAGCTGAGATGAAAAATGTATCGAGAACCTTGTCAGTTCGAGTGTTTTTTATCGAAGCGACAGCTGAGATGAAAAATGTATCGAGAACTCGATACAAATTTGAAACTGCTATCGCATTTCAAATACCCTCGACCTGACGGTAATACCTTAAAAAGAATAAGAATAACTTGCACCTCCACCCAAAACTGTATCTTCAAAATTGGAGAAATCCAATCCACCCATAATTTTAAAAGCACCCAGTTTTTCGGTCTTGTAGTTGAAGGAAATGTAGTTGTACCAATTCTTTACAGTGATGTCAAAAGGTGATGATTTCAAACCAAAATTTTCAACATAGGACGATTTCAAAACCCAATCAACTCTATTGAAACTTCCAGAAACCCCGAAATGGTGCATCCTTAAACTATTGCTTACAATAGCAATTTCGGTGTCTGAAAAAGGTTTTTCATTAATGATCATAAATGGAAGGCCGATAATATTGCGCTCGTAAGTCCATCCACTTCGGTACCCGCTATTATTGAAATAATTGTCGAACCCGCTATTTATCTTAGTGCCGCTCTGATTCGTTGTAGTTATATATTCATATAAAATAGAGGAAATAATCGTAGGATTTTTGGGTTGATAAAATACCCCCCAAACGCCATCGGGAAAATTTTTCCAGACTCGTACCAGACCCATCATCAAAGGGATGTTCGTGATAAATTGAAAATTTTCCTATGCTATTCTTTGATTGGTAATCCAATAAATAGGTCCCTAAATGGTTACCCACCACATTCGCTATTTCGCCCTCGGTGCCAAGTTCTTCCGAAGTAAGGGCAAAAAATACATTTCCAAAAGTTTTTAAGTCACCCTTCAACTTTCCATACTCAGGTGAAGTGCCTCCCCATTGTGCAAAATGTTGGATTTGGGCAGTGAGGGTATTATTCTCATTAAACTTGGTTATCAGGCCCAATCTTTTATAATGCACCCTAACGTCCTTTACGAAGCGATCATCGTTCAATTGGTAATGGGCGATGCCCCAATCCAGGGAAAAAGTATTGGAAATTTTCAGAGGCTCATTTGCCTCTAAAATTAAGCCCGGCAAAGGCCGAGCATTGCCGGACCAGAGAAAATTCTTATTTGTGGCAGAAAGTCCATCTGCAACTTCCGGCCTAACTTTGGAGCCCAATGTTGCGCGAAGCCAATTGTTTTCAAATTGAAGATACAGTTCCTTCCTCTGGATATTATCGGTTATTACACCATCCCTCCCATATACCGAGGCCCCGGCATTCAAGTTAAAGTTGGAGAATTTATAAGTGGCCTCTGCTCCGCCGGTAACAGAAAGATTGGTTAACTCGCCAATGGCGTAATGGGTATTGGTGTGGAACCAAAAGGGATTTTCGTTTGCGCTGGAAATTATGGCCGTTGCTTCCAGTGCTCCTTTTATATCAAACTCCTGTGAAAAAATCATTGCGGGAAAAAGCAAGAAAATTATTCGCAGGGGTTTCATAAAAAAGTTTATTTGTTCAGCATTCTTTTCAAAAAGGATCGTTCCTCGCGGGCATAGGCATAACCGTATTTGTTTCCGTACCCAAAGTTGTTCATAGAAACATTATTGAGAACCACGGCAACGTTCGAGAGTCTTCCATCGTTAATGGCATCCTGTGGGAAATCGAGCAAGCGCTTGTCGGTATAGCCAGCCCGAACCACATAAAGGGTGATATCTGCCAATTTGTTGATTAGGATGGTATCGGTTACCAACATGGCCGGGGCCGTATCCATAATGATATAATCGAATTCTTCCTTTAGCTGGCTAATAAGTTCACCGGTTCTTTTCTGCATAAGCATTTCCGCAGGGTTCGGTGGAATTGTTCCAGAAAGAACCACGCTAAGATTATTGTGGTACTTACTTCGGTAAACAACGTCTTTCAATTCAAGATCGTCATAGACTATAAATTCGGTGAGACCTTTGGTGTTTTTTTCAGATTCAGGAAGATAGCGTTGTAATTGTGGGTTACGGATATCAGCTCCCACAAGCACTACTTTTTTGCCCGTCAACGCAAGTGTTAACGCAAGATTAAAGGCGACAAAGGTTTTTCCCTCCCCTTTTATGGTGGAGGTTACTATAAGTGCCTTACCCTTATCATTATCTTCCAATTTATTTATAAACAGGTATTGCAGATTGGTACGGAAAATCCTGTACGCCTCCGCCATAATGCTGCGGTCGTTATCCTGTATAAGTTCAGATTCGCCTCTTTGTATTTTCGGAATTTCAGCCAAAATGGAGGTGGTCGGCAAATGTCTTTCCACATCTTTTCTGTTGGCAACTTTGGTATTAAGCATATCGGCCCCGTAAATTCCAAGAAACGGAACTATTAACCCACCTAATAATGCTCCCAGATAAATGAGGGAAGTTTGGGGTGATACCGGCGAGTGGCTGCTATATGCGCTATCCACCACTTTCGCCTTTGGTGAGGTGGCCGCCAACGAAATGGAAGCTTCCTCCCGTTGCTGTAGCAGAAAGAGATACAGCTGCTCCTTTATGGTCTGCTGCCGTTCTATACTTCTGAATATTTTTTCCTTTTGCGGAACCTGAGCTATTTTTGAATTCAGGGAAGATTCCTGAATATTCAAATCCTTCATTGCAATTTTTAAGGCATTGCTTGAATTTTTCAAACTACCCAAAATACTGGAACGCAATTGCTCTATTTGATTGTTTACGTTTACGACCACCGGGTTCTTGGCGGTAGAATTCTGCAACAATTTATTGCGGTATAAAATCAGTTGGTTGTAATTGCTTACAGCCCCGGCGACATTTTCAGATTGAATACCGATGTTTGATGGCAAAAGTTCGTTTTTTGAACTGTTTTCCATATAATCGATCATTGAATTTGAAAGTTCCAGTTGGGTTGAAACATCCACTTGTTTCTTATCGTATTCACTGGAGTTTTGAAGTATTATCTGCGCCTCGGCCTGTATATCGGTAAGCCTATTATTAGTTTTGAAAAGTTCCTTGTTTCGCTCAACCGAATCCAATTCCCTCGTAATGATATTGATACGGGAATCTATAAACTTTGAGGTTTTTTTCGCGATTTCATTCCGGTCGCTTATGGCGTCGTTGTTATATTCAATCACCAGTTTATTCAGGAAATCCTCAGATTTCTCGGTAATGGATGATAAAATGCTCAATTCAACAACATTACTACTTCTCACCTCATTGTCAACCATCAATCGCGACTGATAATTAAGAGCTACGACTTCAACGGGCCTATAACTAACCATAATTGTTTTCCCTATGAAATCCTTAAATCTCAAAGGCTGATCAATATTGGGCAATACGGAAATTTTGCCAAACGGCAGACTTACGCTTTCGCCAAATTTATAAGTGCCTTCAAAAGATTGGGATTCATCCTCAACTTTATATTCCGAATCCGAGAGCACTTCAAAATAGAGTTTTGGCACACCCGAACCGTTAAACTCTTGGTATTGTACCTTAAAAGGAATGTACGCGTAAAGTTCGGAGGTTTTAATGGAACCAACGGTTTCATAATTTACGTTCAGCTCCAATTCCTTTACAGTGGATTCGATAAGACGTTTTGAATTGAAAATAGCCAATTCATTTTCAATTTTGGTGCTATTGAATTTCGAGAAAAATCCACCCATTTGCGACAGCCCCGAAACATCAATTATATTGTTTGACGATTTTTCGTCCTTGATAATAATTGTCGCCTTGCTGAGGTAAAGTTTTGGCGTGTAGCGCAGATAAATAAATGCGCCGGTAAGTGCAATTATCACTGCCAAGACAAACCAATACCAATAACGCAAATAATGCTCAATGTGCGACCGTAATGATGTTTCCTGAGTATCTGTAGTTGTTGCGCGCTCCTCCATAATTAACGTGTTAAAATAATTACGGTGCTAAGCACGATGGTGAACAATGATAAAAGTGAAGGTATATCAGGTATAAATCCGGATTTTTTAACCCCTTTAAGCGAAGGTTTTACGTAAACGATATCGTTTTGTTTTAAAAAATAAAACGGATTGCCAAAAATATCGGTTTCCGTGAGATCTATATTGGCAACCTTCCGCACTCCATTTTCCTCGCGGATAACGGTTATATCGCGGCGTTTTCCATCAACGGTCAGGTCGCCAGCCAGGGCAAGGGCTTCGGGAAGCGTTACCCGTTCATCCTCTATCCTATACACACCGGGAGCCCCAACTTCACCTAAAACGGTTACCTTAAAATTAATGATTCTTACATCTACAACCACATCGGTAATATAATTTGAAAGTTGCTCCTTTAGCTCCTTCTCTACCGTGCCACGGGTTTTGCCCACTACAGGAAGCGTACCCAAAACGGGAAACCTAATGTTTCCGTCGGCATCCACCAAATAGCCCTGTAATTTTTTATCATTAGCGGCACCCTCTGCTCCACTCGACCTTTTAAAGGGTTTGGTAACATCGTCATCAATGGAGGAAACGGTAATGTATAGAATGTCGTTGGATTCAATAATGGGCTCAAAGGAAGTTTCGATCTCCTGTAGGTTCATTTCCTTTGCATCCTGAAAATAAATAATTTCGTTTCTGGTAGCACAGGAAAACAAAGTTGTGCAGAAAATTAAAAGTATTGCAATTTTGGTCATTCGGATTTTTTAAGGGTACAAATATAAGGTCTTCACAAAACATACAAGACATTTTCTTGGAAGTATATGAGCCGAGGTGAACTTAAGGGGTTGATTTCGGTGCGTCCAGCATTTCAAATTCTGAATTATTGCTCAAAAATTCGGGCACCAACTCCTTCAGTTTTTTTACCACATCCTTGCGTTTGCCCTGTCCGGCAATAATTTCTATTTCAGTAACCTTTACCAGAATATGGTCGTGATTATGGGTAGGTACTTTTGAGACCATAATCTTAGGGTGGTAAGTGGGCAATGATGTCGCTTTATCACTCAATAATTCCTCGTATAATTTTTCTCCCGGTCTGAGCCCCGTAAAATGTATGTCAATATCCTTATAAGGTTTTAGTCCCGATAGGCGAATCATCCGTTCTGCCATGTCCAATATTTTTATGGGCTTGCCCATATCAAAAATATAGATTTCGCCCCCGTTGCCCATAGTTCCCGCCTGTAACACTAATTGGCAGGCTTCCCCAATGGTCATAAAATATCTAATTATATCTTTATGGGTTACTGAAATGGGCCCACCGTCGGCTATCTGCTTTCTAAAATGGGGAATTACAGACCCATTACTTCCAAGGACATTTCCGAATCGGGTTGTAATAAATTTAGTATTATGGCCTATTTTCTCCTGAAAGGATTGCACGTACATTTCCGCCACCCTTTTAGAGGCACCCATAACATTCGTTGGGTTCACGGCCTTATCTGTAGAAACCAGGACAAATTTTTTGATGTTGAATTTTACCGCGAGATTGGCAAGATTTCGTGTTCCCAAAATATTCACCTCCACTGCTTCCCGTGGATTTTTTTCCACAAGAGGAACATGTTTATAGGCCGCGGCGTGGAAAACCATGTCGAAATTGTTTTTTGAAAACACCATTTCCATCCGTTCCTTATTGCGGATATCGGCCAGAACTGCTTTATAATCCTGGTTTGGATGGTTCTTGTTCAAATATAATTCCATCTCATAAAGCGGCGATTCCGCATTATCTACAATAATAATGGTAGCGGGATTAAATTCAGCCAATTGCCTGACCAACTCCCCGCCAATGGAACCGGCACCGCCGGTTACCAAAATGGTTTTATCCTGAATATCCGTCTTTATATTTTGAACGTCGATGGCAATAGGCGAACGCTCCAGCAAATCCTCAATCTGTATAGGTTTTATCTGTGTGTTTATAGCTTCCTTACTGCTCCAATTTTCAATAAGCGGCACATTGAATATCTGTAACTTATTGGCAAGACAGGCTTCCACGATTCTATCCTTTTCCTTTATGGACAAGGCTTCACTAACCAGCAATACCCCTTCAATGTTGTAATTGATAAGCAATTCTGTAAACTGGGTTGAAGAAGTTTCAATTTCAGCCGAAAACACAGGTTTATTAAGAATTTTGAGATTGTCATTCACCGGATTTTCTGAAAGAAAACCCACCAATTTATAGGGCAGATGCGATTCGGTAATTAAAGCCTTTGCCAGGGAAATGGTCTGATCGTCTGTCCCGATAATTACAATCCTCTTTTTAAAACTGCCCATAGTGGCATTTTTTATATATTGATAGCTCTCCTTTACGGCTATGCGGAAGAACAGCATAAGCGAAAAAGAAAGGAACATATAAAGAAGGATTGAGGTAGTGAGGAATATTTTTTGACCCCCATAAATAAAAAACGCAATGTTGAAAACAATCAATGTTACGGCGGTTAGAAAGGAAGCGGAGGCAACCTTAAATACGTCGGTGAAGGTAGAATGGCGAATAATGCCCGAATAGGTCCGTAAAAAATAGAAAAAGATTATGTTAATGGAAACCACAAAAACGCCCCTAAAATAAGCTGGCCAGTAGCTATGGAACCTTAAAGGGGTATTCTCAAGAATGAAATAAACCATTATAAATGAAAATACACAGATAAAAACATCCAATAAAATAACGGCCCACCGGGGTAAATACCGCTGATCCCAAAATTTTATTCGGGCTTTTGTCGGTGACAATTTTTTCAAAATAGAGTGTTTCATAAGGTTAGTGTTGCCACTTGGGCGCTACAAAGATACTTGATACTCAAAGAAATTTTCTTAAAACGGTTTTAATGTTAACCAATTGATTCTCCGTTAAATTGGAGCCTGATGGCAAGCATATTCCCGACTTGAACAATGTCTCGGCAACCGAACCTCCATAAAAGGGAGCATCTTCAAAAACAGGTTGAAGGTGCATGGGTTTCCAAAGGGGTCGGCATTCAATATTTTCCGCTTCCAAGGCAAGGCGGATTTTTTCCGCGGAAAAGCCCGTATGCTCTTCATCAACCAAAATACAGCTGAGCCAATGGTTTGAATAGTAATCGGCGGAAGGTTCCTCAAAAACTTTTATGCCTTCAGCATTCTTAAAAATATCTCTATAAAAAGCGTTCACATCCCTACGAAGTTTTACGTGCTTCATCCAAAACCTCCATTTGTCCCCGGCCTATTCCTGCACAAATATTACTGAGCCTATAGTTGTAGCCTATTTCCGAATGTTGGTAATGGGGAGCTTGGTCACGGGCCTGTGTGGCCAGGAATATAGCCTTCTTCTTATGGTCTTCATTTTTTGAAACCAATGCCCCGCCGCCTGAAGTAGTAATAATTTTATTCCCGTTGAAGGAGAGGATCGAGATATCGCCGAAAGTACCACATTTTTGGCCTTTGTAGCTACTGCCCAAGGCTTCGGCACTATCCTCGATTACAGGGATGCCATATTTTTCTGAAATACTTTTAATTTCGTCAATTTTATAGGGCATTCCGTAAAGATGCACGGCAATAATGGCTTTCGGTTTTTTCCCTTTTGAAATGCGGTCGTTTATTGCAATTTCCAATTGCTTGGGGCAGATGTTCCAAGTATCGGGCTCACTATCCACAAATATGGGAGTTGCGCCTTGATATATTATTGGGTTGGCAGAAGCTGAAAAAGTCATGCTTTGGCAGATAACCTCATCGCCGCTTTCCACACCCAATAAAATAAGGGCCAAATGGAGGGCTGCCGTACCCGAACTCAAGGCGGCTACATAACTGTTATCATTCAAATAATTTTGGAGGGAATCCTCGAAGCCGCTAACATTGGGTCCGAGTGGTGCTATCCAATTACTCTCAAAAGCTTGGTTTATGTAGTTAAGTTCAGTTGCCACCCATGTGGGGTGAGGAAAGGTAAATCTTTTCTTTCATTAGCAAATTGTTCTTTAAAACATACGTTTTTTATAAAAACATAATGATTCAGATAGCAATTAATTTTATGTTAAGTTCTACAATTAAATTCTCCAATATTAATTCACTATTGGAAATTAATTTGTCTGGGGGGAGGTTGCAAAGTTAAAAAATAATAAAATGGGAAGGGGTTTTTGGGAATATTTTAAGAGGAAGAATGAATGAATAACGATAAAGGCTTTTCTGTGAATATCAGTTGGATATTATATAGTACGTATCCCTAACTACCTATTTTAATACCTTATTAATGATATTTTATTGGTTTAGCGGGAATTCCAACTGCGGTACAATTACTTGGTATAGATTTAGAAATAACGCCACCTGCACCAATAATAGAATTTTGTCCAACAGTTAGTTGATTGACGATTTTTACTCCAGTTCCAATAAAAACCCCATTCTCTATAATAACCTCGCCACTTACATTTACTGAAGGCATAAGAGATGAGAAAGCTTTTATTATTACGTCATGCCCAATTGTACAAGCTAAGTTAATTGTCACAAAATCTTCAATAAAAATATCACACGTCAAAAATGTTCCCTTACAGACAATACACCCCTCTCCAATTATTATATTATATCCATTTGTATCAACTGTGGGATGAATCAACGCGGGAAACACAAAACCTTCAAGTTGCTTCCTTAATTTTTTTTTAAGATCAGGATGACCTATTCCAAAAACGACAAAAGGCTTTTTCTTCAACGTTTTTAAATACTCAATATTTCCCAATATTTTATACTCATGTACTTCTGTATTAACTTTAATTCCATCATCTATAAAGCCCAGAATATTAAATACTTTTTGGGGTTTTGCATTATTAATATCATCTATTAAACATTTAACTTCTCTTCCGAAGCCGCCTCCTCCAATTATTACAATATCTTTCATAATTAATTTCCTTTAAATCGGGTCATAGTTGCTTCCCCTGCCCTATTTATGCCTTCCTTTTTCACAACTTTCAGGATGGTGAGCAAAAGTATGCGCATATCCAGTTGGAAGGATTGGTTTTGGACGTACCATACATCCAGTGATAGTTTGCGCTCCCACGAAATATCATTCCTGCCATTTATCTGCGCCCAGCCCGTTATACCGGGTTTTACCTTATGTCGTTGTTTCTGGGTTTCATTATATAGCGCTAAATATTCTACCAAAAGCGGCCGCGGCCCTACAAAACTCATCTGCCCCATTAAAACATTGAACAATTGCGGTATTTCATCCAATGAAGTGGCCCGTACAAATTTACCCACAGGAGTAAGCCTTTCCGAATCAGGAAGAAGGTTTCCTGTAAGGTCTGTATTATCGTTCATCGTTTTAAACTTGATAATAGTGAATATCCTTTCGTCCTTCCCAGGCCGACGTTGACAAAAAAAAGGATTACCCTTATTCGCAATTGCCAATCCCACCGCCACAATCAAAATTATAGGACCCAACACCAAAACTCCAATCAAGGCAAAACAAAAGTCAAAAAAGGGCTTTACAATACGATCGTACACGAAGGACAAAATTTAGCTACAAAAGTAAGTAAAGCAATTTGTGCCAAGAAATCTAATTTAAACTAATACCCCGTATGTCAGTTCGAGTGTTTTTCCCTGAGCGACAGCGAAGGGAAAAATGTATCGAGAACCACTGTCAGTTCGAGTGTTTTTATCACAGCGCTAGCTGAGATAAAAATGTATCGAGAACCTTGTCAGTTCGAGTGTTTTTATCAGAGCGGCTAGCTGAAGGGAAAAATGTATCGAGAACCACTGTCAGTTCGAGTGTTTTTATCACAGCGCTAGCTGAGATAAAAATGTATCGAGAACCATTGTCAGTTCGAGTGTTTTTCATTAGAGCGCCAGCGAAGAGAAAAATGTATCGAGAACCATGTCAGTTCGAGTGTTTTTCACTGAGCGGCAGCGAAGGGAAAAATGTTATCGAGAACCTTGTCAGTTCGAGTGTTTTTCACTGAGCGGCAGCGAAGGGAAAAATGTATCGAGAACCACTGTCAGTTCGAGTGTTTTTATCACAGCGCTAGCTAAGATAAAAATGTATCGAGAACCTTGTCAGTTCGAGTGTTTTTCCCAGAGCGGCAGCGAAGGGAAAAAATAGCCTGTACTGAACCTGTCGAAGTATATCGTGGTCTCGATACAAATTTGAAATTGCTTCGCTCTTTCAAATTCACTCGACCTGACAGAGGCCAACTTCAAAAATAAAATTTATAAAAGTGTCAGTTCGAGTGTTTTTCACTGAGCGGCAGCGAAGGGAAAAATGTATCGAGAACCTTGTCAGTTCGAGTGTTTTTCACTGAGCGGCAGCGAAGGGAAAAATGTATCGAGAACCACTGTCAGTTCGAGTGTTTTTATTTCAGCGCTAGCTGTGATAAAAATGTATCGAGAACCTTGCCACCAAAAATCAATAATTTCCCTAACTTAACTCAATGAAAGTCTATTACGTCTACATTCTCCTATGTGCCGACAACACCTTTTACACAGGTATAACATCAAACTTAACCCAGCGCTTGGAAGACCACACCCACAAAAAACATCTAAACAGCTACACCGCCAAAAGACAACCAATAACTTTAGAATTTTACTGCACCTTCACCGAAGTGGGCCTCGCAATCGCAACAGAAAAGCAAATAAAAAAATGGTCACGAGCAAAAAAACTATCATTAATTAATGGGGAGTTTGATCAACTACCAAATCTCGCGAAAAAGAAATTTTCTAAATAATCCCAAGTGTCAGTTCGAGTGTTTTTCCCGGCGCGGTAGCGAAGGGAAAAATGTATCGAGAACCTTGTCAGTTCGAGTGTTTTTCACTGAGCGGCAGCAAAGTGAAAAATGTATCGAGAACCTTGTCAGTTCGAGTGTTTTTCACGGCGCGGCAGCGAAGGGAAAAATGTATCGAGAACCTTGTCAGTTCGAGTGTTTTTTATCTGAGCGGAGCGATGAGAAAAAATAGCCTGTACTAACCTCGTCGAAGTACATCGAGGTCTCGATACAAATTTGAAATTGCTCCGCACTTTCAAATTCACTCGACCTGACATAGGCCAACCACAAAAATAAAATTAATAAAAGTGTCAGTTCGAGTGTTTTTCACTGAGCGGCAGCGAAGGGAAAAATGTATCGAGAACCTTGTCAGTTCGAGTGTTTTTCACGGAGCGGTAGCGAAGAGAAAAATGTATCGAGAACCTTGTCAGTTCGAGTGTTTTTCCCGGCGCGGTAGCGAAGGGAAAAATGTATCGAGAACCTTGTCAGTTCGAGTGTTTTTCCCGGCGCGGTAGCGAAGGGAAAAATGTATCGAGAACCTTGTCAGTTCGAGTGTTTTTCCCGGCGCGGTAGCGAAGGGAAAAATGTATCGAGAACCACTGTCAGTTCGAGTGTTTTTTATCTGAGCGGAGCGATGATAAAAAATGTATCGAGAACCTTGTCAGTCCGAGTGCTTTTCCAAGATTTCTATCTGTTTTCAATTTTGTAGGAAAAAAGGGGTGTTTTCTTACATTTTAATGAACCATCTATGGCTTATCTATGGCTTATCTATGGCCTATCTATGGACTATGTACGGGTGAACCCAGGTTTTGAAATGATATTTAGTTGAGGGGATGTTAGTTAAGACCTTTTTTCATTCAAAGATTCGTATTCCATTAGCAGCGCCTGCCATACTTCCTTTCTTTCAAAGCGGGAGGTAATTTTTTCACGGGCTGTGGATTTCAGGTTACTGTAAAGAAGCGCCTTTGTGGCCAGCAACTCCATTGCTTCTTTCAATGCTATGGTGTTCTTAGGAGGAATTATTAATCCATTTACCCCTTGTTCAACGATTTCATTACAACCGTTTATGTCTGTTACAATACTCGGCAGCCCCATTGCCCCCGCCTGCAAAACCACATTCGGAAAACCCTCCCGATAACTGGGAAACACCAACGCATCAGCAATTGCAAAATACGGTCTAACATCAGCTTGGTAACCTACGGTATAAATATTTGTAAGGGTTTCAATTAAATGAACCGTCTCCTCGTTGAGCGGATCCAAGTCTTCTTCCAAAGGACCCACCAGCAACAGCGAAATATTTTGGTTCGATTGGGAAAGCTGGGAAAAGGCCTGTACCAATTCGTTTATACCTTTGTCCTTCACCAACCTGCCCACGAAAATGAAATACAAAGTTATTTTCGGGAATTCCCAGTTGCTTTCTATATGTGTTTTTGTCTTCCACTGAAAAAAGGGAAGGATCGAAATAGGAAGTATCAATGCCATTGCTACTACCCTGCCCTATTATTTTCAGTTTTTTCTCCGAAGTAAATTTTTCCGAAACAATAAAATCATACAACCCTTGGGAATTCGGATACACTTTCGTGGCAAAAAAATAGGTTGTCTTTTCAACAAAATTCAATATTTGTCTTTTAAGACCTTCGGTTTCCATTAGCGGTAATCCTGCTACCGTGTGCAATCTGTTTGGCACTCCGGCCAGCCATGCCGCCATCATTCCAACGATACCCGCTTTTGGGGTGTGGGTGTGCACAATAAGCGGTTTTTCCTTTTTCAGAAAACGGTAGAGTTTATACACCGCAACTAAATCTTTTGCGGGAGTTATTTGGCGGGTTAGTTCCACTGGGTAATACCGCACTCCTTCCTTTTTTGCATACTCCGCTAACCGTTCCGCTTCCGCGGAAATGGCCACTACCTCAAAATGATCATTCATAAACGCAAGCTGCCCCTCGAGAAGTTTTTCCAGGGAAAGGGGAATGGTGGTAATTCGTATTAGGCCTTTGCGTTCCATAGTTGTTGGTATAGTTGCACGTGGTTGGCTACCATTTTTTCAATACTGTATTTTCTCGCCCGCAGCATACAATTATGCGAAACCGTTTCATAGTAAGCCTTATCCTTGAAAAGTTTATTAATTTTTGTAGCGAGATCGGTTTCCTCCCGATGCTTGAATAGAATACCCGCTCCGAAAACAAGATTGGAAAGTCCCGGCACGTTTGAAGCCACCAAGGGCGTGCCCGACGCCATTGCTTCCAGACCCGATAGGGATAGCCCCTCGTAATGTGAAGACAATACCGCCACGTCGGCCATTTTCAATAAATTGGGAACATCTGTGCGTATTCCCAAAAAGCTGACTTTTTCGTTCAGTTCCAGCGAATCTACCAATGCCTTCATCTCTTCCATATCACGGCCTTTACCCACCAATAATAATTTAACGGGGTTTTTTATGAAGGGAATTGACCTAATCAAGGTTTCCTGGTCTTTTTGCGAGGTAAACCGTGACACCTGTATTATTATTTTTTCCGGACCATTTGTAAACTCACTGCGGTCTGCGGGAATGGCATTTTGAATTTTTTCAAGGTCAACCCCATTGGCGATGGTTACAAATCGCGAACTCTTTATCTTAAGGTGTTTTATTAGCGCCAGTTTCACTTCCGTGGAAATAGTGACAATTTTCGCATACCGCCGGTAAATTATTCTATCCGTCCAGGTTAAAAAGGGATGTTCCCTGCGCTTATTGGTGGTACTGTGTTCGGTATAAAGCAATGTGGTTTTTGAAAATGAAACCATTTTTGCCATGGCCACCCAGTAGAGCGATGGAAATAAATGTACATGCACCAAATCATATTTTTTAAGGATGGGGGCAATTTTAATAATAAACAGCGGGTTGTAAATGCTGTTTTTCCCTAAGGTAAAAATCCTTATTTCGCTATGGGTCCTCAATTCTTCCAAAAACGGATATGAGGTATCGTCGAGTAAAAGCAGGTCCAATTTCATCCCATGAGCTGATAGCCGCGGTAACATTTCGCCCAAAAGCCGCTCCGCCCCTCCCGTGGCCAGGCAATTTATTACGTGCAATATTTTAATAGGAGGTGTAAGCATGTAGAATGAATTATGGGCTATTTTCGGTGTCGCCAACTACCTTCTTTTTAAGGGGTAGTTTCTGCTCATACGAATAGGAAAGGCCCCATAGGCAGATGAAGAGGAGGGCCGGTACAAACATATTTTTTTGCCGGAGCATAATACCCAGGTTTCCTAAAATAAGGGAAAAGGA
>CAWITX010000017.1:0-29607 GCA_963839235.1 uncultured Flavobacteriaceae bacterium | reverse complement strand
TAAATAATGATACTAACCACTTAGTGGCCCAATGGGCTTCTTTCGGGGGTTATCTATGGCATAAATAGCATCGGCTAGCAGTTTCTCATCAATCTCAAGATAATCGGCTGCCTCGGCAATAGTCACCGGACTATCCTTTTTCTTACCCAATGCTTTTCTTATTTCACGTAATTTTCTATTACAGGTTTCTGGGGTTTTACCTAAAATAGTCGCCAAATCCTTGGCGTAAATACAGAGTCTCTGCATAATTCAGTTTTTAAATTTAACAACAATGTTGTTAGAATGCACCTAAAACGAGACTCGCTTCTCTTTTCTATTTATTATTCCCCTCTCCCCACAACGGAATAATAAATTAATCATTCTAACAAAAATTCCCTAATTGCGCTTTTCATAATTAATAATAGTATTAGTTAAAATTCATGGTTATAATAGGTAATGTATTCAAATTTATAATGATTAATTTATATATATAAGTAAAAAAATATGTGGTTGTCAACAGACTTATCAACAACTCTTTAAAATGATATTCAATAATATTTTGATTTTCAATGATTTATATTTTAAGCATAGTGGAATTTTTTGCAAGAAACTGAATTTTATTACCTAATAAGAATATATATTACTGATTTTCAATGCTTTAATATATTTATTTATGCTTTTTTCTCTGAATCCATAATTTCAGAAATCCGTACAGTAATCATAAAAACTCCATCCTTCAACATTTTAATTTAAGTCTTCCCATCAAAGAATAATTAATATTAATTAATTGATTTTCAAAAGTTAACCAACTCCCATTTAAACTGTTTTAACATGTTTGTGAAAAATAAAATAATGGATTTTTTAACAAGGCCATTACATAAAACCATAATTCCTGTCACAATCCGAGCACAATCAAAGTGCCGAATAATCCCAATCTGTCAATCACTAAGCGAAGTCACAAGTCGCCAATCCAAATCTGTCACATCTCGAGCGCAGTCGAAGTGCCGAATCCCGAATCCCTATTCCCTAATCACCGAATCCCCAACGATACTCCCATGATACTCCCATGATACTTGCACCATGGTTGCACTAAGTGGCACCCTTGCCATTTTCGTTATTTATAAGAAGGAATGTCGTAAATGTGGCAAAAGATGCTTTACAAGAAATTTGGTTCATTTTCAGACTAATACATTCTAATCAGAATTATTGGAATTATTAAAAAATGAAGTGCTATATAACCACATAAATTTCATTTTAAAAAATAGCGTTCAGATAATTAAGAATCGTATAAAAATCATTATAAAAGTTATATGGATTGTTTCAAGAAACCAGTATTTGCAAGGGTTTTAAAGCTGTTGTAATATTGGCTTATGGCAAAACAAAAAGGCCCATTAAAAATTGTTGGAACCCTTGAGGACATCAATTTTTACAAACTGAAACAAGGATACGCAGTCCGCATGAAGGGCGGTGTGGACCGTGACCGTATCCTAAGCGAATCTAAATTCGCAAGAACCCGTGAAAACATGACCGAATTTGGCCACTGCGCCACTTGCGGGAAGTATTTACGCAAAGCCGCAGCAAGTATTACGCTATCGGCTAAAGACAGTACCTCGGTTTCCAGACTTACCCAGGTAATGACCATCATTAAGAATCTGGACGGCACCTCCCCTCGTGGAAAGCGCCGTGTACACATCGGCATTCAGACCCCCGAGGGCCTAGCGGCTATTAAGGACTTCGACTTTAATGACAAAGCTCCACTTTATACGGTACTCAACGTACCCTATAATTTGGATACTGCTACGGGCGAAGTGGAAATTGCGGCACTCATCCCTGCCAAAAATCTCCAGTATCCTTCGGCTGCCACCCACGTTAGTCTGATGTCAGCCTTTATGGTTGTCGATTTTGAGACAGGGATTTTTGAGGTTACCGAAAGTCCTGCCACAAACCTGCCAATTAATCTGGTATCAACTCCTGTTACCTTAACGCCAACAGGAGTACCATCAGGAACGGGAACGGGTATTTATCTTATGGGAATCCAATTTTTCCAGGAGATAAATGGCATCCAATATCCATTGGCGGAAGGCACCTTCAACACCCTCAGTATTATCGAGGCAGCAAATTAAATTTTGCATTTGTAAAGGCCGGCATAAAATTATTTTAACCCTTAAACAATCTAACCGTGGTTATAATAATAAAATGCCGGTTTTTTCATTTATCTGTCAGGTCGAGTGAGTTTGAAAACGCAGACTGGAATGTCAGGTCGAGTGAATTTGAAAGTGCGGCAGCACTAGCGAATTTGTATCGAGACCGGGTTTAGCTTCTTACTTCAGCAAGTTCTCGATACATTTTTCCATTCCGCTATCGCTCCATAGAAAAACACTCGAACTGACAATAATATTAATTTGATGTTTGTGGTAAGCCCCTGTCAGGATGAGAGAATTTGAAGACGCGGTAGCGGCTTTAAATTTGTATCGAGACCTAACGCCAAATCTCCTCCAATTCCTTCAACAACCCAGCAGGCAAATCAACCTCTGCTTTAACTTCCCTACTAACCCCCTTCAAAATCCTTCCTTTTAATCTCACCCCCAGAAAGCGCGACAGCCAATCCTTTAACCCCCACTTCCTTAAATAATAAAAAACTCTTTGAAACTTCATCCTCCTGCCCGGGTTGGCTTTTTCCAATATCGGATTTGAAAATGGAGCTATCTCCAAGAAATCCGAAACCTTTTCCATTTCCGAAGCTGTTTGTTTTATAAGATCTTCAAAGGAAAGTACAAGTACGTTTTCGAAAAGTTGATTGTAAGTTTGTATTGGTTTTTCATAGCAGCCAATATTAATATAGCTATACCACGGCAGCGTTCCATTTTTATATAAAGCAAGCTCATCTGCCATCACCGTTTGAAAAGCTCTTTTCTCCCGCCCGAGGGCGAGGTCCATATTATAGTTCGAAAATGCCCTGTTTAGTGGTTGCCGCGTCAATATTATAATTTTCGCTTCGGGATTGTAATTATATATTCTATCGGCGGCCTCTGGAGCGTGCAGATAGGAAGTACTGGCTTCGGCACGGTATTTTTGAAAGGTGGCTTTTGAAAATAACTGCTGATAATGTTCTTCCTTAAAAACCTGGGCAGCGTGCAGTGGTGCCGGATATTTATTTTGGAAGTAGTCTTCCAATGAAAAATAACGGGAGGTTTCCAGAAATTGCTTCGGCAACAAGTCAACAAAATAATGCGGCTCTTTGATGGGGGAGAAAAAAATATCGGGATGCTGGGACAGTAACTCGGCGAACGAAGTAGTACCGGCTTTCATGGCCCCGACAATAAAAAGATTGGCTTTTTTGCCTTCCATCTATTTGATGTTTTAATGCTACGCGGCTACAATAAATTTCGTACTAATCTGCGAATCGCATCCTCAGTTTCAAACGGAACAAATCCCAGTTTCCCTTCAATAAATATCTGTTTATTCGATATAAATTCAATTTATAAAGACCTAAAACATGATTCTTTTTAGCTTTAAATAATGAAGAAAAAAGATGGCGTTTATTGGATTTTGTGAGGTTTTCCGGTAGAAATTCCTTCAGTTTGAACTCAATATAATTTCTTTCCCAACTTTTAAGTTCCTGCTGCCAGGCGGTGGCCCTATCCTGTTGTGCTTCCCTATAAATATTTTGGTGGATGCGGCTTTCCTCCTTCCGTAGGTAATTTTCCGTCTTTCTTTTATCCTCTGCCGAAGGATTCAAATTGAGATATTCCAGAACCGAATGTACGCCTTCATCATTATTCTCCAACAGATTTTCATAGCCAAGCGAGAATATATTAACCTGTTGGCTTTTCAAACTCTGGATTTTGCCGATATAGGCTTTGTATTGTTTGGCACACAATTCAATATCATCCCAGCCCATACTGGATTTTCCCTTTAGAAACGCCTTGGGGGAATGAAGCAACGAATTGATGCAAGCCCGCGGATCCCTGTGGATGTGGATTATTTTGCTGTTCTCAAATTGCGAAATAATTTCAGGGATAAAATCAACAAGTCCGCCGTCCTTTATAAGCACCGCTTTAAAATCAGCAGAGCCCCTTCCTTTTAGAATTCTATTTGTAATGGCGAGAATGGCTTCTTTGTGGGTGGTGCACTTTTGAAGTATTTCAACCAATTCGCCTTTGGAAATCTGAAACCCTTGGAATTTTGGGTCTTCCAATAAGAGCTTGGCTATTTGATTGGACTCTATTTTTCCAACTAATTTTTGGTGCGCAATAAGAATTCTGAAATAGTTGCTTTCAGGAATTACGGCAAGATCCTTACAATTTTCCGCCAAAAGCCTTCCCAAATATGTGCTGCCCGAACGGGATACATACAGCAAAATGGCAAAATTAAAGGGGGAGGTCATGGAGGGGAGTAAAGTTGCAGGTTAAATGTTACAGGTTACAGATTAGAATTTTTGAAGTTACAATATTTTGGTTCATTATCCTTCGTCCATTTGTCCTTTCATCTTTCTCTTTTTACCATCAACCATCAACCATCAACCATCAACTATCAACTAAATCAATGCCAATCGGCGTGGTATTTTTCTTCGCCAAAATCGAACATAAGCCCAACACTTACGGTAACGAATCCACCGGGTTGCGCTTCATAATCCGGATCCAATAATTGGCCGCTGTAGGTATAATGCTGTTTCGACGTATGTACATAGGTAAGGTCGCCAAGCAGGGTTAACCGTCGCGATACCTTCACCTCTCCGGTAAAACCTACCAATAGATTCCCTTGGTGGTCGGTTCCTTCTACCGATGATGGGTTGGCAAAAGTAATACCCACCCCGGTATGGAATAATAATCCAACCTTTTCGGCGGTGCGGAATCCTAAGCCCAATACCCTTCCGAGGTTGGCGACGCCTTCCACTCCAAATCGGTTCATGGAAATACCCATTTCTGAATCGTTGGGGTTGGCAAAACGGTTATAGGCATAATGGGCTTTTATCCCCAATTTTTCAGAAAACATGTAGCGTCCCGCCAGTTGAAATTGCTTAAAGGCAACATATTCGCTAGTGGTTACCTCTTCTGTAGGGGCCAAGGGAAAATGGATACCGGCAGTAACCTCTGCCGACCAGTGGTTGTAACGGCCATTTTGGGCCGAAGCGGTAAAACAAATAAAGAAAAGAAGAACTGCAAAAAAACGGGTTGCTGGGGAGTGTAGCATAGTTAGGTTAAGTTTTATATTGATTTATGCGCCGGCGCAACGCTGGGGCATCACATCCTAGGCTTGTTAAAAAAAATAATCCTTGAATCTCAAGGACCTTCGTAAGCAAAAACATATGATTGTTTTAGCATGCCTGCAAATTAATAAATCTTATTAGCCAAATGCAAGAAAGAAATGCATTTTTTGTAGGTTGTCGGATTTTTCTGTCTATTATCGGTTAAAAGCTTAAATCCTAGAGCCAACAATTCAACAAAACCCATCCCGATAGCTATCGGGAACCAAATTCCAAAACACACCCATTACCAATCACCTTTCACCCGTCACCCATCACCCTTCATCCCTCACCCCTCACCATCAAACTATCATCCCCGCCGCAACAGTTTCGTGGGTGGCGTCATCGATCAATACAAAACTGCCGGTAATGCGGTTTTCCCGATATTGATCTACGAGCAGCGGTCGTGTGGTACGGATGCTGATTCTGGCTATATCGTTCATATTCAATTGTTTGTCGTCCTCTATTCGGGAATAGGTATTTATATCAATTTTATATACCACGTCGGTTATCATTGCCTTCTGTTCGTTGGAAGTATGAACTATGGTGTATTTTGCGCGATCGCGGGCGGGCGAATTATTGAACCAGCACAACATGGCATCAAATTGCTGCACGGCATCGGGCTTGTTATTTTCCTTTACGATCATATCGCCGCGGCTGATGTCAATATCATCCTCCAAGGAAATAGACACTGACATGGGCGCAAAAGCTTCTTCCAAAGTGCCATCCATGGTTTCGATACTTTTTATTTTTGAAGAAAAGCCCGATGGCATGACCACCACTTCATCGCCTGGCCTAAAAATTCCGCTGGCAACCCTTCCGGCGTAACCGCGATAGTCCAGAAATCCTTCCCGTTGGGGCCTCAATACGGTCTGCACGGGGAAGCGGGCATCTATTTTATTGATGTCGCTGCTTATGTGCATGGTTTCCAAGGTGTACAATAGCGGAGCGCCCTGGTACCAATCCATATTTGCTGAACGGTTTACAACATTGTCGCCATTCAATGCACTTATTGGTAAAAACTGTATATCCTTTACATATAATTTTGAAGAAAACTCCTCAAACTGGTTGATGATATCTTCGTAAACTTTTTCAGAATAATCCACCAGATCCATTTTGTTTATACACACAATAATATGCGGTATCTGCAATAACGAGGCAATAAAAGCGTGGCGTTTGGTTTGCTCAATTACCCCGTGGCGGGCGTCAATAAGGATAAGTGCGGCGTTTGCCGTTGAAGCGCCCGTAACCATATTCCGGGTATATTGAATATGGCCCGGAGTATCGGCAATGATAAACTTGCGCTTGGGGGTGGTAAAATATCGGTATGCCACGTCTATTGTAATACCCTGTTCCCGCTCATCTTTTAAACCATCGGTAAACAGGGCGAGGTCCACTCCATCGTGTCCTTTTTTCCTGCTCGTATTTGCCACGGCCTCCAATTGGTCCTCAAAAATTGCCTTGCTATCGTAGAGCAATCGCCCTATTAAAGTGCTTTTTCCATCATCTACACTACCGGCAGTGGTGAAACGGAGGAGTTGGTTTTTGTCAATTTCCATTTATTCGGATTTACGGATTTCGCGGATTACGCGGATTTCCATTATTCTAAATTTTTATTCTTTGTGTTTACAAACCTTTTCCAGCTTAAACTGGCTTGTCCAAAATTAATCAACAAACCAACGGGTGCATTGATAGATTTCAAATAATTAATAGTCTGTGCTTCATTATTAGGATGAAGAAAGTTAGCCGCTTTAATTTCAATTACAATTTTTTCAAAACAGATAAAATCTGCAATAAAATATTTTTCCAAGGGCAAGCCCTGATAGTAAACCATTAACTTTCTTTTTGTTTCAAAAGGAATTTTTTGGCTGTTGAATTCACGTGCTAAAGCTTCTTGATAAACGGACTCTAAAAAACCTGCGCCCAAACCCTTATGGACATTCATTGCAGCGCCAATTATCTGAAATGTTTCTTGCTCATAAATCAATTTTCCCATAACGATAAATGTAAAAAAAATATTCCGGGGGATCAGTAAATCCGCGTAATCCGTATAATCCTAGTAATCCGCGTTTTTAGAAATATCCCCTGCGTTTTCTATCCTCCATCGCGGTTTCGGAACGTTTATCGTCTGAACGGTTTCCTCTTTCGGTCTGCTTCATTGCGGCTACTTCCGCCACTATTTTTTCGAGTGAATCCGCATCACTTTCTATGCCTCCGGTGATGGTAATATCGCCCAAGGTTCGGAAGCGTATGGTTTTGGTTTCTATTTTTTCGTTTTCTTCCAATTTTAAATGTTCGGAAACAGGAATCCACGAATCGTTGCGCCAAACCACCTCGCGCTGGTGTGCCAAATACAATGATGGAATTTTGATGTCTTCACGTTTTATATAATTCCAAACATCCATTTCGGTCCAATTGCTTATGGGAAACGCACGAAAATGTTCGCCTTCAAAGTGTTTTCCATTTAAAATGTTCCACAATTCTGGCCGCTGGTTTTTGGGGTCCCACTGGCCAAAATCGTCCCGGTGAGAAAAGAACCGTTCCTTGGCGCGGGCCTTTTCCTCATCCCGCCTTCCGCCGCCTATCGCGCAATCTATTTTATGGGTTTCAATGGCGTCCAAAAGTGTTGTAATTTGAAGGGCGTTGCGAGTTGCATTTTTGCCCTTTTCCTCCAATACTCGTCCGGTATCGATAGATTCCTGCACAGAGCCAACTATTAGTTGCGCTCCTAATTCTTCAACCAAATCATCACGGAATTGGATGGTTTCCGGAAAATTATGTCCCGTATCCACATGAAGCAACGGAAAGGGAATTTTTGAAGGGAAAAAAGCTTTTCTGGCTAAATGGGTTACGAGGATTGAATCCTTTCCGCCGGAAAAAAGAATCACCGGATTCTGGAATTGGGCCCACACTTCGCGAAGAATGTAGATGGCTTCGGATTCCAGTTCGTCCAAATAATTTAGGTAATACTTGCTCATTGTTTTGTTGTTTATTTTACATCCCCCCCCTTGCCCCCCCTTCGAAGGGGGGTGTGATGGTGACTTCTGCTTAATGCTTAATGCTTACAGCCTATAGCTTATTGCTTATTGCCTATTTTCTCTCTTTTCAATTTCCTTTAAAATTAAAGTAACCGCCTCTTCCACCGAAACTTTTGTGGTATCCATTTCAACATCCGGGGCCATTGGGGGTTCGTAGGGCGCATTCACCCCTGTAAAATTTTCAATCTCACCCGCCCGGGCTTTGGCGTACAATCCTTTTACATCTCGGCGTTCGCATTCCGCAATTGGGGTGTTTACGAATACTTCCACAAAATTATCGTAGCCTACAATTTTCTTCACATTTTCGCGATCTTCACGATAAGGCGACACAAAACTGGCCAACACCACCAATCCCGCATCGACCATTAAATTGCGCGACTTCGGCTATTCTTCTAATGTTTTCGGTTCTATCTTCGGGAGAAAAGGAAAGGTTACTGTTTAGTCCCTGCCGGATGTTGTCGCCGTCCAAAAGATAGGTGTGGATTCCTTTTTCAACCAAGGTTTTTTCGAGCGCATTGGCAATGGTAGATTTGCCCGACCCGGACAAGCCCGTAAACCAAATTACAAGTGGCCCATGGTTTTTCAGGGCGCTTCGCTCCTTTTGGGTAATGTTGAAATGATGGGGAGTAATATTTTTTTTCATTGAATGTTATTTTCTTTCCGGCAGGCCATAATCCATCCTGTACCAGATTCGTTCGTGAAAATAATACAAAATCATTTTGGTAAAAAGTTCTGCCATTCCTATTTTAAATCCGGTAAACGGATTTCCCGTTATTATCCACGATAGAATTATGGTGTCCATAGTGCCCACACCACGCCACGTAATGGTTTTTATTAGGTGCCGCTTTTTGGGTTTCAGTATGATACCGGTTTTGGGGAGATCTATTTTAAACCACACCCGTTCGTGCAGATAATAAAGGAGCATTTTGGTGACCACTTCCGCCAAGCCGATTTTCAACCCCGTCATCGGATTTCCGGTAATAATCCACGAAAGTACCATGGTGTCCAAACTTCCCACGATGCGCCAGGTAACGGCCTTGGCAATATGACGTTTATGGGACGGGTCCTTCATACTTTATATTGTTACCACAAAGTAATTGTTCAGTAAATTGGGCTTGTTATATTGCATGGGCCTTCCGGTACTGTGGTCTATAACTTTTACTCCCACGGCATTGCAGATTGCATGTCCTGCCGCAGTGTCCCATTCCATTGTAGGGGCGTAACGTGGGTAGATGTGGGCGAGGCCTTCCGCGACCAAGCAAAATTTTAAGGAACTTCCTTTTGAAATGATTTCAACACTTGTTTTCGCTTTCAATTTCCGCAATAAAATTTTTTGTATCCTCATTTAAATGCGAACGGCTACCAACGATTTTTACTATGGAAGTTATTGGTTGCGGTTTGATTTCCTCAGAATTTTCGAGGATGTGTTCTGCGGAAATGTCTTCTGAAGAAACCACTATTTTTTTTGAAGAGCTACCGTCTTCCGAAGTAAAATAAAGTTCTTTGGAAACCGGTACATAAATGACCCCGAGAATCGGTTTTCCCTTTTCCACTAAGGCAATATTCACCGTAAATTCACCATTCCTTTTTATAAATTCCTTGGTGCCATCCAAAGGATCCACGATCCAGCAGCGCTCCCAATTTTTTCTTATATCAAAATCAATCTGCTTATTTTCCTCACTAATAATGGGGATGCCCGTAGGTTTTAAATATTCCATTATTACGGCATTTGCGTTCTTGTCTGCCACCGTCAATGGGGAATCATCCCCCTTTTTTTCGACATTGAAGTCGGTTCCGTAAATTCTCAATATTTCCTTACCCGCGTGCAGTGCGGCCTTTATAGCGATGGATAGATTGATGGGCATCTGGGCGAATTAAGTTTGCGTCCGAAGGTACAACTTTCTCTATAAAGCGCTGTTTTAAGAGCGGCCCTATAATTTTTGTCAAAAGCAGAAACCATAGTTAAAAAAAGGCTAAACAAACCGCTTTAATTGGCAGTTGGGCGAAGGGCAATTATCTTTGGGAAACGAAAAATCAGGATATATGAACTACTTAAATCTGGACAAAAAGAAAACAGCGGCCACAGCAAAAGAATTGAATGTGCTGTTGGCAGATTATAATTTATACTACCAAAAGCTGCGAAATTTCCATTGGAATATTGTAGGCCATAATTTTTTCGACCTGCATATAAAATTTGAGGAAATGTACGAGGATGCGAAATTGAAGGTGGATGAGATTGCCGAACGCATTTTGACGCTTCGTTTTCAACCCACCAGCAACTTTACCGATTATTTGGAAATGAGCAATCTAGAAGAATCGCCCTCGGACACCAAAGATTTGGAAATGGTGAAAATACTCCTTGAAGACCACGGGAAATTACTGAAACAAATGCGAAGCGCCGCAGATAAAGCCGATGAGGCAGGCGATGAAGGAACGATAGATATGCTGGGCGGATTTATTGGCGACCTTGAAAAAGTAAGCTGGATGCTGGATGCCTGGAGCATGAAAAGTGGACAGAACCACCCTGAAGTTTAAAAATAGATTACCGCATTATGATAGCCTGCCTTGCGCAGGCTTCTTTATTTTATAATGAATTTAAACCGCTCGATTAAAACACTTAAAGTATTCCTAAAGAAGAAATAATTGTTAAAATCCTTCCTTACATTTATAAGGACATCAACATTTTCAACCAAATTTTTATGATCAATAAATTTTACCATTCCATCCCTCACCCAAATATCCATTTTTATCTCCCTTCTTTTATTTTCCGCTTGTGCTACCTATAAGCCGCAAAGCAATATTAATGAAGTTCCCGTTAAGAGAACGGACAACTTGAACACACTTTTTATATTGCCGGAGGAATGGGTAACAATGAGGAAAGATACAGACCCAAAAGTCCAGGAACTTTTAAAGTCCTATTTACTAAAAGCCGATAAAAATAGTACGCTACTGTTTACCGGCGATTATTTAAAACCAAGCGGAGAAAAGGATGTAAGCGTAGATCTTCTGAAAAAGGAACTGGATCTAACCAAAGGTTTTAAGGGAAAAACCGTATTTGTTCCCGGCCATTACGAATGGCATACAAAAAACACCAAAAAAATTGAATGGGTGGAAAACTACATAAAGGATAAGGATTTAAAAGATGTTTCCGTTGAGCCCAACAACGTCTGCCCATTGGAATATAAAGACATTAACGATGATTTGGCGGTTATTTATGTAGATTCCAACTGGTTTGATACCAATTGGGACCGTGTAAACTGGATAAACAAAAAATGTACCGACATCAACACAAAACGCCGTTTTGTTGAAGAATTGGAAGGATTGATAAAGGATTCCCGCGGAAAGAATTTGGTGATTGTTATGCACCACCCCATTTATAGCAATGGAAAATATTCCGGCAAACAAACTTTTTGGGAAAGTGTAACTCCCTTACCAGTTTTGGGAACGCTCTTTCATGAATTTGAATATTTGGGAAGCTTTTCCAAGCAACAACTGTATTCCTATCGGTATAATTATTTGCGAGCCACGATTAGTGCGTTGGTCCAGGACAACCATAGGGTTACCATAGTTTCCGGCCACGAGGAAAGCCTACAATATTTAAGCGGAGGGCATATAAACCAAATTATCAGCGGGTCCATGGGCTCTGCAACCGCTACCCAACTCTCTGAAGGTTCTATTACCAATGTTGGGGGGAAATTGGATTACGAAGGCAAGTTTTCATACGGAAAACAGGGTTTCGCCATTCTGAAATACTTTAAGGATGGTTCCTCAAAAGTAACCTTCGTTACTGCAGATGACACCAAAACATTTCAGGTGCAGGATGAATTTCCGAAGGAAAAACCTGCCTTTGAAACACCCACTTTCGCAGAAAAAACCAAAACCGTTCCCGTTACTTCCGATGAAAATAAGCTGGACAAATCCGGCTTTTATAAATTTTTCTGGGGAAAAAGATTCCGCTCCTATTTTGGTGTGCCCGTAACGGCAGATATCGCAATTTTAGACACTTTACACGGAGGGTTAAAAGTTACCCAACAAGGCGGGGGACACCAATCTTTTTCGGCCCGATTGGCAGATGCCGATGGACGCGAATACGCCATGCGCGGTCTTGAAAAGGATGCCCTAAAATTTCTGAAATATAAGGTAAAGGGTATTTCCTATATAGAAGATGAATACAAAGGCACCTTTGCCGAAGAAGCCGTTTATGACTTTTTCAGCACTACCCACCCTTATATGCAGCTCGTGGTAAACCCATTGGCAAAATCGGTTGGCATAAACCATGCAAACACCCAACTCTACTATATACCGAAACAGCCCGGATTTAGGCTATTGGGGGAAGATTACGGCGATCAGCTTTACTATATTGAAGAACGGCCCAATGACGAGCAGAAAGTTTATGAAGGCTATAACCGGGCAAACCCGGAAGAGCCTGGCGAAATAGTAAACTTTGAAAGCACGACAGACATGCTTGAAAAGCTGAATGAAGATGAAAAATATACCATTGACCAAAGGGCATACATTCGCGCGCGGATTTTCGACATGCTCATTGGCGACTGGGACCGCCACGAGGACCAATGGCGTTGGGTTGAATATGAAATAAGCGATGATGATATTAGGTTTATTCCCATTCCACGGGATAGGGATGCTGCCTTTTCAAAATTTGATGGCTTGGCGATTCCATTGGTGAAATTGGTTATGCCGGACGTTCGGTTCTGGCAATCTTACGGCCCCGAAATTAAGGACGTAAAATGGTTTAATGGGGAAGGGAACAATCTGGACCAGGCGCTATTAAACAAATACGATGTTTCCGTTTGGGTTGAGGAAGCTAAATACATACAACAACACCTAACGGATCAAGTAATTGAGGATGCATTTACAAGGCTTCCGGAAGAAGTGCGGGACCAAACTTCAGAACAGATAAAGAAAGACCTTAAAGGCCGCCTAAAAAATATTGATGAAATAGCAAGAAGATACGGCGAGCGTTTGGACGAACGGGTAATAATACACGGAACGCATAAAGACGATAAATTTGAAATTACCCGAATGCCCGAAGGCAAAACAAGAATTGTTATAAAACGATTACTTACAGATGAACCCAATCCGGTAATTTACGATAGGACCTTCAACCGGGATCAGACCAATGAAATCTGGTTGTACGGACTGAATGATGATGATAAGTTTGAAGTTTCGGGCAAAGGCGATCGTGAAATTTTAATCAGAATAGTGGGCGGTTATGGCAAGGATGAAGTTGCCGTTTCCAACCGAAGGAATATCCGTTTTTACGATTGGCCTTACGAAAAAACCAAGTTTCCCGAAAAAACGCCTTCGCATCAATTCACGCGCCTTTATGAAACAAACACTTTCTTTTGGAGAAATTTCAGGGAAAACAATAATGTTCTTTTGCCCAATGTAGGCTATAGAACAGATGATGGGTTTTATTTAGGTGCAAAGGACACTTATACCAATATGGGCTTTAATGGAGAGGATTTTAGGTATAAGCACTTTCTTTCCGCCAATTATTATTTCGATTTTAAAGCGGTGGAACTGGAATATGAAGGAACCTTTGCCAATATAATTCCCAATTGGAATCTTGAGGTTGGCGGTTATTTTACGAGTGATCTCTTCGCCAATAATTTCTTCGGTTACGGAAATGAAACCACTTATGATGAAGATTTGGTTGGAAAGGAATACAACCGGGCGCGAATGCAGCAAATAAAGGCCAATGTGGGTATTGCCTATAGATCCATTAAGTTTAAGGCCCTTTTTGAAAGTTATGAGGTTGGCAATAATCCCGATCGTTTTTTCAATACTTCGAACCCTATTTTCACTCCGGAAGTATTTGAAACACAAAATTATGTTGGCGGGGAAGCTTCTTTGAATTATGATAATAATGATGCAGGCGATTTCCCAACCCGAGGCTTATATTTTGATGCAGCCATTGGCTATAAAAGAAATATTGAGCTGGATTCCATAAACTTTGGTTATACAAGAGTGTCGTTAGGTTTCGACAGAAAATTGATTCCTTCCGGCAATCTGGTGCTCGGTTCCCGGGCAGAAGTAAAAACCAATTTTGGTGGGGATTATTTCTTTTATCACGCGCCATCTATCGGAGGAAAAAATGGACTTCGTGGCTATCGCGATGAAAGGTTTACGGGAGATACCTACTTCTACCAAACCACAGATTTAAAACTAAGATTGAAAAGAATTGTAACCGCAGTAGTACCCGTAACCTTTGGTATTTACGGAGGTTTCGATTATGGCCGCGTATGGCAGAAAAATGAAGATTCAAACCTGTGGCATACTTCCTATGGCGGCGGACTTTGGTTCGGTGCGCTGAAAGTGCTAGCGTTAAAAGTTGGGTATTTCGTTTCGGATGAAGACCAGATTATACAAGTTGGTTTTAAGGCCGGACTTTAATTAAAAAAGATTCAATGATAAAAAGGGAATTCCATAAAGGAATTCCCTTTTTTGTTTGAAAACTATTAATAGGATAATTTAAAACCAAACTGGGTATAAGTTCCTTCTTCACTATAAAATGTGCTAATATTTCCTTTTATGGCTTCGGTCCATTTTAAGATGAGCCCACCGCCGTAAGAGCTATGCCAGGCTGTGGAATTTTCATGCTTTACCCAAACGCGTCCCCCATCGTAACCCGCATAAATACTTAAATCTATAGGAAAGAAAAAGGTTTTTATTTTATCGAAGTTGTAGATAACGTCCCCGTTGCCAACCAAGCTATAATCCCCCGTAAAACGCTGATTTCGGTAACCTCTTAATCCACTGTTGCCGCCTAGGCTGGGGCTTTGGTAAAACGCGGGCCTGTCGCCAATGGTTACATCTCCGTGGACGGCGGTTTTAAAAACCACTCTTCCCGTACTGGATAGCGAATTGTAAAAAACCAAATCTGATTTTGCGAACCCGGTAATATCCTTGGTTTTCAAATTATCGATCCCGCCAACATTTAGGGAATAAAACATTCCTTTTGCGGGAAAATCCTCATTATCGGTATTTTTATATTGATAGGTTACATTCGGAATACCAAAATAGTCGCGACTTACCGAAGCCATCGGGATTTGTTGATTCATAAAATGTGGTGCCGTTTCTTACGGTTCCGACGGTTTGCAAATCAAATTTTATTCTGAAAAGGCTGCCGTAATCCGTTTCCCTTTCCACCCCGATGCCGCCGTTGTACATTTCAAGATTTACACGGTTGTAATCAAGAGTGAGCTCATCTTGGGGGTTTGAAGTTTCATTTCCGAAACCGAAAAAGTTTTCCGTATAATTTTTAGAGGTATAACGGCCGTCCACAATAAAATTGTAATCCTTAAAAATGGCGGCATAGCCCTTCATAAATCGAAAATCGAGTCCTTGCGTCAAAAATTGATAGGTTGCAAATAATTCCGTTTTAATGCCATACGGATTCTCAATAAAACGGTTCACGGTTTTGGTATAACCCGCTCGCAGGGTAGCACCCTCATCGCGGTTAAATCCTACCTTAAGGCTAATGGCGCCCGTTTTGGTTTTTTCTTTTTGGTAGTTGTACCAGTTGGCCTCATATAAATCGGTCAACCTAAAATTCGCTCCTCCCCTTTCCACTATCTTATTTTTAGTTGAACGACGGTCATAAACCTTAATTTTTTTCCCTTCTAAAATATCGTAGGTGTCTTCATCTTTTCCTCCAATTAAACGTATTAAAATAGGATGTTTCGCCTCTCCCGTAATTTTAAAAACATCTTTATCGTCCAGTCCGTAAAGCCATATTTCCTTGGTTTCTTTACTGTCGAACTCCCGATCAAATAGCACATCGCCCTTTTCCCCGTCTTTTATTCTATAGGCTTTAATAGTGGTTTTTCCGTCGGGAAATCTTTCTATTTCAAAATAATCATCTTTATCGGTGCCCGTAAGCATCTGGAATTCTATAAAAACATCGTAGTACCTTTCTACAATATGCTGCAGATTGTCTTTACGTTTTATAAAACTTTCCTTTATCTCTTCAAGCGTGCTGTCCTGCACTTCCTTTGGAAGAGAAGCAAAAGCCTCGTTTATGGTTTGTAAGTCTATGGATTGTTGCAGCAGTTTTGCCTGTTCCAGCCAAACCGACTTATCGCTGCGTTTAACCAAAGCCCGGTCCAATTTGGAACCCGCTTTATTGAACCATTTTACATCGTGTATATCCTCGCCATAGACGCCAAATTGATTGGCCGCTCCGGCAATACTTCGCATTAAGTTTAGCACCGAGCCATCAAAATTTGCAAAAACCTGATCGCGGTCCCTTGGAATGGGAACAAATACTTTTTTACCGTCATCATTTTTAAACTCCGCCCAGCGCCATTGGTCCTCGTGCCGATCCCAATCGCCCAAAAGCATATCAAAAATCCGGGCACGGATGTAGGCTTCTTCATCCATCACGTACTCTTCATCTTCGCGCAATTTTTTCAGCAGATCGTCCGTACTTTCAACATCATCTGGATATCCGAAGCTTTTTCTATTTTTGAATTCATCGGAAGGTTTTTCAACAATCATAAATAGCTGGTCGCCATATTCCTCATTGTATTTCCCCAATGCTTTTTGTTTCGGCACATAAAATAATTGGGGAGTAGTGTAATAAACACCAGCGGCCTTCGCAAGGGTTGGTACGGCAAAGGCGCCGTAGGGATGGGCGGCGGTATAGAAATCCAATATCAAATCTTCCGGAACCGTTTTGCTAAAATATTTCTCACCGTTACTGCCTTTAAAGGCGGTAGTTTCCAGAAACTGCACGGCACTTTTTTTAAGGGCGCGCATATTGTATTCCTTTCCGTCCTTGGTTTCCAATCGCAATGATTTGGTTTGGTGCCCTCCACCCGGTCTAATTACTTTTAGTCCACCGTAAAGTGTGTCGAGCACGGCGGTTTTGGCAGTGACTTTCTTTCCGTAGATTTCACGGTAATGCTGACCCCAAAGTGATTTGAAAAAATCTGATTTTTCAACCTTATTTAGATCATAAACCGAAGCGGTATAGGTTTGCGGAAAATGATTTGGAAGTGTATCCAAAACAGGCTTTTTTAAAGGTTTATAAATTTCCTTTTGAAATAAAACTGCAATTTTTTCATTTTCACCTACACCGTAATAAGTTGCCCAAATGCTGGAATCGTCCATAATATCCAGCGAAACATACCCGTTGCCGCCATAGGAAAATAAGCCATTGTCGCCAATGGATGCAGGCCTCGTGTCTTCTCCCCCGCCCGAAATTATCTGCTTGATGTTATCCTGCTCGATATATTGAAGATTGAGTTCATGGCCGGAAACCACCACAACCCGCAAATCATTATTGCCATCAATCATATTGCCAATTTGTTCGCACAATTCGTTATATCTTTTATTGAATCTATCCTGTATGGAAATGGCGCCCTGCGAACGAATCTGGGCCACCAATGAAGCAATCCCCGGCAAGGGAACATTGCCCTGGAGTGGGAAAATATGGTCGCGGAACGAAAACTTTCCGCCGTGCATTCCATTGGTAAAAAGTGGGTGGTGCATGGCCAAAATGATTGTTTTATTGGCGTTCTTTTTAAGTTCGTGCTCCAATTCGGCCAAAAACTTTTTTGCGGGATTTTATTTCGCATTTATCGTTCATCGCCGCCTGCCTATCCCAATCCAAAATATACCATTGGCTGTCCACAACGATTAGCTGGGTGTTCGGGGTTTATATCAATACTTTCCAGCGGACACCCATTGTTTGGGACCAACGGGTCGTCCATTTTCAAATTTTCCTCGAGATAATCCTCGATTGTTTCGAGCCCTTCCGTAGCGTTGAAATCCCATTCATAGTTTCCGGGAACAAAATATGAGGGAATGCCCGCATTTTTTACGAATGAAATTTCCCGGTCGAGGTCTTCTTTTACCGCTTCCTTCTTTTTTTCATTGATGTTGTCGCCAATGAAAATGACGTTTTTGTTTTTTGAGGAATCGCTTTTTATAGTATTCAATAGTGAAGAAAGTACAGGGACGCTTTTTTCTTTTGAAGTTGCGCCGACTATATAGAAGCTCTCAATTTTTTGTTGGTTATTCGGAAACAGATTCCTTCTCGTCGGTATTCGCGCATCGTACATCCCGATGTGGCACAGGAAACAAGCAACATCAATAGAAAACAACTGAATAGCAATAATATTTCTTTTCATTCGGAAAAAAAGTATTTTAGAAATTGAAGCCTACCCCAAAAATATAACGGGTTCCTTCCTTTGAATTAAAAACGCTGAAAGTGGCGCCCAGCCCACCTTGGCTATTTATCCACAAGCCGCCGCCTCGGGAATTGTACCAACGCTCCGAATTTTCTATGGGGGTATATACACGGCCAACATCAACGCCGCCGTAAATACCAAGCTGAATAGGGAAAAGTTGGATATTGAATTGGTTAAAACTATACCGAATATCGGCACTTCCCGCCAATAAGGATTTTCCGGTGAATCTTTCCTCCCTAAAACCGCGCAGACCCGTTTTAGACCCCAACTGAACGCCGTGATAAAATTCGAATAAATTTCCAAAATTGAATTGGGCCCGTGCATCTGTTTTGAGTACCAATTTTTCGTCCTTTGTTATTGCATTATAAAATACTACCCTTGATTTCAAAAACCCGAAAACCCGCTCTACGTCATTTACATTATCGGTTAAACCCATATTTAAATCGAATGCCATTCCACGAGCTGGCGCCAAAGGATTGTCGTAACTTCTGTAATTGTAAATTCCTTCAACGGTCCCAAAATATTTGGTTTCGTTTATTTGTACGCTGCCTTTATTTTTATCCAAATACAATTCATTGTTGGCTTCATTTAAAGTAATTGCTTCAAACTTTCCCTGAAAGGTAAACACACTACCAAAGTTGGAGTTTCTTACCAACCCGGCCCTTGCCATTATGGTTTGCAATTCGATGCTGTTGTATTTATATCCTTCGGTGGGTTGTGCGTTTTCGGTTTCATTGCCGTAGCCAAAATAGTTCACCGAATAATTGGGACTCGTTATTCGGGCACCGATGTTTAAGTTGAGGTCTCCTATGGAATTTGCAAATTCCCCTTCATAATCAACATCAAAACTGGAGGTATCAAAATAATATCCCGCGGTAATAGTGTGTTGTTTTGAAAATGGGTTTCGCTTAAAACTGTTCACCGTATAGATAAACTGGGCGCCAATCCTAAATCCATCATCCGGATTGTAGCCAAAGGCCGGCCCCACCCTTTTGGAGGTGTTAATTGTCTTCCGGTAATCATAGGTGTTTATTTTGTAGATATTCGTGAAGATCAAACTGCCATCATTATTATTGGTGACCGTGGGAGGGGCAACTTTATAATCATAAAATTTCACCCTTCGCCCTTCATTTATTTTGAAAGTGTCGTGTCCCTTCCCGCCAATTACCCGAACATAAATAAGGTCTGCATCCGTGCCGTTTACTTCAAAAATATCATCCCCGTCCAAACCGTAAATCCACAGTTCCCGGGTATCCTTGTGAAAATAGGAATGGTCCATTAACAATTCCGTCTTTTCGCCGTTTACATATCGATAGGTTTTGACATTTGTTTTGCCATTGGGAAGACGGGTAATTTCGAAATAATTGTCTTCATCAGTGCCCGTAATAGTTTGAAGATTGGAAACATAGTCATAATATTTATTGGCAATATCGACCAGATTTTCTTTTCGGGCGATGAGTTTTTCCTTTATAAGCTGCAATTCCCCATCTCTTACTTCCTCGGGAATATTTTTAAAAGCCGCGTCAATAACTGAATTGGTTAGGCTATCCTGAATCTGTTTCGCCACGAATTTCCATTGTTCCCTACCGGAGCGTTCCAAAAGGGCACGATCAAGAATAACACCTTCCTCATTGAACCATTCCAGATCGTTTAAATTTTCATCGTAAACATGGGTTTGTCGCGACCCGCTGAAAATGGAGCGCGCAATATTAAAGATATTGCCGTCAAAACTGGAAAAAGCATCGTCACGGTTTCTCGCAATGGGCACATACACATTTTTGTTGAATTGATTATAATATTCCGCCCATCGCCAATGGTCGCTCTCCCTATCCCAATCGCCTATTAGCATTTCAAAAAGGCGTGCTCTTATATAGCCTTGCTCATCAACAAAAACATCTCCTCCTTTACGGACTTTTGTTAAAATATCGTCTGTGGTCTGTATATCGTCCGGGTATTCAAAGGTTTCTTCACCTTCGCTATTTTCCGTGGGTTCTATGGAAAGAAGGTAGAGTTCGTCCCCAAAATTTTCGTTGTAATCGCCCAAGCGCTCCTGCTTTGGGATATAAAAAAGTTTGGCATCGGTATAAAAAATGCCAGCAGCCTTCGCCATCTGTGGAATTGCAAGTACGGCGTAAGGGTGCGAGGCGGTATAGAAATCCTCATCAAAAAAATCCTGGGTTGGCAGGTCATTGTCTTCCTCGGGTCCCGCGGGGGCATTTGTAGCGTCGTTGGTATTTATTTTCTGAATTATTTTTAAGGAATTTTTACCCAAAGCGCGCATTCTGTATTCATTTCCTTTTTCATCCTGTAACCTAAGCGAACGATATTCCTTTAAACCGCCTTCCCTAATTACTTTTAGGCCACCAAAAAGAGTATCGAGGGTTGCCACTTTTGCGGTAACGGGCGTTGAAAAAGCCTCTTTATAGCGTGCGCCCCAAACGGTTTTGAAGAAAAGCGATTCGTTGATGCTATCCTGTTTGTAAATTGGGACTGTAATTTCCGGTTCAAAATATTTGTTGAGAGGGGCGGTATCGTATTCCTTTTTTGGCGCAAACACCTGTTTTTGATACACTATTTTTGGTTCCGAATTCTCCCCAGCGGTATAATAGCGCACCCAGGAAGAACCATCCTCAAAAATATAATATACGGAAAAACCCTGGGCTCCGGTACTGAATAAACCATCCTTGCCCAAAGATGCGTAAGTATCTTTAGAGCCCGAGCCTGCCACTATTTGCTTTACGCCATCCTCTTCCAGATATTGCATATTGTGCTCGTGACCGGAAACAAAAATGAGTCGGTCGCTGTTTTTTGTAGTCTTCTTTAGCCGAATCATTAAATTATTGTACAGCTCATTGTACCTATCCTGTACAGAAACCCCACCCTGCGAACGGATCTGTATTACCAACGAGGTAAGTATGGGCAGCGGCCAATTTGCCTGTGTAGGATATAAATGACGGCTTGCCCCAAAATATCCCCCGTGGCTACCGTTGGTTAGCATTGGGTGGTGCATTGCGAAAACAATTGTTTTGTTTTGATGCTTTTGAAGTTCATTTTCAATTTCAATGAAAAGTTTGTCCCGCGATTTAATTTCGCAATTTTCATTTATATCTGTACGAAGATTCCAATTTTCCAAATACCACTGGGTATCAATAATGATGAGCTGGATATCATCTGAAACCGAAATACTTTCTAAAGGACATGCATTGCTGGGACGGAAGGCATCTATCTTTCCGAAGACTTTTTCCATGTACTTCTCTTCGCGCTTCACTCCCGCAACTCCCCCGTTATACCACTCATGGTTTCCGGGAATCATGTAAACTGTTCCTTTGAAATCCTTTACCGCGCGGTATTGGGCATCAATCATATTTTCATCAGCCGGACGATTTGGAGAGTCTTCCGGCGCCAGTCCGCCCGGGTAAATATTGTCGCCCAAGATAAATTGTATAATCCCCTTCCCCGGGATGGTTTTTTATATATGTGTTCAAGTAAAGTGAGACCCTTGCTTTCGCCTCCCATGGGCGAAAGTCCTGCATCACCGATGAAATAGAATGTTTTTTCAATTTTTTTATTCGTGGGAAAAGAGGTCAAAATTTCCGGATTCCTGTACTGGGGAGCATAAATTGCACAGGAATTTATTATTGAAAACAAGCCAAAAAGTAGTAAAATCTTTTTAAGATTCATGAAGAAAAAATATTGGGAGATTAAGCGGCATTTTTAGTTCGATTTGTTTCGAAATGGGCTTTGGAAAAAACAAAAGTTATAAAGATGTTAATTTTGGGATATATGCATTTTTGGGGTTCAATTTTTTATTACTTTGGATACTTAAAAATATTCCATGAGCGATATAGTTGAGGCCACTGATAAGTTTGTATTTGAACTTTTTAAAGATAAGCTTCCCAATACATTTATTTATCACAATTATACACATTCCAAACGTGTTTATAAAAGTATAAACGAAATCATTGAACATTCACAAATTAATGTTAAAGATGCTACCATACTACGTTTGGCGGCTTTGCTTCACGATACCGGTTATATAAAAAGCAGAAAGGGACACGAAGAGGAAAGTGTAAAAATTGCCCGTGAATTTTTGGAAAAGAAAGAGGTTGACGAGGAAATAATTGAAGGTGTTGAAAAATGTATTTTGGCCACAAAATTCAAGGATACCGTTCCGCAGAACGATTTGGAAAAAATAATTCGCGATGCGGATTCCTCCCATTTAGGAAAAGACTATTTTAAGGAAGCGAGCGATTTCTTGAGGCAGGAATATATTTCACAAAACGTGCATAATTTCACCCCAAAGGAATGGTTGAACGAGAACATAAAAATGCTCATTGAAGATCATCAATTTTATACCGATTACGCTCTAAAAAACTGGCAGCCCGTAAAAGAGGAAAATTTGGCCAGTTTGATGAAGAAAGCGCAAAAAAAACAAGGAAAAATACAATAAGGAAAAGGTAAAGGCAAAACTCAAGGCGCAATTTAAAAATGATAGTCCTGAACGTGGAATCCAGACCTTTTATAGAACCGCGCTGCGAAATCACATTAAATTGAGCGATATTGCCGATACCAAGGCCAACATCCTGCTTTCCGTAAATGCTATTATTATTTCGTTGGTCCTTTCCAATCTTATTTCAAAGTTGGACAGCAATAATTATTTAATTATTCCTACCGCCATATTTGTACTTTTTAGTGCCATTACTATGGTTTTATCTGTAATTGCTACACGCCCAAATATTACCCGGGGAGAGTTTACCAAGGAAGATGTTGCCAACCAAAGCGTAAACCTTACCTTCTTCGGAAATTTCCATAAAATGGAATTAAAGGAATATGAATGGGCAATCGAGGAATTATTAAAGGATAGAAATTACGTGTATAAATCGCTGACAAAGGATTTATATTTCTTGGGAAAAGTGCTGGACCGCAAATACCGAATACTGAGATTGACCTATACTATCTTCGTTTCCGGTACAATAATTTCGCTTATCGCCTTTGCCCTATTCTTCTATTTGGAAGCGTAAATTTTTATTCGCTGATTTGTGAAATAAGATCTTCGTAGGTATAGTATTCCTTTACTTTATCATTATTTCTGGAATATAAAACGCTTACGCGAATCGCTTTTAGGCCGGTAACACCCTGTAGGTCTTCCAATTCAACAATATCGATATCCTCATCCAGTAGGTTTTGGTTTTGAAGAAACTTGATATAATTCAAATATTCTTCCTCATCCTCTTTCTGCGAATAGATTATGGCAATTTTACCGGGTTGGGTAATTCGTTCTTCCGTTCCTTTTATATGGGCCTTGTCCACACGTTTTTTTACTACTTCGTATCGTGCGTTATAGGTGCCATCAACATCAAAACGCCTTTCGTCCATTCTAAACCTAAGGGATAACGACCCGTTGAAAGCCAATATCATTGAGGCAACGTCCAAGGAAACGGGCAAGCTTTCCTTCATGCGGTAGAAATTGTTCTCCATTTCGCAAATTACCTGCAGCTGCCAAAGTTTTAGGTTTTTCAGGTATATCTTATTGAAGGTCCTATGTTTTGTAATGGACTCGCCAATGTAGAGGTTATGCTCGACGCCATCAGTCTTAAAACGCTCAAAATAATGTGGGTACATTTTTTGGGCATCCTGCTGCTTTTTATCCAAAATGGAAGCAAGCCTTTTATTTATCAGCATCACCGTTTCGTCGTAATCCTTTCTATGTTTGTACACAATGCCAGTTGCGCTGTCAATTAGAGCATTATATTCCTCCACCAAAACCCTGTAGGTTTCGTTTCTTCCCCTTAAATACTGGAAAAATGGAATGATGTCCACGGTAAGGAAATTCATTATTTTTCGTTCCGTATCCACTTGCAGGTTTTCCTCTATTTCCTCCAAAAACTGGTTGATGGAAAAATCCATTTGGTCGAGGATTGGCAATGGCTGAACGGCATTCAATTTTTTTATTACCTGAACTATATAATCCAGCTGCAGACAAAGATCTTTTTTGGTGGCTTCATTCCGAGCCTCGGAAGAGCCCTTTATATCTGTTTGGCCGTAAAGCGGATGAACATCCTCAAAAACTACCTCCCTAAAAAATGTGGGGTTGCCATCGTTTATTGAATTAAGATAGCGTTTTGCCTCTTTGCGGAATTTCCAATGTACGCTGCTGTGTATGGCCGTGCATTCTTCCTGTACGATAAGCTCAAGTTCGTTTTCAAGATTTTCCTTTGAACGCACCACGGAATCTATAAGAAAGGGCATAATATCCCGAAGCTTATTTGCATTTATGGTGTTGAGGTCATTCACATTCGGCGACACCAATTCCAGTACTCCCAAAACTTTTTCTTCGGAAACGATGGAAGCCAAAATGGCGCTCTTCATGCCCTGATCCAACATTTTTTTGTACAGCAGATTTTCTGGGTACATTTTGCTATACCGTGGGGCGTCCGTGACGCAATAAAACTCCTTTTGTTTGAAGAGTTTATAATACGAAGCATTGCAGAGTGCATCCTTACTCAACTGCGACCTTTTATGGTTGAGGATAAAACTGGGAATTTCCTTAAAAAGCGTACGCTCGAAAGATTCAGATTCTTCATTGTAATCCGTGAATCCTATTTTAAGGTCCCTTAAATCGAAAATGGCCCGGAAAATTTTACTGAACTCCGTATTTCTAAACCCACCATTCTTTTCGAGGCGCAAAAGGTTGGTCTTAAAATCGGAAAGGGATACGTCCGTGGTTACATCAAAAAGTGTAGCGATTACAAAACCTCTGAAGATCCAGCTTTCCGGTGGAAATTTTTTCTTCCACACAGATACATCGTCAAAACTTTCCAGAAGTTCATTTATATCCGCTTCAGTTATATCAATGGCTTTGGCGGTCTTTTCAATTTCAATAAAATCTGCGTTGTAAAGCACGCGATAGTGCTTGATCATTCCATTTGCCTCGGGAATATTGTAATAGAAGGTACGCCGAAAATCGGCCTTATGTCCATAATAATGGGAGAGAATAATACTGCATCCCATAATATAGAAATTGTCATTATCGAAATTTATAATGTCGAGAAAAAAGTCCTTTCCCGCGGCCTCCATTATTTTTTTGTAGCGCTGCGTGCTCTTAAAGGCAACATCGTGAAAAGGAACTGTAGCGAATTTAATTTCGTTAGTGGACAGCGCAGACGGAAACAACTGCTCGAGAATGGTATCTATCTGTTCTTGATAGTTTGTCAAGCTTTGCAAAATCGGTAACCCCTTCGGAAAGAATAGGATATTGTTTTTCAATTTCCAAGATTTTCTCACGCAGGCCGGATTGGGCTTCATTGTCGCCAATGCGTTCCTTATATATATCGAAAACTTTTTTAAAGCCGATCTTAATTTTTAAGGGAAAATCTTTCTTTTCTTTTTTCATTTCATCCATCGCTAACAGCTTGTAAAAATAATTCTAAAAGTTACCAAAATGTGTTAATAATTAACAAATTATTTCTGCCCGCTACTATCAATCAAATATTAATCCGCTATTTTTGCCCACAAATTATAAAAACCGTGATTATGAGATTTATTTCTGCGTTACCAATTATACTTTCCCTAGTTTCCTGCAATAAGGATACGAACACCTATACTCTTGAGGGCGAGGCGCAAGGTTTCGACGAGGGAACGCAAATTTATGTATATACCTTTGAAAACAAACAGCCCAAGGTGCTCGATACTTTGGTGGTTAAGGAAGGAAAATTTTCTGCCGAATATCCTAAAAATGAGGAGGTAAGCCTGAATTTCCTCCGCATTGACGGAATGAACGGCTCAGTGCTATATCTTTCCGGAAAATGAGGATATGAAAGCGACCATTTATAAAGATAGCCTTTATGCCTCGCGGGTTACTGGCGGTCAGCAAAATGAATCTTATGGCGAGTTTGCTTCAAAAATGAGTTCTTTCAATTCAAAAAAGCAGGCCAGCATGGAGGAATATAGAAGTGCCGCGCAAGCACAGGACACCGCAAAAATTGCCCAACTTCAAAATGAAAACCAGCAATTGGTTAATGAGGAGAACGAATACAAAAAGCAATTTTTGAAAGGAACACAACAACTCCCTTTTTTCCTTAATGTTATTGTCTGAAATGCTAAGCAGAAAAGAAATGACACCAGCAGAAGCCACCGAATTTATGGATAATTTAAGTCCGAAAATGGCAGCGAGCGACGTGGCACAGGAGGTAAAGACCCTAATATCCTCTATGCAAAAAGCCGATGTGGGAAGTGCCGCACCTGCTTTCAGTGCCCCCACCCCTACTGGTGAAACTTTGGCGCTTAAGGATGCATTGGGCAAATACACCATTATCGATTTTTGGGCCTCTTGGTGCAAACCTTGCCGTTTGGAAAACCCGAATGTGGTAAAGGTTTACAATAAATATCACGATAAAGGATTGAATATTATCAGTGTTTCCCTGGATAAACCTGAACAAAAAGAAAAATGGATTCAGGCAATACAGGAAGATAAAATGGACTGGCAGCACGTATCCAACCTACAATTTTGGAATGATCCTATTGCACAGATGTACAGCGTGCGCTCTATTCCGCAGACCTTTCTGTTGGATGAAAACGGGGTGATTATTGATAAAAATCTGCGCGGCGAAGCTTTGGAAAATAAAATGGCATCGCTGTTGGGCGAATAATATTTTTGGAAATTCCTATAAAAAAGCCCCAGTTTCACAGTGAAACTGGGGCTTTTCTTTTCTTCGGAAATTTTCTAATTCAAATAAAAACTTACGTTTATTGTGGCGCGTATTTCCATTTCGCCGGGCGCGATGGTCTGTTGTCCGCTGCCACTTTCGTCAGACATCATGGCGCTTTTATACATAGGTTGTGGGCCAACGCTATTTCGGTATTCGCTAATTAACGCTGCCTTCCCGATGGTTTGGTTTAGGGCGCCGGCGTACTCGGTGGCTTTCATTTTGGCGTCTTCAACGGCTTTTTTTCTGGCTTGGCTTTCCAGTTCCTCTTTTTTGGAAGATGAAAAATTTACGCCGTCAATTCGGTTTATACCGCTATCCATCAACCCTTTCATAAGTTCCTCGTATTTTTTCAAGATCGCGTAATTTTACCGATAGCGATTGGTTGGCTGAAAACGAATACGTCTTTGTATTATAGTCGTAATTTTTATTTACGTTGATGTACTCCGTCATAATATCCTTGTCGGCGATGCCCATTTTCTTCAGAAATTTTAAAACTTCATTAATGGCCACATCATTCTGTTCCTTCAAAACTTTTGTGTTCTCGCCCGTATTTTCAACCCGTACGCTCACGGTAACTTCATCGGGGACCACTTTTACAATGCCTTCGCCGGTAACGTTTACGGTATTTGCTTCCGAGGGATTTTGTGCCAACAGTGTTGTAGATATTGCCAATAAGTAGCAAGGTGGAGATGATCTGTAATCTTTTCATAGTTTAGTGGTTTTTAGATTTTTCCTAATTTATGCATAACAAAAAGTATAATCAATGGTAGGGCCAGCAAAATTATTATCCATAAACTGGTTTCAAATAAATAGGGCGCAAAAAGAAGGGTTAGTATATAACCCCCAATGGCGCCACCTATATGTGCGTCGTGCCCAATATTTCCCAATCTTTTTTTCATGCCGTAGATGGAATACAACAAATATGCCATCCCAAAAAGCCAAGCAGGAATGGGGATGGGAATAAAAAATAAATACAAGCCCCATATCCGGATAAAACAAAATAGCGGAATACAAAATGCCCATCACCGCCCCACTTGCGCCTATTGCGCTGTAATGGTATTCGTCTTTGTGGAAATAAAACGACAGTAAATTCCCAATCAGTAAGCTTGCCACGTAAATAATCACAAAATACGTTACCCCCAATGCCCCGATAACAACATTCGCGAAAAAGTAAAGCGTAAGCATGTTGAAGAGCAAATGCGAAAAATCGGCATGTAAAAAGGCCGAACTGAACATACGGATCTGCTCACCCCGACGTATTCCGGCAATGTTGAATTTATATTTTTCAAAAAAGGAAAAATCGTTAAAGCCTTTCAAGGAAATAATTACGTTGGCGGCAATGATTATAATAGTGGCGATGTGGAGGTTTTGCATTTTTTTAGTAGTGAGTATTTAGTATTTAGAATTGAGTATTGAGTGATTGAGTGAATGGTGATTGGTAATTTTGTAAATGCTTACAGCCTACAGCCTAAAGCTTACAGCATACAGCTTAACGCTTAGAGCAATAAAATTTCAACTTTCAACTTTTATTTAATTAGTTTTGCAGGAACATTTCCTATGCAAAGATTGCTTTATATACTGGCATATCCAATTCTTTGGTTACTTTCCGTTTTGCCAATGCGCATTTTGTACCTTAAATCCACGCTGTCTTTATTTTTTGGTGTACTATATAATTGGCTACCGAAAAAAAGTGGTAAAGGATAACTTGGCGCTCGTATTTCCCGAAAAGTCCATTGGAGGAGCGCAATGCCATCGCAAAAGAATTCTTCAAACATTTTTGTGATATTATTTATGAAACCATAAAGGCCTTTAGCATTTCGGAAAAGGAAATACGGAAAAGATTCCATGTTACCAATGCCGAAATTCTCGATCCCTATTATGAAGATAATAGAAGTATCCTACTGATGGCGGGCCATTACGGCAATTGGGAATGGAGCGGAATTTTAAACAAATTCATGCAGCACCAGGCACACGCCGTTTACAAACCTTTGGGAAATAAACAATTTGATGCCCTTGTAAAAAAAACACGAGAGAGCATTTTGGCGGTATCATCGTTAGCAATAAAAAAATTGTTTCGGTGCTATACCGAAAGGCAAAGCAGGGAATAAAAACGCTGACGTATATCCTTTCGGACCAAACCCCGAAAAAAGGAGGCTTTAAACATCGCGATACGTTTATGGGCATTGACGTGCCCGTATTTGTGGGCAGTGAGGAATTGGCCAAAAGATTGGATTTTTCGGTAATGTACCTCAAGGTCGAAAAAATAAAAAGAGGGTATTATACGGCCACCTTTGTGCCTTTGGCAGAAAACCCAAAAGAATATCCCGATTTTCAGATTACCAGAATGTTTTTGGATGAAATAGAAAAGCAGATCCACCAAAAACCTGAATATTATTTATGGTCGCATAAACGGTGGAAGC
>CAWITX010000016.1:0-17268 GCA_963839235.1 uncultured Flavobacteriaceae bacterium | reverse complement strand
TAAAAGTAAGCCCCGCATTCACATTAAAATAAGAAGGGCTAAATGTTTCCTTAAGGGGGTCTTGATCAATAATTAATTCTGGATTGTCAAGGTTGTCTAACCCACAATTACAATACTCAATCTTAGCGGAGCCATACACATATTGTGGATTCAGAAACAGTGAGAGATTCTTGGAAATTTGATAGTTTAACCGAATACCGCTGGTTACCCCAAAACTAGAGCGTTCTTGTTCAGGAAGATTAAAAATAGCTTTAGTTCCATCTGGATATTGAAGCACCGATGCCGCTTGCGGCGTTTTTAAATAGAGTAGTCCCAATTTTGCAAAGATTTCTGCATTAAATTTGGAAGAGCCCCATCTATAGGTAGGTCCAACTGTAATTGTTGAGGTATTCCACTTTCCATTTGTAGCATTTAAAATACTATAGGGAGCTGAGATATTGGAAAAATCAAAGGGGTTTGAAAAGTCATTGGATTGATAATTAAAATCAATTCCCAAAGCAAAATTTTCACTCAAATACTTATCAATAGAAATACCGAATACAGCTCCATTTTTAGAAAAGTCTTTTAGTTCACCTTGTGGTAAATTAATCCCTATATATGGAGCTAACTGAAAAGCTTTTGGGGAAACTTCCTGCGATAATCCTTGATAAAAGCAGAATAAAATAAACAGTTGTAAAACAAATAAATTTTTATTCATGGTTTTTTATTTTGTGTATTAATAATTACTAGTTGCTGGGGAAGTAAAATATTCTAACTAGTTATAATAATTGTAGGGAGTGGGGCCGTTTATAGAATTGCAATAAAACATTTTAAAAAAATATTCAACTTCTTAAACATGCCGCTTGCAAGGTTAAAAAAACATAGGTGTAGAAAAACATAGAATACACTAACTGTTAGTTTGAATCTATTACCTGTTGTTTTCAGTACATAAAGTGTATTGAATAAACTTTAGTATAAAAAAATTGATTTTGAATATAAGCTTAAGAGATAGGAGTGTAGTTAGACATCGGTATCAACTTCACGAACATGTTTTTTGAGGATGGGATTGTATCCATTCTTATTTGTTTCAATTTCATCCTCAATGAGTTCTTCAGTCACATCTTTCCTTGCTGATAAGTTTTTTATATCATTCATCCCCTTAACCACGATTAATTTTCTTTTTCCATGGTCGGGTGGGTAAAAATAATATTGGATGCGCCAATCCAATTGGATTAATGTGGCACCTCCCGTTTTCCAATTTTTGGGGCTGACTGATGGGGTGCTCATTGTGCACCCATTTGGTAGAGAAATTTTACTTGCCATAACTATTAACTATTTGATTAACGATTTGATTAACGTCTGTTAAATAGTATAGGTAATAATGGACATGAAAAAAGCCGAAAGTTACTGTTTACGTAACTTTCGGCTTTGTGACCTGGCTGGGGCTCGAACCCAGGACCACCTCCTTAAAAGGGAGGTGCTCTACCAACTGAGCTACCAGGTCTTCCTTTGAATGCGGGTGCAAATATACTATCATTAAATTAATTTTTCAAAGCGAAAATCAATTAAATTTGAGGAAAATTCAAAAGCCTTGAGAAACAAGGCCTAGCAACCAAATTATTTACATCAAAAATGGCATTTCGAAATAGTATCGATAAAAATTCCCTTCAATTCCTTTCCCTAATTATAAAATTTAGCTGAGCTATGAAGGTAATTTTATTGGGATATATGGGTAGCGGCAAATCTTCAGTGGGAAAATCGCTCGCCTTAAAATTGAATTTCCCCTTCAAGGACTTGGATTCAGAAATTGAAAGGGCAGAAGGAAAAGCCATTGCTGAAATATTCTCCCAGAAAGGGGAAATCTATTTCAGAAAAAAGGAAAACTCAATTTTAAAAAACCTCCTTTCCGAAAAAAGAAACCTCGTTTTGGCCACCGGTGGGGGCACACCCTGTTATGGCGATGCTATGGATGTTATGGTGGGAAATGAAGATGTTATTACCATTTATCTGAAAAACTCCATTGCAACCCTTGCAGACCGCTTGGGAAGCGAAACGGAAAAACGCCCTTTAATATCCCATTTAACTTCAAAAGAAGCCCTTTCGGAATTTATTGGCAAACACCTTTTTGAACGCGCCTATTACTACAACCAAGCTTCTATGGTTTTAGAAACGGATGGACTTTCTATAGAGGAAGTGGTGCAAAAAATTGTGCAGAAATTATTCTAAAACCGCCCGGTCATTATTTTTTTCGAAAATAACCGACACATTTTCATTGATTGAAGTTGATAAGGAAATGCCTTTAAAATCGGCTTTCACTGGGTATTTTTTGTGGTTCCTATCTACCAGGACCGCCGTTTTGAATTGCTTCAGCGGTACTTCCAAAAAATGCTTTACGCCATAAATAAGCGTGGTGCCGGAATGCAGCACATCGTCCACCAACAAAAGCGATTTGTTTTTATATTCCGAAGAATCGATGGAAGTGCTGATCGCCGCAGAGGGATTTTTTTTATCGATACTTACCTCGCACAGCACAACTTTTATAGGTGATATTTTTTCTACCTCGGCCTTTATTTTTTTTGCGAACAGATACCCATTATTCGCTATTCCCGCAATTACCACCTCTTTTTCATCCACATTGGTTTCATAAATTTGGAAGGCAATTCGCTTTATTTTGTGGGCAATTTGCTTTTTGTCCAGAATAACGGTCGTTGGGTTCGGCATTGTTCGTTGTTTTTTCAAATATAGTTATTCGCCTTCATTTTCTTCGGTAGAATTATCCGTAAAATCCTCAAGGTCGCGCCGGTCTTTTTTGGTAGGCCTGCCAACCCCTTTTTTGCGGTAATAACTTTTGGAATATTGAAGAAGTTCATTGGTTTCAAAAGCCTCCTTGGGGGTCACATCCTTTCTATAAATATCCACAAGTTTGGCGCCCACGCGGCTTTCCGGAAGGTCCAACACTTCTATTTCATAATTTATCTGCTCCTTTCGAAACACTATCACATCACCCGGATATACGTCCCTCGCCGGTTTCACGACATCGCCATTTACCCGCACCGAACCTTTTTTGCAGGCCTGGGTGGCAATGTTGCGGGTTTTGCAATAACGTACGCTCCATAAATATTTATCAACTCTCATAAGTTTACCCTAAATTCTACGTTAATGTGGTACGCAAAAATAACTGAAAATTGTATCTTGCGCCCTCAAAATACAGATGATGATAAAAATTAAATACGGACTTTTTCTTTTAACCATAATGCTCGTCTTTACGGTTTCCTGTAAAAAAGACGATAAGGTGGATCCGCCAATTCCGCCAAGGGATAGGGGAGTGGAAGCTGAAAGAGCCGAGAAGGTAATTGACACTTTTCTGCGCACCCATTACTACAACTATACAGAATTTGAAACCCCACCGCCAAACTTTGATTATGTTATAAAGTTTGATACAATTCCACAAGGCAATACCGAACTGACTCCATTGATTGACCAAGTAGATACTATAAAGGTCACAGACCGAGTGGACACAAGTGTTACCTATAATTTATATTATTTAAAAGTTAACGAGGGTGCGGGTGATTCACCCCATTTTGCCGATGGCGTTACCGCAAACTATGATGGAAGGTTGCTGAATTTAGAACTTTTTGATAGCTCTGTGATACCTGCAAATATCGATCTTACGGAAACTATTACTGGTTTTGCAGAGGCCTTTTTAAGATTTAAGGGTGCGGGAACGATTATCTCAAACCCCGATGGAACACTATCTTTTGAGGATTATGGAATTGGCGCGGTATTCATCCCTTCTGGTTTGGGTTATTACCAATATCCTCCCGGGAATACTGGGCTCGATCCCTATGACCAGCTTATCTTCTCGTTCCAATTGTTCGATTCGCAGGTTTTGGACCACGATAACGATTCGGTACCTTCCTATATGGAAGACCCAAATGGAAACAAAAACCTATTGGATGATGATACCGATGGAGATGGCATAGTTAATTATCAAGATACTGATGACGATAATGATGGAAGGCCCACAAAATTTGAGGTAATTGTAGAAGAGGATGGCAGCGTTACCTTTCCAGATAGCGATGGGGATGGAACCCCAGATTATCTTGATAAGGACAGTTGATTAATGACTTAATTGCAATAAAAAATGCCCCATTTTTTAATGGGGCATTTTTTATTTGAAGATTTTTATCGAATTTATTTCCGGGCTATTACTTTATGGACGGCGCTTACAATAGCCGAAGCATTTAAACCATATTTATCCATTAACTCCTCTGGTGTACCGGATTCCCCGAACGTATCTTGCGTTGCAATAAATTCCTGAGGAGCTGGATGCTTTGTAGACAATAGTCTAGCTACACTCTCGCCCAAACCGCCCAAAAAGTTATGTTCCTCTGCGGTAACTATACAGCCTGTTTTTTTCACGCTGTTTAAAATGGCCTCATCATCCAATGGTTTTATAGTGTGAATGTTTATCACTTCAGCAGTAATTCCCTTTCCGTTTAAAGTTTCGGCGGCTTGTAATGCTTCCCAAACCAAATGGCCCGTGGCGATAATGGTTACATCCGTCCCTTCCTGTAATTGCACCGCTTTTCCTATTTGGAAATTTTGATCGGCGGGAGTAAAGTTTGCCACTTTTGGTCTTCCGAAGCGCAAATAAACTGGACCGTTATAATCTGCTATGGCAATTGTTGCAGCTTTTGTTTGGTTATAATCGCAAGTGTTTATTACCGTCATTCCCGGAAGCATTTTCATCAATCCAAGATCTTCAAGAATTTGATGGGTTGCGCCGTCTTCCCCTAAGGTAATTCCGGCGTGCGAAGCACAAATTTTCACGTTTTTACCGCTATAGGCAACGCTTTGGCGAATTTGATCGTAAACCCTTCCGGTGGAAAAATTGGCAAATGTTCCCGTAAACGGAATTTTTCCGCCAATAGTCATACCCGCAGCAATTCCAATCATATTTGCCTCCGCAATTCCTATTTGAAAAAAACGTTCCGGATGGTTTTCCTTGAATTCGTCCATTTTGAGCGAACCGGTAAGGTCTGCGCAAAGTGCGACTACATCTTTATTTTTCTTTCCAAGTTCTGTCAATCCATCACCAAAACCGGATCGTGTATCCTTTTTTCCTGTATCTGTATATTTTTTCATCTATGACTTTTTCAATTTTAATAATCCCCCAGGGTTACAGGGTTTTGCGATAGCGCGGTTTCCAATTGCTGATCGTTGGGAGCCTTTCCATGCCAGTCGTGGGTGTGCATCATAAAATCTACACCGTGGCCCATCACCGTGTGCAATAAAACACAAACGGGTTTTCCGTTGCCGGTTTTTTCCTTTGCCTTTTTCATTCCTGAAATGATTGCTTTTAAATCATTTCCCTTTTCAATATCCATTACATCCCAACCGAAAGCTTCAAACTTTGCTTTTAAATTACCCATTGGAAGCACATTTTTCGTAGCTCCGTCAATTTGCTGACCGTTTAAATCTACAGTTACGATTAGGTTGTCCACGTTGTTTCCGGCCGCATACATAATGGCCTCCCAGTTTTGGCCTTCCTGCAATTCGCCATCGCCGCAAAGCGTATAGATTAAATGTTTGTCGTTGTTAAGTTTTTTTGTCTGAGCCGCACCTATGGACACGGAAATTCCCTGCCCCAAAGAACCGGATGCAATCCGCACTCCCGGCAATCCTTCGTGAGTGGTGGGATGACCCTGTAATCGCGAATTCAACAGCCGGAATGTATTCAATTCCTCAATAGGAAAATAACCTGCACGTGCCAAAACACTATAAAAAACAGGGGATATGTGCCCATTGGAAAGGAAGAAAATATCTTCGCCAATTCCGTCCATCGTAAATCCTTCCTTTCGCTCCATAATTTTATTATATAGAGCAACGAAAAATTCGGTACAGCCCAAAGAGCCACCCGGGTGGCCAGAATTAACCTTATGTACCTGCCTTAAAATGTCCCTACGGACTTGAACCACTAAATCTTCGAGTTCCTTGTAATCTGCCATGAGCTATAAAATTTTCAATTGCAAAAGTAAGGCATTAAAGGAATTGCTCAAAATGGTTGTTTATGCTTTTATCAACGATTTCGGGGTTTTGTTAACAGAATTGCCGGATGCTTGATGACAGAAGACGGATGTTATATTATTACACGTCTTCCAGCACCCGTCACCCGTCGCCCAGCTGGCATCATCAACAATGAAAGAATTTGCTTTTTCAAATTGGCAATTGAAAATTAATAACCTCTATCTTTGCCCCTTCAATAAAAAAAGCAGAATGAATTTTAAGCTGGAAGCTACAGATTCCCAAAGCCGTGCCCGTGCCGGAACAATAACCCTCGATCACGGAATCGTGGAAACCCCAATATTTATGCCCGTTGGCACCGTAGCTACCGTAAAGGGAGTGCATCAGCGAGAGCTAAAGGAAGATATTAAACCGGATATAATTCTGGGGAATACCTACCATTTATTTCTTCGTCCCGGCACCCAGATTCTTGAAAAAGCAGGCGGCATCCATAAGTTTATGAACCACGGCGGGAACATTCTTACCGATAGTGGGGGATATCAGGTTTATTCCCTTTCAGCTAACAGAAAAATAAAGGAGGAGGGCGTAAAGTTCAAAAGCCATATTGACGGCAGCTACCACGTTTTTACACCAGAAAATGTGATGGAAATTCAGCGAACCATCGGCGCCGATATTATCATGGCCTTTGATGAGTGCACCCCCTATCCCTGCGATTACAACTATGCCAAACGGTCTATGCACATGACCCACCGTTGGCTTGACCGTTGCATAAGCCATCTCGAAAAAACACCCCTGAAATACGGTTATAACCAAACTTTTTTTCCCATAGTCCAGGGAAGTACCTACAAGGATTTAAGAAAACAATCTGCCGAATATATCGCTTCCGCAGGGGCGGAGGGCAATGCAATCGGAGGACTCTCGGTGGGAGAACCGGCCGAGGAAATGTATGGAATGACAGAAATTGTTACTGAAATTCTCCCGAAGGATAAACCAAGATATTTAATGGGGGTAGGAACACCCGTGAATATTCTCGAAAATATTGCGCTGGGCATCGATATGTTCGACTGTGTGATGCCAACCCGAAATGGGCGCAATGGTATGCTCTTCACTTCCGAAGGGATTATAAATATAAAGAACAAAAAGTGGGAAGCGGATTTTTCGGTCATAGACCCAATGGGAATAACTTGGGTGGATACTGAATATAGCAAAGCATATTTGCGCCACCTTTTTACGGTTAACGAAATGCTGGGCAGGCAGATTGCCACCATTCACAACCTCGGCTTTTATTTGTGGTTGGTTCGTGAGGCAAGAAAACATATATTAGCGGGTGATTTTGCAACTTGGAAAACCCAAATGGTAAAAAAACTGGATCAACGCCTGTAAAATGCTGAGCATACTGGACCGCTACATATTACGCAAATATTTGGGCACTTTTTCGCTGTTGCTGCTCCTTTTTATTCCCATAGGAATAACGGTCCATTTAGCTGAAAAAATAGATAAGATCCTCGAAAATGAAGTGCCTTTTATGGAGGTAATGATCTATCTCTACAATTTCACCATATATTTTGCCAATCTGCTGTTTCCGCTATTTTTGTTTCTTTCGGTAATCTGGTTTACGTCAAAACTGGCCAACAATACCGAGGTGATTGCCTTCTTGAGCAGTGGGGTTTCCTATAACCGATTTTTACGACCGTATATGATCGGCGCCACCTTGGTGTGCTTTGCTGCGCTAGTTTTCAGTATGTATTTGGCGCCAAAGGCTAGCAAGGGATTCAATGAATTTTCTTATGAATACTTGAAACAGGGGAAGAAGGATAGGGACCAAAGCAACGTGTTTACGCAGATCAATGACCACGATTATATATATGTAAGCTATTTCAATATAACCGAAAAAACAGGTAGCAACTTTACTTTGGAGCATTTTGAGGGAAATGAGATGACCTACAAAATTGCAGCAGCACAGATTAAATATAACGAAGCGGACAGCACTTATTCCCTTTTTCGATATACAAAAAGAAAGATTGGCGAAACGAGCGATATTATTGAAAGCAAACCAAAACTGGATACGGTGTTTTCATTTGACATGGAAGATCTTACTCCCGTTTCGTACATAGCCGAAACCCTCAGTTATTTTGAATTGAACGATTTCATTGAAAAGGAAAAGGCGCGAGGCTCCTCCTATATAAACCGTTATGAAGTTGTACGCTATAAACGTTGGAGCTTGCCGGTTTCCGCTTATATTCTTACGATTATTGCGGTTGCGGTTTCATCGGTGAAAAGACGGGGAGGGATGGGCGTGAACCTTGCCATTGGCATAAGTATCGGCATGGTTTTTATTTTTTTCGACAAGATTTTTGGAACCTTGGCAGAACAGAGTACTTTTTCGCCTTTTATAGCCACTTGGTTCCCTAATTTCGTTTTTGGTATTTTGGCAATCTATCTCTTAAGAAATGCGAAACGATAAGCTCCTCAATTACCTGCACCTACATTTTATTGTTTTTATTTGGGGGTTTACTGCCGTGTTGGGTGCGCTGATTTCGTTGGAAGCAATCCCATTGGTTTGGTACCGCATGCTTTTGGCAACTGCAATAATCTTTTTATTTCTTAAAGTAAGAAAGGAAAAGATGAAATTTTCCCCGAAAACCCTTGCTGGCTTTGCCTTGGCAGGTATCATTATTGCCGTGCACTGGCTTACTTTTTTCGGCGCCATAAAAGCCTCGAATGTTTCGGTTACCCTAGCGGTACTTTCAACAGGAGCCTTTTTTGCGTCGCTTTTGGAACCATTATTATACGGACGTAAAATCATTTTTTATGAAGTGCTATTTGGCTTGTTGGTCATTGGTGGGCTTTATGTAATCTTTAATGTGGAAGGTTCCTATACCCTGGGAATTATTCTCGCACTTATTTCAGCATTTTTGAGCGCTCTTTTTTCGGTTATCAATGGAAAATTTGTACTTAAAAACAAGGCAACGGTAATTTCATTTTATGAGCTTATGTTCGGCGTTTTGGGTATTTCCATATACCTCGCATTCGCCGGAAAATTCACTGCTGATTTTTTTACAATTTCCGCCCACGACTGGATTTATCTTATCATTTTAGCTTCGGCCTGCACAGCTTACGCCTTTATTGCATCGGTGCATGTTATGAAATGGATAAGCCCCTACACAGTGATGCTTACCATAAATATGGAACCGGTTTACGGAATCATTTTAGCCCTTCTTATTTTGGGGGATTCTGAAAATATGAGCCCGCAATTCTACTATGGCGCAGCAATTATTTTAGCTACTGTTATTGCGAACGGGGTTATTAAAATTACCCAAGAAAGAAAACGGCGGAGATTGTCCAACACCTAACAACAAAATTTTATCTTTGTACCGCAAACCTTTACTAAACAAAGGAATTATTATGGAATATCTTGATTTTGAACTACCTATAAAAGAATTGCAGGAGCAGTATGAAAAGGCGTGCCTTATTGGAGAGGAAAGCGAGGTTGATGTAACCAATACCTGCAAGCAGATTGAGAAAAAACTGAACGAAACCAAAAAGGAAATATATAAAAATCTTACCCCGTGGCAACGCGTTCAACTTTCACGCCACCCGGACCGGCCTTATACAATGGATTATATAAAGGCTATATGTGGAGATTCATTTTTGGAACTTCACGGTGATCGTGGATTTAAGGATGATAAAGCCATGGTCGGCGGATTGGGAAAAATTGGTGACCAAAGCTATATGTTCGTCGGTCAGCAAAAAGGCTACAATACCAAAACCCGCCAATTGCGAAATTTCGGGATGGCAAATCCGGAAGGTTACAGAAAAGCACTCCGTTTGATGAAATCTGCCGAGAAATTCAATGTGCCCGTAGTGTGCTTCGTGGATACCCCGGGAGCTTTTCCAGGATTGGAAGCCGAGGAAAGGGGGCAAGGCGAAGCCATAGCGCGAAATATATTGGAAATGACCCGTCTAAAAGTGCCCATCATCGTTGTAATAATTGGTGAAGGCGCAAGTGGCGGTGCCTTGGGAATAGGTGTAGGTAATACCGTGCTGATGCTGGAAAATACTTGGTATTCGGTAATTTCCCCCGAAAGCTGTTCCTCTATTTTATGGCGCAGTTGGGAGTTTAAGGAAGTGGCAGCGGAAGCATTGAAACTTACCGCCACAGATATGAAAAAACTGAAGCTGATAGACCAAATAGTGAAGGAGCCTTTGGGTGGTGCCCATAGTGATCGTGAAACTACTTTTAGAACAGTAGCCAATGCAATTGAGAAATCTTACAAAGAGCTAAAAATGTTATCCCCAACAGATTTGGTGAATAGCAGAATGGAAAAATATTTGGAAATGGGAGCCTTCAAAGGGTAAATGTAACCATACCAAACGGTACCGAAAATCCGATGCGTGAGCTTCGGATTTTTTTACGGCTTATGAACAATATTTTTAAGTTTTCAACAGTTCAATTGTTAATTACCGGTTGAAATCCCCACAAAAAAAAATCTTTCTCCTCTTAACATTTTCTTTACATTCGCTCTATGGAAAAAATAAAACCCCAACCAAGTTTTTCAACCCGTTCGGCGCAGGTAATATCGCTCGAAAAGGGCAAACTTCCACCGCAAGCTATTGATTTAGAAGAAGTTGTGATTGGAGCTTTGATGATCGACAAAAAAGGGGTGGATGAGGTAATAGATATACTGCATCCCGAAGTTTTCTACAAACAATCCCACCAACATATCTTTGAGGCCATCCATACCCTCTTTGAAAACAGTGAACCGGTGGACTTATTAACCGTTTCTTCCCAACTTAAGAAGATGGGAAAACTCGAGCTTGTAGGAGGTGAATTTTACCTGATTCAACTCACCCAAAAAGTGTCCTCTTCGGCACATATTGAGTTCCACGCGCGTATCGTTCTTCAAAAATATATTCAAAGAAGTTTGATTAAAATTTCAAACGAAATAATTGAGGATTCCTATAATGAAAGCACCGACGTTTTTGATCTCTTGGATAATGCCGAAGCGAAATTATACGAAGTAACACAGGGAAATATAAAGCGTTCTTCAGAAACCGCACAGAACCTTGTAATTCAAGCAAAGAAAAGAATTGAGGAAATTGCCAATAAAGAAGGCCTTTCCGGCGTGCCTTCAGGTTTTTCGAAGGTTGATAAACTTACTTCCGGTTGGCAACCCAGTGATTTAATTATCATTGCCGCCCGTCCCGGTATGGGTAAAACGGCGCTAACTCTGTCGATGGCGCGGAATATTGCCGTTGAACACGATATTCCTGTGGCGTTTTTCTCTTTGGAAATGTCTTCCGTGCAGCTTATAACCCGTCTTATTTCTTCAGAAACGCAGTTGAGTTCCGAAAAACTGCGTACTGGAAATCTTGAAAAACACGAGTGGGAACAATTGAACGTAAAAGTGAAAGGCCTGGAAAAGGCCCCACTTTTTATTGACGATACGCCTTCTCTTTCAATTTTTGATTTACGCGCAAAAGCGCGCCGACTTTCCTCGCAGCATGGCATAAAACTCATAATCGTTGATTATTTGCAATTGATGACAGCCGGCGGAAGCCAAAAAGGCGGAAACCGCGAGCAGGAAATTTCAACCATTTCCCGAAACCTCAAAGCGTTGGCGAAGGAATTGAATATACCAGTAATTGCACTTTCCCAACTTTCCCGCGCCGTGGAAACCCGTGGCGGCAGCAAACGACCTTTACTTTCCGACCTTCGTGAATCTGGAGCGATAGAGCAGGATGCCGATATTGTTTCCTTCATTTACCGTCCGGAATATTACAAAATTGATGAATGGGATGACGAGGAACACACGCCAACCGCAGGGCAGGCCGAATTCATTGTTGCAAAGCACCGTAATGGTGGGCTAGATGAAATTCGTTTGAAATTCATTGGGCATCTTGGGAAATTCGAAAGTCTCGATACTTTCGATACTCCTATGGAAATTCATTCTCGGATGAATGATGCAGCAAATGATGATACTTTTAAAACCAAAAATCTGCCTTCGCCCAACGAAGCATTCGGTAGCTCCATGAACGATGATTTTTCCGCGGATGAGGACAACGACGTGCCATTTTAATTAAAACGCCTCTTGAGCGCAATCGGAAGGTCTTTGTTTTAAATTAAATTTTCCTCTCTAAAACATGGCTTAAAAATTGTCGTTATATTCGCACGATGCGACATTTTATTATACTTCTTTTTTTAGCCCTTTTTTCATTAAAAGCTTCGGCTTCGTACATCTTAATTCCCATGGATGCAGAGGGGCAAAAGGAACATTTGAAAGCTTACGGAATTACCTACTGGATTCTTGAAAAACAGCAAAAAGTAAAGTGGTTGCTGAACTATAGGGGGGGGGCATTCTTAGTGCCCGATTCTCCGGAAATTGAAAAGGAATGCCAAATCCGCGGGGTTTCCTTTGAGGTTATTTCCGATAGTAAAACCGAACAGATTCTTACAGATATTAGTAGTCCTTCCAAAAACATGGACGCCGTAGTTCTTGAAAAGGCACCAAAAATTGCCGTTTATTCCCCAAAAGGAAACCTACCGTGGGATGATGCCGTGACGATGGTTTTGACTTACGCCGAAATTCCCTACACAGTAATTTATGACGAAGAAGTTTTAAGTGACCAATTGATTCTTTATGATTGGCTTCACCTTCACCACGAAGATTTTACGGGGCAATACGGTAAATTTTACCGCGCCTATCGCTCAGCACCTTGGTATATTGAAGATAAACAGAATGCTGAAGCATTAGCTGCAAAATTGGGTTATAATAAAGTTTCAGAGGAAAAGTTAGCCGTGGCCAAAAAAATCCGGGATTATGTAGTTGGCGGGGGTTTTATGTTCGCGATGTGCAGCGCAACGGATAGTTTTGACATAGCACTTTCAGCCGATGGAGTTGATATTTGCGAACCCATGTTTGACGGTGACCCGAGCGAGCCGGGCTATCAAAGTAAAATTGATTATAGTAAAACGTTTGCATTTACAGATTTTACACTTGAAAGAAGCCCGATGGTCTATGAATTTTCAAGTATTGACATGACTGAAAAGAGAAGAATTACCAAGGAATTGGATTATTTCACCTTAATGGATTTTTCGGCAAAGTGGGATCCTATTCCTACAATGCTCTGCCAAAATCACACTGCTTTGGTAAAGGGTTTTATGGGACAGACAACTTCTTTCGATCCTGATGAGATAAAGGCGAATGTTTTGGTATTGGGAGAAAATAAAAGAAATGGCGAAGCGCGTTATATCCATGGAATTAAAGGCAAAGGATTTTTTACATTCTACGGTGGCCACGATCCGGAAGATTATCAGCATAGGGTAGGGGATGCGAAAACCGAATTGGCGCTACACCCCAATTCGCCCGGCTATCGGCTTATATTGAACAATGTCTTATTTCCGGCAGCAAAGAAGAAAAAGCAGAAAACCTAAATATTCTTCACATAAAAAAACCGCCTCATTGCTGAAGCGGTTTTTTAGGCGAAATAATATAGTTTATAAATGTCTTATTTTACTTTGTTTACTATCGCGGCAAAAGCCTCTGGGTGGTTCATCGCCAAATCGGCCAAAACCTTACGGTTAAGTTCGATTCCACTGTTTTTTAAACTTCCCATAAATTGTGAATAAGACATTCCATGCTGTCTTGCCCCCGCGTTGATACGGGTGATCCATAGGGATCTGAAATTTCTCTTTTTTGCACGGCGGTCGCGGTATGAATAAAGCATCGCTTTGTCCACGGCATTTTTGGCAACCGTCCATACGTTTTTACGTCTTCCAAAGTAACCTTTGGCCTGTTTAAGAACCTTTTTTCTGCGGGCTCTCTTCGCAACTGAATTTACTGATCTTGGCATAATTTTAATTTTTTTGTAGCAGGCGACTCATTAATTCTGAATTCTTTTACTGCACTACTCCAGGGTTTAAATAATTGTTTTAACCGGTTAGGCTTTTACTTCAATCGAAGCATTAGCTTAACATTAGGCTCGTCGGCCTTGTCCACCAACCCGTCATGGGTCAATGCAAGTTTGCGTTTTTTGCTCTTCTTTGTTAAGATGTGGCTTTTAAACGCATGCTTTCTTTTGATTTTACCGGTACCCGTAAGCTTAAAACGCTTCTTGGCACTGGATTTTGTTTTTTGTTTCGGCATGTTTCCTACTTTTTATTTATTACTTCGCTTTATTGTGAACTTCAATTTTTTTTGAAAAATGAAGTATTATTTCTTTTTTGGGGCAATGAACATAATCATTCGCTTGCCTTCCAGTTTTGGCATTTGCTCCACTTTACCGAATTCCTCAAGGTCACGGGCAAGGCGAAGGAGTAAAATCTCACCCTGGTCTTTGTAAATAATGGAACGTCCTTTAAAGAAAACGTATGCTTTCAATTTTGAACCTTCCTGCAAAAATTTTTCGCCGTGTTTCTTTTTGAACTCGTAATCGTGATCATCGGTATTTGGCCCGAAACGGATTTCCTTAATGGTAACCTTGGTCGCTTTCGCTTTTAATGCCTTTTCGCGTTTTTTCTGTTCGTAAACAAACTTTTTATAGTCTATTACTTTACAAACGGGAGGTTTGGCATTGGGTGAAATTTCCACAAGATCCAGTTCCTGTTCTTCGGCAATTTCACGCGCTTTGCGCAATGGATAAACACCTATTTCTACATTGTCACCTACAAGGCGAACTTCCTCTGCACGAATCTTTCCGTTGATTCTGTGTTGGTCTTCCTTGATTACCCTTGCAGGGCCTCTACTTCTTTTTCTTCGTATTGCTATGGCTTACTAATTTTAGTTAAACATTAAATTCTTTCGATTCTTCTTTTATCGCTTGTTGAATCAATTCTGAGAAGGCTTCCGTTGTCATTGTGCCCAAATCGCCTTCGCCGTGCTTTCGTACAGAAACCGTTCCATCTTTTTCTTCTTGCTCACCAACAATCAGCATATATGGGATTTTGTTCATTTCAGCCTCCCTGATTTTCTTGCCGATGGTCTCGTTTCTGTTGTCAACAAGGGCGCGAATTTCGTCATTTTCAAGCAAATTTAAAACTTTTTGTGCGTATTTTTCATATTTTTCACTTAACGACAAAATACTCACCTGTTCGGGCATCAACCAAAGAGGGAAGTTTCCACCGGTGTGCTCCAACAGAATTGCCACAAAACGCTCCATACTTCCAAAAGGCGCGCGATGGATCATTACTGGGCGGTGTGTTTCGTTATCGCTGCCTTTGTACTCCAGTTCAAAACGCTCGGGAAGGTTATAATCCACTTGAATGGTCCCCAATTGCCAGCTTCTTCCCAGGGCATCCTTCACCATAAAATCCAATTTTGGGCCATAAAATGCAGCTTCGCCGTATTCAATTTTATAATCCAATCCTTTTGATTCCGCGGCGTTGATAATCGCTTTTTCCGCTTTATCCCAATTTTCAAGACTTCCAATATATTTTTCAGGTTTTTCCGGATCGCGAAGTGAAACTTGAGTGTAAAAGTTTTCAAAACCTAAAGAACCGAAAACATAAAGAACCAAATCAATCACTTTTTTGAACTCATCATCCAGCTGGTCCGGTGTACAGAAAATATGCGCATCATCTTGGGTAAAACCACGAACCCGTGTCAAACCGTGAAGTTCGCCGCTTTGCTCGTAACGATAAACGGTTCCGAATTCGGCAAAACGCTTTGGCAGATCTTTGTAGGACCAAGGTTTGCTATTGTAAATTTCGCAGTGGTGCGGGCAATTCATTGGCTTCAAGAGAAACTCTTCGCCTTCGTTTGGGGTTTTTATGGGTTGAAAGCTGTCGGCGCCGTATTTTGCATAATGGCCGGAAGTAACATACAGTTCCTTTTGTCCGATGTGTGGTGTTACCACCATTTCGTAACCTGCTTTTTTCTGTGCTTTTTTTAGGAAATTCTCAAGCCGCTCCCGCAGAGCAGCTCCTTTTGGCATCCAAAGGGGAAGTCCTTGACCCACTTTTTGCGAAAATGTGAAAAGTTCCAACTCCTTACCGAGTTTCCGGTGGTCTCGTTGTTTTGCTTGTTCAAGCAGTTCAAGATATTCAGTTAAATCCTTCTGCTTCGGAAAACTGATTCCGTAAATACGTGTAAGCTGTTTGTTCTTTTCATCACCACGCCAATAAGCACCGGCGATACTCATCAATTTTACGGCTTTTACAATTCCCGTATTCGGGATGTGTCCGCCTCGGCATAAATCTGTAAACGTATCATGATCGCAGAAGGTAATGGTTCCGTCCTCAAGGTTTTCAATCAATTCTACTTTATATTCGTTGCCTTGCTTTTTGTAATAATTGAGAGCATCCGTTTTTGATGAATCACGTATTGAAAATTCGTGTTTCCCTCGGGCAATCTCCAGCATCTTGTCTTCAATTTCCTTAAGATCCTTTTCAGAAATGGTTTGGTCGCCAAAATCCACATCATAATAAAAACCGTTTTCGATAGCGGGACCAATGGTCAATTTTATTCCGGGATACAATTGTTCCAATGCCTGCGCGAGTATATGCGCTGAGGAGTGCCAAAAAGCCTTTTTACCTTCGTCATTGTTCCAAGTATATAATATAAGGCTTCCATCTTCCGTTAACGGCGTGGTCGTTTCAATAACAACATCATTATAGGAGGCCGAAATCACGTTGCGCGCAAATCCTTCGCTAATACTTTTGGCTACGTCCATTGGCGTAACCCCCGCATCAAAATGCTTTACACTTCCGTCCGGTAGGGTAATCGCTATCATATACTTGAAATTTTTAGGGTGCAAAGATACTATTAGTTTCTGCCGTATGCAATAATCACTTTAAGGTTTATTATTGCTTTTGGGCGTTTCCAATAACCGTTTTGTGGTTATTGGTTAGGCTTTCACTACTTGCTTCCCAATGCGCTTTTTGGCGCGGTGGGAGAGCTCAAACATACCGTTCATTCCTTAACAAGGCCAACTACACGAAAATAGTATATATATTAAGGTATAAGGTGGCTCTGAAATTATTTTCTGGCCTAAGTTATGGCTCTTCAAATGCTTATAAAATAATCGAAATAATAATTGAAAATAATCGTTGAATTAGTTTGCGGGATTGTAAAAGGGTTCTATATTTGCACCCGCTTAAAAGAACAAATAGAAACGTTCAGCAAAGCAAAAAAAGCTCTTTAAAATTTTTTTGAAATATTTTTTAAAAAGTATTGCAGGATTAAAAAAGAGTTGTACATTTGCACCCGCTAAAACAATGAGTGACTACAAAACACGATTTGTAAGCGAGTAAAAAGAGAGACA
>CAWITX010000015.1:0-24552 GCA_963839235.1 uncultured Flavobacteriaceae bacterium | reverse complement strand
GCTGAAAGATCTAAATCTGCGCCCAAATTAATATCGGCAAAACACATTTCCAGCAAGGTTGTAATCAATCCACCCGAAGCAACATCATGTCCGGCAACGATTTTTTCCTCGCGAATCAATTTTTGCAAAGTGTTGAAAACAGTTTTTACATATTCGGCATTTTTCACATTTGGGGCGTCATTTCCTATCGCATTTAAAATTTGCGCAAAAGAAGAACCGCCGAATTTAAATTCATCCTGCGAAATATTTATGTAATAAATACTTCCGCCTCCTTTTTGCAAAACAGGCTCAACAACCTTTTTAATATCATTACAGTTTCCAGCTGCTGAAATAATCACCGTTCCGGGAGAAATCACCTCGCCATCCTTGTATTTCTGTTTCATTGAAAGCGAATCTTTTCCCGTGGGAACGTTGATTCCCAAATCGATTGCGAATTCCGAAACAGCTCTCACGGCTTCGTATAAACGCGCATCCTCGCCTACGTTATTTGCGGGCCACATCCAATTGGCGGAAAGGGAAACGCTTTTTAAACCATCTTTCAAAGGTGCCCAAACAATATTGGTCAAAGCTTCCGTGATTGCATTTCGCGAACCTGTAGCAGGATCAATCAATGCAGTCAATGGAGAATGGCCTATAGAAGTGGCGACGCCCTCATTTCCGTTAAAATCCAATGCCATTACGCCACAATTGTTCAAGAGGAAGTTGCAACTGGTCCAGCAGTTTGTTGTTTTGCAACGCGGCCTGTCACACAACGATCCACTTTGTTTGTTAAGCCAATCTTTACAGGCAACTGCTTCCAATTGCAGCACTTGCTCTACATATTCCTTTATTTTTGCAACCTCATAATCAGGATTTTTATAATTCCTGTTTATGGTTTTGTCTTTCATTATGGTTTTTGGCGAGCTGCCAAACATATCTTCCAAAGCGAAATCCATGGGTTTTTCGCCTTTTTCATTTTCAAAACAGAAACGCTTATCTGCAGTAACGTGGCCTACTTCGTACATTGGCGAACGTTCGCGATCTGTGATTTTTTTCAGTTTTTGGATATTTTCTTCACCAATGATCAAGCCCATCCGTTCCTGGCTTTCGTTGCCCATTATTTCCTTTGCCGAAAGGGTAGGGTCGCCAATGGGGAGTTTATCCAAATCAATCTTTCCGCCCGTGTCTTCAACCAATTCGCTCAAACAATTTAAATGTCCGCCCGCCCCGTGATCGTGGATTGAAATAATTGGATTGTGGTCGCTCTCCACCATTGCACGAATGGCATTTGCAGCACGTTTCTGCATTTCAGGATTGCTTCTTTGGATGGCGTTCAGCTCAATTCCGCTGTGGAATTCGCCCGTATCTGCGGAAGAGACTGCTGCGCCACCCATTCCAATCCTGTAATTGTCACCACCGAGAACAACAATTTTATCCCCTTCGTGCGGTTTCCCTTTAATGGCTTGGTCTGCTTTTCCGTAACCGATTCCGCCGGCGAGCATTATCACTTTGTCGAAACCTAGTTTTCTTGCTTCTTCCTCGTGTTCAAATGTGAGCACGGAACCTGCAATTAATGGTTGTCCGAATTTATTTCCAAAATCAGACGCACCGTTGCTGGCTTTTATCAAAATATCAAGCGGCGTTTGGTACAACCAATCACGTTCTTTCATTGATTTTTCCCACGGACGGTTTTCATCATTTAAGTCGTCGAGTAAGAAGTCATATAAACCGCAGTTCCAGCCAATGGCAAGGTACCTTTTCCACCCGCCAAGCGGTCGCGGATTTCGCCACCGCTTCCCGTTGCGGCACCGTTAAAAGGCTCCACAGTTGTTGGGAAATTGTGTGTTTCAGCTTTTAAGGAAATCACACTTTCAAAATCCTTTTCTTCGTACCAATCGGGCTTGTCGGCTGTTTTCGGCGCCCATTGTTTCACTTTTGGACCTTTTATAAATGCCACGTTGTCTTTATATGCCGAAACAATATCATTGGGATTTGTTTCCGAAGTTTTTCTTATTAATTTGAAAAGGGAAGTAGGCATTTCGTGGCCGTCAATTTCAAATGTTCCGTTGAAAATTTTGTGTCGGCAATGCTCGCTATTCACTTGGCTGAAGCCGAAAACTTCACTATCGGTAAGTTTTCTACCTAATTTTTCAGAAAGGTTTTCCAAGTATTCAACTTCTTCAGCATTTAGCGCCAGACCTTCTTTTTGGTTGTATTCCGAGATATTTTCAATTTCCAAAATACCTGCCGGTTGAATGTGGATATCAAAAATTTCCTGATCCAACTCCTTGAATTTTTGGGAAAGCATGGGATCGAAAGTTCCCTTTTCAACTGCGCTATTATGAAATTCTTCAATTCGGATTATTCCTTCAATACCCATGTTTTGGGTAATTTCAACTGCATTTGTGCTCCAGGGAGTAACCATTGCGGCGCGGGGACCAACAAAAAAATCCGCCGTGTTTGTGGACAAGGCGGATTTTTCTATTTTGGGTTGGTTGCCGAAAAGCCACGACAATTTTTTAGCGTCTTCTTCTGAAATATTTCCGAGGGTTTGGACAGCAAAAACGGTATTTTTTACGTCTCCAAAAAAGTGAATCATTCTGTGAATTTGTTTGTTGGGATTTTAAGTTGCAAAGATAACCAAATTTGGAACATTCACCTCCCAATAAAACTGAAGTAAAAAATCAAAATTTTTTAATACTTCACGCTTTAGTTTCTAGCTTTTAAGTGAAAAATAAATACTATCTTGTACAACTTAATACACAAAACTTTAAACACTAAACAAGCATTATGAAACAAAGAAAATTACTTTTTCTACTTTTAGTATTGTTTGGTTTCGGTCTTTCCGCCCAGGAAAAATTCGGACCCGAGCAAATTATAGTAGGCCAATTCATTGGGCAGACAATGCCTTTGCGTGATTTTCCGACCCTTCCGGAAAATCTGAACCTTGACCCTAAAACTCTTATTCCCATTCCGAATGAGTCCACCACCCAAATAGAAATTAACGAGGGCTCTCCCGTTATAATTGACAATCTTCAAACAAAACAGGGAGGAATAAAAAGTATGCCTATTGAGCAGAATTTTATCGGAGCATCCTCTTCAGAATCAGGTTTTTTTCCACCTGATCCTACCGGTGCGGTGGGCCCGAACCATTATGTTCATTCAGTAAATTCACTTGTTAAGATTTTTGATAAAAGTGGAAATTTATTGGTTGGTCCAGTTTCTCTAGGCTCGTTTTTAGGCTTTGGAGGGAATGGTGGAGATCCGATAGTATTATATGATCAACTGGCGGATCGTTGGTTGGTTAGTGAATTTGGTACCATAAGCGGGGGAAATTCCTTGGCCATCGGCGTTTCGGTTACTAACGACCCAGGCGGAGCTTATAATGTTTATCAGTATGCTTTCAATGGTTTCCCAGATTATCCACATTATGCGGTTTGGCCAGATGCATATTACGGTACCGTAAATTTGGATGGCCAAACAACTCGTGCATTTGCAATGGACAGGGATGAAATTCTTTCGGGTGGAGCCAATCCAGCAATTGTTATTTTTGCTCTTCCTGGTGTAGTGGTTAACCCTAACCAAGTGAAGAGTCCTGAAGCTGCAAATCTTTTGGGCACTAACATACCTCCAAATACTCCGGGATATATAACCTATCTGCAGGACGATGCATGGAATGGCGTCTCTTTCGATCATTTGAAAGTATGGGAAATAGAAACAGATTGGGCAAATCCGAACAATGCAAGTATTTCCCAACCTCTTGTAATACCCACAGATCCTTTTGATGCGGGTGAAATTTTTGGGCAGGGTGCCGTAGAGCAGCCCGGAACGAACCAAAAACTTGCTGCCCATGGCGGTATTATTTCTTTCGGCGCAAATTATCGCAGCTTTGCTGACCACAATTCGTGGCTTATTACTTTTAACACGTTTATAGATAACAACCAAACCGGAGGAATTCGATGGATTGAATTACGGAATGACGATTCCAATCCGTGGAGTATTTATCAAGAAGGCACCTATTCAATTGCTGATGGTCATAGCCGTTTTATGAGTAGTTCTGCAATGGACGCAGCCGGAAATATTGGCCTTGCTTTCAGTATAGGAAGTTCTACACTTCCCGTAGGAATAAGATATACCGGACGTTTTGATGGTGATCCCTTAGGACAAATGACAGTTGCTGAAACCACCATTGTAGATGGAGTAGGGGTTAGAACCAATACTTATAGATACGGTGATTATAGTCACACCACAATGGATCCGGATAATTTTACATTTTGGCATACGGCAGATTTCTTTTCCTCAAATAATGCGTGGAGAACACAGATAGCTTCCTACTCATTATCGGGAGGTTTCAGCGATGATGTGGGAATAAGCAATATAATTCAACCAGAGAACGGTAGTTTGGGAACAAATGAAACTGTTGAGGTAAGTATTCGAAATTATGGTACCGATACACAAACGTCAGTGCCCCTGGAATTAAGAGTTGACGGCAATTTAGTTGCTTCGGAAACCTATACCGGTAGTATCGCGGCAAATGCCACTGAAAGCTATACTTTCACTCAGACCGTCGACCTTTCTAACGTTGGGCAAACCTATACTATTGAGGCCAGGACTAATTTAGCCAATGATGAATTCAACGGAAATGACGCATATACCAAAGAAGTGACGAACCTCTTCGCAATAGATGTAGGCGCTACGGAAATTACCGCCCCCGAAACTGGTTCAGGATTGGGTGTTGAGGAAATTTCTGCAACTATAAAGAATTTTGGTTCTACTACACAATCTGATTTTGATGTACAATACACCATTAACGGAGGAACTCCGGTGGTAGAAACTTTTACAGGTACACTTGCTTCTGAAGAAGAAGCTACTTACACTTTTACGCAAACGGCTGATTTTTCGGCATTGGGTAATTACATTGTAACGGTTACAACATCATTGCCGGGCGATAATAATGCCTCAAATGATTCGGTTACCGAAGATATTGAAAACATTTTATGCGAACCTGTCATTGATTGTTCTTTGGGAGACGGCTTTAGATTGTTCTCAGTAGCGGAAATTAACAATCCATCGCAGTGCGAAGGATATGCAGATTTTACAGACCAAGTCGCAAATTTGGAACCTGGCAGCACCAATAGTTTAACGGTTACTACAAATTATGGAAGCCAATATATAAAAGTTTGGATTGACTATAATGAAGATTCTATTTTTACCGCTGATGAAGTGGTGGTAAACAATTATCAAATTGCGCCAGGCCAAGGTTCCGGAACGTATACCGAAACAATGGATTTGGTTGTTCCAGCAAATGCTGCTATTGGTCCTCATAGAATGCGTGCAAAATCGAACTGGAATGCTCCGGTTCCTGCGGATGCTTGTGAGGTAACCTCCTACGGTGAGACTGAGGATTATACCGCTAACATTGGCGACCTTGGAGTCGAGGATATTTCCATCAGAAATTCTGAATTAATCATATCCAGCAAGGACCAAAGACATTTTGATATTACCCTTGTATCAGATTATCAAGGCCAGGCATACGTTTCGGTTTATAATCTATTAGGTCAGGAATTGGGAATTAAAATGGTAGGAAAACCAGAAGGTTCAAATACCCATACCATGAAACTCGATATGTCCTTTACTTCAAGCGGGGTATATATTGTGAAAGTTGGGGGAGAATTTACCAAAGCGGTAAAAACCGCCCGAATAATTGTAAAATAGAAACCATAACATTTGATTGAAAAAGAGCGGCGATAAGCTGCTCTTTTTTTTATTAAAGGAAGTCAATTGGTTTAATTATTTCGAATAATTTAAAAATTAAAAAAGCATTGCGACGATTAATTTGTTCAAATAAAATTATATCTGCTATCTTGTATCGCTTTTTAAAAACCCTAAAAATTTAATAATGAAATCAAAAAAACTACTTGTGGCTTGCGCCCTTTTGTTTGGAATTGGTCTTTTTGCGCAGGAAAAATTTCCGCCAAACGAGGTAATCGTTGGAACCTTTATAGGAAAAACCATACCGTTGCGCGACTTTGCCACCCAGGAAGCGGAGCCTAACCGAAGCATTAAAGAAATTGAAATTGTGCCCAATGGAACACGCTACCACGAACAAGTAAACAAAGATGCCCTTCCAAATGGCATAAACACTAACGCCCAGAGAAGCTTGGGAAAAGTGCCAAGTTTCGCCTTGGAACAAAATTTTATTGGCGCCTCATCTTCTGAATCAGGTGCCGTTCCTCCAGATCCAACGGGCGCTGCAGGACCCAACCACTATGTGCATTCCGTTAACTCTATCGTAAAAATTTTCGATAAAACCGGGAATTTATTGGTAGGGCCGGTATCATTGGGTTCATTTTTAGGAATTAGTTCCAATTCCGGCGATCCCATTGTAATGTACGACCAATTGGCAGATCGTTGGTTCGTGAGTGAATTTGGTTCTTTGAGCAATTCGCTTGCAATAGGAGTTTCCGTTAGTGGCGACCCAACTGGAGCTTATAACGTTTATCAATATTCCTTGGATGCCTTTCCAGATTACCCGCATTATAGTGTTTGGCCTGATGGATATTATTTAACCGCCAATAAAGGAGGCACAAATAAAGTATATGCTATTGAACGCGATGTTATGCTGGCCGGTGGCCCGAGTCCACAATTGGTTGGGTTTCCACTTCCAGGTTCTGTTCAAAACACCAATACCGTTTATAGTCCAGAACCCGCCAATTTATTGGGAACATCCTTTACACCAAATACTCCCGGATACATCGTTTATCTTCAGGATGATGGATGGTCAGGCGTGAGTTTTGACCATTTAAAAGTATGGGAAATAGAGGTAGATTGGGCAACGATTGGTAATTCAACAATTTCCACTCCATTGGAAATTCCTACAGATCCGTTCAATTCCGTATTTGCACCTTTTGGTACCGGCGATGTGGCCCAACCCGGCACGAGTCAAAAAATTGATATGATCGGTGGGGTTATTTCATACGCCGCCAATTACAGAAGTTTTGGCGACCATAATTCCTGGGTAATTACTTTCAACGACGACGTTGACGGTCTGGATACTTCCGGAGTTAGATGGATTGAATTGAGAAATGATAGTTCTAATCCGTGGTCCGTTTATCAAGAAGGCACTTATGCTCCCGCTGATGGTCATAGCCGTTTTATGGGAAGCGCGGGAATGGATGCGGCCGGTAATATTGGGCTTGCATTCAATATTGCAAGTGGAACACTTAAAGCAGGTATCAGATATACCGGTAGATTTAATGGAGATCCGTTGGGTGAAATGACCGTGGCGGAAACAGAAATATTTCAGGGAAGTGGGGTGCAGACATTCACAAATAGGTTTGGCGATTATTCCCATTTAACAATGGATCCGAACAATTTTACCTTTTGGCACACTGCGGAATATTTCTCCTCAAATAATAACTGGAGAACACAGATTGCTTCATTCACACTTTCCGGTGGATTTGCCAATGATGTAGGAATAAATGATATTATACAGCCAGACAATGGTCTTTTGGGAACCACCGAAACCGTTGAGGTTAGCATACGTAATTTTGGTTCGGCTACCCAAACCAGCATTCCATTGGAATTGCGAGTAGATGGCAATCTAATTGCGAGTGAAACTTTCACAGGTAGCATCGCTTCCAATGATACAGCTACTTATACTTTTACCCAAACGGTAGATTTATCAACAACCGGCCAAACATATTCCATTGAAGTTAGCACCAATTTGTCAGGCGATGAGTTTCCTGCAAATGATTCATTTACAAAAGAAGTTACCAATTTATTGGCCAATGATGTAGGTGCCATTGAAATTACCGCACCGGTTTCTGGTGTGGGCTTGGGAAATGCTGAAACCATTTCAGCGACCATTAAAAATTTCGGTGCCAATCCACAATCAAATTTTGATGTACAATATGTAATCGATGGAGGTACGCCAGTGGTTGAAACCTTTGCCGGACCAATTGGCGCCGAGGAGGAAATGACCTATAATTTCACCCAAACTGCAGATTTATCTACTTTGGGAGTTTATAATATTACCGTTTCAACTGCACTTGCTGCTGACCAAAATCCCGCTAACGATGCAGTTTCAGCCACGGTGGAAAATGTACTTTGTCAACCAAGTGAAGACTGTTCACTCGGGGATGGCCTGCGATTGTTTTCTGTAGCTGAAATTAACAATGTTTCTTCGTGTGAAGGTTATGGCGATTTTACCAACCTAATTGCCAATTTGGAACCCGGTAGCACCAATAGCCTAACAGTTACAACAGGATATGGATCACAACATTTGAAGGTTTGGATTGATTTCAATGATGATTCTACCTTTACAAATGACGAAGTAGTAGTTACTGATTATGAAATAGCTCCCGGACAAGGAGCCGGTACCTATACCGAAACCACAGATTTGGTAATACCTGCCAATGCAGCGACAGGACCACATAGAATGAGAGCTAAAACCAACTGGAATGCTCCTGTGCCAGCAGATGCCTGTGAGGAAACCACTTATGGTGAAACAGAAGACTATACTGCAAACATTGGTAGTCTTGGGGTTAACGATTATTCAATAAGTAATTCCGAATTGATTATTACAAGTGAAAATCAACGTGATTTCTTTATTAATTTTACAACGCAATACGATGGAAGAGTGTATGTAAGTGTTTACAATATGCTTGGCCAACAGATGGGCATCAGCGTAATTGAGAAGGAAGATGGCGCCTATAAAGCTAAACTTGAAATGGATGAAGCGGCAAGCGGAGTTTATATTGTAAAAGTTGGCGGAATGAACACTACTGCTTATAAAACAGGAAGAATTATTGTGAAATAATCCATTTATGGTAGAATCAAAAAAGAGCGGGCATTTGCCCGCTCTTTCTTTTTTAGAAAAGTATATTCTATTTTTTCTGAAGTAGCGAAATATAAAATCCATCAAAACCACTTTTACTTGGCAGAATTTTTTCTTCATTTAAAAGTGTGAAATCTTTGCCTTCTTCACGCGCTAAAAAGGCTTTCACTTGCATTTCGTTTTCCGAAGGAAGAATGGAGCAAGTAGCGTAAACCAATTGTCCGCCCGGCTTCACCATTCGCGAATAACTGTCGAGCAATTCTTTTTGAGTAGCACGAATGTTGTCCAAAAATTCCGGCTGTAGTTTCCACTTTGCGTCCGGATTTCTTTTTAAAACACCCAAGCCTGAACACGGAGCATCAATCAAAACTTTATCGGCTTTATCGATTAATTTTTTTATCACTTTTGTGGAATCTATTACCCGGGTTTCAATATTGAAAATATCGTTTCTACGTGCACGGCGTTTTAGTTCATTTAACTTGTTTTCGTAGATATCCATTGAAATCAACTGGCCTTTGTTCTCCATCATTGTCGCAATGTGAAGACTTTTTCCGCCAGCTCCTGCACAAGCATCTATAACGCGCATTCCAGGTTTTGCATCCAATATCTCCGCCACTTTTTGTGAAGAAGCATCCTGCACTTCAAAGTGCCCATTTTTAAAAGCATCAGTAGTGAAGACATTTGCGCGTTCCTTTAATTTTAAAGCATCGGGATAGCCTTTTAAGATTTCGGTTTCTATTTCTAAATCCGCCAATTCATTTTGAAGTTTTTCAACAGTAGTTTTCAGTGTATTTACGCGTAAAACCACATCGGCCTGCTGGTTTAAAGCTGCGATTTCCTTGTCCCATTTTTTGCCCAATTCCTTTTGCCCCAACTCATCCAACCAATCTGGAATGGATTCACGATACTTCCTGATTTTTGAGAGCTCATCAAATTTTCCCTTAATACGGCGGGTTGGCGTGTCTTCAAACTGTTTCCATTCCGGGATCGCAATTCCGTTCAGCGTCGCCCAAACGGTAAATAATCTGAAAAGATTTGGACGATCAAAGGGCTCGCGGACTTCGGCAATTTCTGCATACAATCGTTTCCACCGCACAATATCATATGTGGTTTCGGCAATAAAAGCGCGATCGCGGGCGCCCCAGCGTTTGTCACGTTTCAGGGTATTTTTAAGCACTTTATCTGCCTGCTTGTTTTCGTTAAAAATCAAGTGTAGCGAATCTATGGTTGCGAAAACTAGGTTTCTGTGTAGTTTCATTTTTTTATTTTTTTTACCACGAATACACGAATAATCTGCGTGACTTGGTGGCCAAGTTTAAAGCTCCTGTTTTGTAAACTTTTGCGGTTGCAAAGGTATCTTTTTAAAATGAAATCGAAATCGAAATCGAATCCCGAATTAACGAATCCCCAATTAACAAATCACCAATGAACGATTTCTTTATTTCGAATTTTAGAATTGTTACTTTTGAAGAAAATTAAATTATGCGTTTTATAATTGCAATCTTTGTCACAATTCTACTTTTTTCGTGTGAAAAGAAAACTGAAATTGAATTCAATTCCGTAGAAATAACACCAGTTTTTATCGATAGTTTGAGCATTCGAGCCATTCAACCGTTGGATGAAAACAGGGTTTGGTTTGCGGCCGACAAAGGAAAAGTAGGCTTGATTGACGGCGATACGCCAAAACTTGCGATTATAAAATACGGCGATTCGCTGCTTCATTTTCGTTCCATCGCCGTTAACAAAGATGCGGTTTTTGTGTTGAGTATTGCTAACCCGGCAGTGCTTTATAAAATTGGTTTCAACGGCAGCGAAGCCACAAATATTGAAGAAGTTTACACAGAGAAAGGCGAGAACGTTTTTTATGATTCAATGAAATTTTGGAACGAAAACGAAGGCATTGCCATTGGCGACCCCGTTGAAAATTGTATGTCGGTAATCATTACCCGAGACGGCGGAAATACTTGGAAAAAACTTTCCTGTGAAAATTTGCCACAAATGGAAAAAGGTGAAGCGGCTTTTGCGGCAAGCAATAGCAACATTGCGGTTTTTGGAAACCATGCATGGGTTGCAACCGGCGGAAGAAAATCACGGGTGATGCATACGGCCGATAAAGGAAAAACCTGGGAGGTGTTTGATACGCCAATTGTTCAAGGAAAGGCGATGACAGGAATTTATAGTATTGATTTTCGCGATGAAAACAACGGGATTATTTTTGGCGGAAACTGGGAAGACAAAGCTGATAACGAAGGAAATAAGGCAATAACCAAAGACGGCGGAAAAACTTGGAAACTCATTGCAAATGGCAAAGAACCCGGCTATCGGTCCTCGGTAAAATATATTCCCGGAACAGAAGGGCAGGGGATTGTTTCAGTTGGCTCACCCGGAATTTCCTTTAGCGGCGATGGCGGAAAAAATTGGAAAGAACTCTCAAAAGAAGGTTTTTTTGCCCTTGAATTTGTTAATGATAGCATTGCTTTTGCTTCTGGAAGTAATAAAATTTCGAAACTGGTTTTTAAGTGATTCTTTAAACCTGATTCCTTTTATTGATTTCCATCATGATTTCCGCAAACAATCTTGTGGATTTCAATCGATCGTCCCTATCATAAATTGCTGAAACCACTATTAATTCATCAATTTGGGTTTCTTCAATAAAGGCTTCAATTTGTTTCTTTACGGTTTCCTTATTTCCCACGAATGAATATTTCAGCATTTGGTTGAGCGCGGGATGGTTTAAAAGTTCTCTCATTTCTTCGTTAAAGTCGGTCGGTGGTTGCAACGCCTTTCGGGCCCCGGTCAATACCCCGACGAACATTTTTATAATCGTAGTGAACATTCTTTCGGCCTCTTCATCGGTATCAGCGATAATAACATTTATGCCCGCCATTGTATACGGTTCTTCCAAAAATTCCGAAGGCTGGAATTCTTCATTATAAATTTTTAAGGCACTCAATAAATGTGCAGAAGCAAAATGACTGGCAAAAGCATACGGCAATCCTTTTTGAGCCGCTAAATGCGCACTGTCTGTACTTGACCCTAAAATATACAAAGGCACGTCAACGCCTTCCGCAATTGCAGCGCGAACTTTTGAATTCGAGTTTTCCGAAGAAAAGTAGTTTTGAATTTTACCCACTTCATTCGGAAAGGAATGCGCGGCCTGCATAAAATCTGAGCGGATTGCGTGTGCCGTTTGTTGATCGGTACCGGGCGCTCTGCCCAACCCTAAATCAATTCTGTTTGGGTATAAATGCCCGAGGGTTCCAAATTGTTCCGCAATAATCAGTGGCGAATGGTTTGGCAACATAATTCCGCCGGAACCTACACGAATCTTTTCGGTGTTTTCAGCAACATACCCGATGAGTAGGGCAGTGGCGCTGCTGCCGATATGCTCGGAATTGTGGTGCTCGGCAAACCAAAAGCGTGTGTAGCCGTGTTTCTCCGCTTCCTTTGCCAATATTAGTGAATTGTGAAGGGTTTTCTGAATTGAATTTCCTTCGGAAACAATGGCAAGTTCAAGTAGGGAATATGCTATTTCTTTTGTATTCATATATTTAATTCACCCACGAATACACGAATATTTTTTATAATCATTCGTGTATTCGTGGTCATTTATTTTTAAACTTTATCCGAAACGATTATTTCAGGATTTTTGCTATTCGGCAATAAAACTTGAAGTAAAACAGCAATTCCCATTACCAAAGCGCAACCTACCAAATTCAGCCACAAATAGGGCATAAGGTCAATATACCAAAAATAGATAATGATTACTTGGGTTATTAATGCCGCAATAAAAACTGCTTTGCTTCGCACATATTTTATAAAGAATGCGAGCAGAAAAATTCCAAGAACGTTTCCGTAGAAAATGGAACCGATTATGTTTACCAATTGAATAAGGTTGTCGAACAAATGGGCAGTACACGCAACACAAATAGCAATGATTCCCCATAAAAGTGTAAAGGCGCGAGAAGCAGTAACGTAATGTTTTTCGCGTTTTCCCGGAACATTTCTTTTATAAAGGTCAATTGCGGTCGTACTTCCCAATGCATTGAGTTCCGAAGCAGTTGAAGACATTGCCGCGCTTAAAATTACCGCCAAAAGCAACCCAATCAATCCGCGCGGAAGATTTGTTAGTATAAAATGAATGAAAACATAATCTTTATCATTTGTTTCAGCGTTTGGGTTCGCCTTTTTGATAACTGCTACAGATTTTTCTCTCAGTTCATTTTCCGAAGCATTTAACTTTTTTATTTCTTGAATATAATTCTGTTTTTCAAGCTCAGTTTCCGCTTTTGCATAATCAATCTGAGTGGCGGCAAGTTGTTTGTCAATCGCTTCCTTTTTCACTTCCAAAGCTTTGTATTCGCCAGCATATTCTGATTTGTTTACATCCTTCACTGCTGCAGGATTAAAGTGAAGTGGCGAAGCGTTGAATTGATAAAAGACGAAAACCATCACCCCCACAAGCAAAATGAAAAACTGCATCGGTACTTTCAGCAAACCATTCATAATCAAACCCATCTGGCTTTGCTTTACGCTTCTTCCGGTAAGGTAGCGTTGCACCTGGCTTTGGTCTGTTCCAAAATAGGAAAGGGCCAAAAAGCTTCCGCCGATAATTCCGCTCCAAAAAGTGTAGCGATTATCAAAATCGAAAGAAAAATCGAGAATATCCATTTTCCCATTCGCACCGGCAATTTCCAAAGCTTTTGTGAATGAAATATCGAGCGGTAGATAATTCAGAATTAAAAGAAACGCAATCAACATTCCGAAGAAAATTACCGCCATTTGCTGTTTTTGGGTAACGCTCACAGCTTTTGTTCCTCCACTAACCGTGTAAATAATTACGAGCACGCCGATGATTATATTTAGATAAACCAAATTCCATCCAAGTACGGCGGAAAGAATAATGGAAGGCGCAAAAATGGTAATTCCGCAAGCAAGTCCGCGTTGGATCAAAAATAGAATTGCAGTAAGTGTTCTGGTTTTTTTATCGAAACGGCTTTCTAAATATTCATAAGCCGTATAAACATTGAGTCTGTGGTAGATTGGAATAAAAACCAAACAAATAATGACCATGGCAATGGGAAGTCCAAAATAGAACTGCACAAACCCCATCCCGTCGTGAAATGCCTGCCCGGGGGTTGAAAGAAAAGTGATGGCACTGGCCTGTGTTGCCATTACGCTAAGCCCTATTGTCCACCAGTGTGCCGTGCTTCCGCCCTTTAGATAATCGCCAACGTCCTTATGTTGACGCGATTTCCACGTGCCGTAAAGTACTATAAAAAGTAGGGTTCCTATTAAAACTATCCAATCTATCTGCCGCATTTAGGAGAAGTTTTGCATTAGTAAATAGAATAGATAAATGTAAACGGCATTTAGCAGAAGTACCAGCGTGTACTTCCATTTCCAACTGAATTTTTGTTTTTCTTCGGTCACTTTTTCAAAAATTATTTACCGATTGAAAGCATATTCGCGAACAATCTATATGCTCCGGGAACACCGGCGGGAAGTTCACGGAAAAAGCTCAAACCTGTATAAATATAGTATCCTTTTCCGTATTTGGCCACGAGCAGCGAACCTTTTGTTTCGGCTTCGGCTTTATCTTTCATTCCAAGGATTGGCGTGAATTCCTTCGCCCATTCGTTGGGGAAATAAAGTCCGCGTTCCTGCACCCAACCTTCAAAATCTTTTTGGGTTATTTTATTGGGTGTGTTCAAAAGAGGATTTTCCGGTGCAAGTATTTTCACTTCTGAAAATTCATCAGTAACTCGGTCTCGGGAAAGTTTTAGCGAATAGGGCGCAAGGTTTTCGGTCACCAAACTGTGGTTTGTATTGTACTGCACAATCAATGTTCCGCCTTTTTCAACATATTTGTTTAAAATTGGCTGCGCAAAAGCGAGTTCGGCAACAGTATTGTAGGCGCGAATTCCAATGACGATTGCATCAAAATTCTGAAGATTTTTTTCTGAAATATTTGAAGGGTCAACCGTTGTAACAGAATACCCAATCTGTTTTAAACTTTCGGGAATCGCATCGCCGGCGCCGTTTATATATCCAATATTTTGCCCTTTTTTCTGGATGGTAATCTTTGCAACTTTCGCTTCCGAAGGCAAAAGCACACTTTGATACGGAATGTGTTCATAATCGATAACAACCAATTCTTTGTCAAATGTTTGATTTTCGGCAGTGACCATTGGTTTTAAATAGCCTTCGCTTTGTCCGTTCGGCGGAGTTACGGTAAAATTAAAAGTTCGCGTTTCGCCATTTCTATTAATTTGAAAATATTGTTTTGTGGGCTCAATTTTCCACCCTTCGGGATGTTGCAGACTAATGTTTCCTGAAATGCTGTCTTTTCCGGCACGAACAATTACAGAAACGTTTTCCGAAGCTTCACTTGCAAAAATCAAAACCTTTTCGGGGATGGATGCGGTAACTTCCGGCAAAACTTCAAGCGGACGATACACTTCGCCTTTTACGGGATCGTTGAATTTGTAAATAATATTTTTTGTGAATGGAATGGTTGTATTTCCAAACTGCAATTCAAAAACCAATTCTTCCAAGGGTGGAGTTTCCGGCAACCCAATTAATTCTTCGGGCGCAACGTACATTCCAACTGTTCCTTTTTCATTCAGCCAATATGGCGTGGAGTATGACGGATTATGTTTTTCGGAATTAACCGTGATTTCTATCTTTTTGTCATCGTTAAAGAGAAGCGCTTCCGTTTCATTCCAAAGAATTTTTCCTGCAGAATTTTTAACTGATTTTAAAATAACATCGCTTTTTCCACGATTTATAGCTTCAATATTTACTTTAAAATTTTGGTTTGGGTTTACTGAATTTGCTTCGGACGCAGCTTCAATAAAGATTCCGCCGCAATCTAAAATTAGTTGTTTCAGTTGTTCGATTTTTATGTTTCGCCAATGTTCGTCCTTCAAATTTGAAATCAGCGGATAGGTTTTCAGAAGTTGTGGAAGCATTTCTGAAGGATTTTTGTAATTGAAGTTTTCTTCCAGTGGATTTAAAATTGCGCCGATTGCATTTCCGTCTTCCAGTCGTGACCAAGTTGTATTTATGCCATCAAAAAGATTGTTTTCGGAGGGTTTATTTCCTTTTAGAATTTCCAAATATTCGGTTTCATTTCCGCGGGAACCCGTGCTGCCAAAACCTTGCGATTTGTGCATACTTCGGCTCAATGAAGCTATTTCGCCATTGGAAAGACCGAGTTCGGGAAAGTAATTCCCAGTTTCTACAGAAACAAGTTTCGATTTATCTGCGTTATCAAATTTTTCTTTGCTTCCGTAAAACCACCATGAAGTATTGAAAAATAGGCGTTGTGGTTTCCAAACGCCATATTCTGCAGCAGATTTTGGAAATTTTGAAGGGTCGTTTACCAAGTCAAACGCCTCCACGCTCAGCATTGCCGAAGCCGTGTGGTGCCCGTGCGTTGTACCCGGACTGCGATGGTCAAAACGATCAATGATAATATCTGGTTTAAATCTGCGAATATTTCGAACCACATCGCTCAAAACATCCTCTCTGTTCCAAAATTCAAAAGTTTCATCCGGATTTTTACTGTAACCGAAATCATTCGCGCGTGTAAAAAATTGCTGCCCGCCATCAGTTTTTCGCGCCGCCAATAATTCTTGTGTTCGGATAACGCCTAAAAGTTCGCGAAGTTCGGGACCAACAAGATTTTGTCCACCATCGCCGCGTGTGAGCGAAAGATAGGCGGTGCGGGCATGTACATCGTTTACCAAATAACTTATAAGTCTTGTGTTTTCATCGTCCGGGTGTGCGCCAATATATAGGGCGGAACCTACAAAATTCAGTTTTTGAAGGCCGTGATAAATTTCGGAAGAGGTTGGTTTTTTAGGACTTTGGGCGGTGGCAACTATTGCAAAACATAAAAATAGAAGTCGGACGAAAAATGATTTTTGCATAAAACTAGGGTGCTTGTTTAAAGTACGTTCCCCAAAGATACCATTTGTGAAAATTAATCGTGGGGAAGGCCATCCTTATTTTTTTCGGCTTCGTTTTGCATTTCGTAAAATTCTTCAGCCTTTACTATGCTCACCCCTTTTTGGAGCATCATGCTGTTGGGGTAGGTTACAATTTCATTTTCCTTTGTGTGCAAAATAATGTGGAATGTTTTTATGTCCTCAATAATGCCTTCACACGGCATCTCCTTATCGTGGATTTTTATGTAATCCCCTATTTTATAGGGAAAGGTGAAAAACATAATCACGCCGGAAGTAATGTTGCTGAGTATGGACCACTGCGCAAAAAAGGCAATCCCGATTACGGCAAAAACCGAAGACATTACCAAGCCCAGATTTCTGAAATCCACGCCCCAAATTAAAATCAACCCCAAAACGATTAAAATGAAGACGGCGAAATCTACGTGTTTCATAATTAATCCCGTGCGGTGCTCGAGCCGTTCTATTTTCTTGGCGAAATTGCGAACCGTTTTTTTTAGAAAGAACCCCAAAACTAAAATTCCAACAATCAAGATTGCCGATTCTATAAGTTGCAATGAGTAATCCTTTATATATAAATCTGTCATAGTTTTAATTTTTTAAAGACCCAGCGAGTCACGCAGATATTCAAAATCATTCCCATTTTCCCGCCAATAGGCGCGCTTCATACGTTTAAGTTTGGTTGCCGTTGTTCGTAGGCGTAGCGTATCATTTTGTGCGGCCGCATTCACTTCTTCCCATTTTTCAATTTCATAGGGAAAGGTGCTTTTGAAAAAAACCATTACTTGCCGTTGTAAATCCGGGTAATTTAAAGTGTAGGTTGTAAGTGAATCGCCTTGTTTTAAACTGGCAAAAGCGTTGTGTTCCTTTACTTCCTTGTGCCTTAATCTTAAATATTCAAAAGCAGGGATGATCATTATATCTCCCGTGGGCAATTCCTCGGGATTTATTCGAATTAGATTCCAAATTTCATTTTCGAGCCAGGTTTTGGGCAGGGAAATCTTCTGGTCTGCTTCGCCTTCAAAATAGGAATGGCTTTCTATTTCGAAATCATTTCGGTTATTTAGCTGCATATAAACCTGTCCGCACCATTCCTGCACGCCATTGCTCACTTTTATGGCATGTGCCGTGTTGGAAATTGGACTGAAAGTACTGGTCATTATAGAATACGGATAGATGCCCGTATTGAAATTCTTCATTTGGTTTAGTTTCAGTACTGAAGTGTTATTTTCTGAATATTTACTTGCCTTCACCTGCGTATCGGGCAGGAAATCCTCGGTGACGAAAATGTTTACTGCAGTTCCTTTTCGGATTTCACCGTAGCGCTCCTGCATCAATTCGTAGGATGTTATTTCGGCTTTTCCGGCGTACCAATATTCCTTAAATTCCTTTGAAATCGTGCGTGGCTTTTCAGTTGTATTTTTAGTCTGTTTTTCTGAAATGGGATGATGATCCTCTTTTTTCTCGACAGAATTACAGCCGATTAAAATTATGGAAAACAAAAAAAGACTTTTGAAATGGTTCATTTCTGGCAGAATTTGCTCAAAAATACCAAAAAATCAGCGCTCGGCAATCTCGGTTAACGTTTTATAAACAAGGCGTGTCGGAAGTCCCATTACGTTGAAATAGCAGCCCTCAATTTTTTCAATTGCTATATAGCCAATCCATTCCTGAATGCCGTAACCTCCAGCTTTGTCAAAGGGTTTATAGGTTTTTATATAGTACTCAATTTCTTCCTCTGAAAGGTTTTTAAACCAAACCTTTGTAACATCGTGAACCGTTTTTTGAAATGTTTTTGAAGTGAAGCAAACCGAAGTGATAACTTCGTGCATTTCCCCGCTCAGTGTTTGGAGCATTTCTTTTGCTTCATTAAAATCCGCGGGTTTTTCAAGCGGCTTTCCATCTTTCCAAACAATTGTATCGCTGGTTATAAGAATATCTTTTTCAGATAAATTTTCAAAAACCGATGCTTTAAGTTGTGAAAGGTAATTGGTTATTTCTGAGTGTTTTAAATTATTGGAATAAACCTCATTAATTTCTCTTACCTGAATTGAGAAATCAATTTCCAATTCCTTGAAAAAAGCCTGTCTTCTCGGCGAGCCGGAAGCGAGAATGATGTTATAATCCTTTAATTTTTCGCGAAGCATAAGTGGTTGTGTGTTTCGGGATTCTTTTAATAGTTTACTTCAAAATTACAAACTGAAATAGCGGCATGGAACAAAGCCCCAAAAACATTATTATTTTCAGCAATGTTGAAAGAAAAGCGTAATCCTTTACTGTTTCTGCTCCCCAAGTCCTTATGCAAAAATAGAGCAGTGGGGCAACGATTGCAAAAAGGAAATACAAAACCAATAACTGTTGGCTGTAAATATATTTATACATATAAAGCACTACCCCAAAAACCATGAATGCCGCAAATACAAAGACGATTTTAGTAGTTCGCTTCCGGCCGAGCGCGATGGCCAGCGTATTCATCCCACCTTTCTTGTCCCCGTTTATGTCCTGCAGGTCCTTTACAATTTCACGGATAAAATTCATGAAAAACGCAAAAAAGGCGAAGTCCAAAACAATTCCGAAAATGGTGGCTTGAGTAGGTTGATTTTCAGGTGTGATAGCTGGGAGAAGGTCGAAGAGAGGAACGATTATAAGGCTCATGGCGACCAACGCCGAAACCAATAGATTTCCAATAAGCAACATTCCCTTCAAATATGAAGCATACAAATAGAGCAATGCCGAAAAAACGACAAACAGTGCCGCAAATCCAGGTCTCTCGATGATGTTTGCAAGATAAAAACCAATGGCAACGCCAATTATATTCAGTATAATAAAAATTCTATTTGCGCCTTTTTCCGAAATTTTTTTTCCTATCAAAACCTTCGTAGGTTTATTGATTCGGTCTATTTCCACATCATAGATATCGTTGATAATGTTTCCAGCCGCGGCAATACAAAGTGTAGCCATTACGAGTAGGGCAAAGCCAAAAGCGTTTAAGGTTATGTCAATCCCGAAAGGTTGAAAAAGTCCATATTTAATGAAAACCTGCGCCAATGCAATGAATAGCAGGTTTTTGTAACGAATTAGGTTTAAAAAATTCAAGGTTTAGGATTCAAGGTTTCTTGTTTGATTTCGGTTTCAATTTCGGTTTCAGTCAAATTTCGCGCTAACACCTTTGGTTATCATCCATTTTCCCTGCACTTTTAGGACTTGTTCAATCACATCGCGAACGCAGCCTTTTCCGCCTTTTTTGTGCGAAACATATTTTGAGATTGCCTTTATTTCCGGCACGGCATCCTGGGGGCAGGTGGGCATTCCTACCTCCTGCATTATTTCAAAATCGGGAAGATCGTCGCCCATGAAGAGCACGTTCTCATTTTTGACCGAATGGGTTTTTAAAAAATCCTCTAAAATTTTTGTCTTATTTTGAGCGCCCAAAAAAATATTTTTGATTCCCAAATTTTGAAGTCGCACCCTCACGCCTTCGTTTGTTCCGCCGGAAATCACACAAATATTATAACCCTGTTCCACCGCAGCTTTCAGGCCATAGCCGTCTTTTATATTCATAGTCCTAAACATTTCACCTTGGGTATTTACGAGAATGGATCCATCCGTGAGCACGCCGTCCACGTCAAAAATGAAGGTTGTTATGTGTTTCAGGTATTCTTTATAACTCATTGTGGTGGGATTTTTTGATTAGAACTTCTATCGTGGAATTTTAACCGTTTTTTATTGCTTCAGTAAACAATTCATAAAACTTTTTGTATTCGCTATTTTCAAGCAAATGTAGGTGTTTTTCAATGGTTTTTAAATCATCTCTTTTCGCTGGGCCTGTTTGTGCGTCTTTGGGCGAAAGGGTTTTTATTTTCTCGGCTGTTTCTACTATCAACGGTTTCAGTAACTCGAATTGTAAATTTTCATCTTTCAAAATTCCACTTCCAATTTCGTACAAATGATTGGTGAAATTATTAACGAAAACTGCCGCTAAATGGAGCTTTGCCCTTTTTTCCGAAGAAATTTCAACCACATTTCCTGAAAGGTTTTCTCCCAGTTTTCGAAGTAACTCCAAATCTTCTGAACTTTCCGCTTCTATGCAAATAGGAATATTTGCAAAATCAACTTGCCGTTCCTTTGAAAAAGTTTGCAGCGGATAAAAAATACCCCGTCTGTTTTTAATTGAAAGTGCATCCATTGAAACCCCGCCCGAAGTGTGGACCACTAAATTATTTTGAAAAGGAAGACTTTTGGAAAAGTCCGAAATTGCGTCATCCGGAATTCCGATTATGTAAACATCGGCTTCATTTATTTTTGAAATATCATCTGTGATGGGAATGTTATCCGCAATTAAATTAGCATCTAATTTAGTCTTGTTAAATATTTGTTTTACAGCAACTTCTGTTGAATAAGCTAAAGCTTTGAATAAATGTCTGTTCACATTTCCAAATCCTAAAAAAACTACATTTATCATTATGCGAAATTAGCAATTTTTAAAATAGAGGAAAGAGAATAGAGGAAAGAAAAAAGACAATGCACAAACTGTTTTCTGCCATTTTTTCTCTCTATTCTTTTCACTTTTCATAAAAGAATTTTCAACGGTACACTTTGTGCTTTATCAATTTTACCTCCCCATCCTTTTCCAATTGTTTTATAGCGCGTATTACGGTTTCTACTCGTTGTCCCGTTAAGTCGGCCATTTGCTGCCGTGTGAGCTCCACTTGAAAAAGTTCTTCTGTACCATATCTTTTTTTCAGAAAATCAATCAAAGCGAGAATTCTGTGCTCTGGTGGATGTACTGAAATTTCCTTTAAAATTGTGGCTTTGTAATAAAGGCGCTTTGCCAAAGTTTTGGTGAATTTTAAATTTATTTCGGGGTTATTGGTAAGCAGTTCAAATAATTTCGATTTTGCCAATTTATAGATTTCCGTTGGTTTTACTGCCGCTGCGGAAGCAGGATATTTAAAATCTCCAAAAAGTGGTGGCTCGCCAAAACTTTCGCCATCATAAAAAATTCCCTGTACAAATTCTTTACCATTTTCATTCAGGTTGAACATTTTGACCTCGCCAGATTTTATCTGAAAATAGAAATCAGCACGTTTCCTTTCAGAAAAAATAACTTCGGAAGCCCCTGAATTCTCAAGGTTTGCACCGTAATCCAATAATAAGTTTTCGGGAATCATAGGTTTATGATTTGCCTCATAAAAGTGGGGCTGTTTTGGCATGTAAATTTACACCATTAAAACAAAACCCTATTATTTTATGAAAACTCTATCCGTAAAAGTATTGCAACAGCAATTTGAAAACGATTTTTACATGTACATTCCCCTTACTATTATATTTAACAGTTGCATCGGTTCTCTTGCAGCAATGACAATTTTGGCGCAGGGCACGGGAATCATCTCCGGAATTGAACTTACCCTATGCGTGTCATTATGCATGGGCTATAACGCCGCTTTACTCGCCGGTTCCAACAAAAAAATTGCATTTTGGCTTTTGGCGATCAGTTTGCTTGCCAACTTGCTTTTGATTTTGATAACTTTGCTATAAAAAAATGGCAAAAAAGAATATAGAATCCCGTGAAGACGTGACTTTGCTTGTCAACACATTTTATTCGAAAATAAAGAAAGATGCGCTTCTCGGGCCTATTTTCAATAAGATAATTACCGATTGGGAATCGCACCTCGAGCTGCTTACCGATTTTTGGGAAACCAATCTTTTCTTTGAAAGAAAATATTTCGGAAACCCGATGCACACCCATATTGAAGTTGACAAAAAAATGGATAATTCCATTAATGAGCTTCACTTTGGTACTTGGATAAATCTATGGCATGAAACTATAAACGAACTCTTTGAAGGTGAAACCGCCGAAATCGCTAAAAACCGCGCCCGAAATATGGGAACGTTTCTTCATTTAAATATTTTCAACGCCAGAAATCAGGGTTTTGAAAAGCCACAATAGTTACATTTTATCGTAGCGTAAATGGGCGCAATTCATTATTTTTGCGCCAAAATTACCCGTAATGCAAAAAAAGATTGCTTCCGTTCTTTTCTCCACCCGTTTAACCGCCGTTTTATTTCTTGTTTTTGCAGCCGCAATGGCCGCAGGAACTTTTTTGGACGCTTCTTCTGAAAGTCCGCCAACCCCCTATACACGCGAGTTGATTTACAATGCGTGGTGGTTCGAGGCCATTATGGCACTTTTCGTAATTAATTTTATTGGAAATATTTTCAGATACAAATTGCATAGGCGAGAGATGTGGTCTTCCCTAATTTTGCACTTGGCATTTATTTTTATTCTTATTGGCGCTTTTGTTACCAGATATATAGGTTTTGAAGGCGTAATGCACATTCGCGAAGGTAAAACCGAAAATACCATTCTTTCAGATCAAACCTATTTGAATGTATTTATTGATGGTAATTATGAAATAGAAGGCGTGCCACAGCGCCGAAAATTAAAACCGAAAAAACTGCGGCTTTCAGAGAGGTTGGATAATAGTTTTACGATAAATACAGATTATAATGATCAGCCGGTAACTATTCAGTATAAAAATTTTATAAAAGGCGCAAAGGAAGGACTCACCGAAGCTGAAGATGGCGAGCAATATCTAAAAATAGTGGAAGCGGGTGATGGCGAACGTCACGACCATTGGGTAAAACTGGGTGAAATATCGAACATTCACAACATTCTTTTCGCCATAAATAAACCGACACAAGGTGCAATAAATATTGAATATTTTGAAGATGGAAATTACACAATTTCCAGTCCGTTTGAAGGTGATTTTATGCGAATGGCCGACCAAATGCAGGGTCGGGTAGTGGCAGATAGTACGCAGCCTTTAATGCTTCGTTCTCTTTATAGAATGGGTGGAATTTCATTTGTAATTCCAGAACCAGTTACAACGGGTAATTATGGTTTGGTGAAAGTTGAAAAAGGGGAGCAGGCCAATCAAGATGCACTTATTTTAGAAGTTTCCTCAAAAAATGAAACCAAAACCGTGGGTCTTTTGGGCGGAAAGGGAACCGATCCAGACCCGAAAGAAGTTGAAGTTGGCGGCTTAAAAGTCTATCTCAGTTATGGTTCCAAAGCAATGGAATTACCTTTTAGCGTAACGCTCAATGATTTTATTGCAACAAAATATCCCGGTACTGAAAAGGGATACGCTTCCTTTAAAAGTAGGGTTACTGTGAATGAAAATCCTTCGGACCGCTACGATGCCGATATTTTTATGAACCACGTGCTGGATCACGACGGCTATCGATTTTTTCAATCAGGTTTTGATCCCGATGAAAAAGGAACGATCCTCTCCGTAAACCACGACCGTTGGGGAACCTGGATTACTTATTTTGGTTATTTTCTTCTGTATTTAGGACTTATGGGAATTCTTTTTATAAAAGGCAGCCGCTTCAAAAATCTTGAAAAAATATTGAATAAAATAAAGAAGAAAAAGGCCCGAATGACTACCATTTTGGTTTTATTCATTTCACTTTCCGGAATGGCGCAGGAAGGGCAAACTGCACATAAAACTATTCCGAAACGGCAAATAGATTCTTTGATAAAGGCGAATGCAGTGAGCAAGGAACACGCAGCCAAGTTCGGCCATTTAATAATACAGGATAATGGGCGAATGAAGCCAATAAATACTTTCGCGAGCGAACTTCTGCGGAAAGTCAGCCGCAGCGATAGCTACGAGGGTTTGGATGCAAATCAGGTATTTATTTCGATGACCGAATTTCCCCGTCTTTGGGTTGAAGTGCCACTAATCGCCTTAA
>CAWITX010000014.1:0-14428 GCA_963839235.1 uncultured Flavobacteriaceae bacterium | reverse complement strand
AATTATTGATGCGGTGGAAGGTTTGAAAAAAAGTAGTTTTTAAAAGATTTTTTTCTTTTCTAAAATTTCATTTAAAAACTGGATTTAATAAAAAGGGGGAAAACCCTTTTCAAGAAAAGGGGAAAACCCTGTGCGCACAATAAGTTTTTAACAGTATATTGGGAAAAATTAACTAACTTTAATCGACCAAATTATGAAAAAACACGCCCACACGCCCACACGCCCACACGCCCACACGCCCACACGCCCACACGCCCACACGCCCACACGCCCACACGCCCACACGCCCAAAATCACAAGCATCACCATCTTTTCCTCGTTTTGGAATTTTAACGATGCTTCTTATTATTGTCAGCACCCAGTTATTTGGACAAAATGAATATTTTTGTGATACTCCACCAAATGTCATTCCGGATCCTCCAGGTATTTACAGTAAATCTTCAAGTTCGGCTTATTTAAATGATTTTGAAACAAAAACCTTTAATATTTTCTATTGGAGGATTAACAAAAGTGATGGTTCCTATACCCAACCCGGATGGCCACTTACATTGGAAAAGGCTAAACAAAGTGTTGCACTTATAAATGAACAATTTGCGTCAATGAATATTTGTTTTAATCTTGTTGGTATGGACACAATCAACTCCACTGCCCACCATACTAATTCCGGAATAATTGCGATAAGAAATTATGCCGAAAACAATGGAAAAGTGAGGTCAGACGCTTTAAATATCTATGCGCCACATAGTTTAGCTGGGAATGCTGCTGGCATATCAACTTATATTTCAACCAGTGTCGTTGTAACCGGAGGATTAATTGCTACAGGAACTATTCTATCTCATGAACTGGGACACAGTTTTAATTTATATCATACTTTTGATGGGGGTAATTACAGACCTCATCCCGTTAATTGTGAGAGGGTTACGCGTAATCCAAATGATCCTGAATATAATGCAGATGAAGCTGGGGATAAAGTTACGGATACCAATGCAGTACCTAATTTTTTAAGAGAGCAACATAATCATTTTGCTTATGCTGTAGAACAAGCCAACATAGGTTATAATTGGGCAGAAGCTCGACAAATAGCCTTTAGGCAAAATGGGTATATTGATTTACCGGATGCTCTGGCTATAGAACAGGCTCTCATTGATTATGGATTTATACTGGCAGAAATAATTCATTTAAGAAACAACCCGGCTATTGACTATGCCTATTCTGATATTCCCAATTGCGGTTATGCTCCGGACAGCAGGGTCTTAGATCCCAATTCTCCCTTTTTTAAGGATTGTGGAGGCACGCCATATACTGTCACACAAACAGATATTAAAAATATGCTAGCGTATTCTAATTCGACGTGTGGACGTATATTTACTACAGGACAAGCTATTAGAACTCATGAAGCTATTGAAAATAATCCATCAGTTTTTAACCCTGTATTGTCAGATAATAATATAGATATTTACATAAAAGATACAGAAAATGATATTGGCCAAGAGCCTAATTTTCACACTGAAGTGTTTTGGAATAGCAAGGATATTTGGGTACGTAATCAGAATGATGGCATCTTGGTACAAGAACACCAGAACCCTATCTATTATCCAACAAATCCAAATTACGTTTATGTAAAGATAAGAAATAAAGGATGTGGAGCCTCCTCCGGCAATGATCAACTAAAACTCTATTGGGCCAAAGCTAACACAGCTCTTGATTGGGATGGTTACTGGACAGGTCAGATAATTGTTGGTGGCGTTTCAATGGGAAATGAATTGGGAACATTGGCCATACCCTCACTTGCACCTGGGCAAGAAACTATATTGGAGTTTGAATGGTTAGTCCCAAATCCACAAGATTATATTGGCATTAATCCAAACCCTTGGCATTTTTGTCTGTTGGCACGTATCGAATCCAACGATGATCCTATGACATTTCCTGAAGGAACCTTTATAACTGACAATGTTAAAAACAACAACAATATAGCATGGAGGAATACAACAGTTATTGAGATTGTTCCAAATACATTTAGTATAGGTGCGGTTATAGGGGTTAGTAATCCATCCAATTCTCCCAAGACATATAGCTTGGAGCTTTTCGCTGATAATAATGAACCAGGAAAAGCAATTTTTCAAGAAGCTGAAATAGCCGTTGAAATGGACGATGTTCTTTTTGACGCTTGGGAAAGAGGTAATAACAATGGAGCTAACTATACCACTACAACGAACGATCAAAAAATAATTGCGACAGGCAATAACGTGTTAATTGACGATATTGTATTTGAGGCTAATGACTATGGCACCGCTTATATAACTTTTAATTTTTTAACAAAAGAGTTGACTAACAAACAACAATATACCTATCAAGTTATACAGAGAGACAAGGCCACAAATAAAGTTATCGGAGGAGAAACATTTGAAGTAAGAAAACAGCCAAGATCTGGTTTTAGTGCAGATGCTGGAAATAACCTGGAAATTGAAAGAAATGAAAGTACAACGTTACAGGCAACAGACATCAATGAAAATGCTGTTTACAATTGGTACGATTCCGAGGGAAACCTCATATATACTGGCACTGATTTAACCGTATCACCTGCAGTTACGCAACAATACCAACTCGAAATTATATCAGATTTAGATGGCTTGAAAGATTATGACGAGGTAACTATAACTGTCAATCCATATAGGATTGTAAGCTTGTCACCTAATCCCTTAGTTTCGCAATTAACAATAAACTACATGACGGAAGGGGTAACTTCAGCGTATGTTATGGTATTAAATCAAAGTACAGGAATGTCGGACAATTATATACTTGATACAACTGATGATGAGATTATACTTGATTTAACTACATTTCCCACTGGTCTTTATTCCGTAATTTTGGTATGCGATGGGGATATAGAAGATTCAAAAACGCTTGCAAAACAATAACTCTAAAATTGAAATATTATGAAGACTTTAAATAATATCAACCCCAAAACAGTATTGGTACTCATTTTTTTCTTTTGCATAACGCTACAATCATCGTCTCTTTATGCCCAAATAACCAGCATTCCCGATCCTAATTTTGAACAGGCCCTAATAGATTTGGGCATTGATAGCGACGGCACAATTAACGGACAGGTATTAACAAGTGATATTGATTCCGTAGAAACGCTGGATGTAAGGTATAGGAGTATTAGTAATTTAACGGGTATTGAGGATTTTGCAGCTTTGGAAGATTTAGATGTACGGGGAAACAATTTAACCATTATAGACACCTCAAATAATACGCAGTTGATAACTCTTATATGTTCCGTAAATCCTTCAAATTCAATAAATATTTCCAATAACCTGCTTTTGGAAACTTTAAATATTGGGGGTTTGCATCAATTGGATAATATCGATCTTTCAAATAATGTAAATTTGGAAACATTGGAAATGGTAGATTGTTGGATTGATACAATTGATATTTCTAACAATATAAATCTCAAAACATTTATCGCTGGAGGGGTATCCTTCTCTGAAATTGATCTGTCTAACAATGAGCTTTTAGAGTATTTGGACCTTACAGGCGTTCACCTAAATAGCTTAGATGTTAGTAATAATTTACTCCTTAAAGAATTTTATTGTGGCAATTATGGAGGAGATATTGGTCAAGAAATTGCTTCCATAGATATTAGCAACAATTCTAACCTAGAAATATTTTATGCAGAAAATCTTTTTTTCTTAGAAACTCTAAACGCAAAAAATGGCAATAATGCAATTTTGAACGTAACCCTACCTTGCGAGTTTGAAGGCAATCCCTGCGAGCTAACAGAGTTGCATTGTGTAATGGTGGATGACGAAGATGCAGCAACAAATAATGAACCGCCATATTCAAGTTGGTTGATAACCGCAGATTATATTTATTCTGAGGATTGCTCATTGGGGGTTTCAACACAAAAGGAACAAGGGTTTTCCATCTATCCCAATCCAACGCAAAATGAATTATACATAAAAAGCCAAAAATCCAAAACAGGAAATCTAAAAATCAAAATCTTCAATGTGGAAGGCAAACTTTTAAGCTTACAAAATCTGAATTTTGAAAATCAGGCTTCCTTAAATATTTCACATCTTAGTAGCGGTATCTATTTTCTGAATATTGAATCAGAAAACGGAATGGTTGAAGTTAAAAAGTTTATTAAACAATAAATAAATTTCGGACCTTAGATAAACTGGGCAACATCAAGGTTTTTGAACGTACATTTTCACAAAAAAAAGAGGCTGATAAATTTCAGCCTCTTTTCGTTTTATAAAGTATGTTCAAAAAGCTTACGCCAAAGAAACTCTTCTAAAACCAACAACTTCAACATCGCCGTATGTTTTTACGTACTCGGCAACGCTCTTTTTGTCGTCTTTAATGAAGTTTTGGTCAAGCAACGCTTTTTCGTGATCCATAGTAGTGTTGTCGCTAATGAAACGCTCGATTTTTCCCGGAAGGATTCTATCCCAAATGTTTTCAGGTTTTCCTTCGGCTTTCAATTCAGCTTTTGCATCGGCTTCGGCCTGTGCCATAACTTCTGGAGTCAATTGTGCTCTTGAAATGTATTTTGGTACATTTTTTAAGGTTTTGCCCAAACGGCCCAACTCGATGTTTTCTTTTTCAATAACAGCGATACGCGCCTCAGTTTCTGAAGCCACGAATTCTGGATCGAAATCTTTGTATGAAAGCGTAGTTGCGCCCATAGAAGCAACTTGCATAGAAACGTCTTTTGCCAATTCGTCGGCATTGTCAACAGCTTTTGAAAGACCTGTTAAGGCAGCAATTTTGTTACCGTGAACATAAGAACCAACGAATGGGGCTTCCAAAATTTCGTAACCGCCAATCTCGATTTTTTCACCGATAACGCCGGTTTGTTCAGTCAATTTTTCAGCAACGGTCATACCGTCATATTTTGAATTCAAAAATTCTTCTTTAGATGAAGTGTTCAATGCGATATCGGCCATTTTATTTGCCATTTCAACGAATGAATCGTTTTTGGCAACGAAGTCGGTTTCGCAGTTTAAGGAAATAGCTACACCTTTATTGTTGTCGCTGTTCACTTTTGCAGTTGCAACACCTTCACTGGAATCGCGATCCGCTCTTTTTTCGGCAATTTTCTGTCCTTTTTTACGAAGGATGGAAATGGCCTCTTCCATATTTCCGTCTGCCTCAACCAATGCCTTTTTACAGTCCATCATTCCGGCTCCGGTGGTTTGTCTTAGTTTATTTACTTCTGCGGCTGTTATGTTTGCCATTTTTATAAATTTTTAAGGTTGAGACACAATATATTGTGTCTTTACTTTTTTTAGTTTGAGTGCTCAAAATCGAGCATCTTTACTATTCTTCTTCGTTAAGAATTTGTTTTTTCGATTGCTGACGTACTGGCTGTTTTGCCTCTTTCATATCTTCTACGTCTTCTTCGTCAGTTGAAGGAACTTCAGCTTTTGGAGCTTTTGCTTTTTTCTCCTCCTTTACTTCCTTGTCTTTTTTAGGAGCTTTTGCTTTTCTTTCCATTCCTTCCTCGTCATCGCTATCGTCATCTTTTCCTGATTTTCTTTCGGAAAGACCTTCAATAACTGCTTCGGAAACAACGCTCATAATGCTTTCAATAGATTTTGAAGCATCGTCGTTAGATGGAATTACATAATCAATAACGCGTGGGTCACTGTTTGTGTCAACCATCGCAAAGATTGGAATGTTCAATTTTAAAGCTTCGGCAACCGCAATGTGCTCACGAGTTGTGTCCACAATAAAAAGTGCTGCAGGAAGACGGCTCATATCGGAAATTGAACCTAAGTTCTTTTCCAATTTTGCACGAAGACGATCTACTGCCAAACGCTCTTTCTTGGAAAGGGTGTTGAAAGTACCGTCCTGCTTCATTCTATCAATAGAAGCCATTTTCTTTACGGCTTTACGGATAGTTACAAAGTTGGTAAGCATACCACCGGGCCATCTTTCAGTGATGTACGGCATGTTTGCATTCTTTGCTTTTTCGGCAACAATGTCTTTTGCTTGTTTTTTGGTAGCTACAAAAAGGATTTTGCGTCCACTGGCTGCAATTTTTTTAAGGGCTTCGTTAGCCTCTTCAATTTTTGCAGCGGTTTTGTAAAGGTTGATAATGTGGATCCCGTTGCGCTCCATATAGATATACGGCGCCATGTTTGGGTTCCATTTGCGGGTAAGGTGGCCAAAGTGCACACCAGCTTCAAGTAAGTCTTTTACTTCTACTTTTTTTGCCATTTTGTTTTAGTTTACGTTCTGTGAAAGGATAGCAACCTCTTCTAAAAATGAATTTGGTTTAGATGCTAAACTAACTCCGCGAATTTTCGGGATAACAGCTTTTTTAATTAATAATGAATATGAACTTGAAATTGTGCGGTGCCCCACTTCGGCTTCGCTCAGTGAACGGCACCACACAAGTATTTTAAAAATTCGGCTACTGAGCGCAGCCGAAGTATTAACGTTTAGAGAACTGGAATTTCTTACGGGCTTTCTTCTGTCCGAATTTCTTGCGTTCTACCATTCTTGGGTCTCTTGTAAGCAAACCTTCCGGTTTCAAGATTCCTCTGTTTTCTTCGTTAAGCGTACACATTGCGCGGGAAAGAGCAAGGCGAATTGCTTCTGCCTGTCCGGTAATTCCACCGCCAAATACGTTTACCGAAATATCGAAAGTCTTTTCGTTGTCGGTAAGCATCAACGCTTGTTTTACTTTATATTGAAGTGTTCCCGTTGGAAAATAGTTTTCCAACTCGCGCTTGTTGATGGTAATGTTTCCTTTTCCTTCTTTAAGGTACACACGTGCAACAGCGGTTTTTCTTCTGCCTATTTTGTGAATTGTCTCCATTACTTGTTGTCGTTAAGGTTAATTGTTCTTGGTTTTTGTGCTTCCTGTCCGTGGTTTGCATCAGCATACACTTTTAGGTTTCTGAACATTTCTGCGCCCAATTTGTTTTTTGGAAGCATTCCTTTTACGGCTTTTTCAACAAGCCTTGCTGGGTCTTTTTTGTACAATTCCGTAGCGGTTAGGCTACGTTGCCCACCAGGATAGCCTGTGTGGCGAATGTACGTTTTGTCGTTCCATTTTTTGCCGGTAAGGTTTACGTTACTGGCGTTGATAATAATTACGTTGTCACCGCAATCTACGTGTGGGGTGAAACTTGGTTTGTGCTTTCCGCGAAGTAATTTAGCAACTTCGCTTGCAAGACGACCCAATGCCTGCCCGTCCGCATCTACTACTAACCATTCTTTTACAACGGTATTCTTGTTAGCAGATACTGTTTTGTAACTTAATGTATCCATTTAGTTTTTTGTCAATCGTTAATAAATCATTGTTTTCTCACCCTAAAACAAAACGGATTTTGTCTAAGAGGGGTGCAAATGTAATGTTATTTATTTGAAAAGCAAGGGGCGGGAAATAAAATTTTAAAAAAGACGAAAAACCGCTACGACGGAGGACATAGGAGAAAGGACAAAAAAATGTGTTTCGGTTTCTTTTCAGTTCTGATTTTAACGCTATTCCAATGTCAATATCAAATCGTCCTTCATCACCATGGTGCCAGGTTTTAGGGCGATAGATTTTATTTTTCCTGCTTTATTGCTCGTAATAGTGGTTTCCATTTTCATGGCTTCTATAATAAATAGGTGATCGTTCTTTTTCACTTCCTGTCCTTTTTTCACCAATATTTTATATAAATTTCCCTGTAATGGCGCACCGTACTGGCCAGCATCATTGGCATCTACTTTTACGTGTACTTCTTTTTCCACCTTTATGGATTTGTCCTTAATTTCCACAAAACGGTTTTCACCATTTACCGAAAAGAAAACAATGCGCACCCCGTCTTCATCAGGAATACCTACGGAAAGCAGTTTTACAAGAATTGATTTTCCCGGTTCAAGTTCAATAAGCGCCTCTTCCTGAAGCTTCATTCCGTAGAAAAAATTCTCCGTGGCGAGGATGGCTACATTTCCATATAATTTATATTTCTCGTGGGCATCCTCAAAAACCCGCGGGTACAAACTGTACGACAGAAAATCCTCAAACTCAATGGGACGCGTAAAACCTTGTTGGAATTTTTTTCTGAAAACGTTGAATTCTGAATCAAAATCAATAGGTTCCAAATGTGCATTTGGTCGATCTGTGTAGGCTTTGTTATTTTTCAGAATTATTTTTTGAAGTGCCTTCGGAAAACCACCCAACGGCTGTCCAAGGTCGCCTTTAAAGAAATTGATTACCGATTCCGGAAACGAAATATCGCGTCCGCGTTCCATTACGTCTTCAGGATACAGATTGTTGGTGACCATAAAAATGGCCATATCGCCCACCACCTTTGAGCTTGGGGTAACTTTTACCAAATTCCCGAACATTTCGTTAACGCGGGAATACATTTTTTTCACCTCGTCAAAACGGTCGCCCAAACCGAGTGCTTCTGCCTGCGGACGTAAATTGGAATACTGTCCACCGGGAATTTCGTGCTGATAAACTTCCGCGGTTCCGGCTTTAAGGCCAGACTCAAAAGGATAATACATTTCGCGCACGTCTTCCCAATAATTTGAAAACTCATTCAATTTATTAATATCGAATTTATTTTCGCGCGGTTGGTTGCGCATCATTTCAACAATTGAATTGAAATTGGGCTGGGAGGTAAGACCCGATAGTCCGCCTAAAGCCACATCAACAACATCAACGCCGGCTTCAATCGCTTTTAAATAGGTTGCGGATTGTATGGAAGAAGTATCGTGGGTATGTAAATGCAGCGGGATATTCAAGGTGTCCTTTAATGCTGAAACCAATTCGGTGGCGGCGTAGGGTTTTAAAAGCCCTGCCATATCCTTAATGGCAATCATATGCGCACCTGCGTTTTCAAGGTCTTTGGCAAGTTGGGTGTAATATTTTAAAGTGTATTTTTTTTCTTTCGGATCCAGAATATCGCCGGTGTAACTAATGGCGGCCTCGGCAATTCCGCCCGTTTTGTTGCGAACGTAATTGATGCTCGGCTCCATGGCTTTTGTCCAGTTGAGGGAATCAAAAATTCTGAAAATATCGATTCCGTTTTCCCAAGAGGTTTCAATAAATTTTTCAATTAAATTGTCGGGATAGGCTTTATAGCCAACGCCATTTGAACCGCGCAACAGCATTTGGAACAATATATTCGGGATCAATTTCCGAAGTTCGCGCAAACGCGTCCACGGACTTTCGTTCAAAAACCGAAGGCAAACGTCGAAAGTTGCGCCACCCCACATTTCGATACTGAAGGTATTGGGATGGTTTTTTGCAAAACTTTCCGCAACCTGAAGCATATCATAACTTCGCATACGCGTGGCAAGCAGCGATTGGTGGGCATCGCGGATGGTAGTATCTGTATAATGAATCTTTTTTTCATCCTTCAGCCAAGCGCAGAATTTTTCCGGACCCATTTCCGTAAGCCGATTTTTGGTGCCTTTCGGAAACGGTTTTTTCAAATCAAACTCGGGAATTTTAGGGTTTCGGAAGACTTTATTCCTATCAATATTTTTAACATCTGGATTGCCGTTCACGATTACTTCACCCAGATAATTCACAATTTTTGAAGTACGGTCCTGCGGCAATTTAATATCAAACAAATCGGGCGTGTTGCCAATAAAATTTACGGTGGCCTTTCCTTCCTTAAAAGTTTCGTGTTGGATTACGTTTTGAAGAAAGTGGATATTGGTCTTTACCCCCCGAATTCTGAATTCCTTCAATGCGCGCGCCATTTTCCGTACGGCACCATCCAAGGTCCGGCCGTGCGCAGAAACTTTTACGAGCATGGAATCAAAAAATGGGCTCACGCTGTAGGATTGGTAAATACTACCCGCATCGAGCCGGATGCCCATCCCTGCGGCGCTCCGATAAGTGGTTATGGTTCCGTAATCTGGGGTGAAATTATTTTCGGGATCTTCCGTGGTCAATCTACATTGCAGCGCAAAACCGTAGGTTGCCAGCGAATCCTGATCGTAAATTTTTATTTGCTTGTCGGAAAGTTTATAACCGCCGGCCACAAAAATCTGGGTTTTAATTAAATCAATTCCCGTTACCATTTCCGTCACGGTATGTTCCACTTGTATCCGCGGATTTACCTCAATGAAATACACATTATCTTCTGCATCCACCAGAAATTCAACCGTTCCCACATTGTTGTAATTTACCTCTTCGGCAATGGCAATGGCATATTTATAAAGGGATTGTTTTACTTTTTCCGATACGTTATATGAAGGCGCAATTTCTACAACTTTTTGGTGCCGGCGCTGAACGGAGCAATCGCGTTCAAACAAATGGCGAATGTTGCCGTGGTTGTCTGCCACAATCTGTACCTCCAAATGTTTTGGGTTTTCAACATATTTTTCAAGAAACATGGTGTCGTCGCCAAAGGCGTTGAGCGATTCACTTTTTGCGGATTCAAAATTGTTTTTTAAATCGTCATCATTTCTAATAATCCGCATTCCACGGCCGCCACCGCCGGAGGCAGCTTTCAGCATAACGGGGTAGCCAATATCATTTGCTTCGGAAAGCGCTATTTTTAGGGAAGAAAGTTTTTTCGAATTGCTTTTTATAATGGGCACATTACATTTTACGGCAATCTTTTTCGCGGTTATTTTATCGCCCAGGGCGTCCATTACTTTTGGATCGGGACCTATAAAAATGATTCCATTTTTCGCGCAATTACGGGCAAATTCTGAATTTTCGGAAAGAAAACCATAGCCGGGATGAATGGCATCTACATTTTTGGATTTTGCCAAAGCGATTATTGCGTCGCCGTCCAAATAGGGTTTTAAAGGTTGATCATTTGCTCCAATTTGATAGGATTCATCAGCTTTATAGCGGTGCTGCGAATAGCGGTCCTCGTAAGTAAAAATGGCTACGGTCTTTAAATTTATTTCCGCACAGGCGCGCAAAACCCTGATGGCGATTTCGCTGCGATTGGCAACCAATACTTTTTTTATATTCATAAATAAGGACTTTTTTGAAAGGATTAAAAACGGAAACGGTTTTAAAGATAGTTAATGCTATGCACGCATAGTAAATATATTGTATTATTTATGAACAATTTATCTATCTGAAATAATATATGGGTTTTCGTTTTTGTAATTTCTTATAATAAAATCCAGCGCGCTCTTTAATATTTCGCCCATATTATTTGATTTTTTGAAATTCACGTCACCCGTCAGTTTAAAAAGATCCGCCTTTAATTGCTTTATTTTTTCGGGAGGGGCGAGTTCATCGTCCCGCATACAATCCATTAATTCCTTCAATCTGTTTTTTTCGCTCGTGGCCCGTTTCGCCAATAGCGAGCGCTCCTCATTTTTGTATTGTTCTACAGATTCTTCGCGAAGGGAATCGGCGGTCATTTTCACCAATTTGTTATTTTCCTTCAAAAATTGGGGTTTGTACACCTTTGCATTTCCTTCATAACTCTGCTGGTCAAAATCTATCGCGCGAATTCGATATTGTATTCGGTCAAAATCGTGGGTCAATACCATTACGTAATTGTAGGAGCGCATATCGCCCAAAAGGCGGACAAAGCAGCGTTCGTTGAATTTTACGAACTCTTTTGCGATTTCCATTTTATCGCGTTCAGAACATTTGTCGAGGTGGTTTTCAATAAAATCGTCCCCGGGAATGCCAGAGATATGCTCTTCTATTAAAGTATTTCCGTGAACCAAAAAGTTGATGTGGTTGGGCGATAGTAAATGTTCCAGCTCAAGGCCATAAATACGGGAGGCGTCGGCTTTTTTTATGTAGAGAAAAATATAATTGTCGTTGAGAATATTCCGCACTTTTACTCGGAAAGGTTTTGAATTCCCAAAAGTGCAGAAATCAATTTGGTCAATATTTAGGTAGGGCAGGAGCGTATCGCTTCCGTCGGAATGTAAAATGGAATACATCCGTTTTAGGCTGAAGTTTATTTCCTCGGTTTCAAATTCTGAATAATAGACGCTCACCCACAGCGTATCATTTCCGTTTTTGTCGTAAATAATTACCGAACCCTGAAAGCGCAGAAGATCGTCGTAATAAATGGGGATTTTTATATTCCTGCCATGGCGGGTAAGATATTTTGAAAGCGCATCGGTAATGGGGTATGCGGGTTTCTTTTTTGAAATAAGTTTGCTCATATCCTCAGGAAATTGTTCTTAAAGATATGGATTTCGGAAAAGACCCAAGACCGCTTCGCTGTAAGATTTAAGACAAAAGACCAAAAATTCTAAATTCAGAATTCAGAATGCAGAATTTTGATTTATTCCTTCACAAACTTTTTCAATGCTACATTTTTCCCGGAATACAACTGCACATAATAAACCCCCGAAGCCAAACTGGAAACATCCACGGTTGGGGAAATGGTATCAACATCCAATTGCAAAACTTTGCTGCCCGCTATTGTGTAAATGTTTACTTGGTCAATGGTTTTGTCTTGGGTGTTGAGTTGCAGGGTGTTTTTTGTGGGGTTTGGGTAGAGGGTTATTGCATTGAAAAAAGGGTTTTCTTCGAGGCCTAAGGTTTGAGCGTGTTTTAATATCCAGAAATCGAAATTTCCGCGAGAATTATCTGTTTTGTCACCAGATATGCCAGAGAGGGAATTCCCTGCTAAAATATAACTTCCATCGGGAACTTGTATAATTTCTCCAAGAACATCGGCTTGATTGCCTCCTATGGTATTTTGCCATTCAATGATGCCGACATTATTGATTTTCACGATCCAAAAATCATCCCCGCCCATTGAGTTTTCAGTTTTATCTCCTGAAATATTTGATCGTGAAGCTCCTCCCAATATATAGCCACCATCGCTTATTTGTGATACAGAATTGATCACATCTCCATCAATGCCCCCAATAGTATTTTGCCATTCAATATTTCCAGTTGAATTTAATTTTATGACCCAGAAATCTGCCTGCCCAATATTATTTTCGGTTTTATCCCCAGAAATTTCTGAGGTTGAATAACCCCCTAGTAAATAACCTCCATCAGTAGTTTGAATAACGGAATGTAAGCGATCTGCTCCATTGCCGCCAATGGTTTTATCCCATTCGATATTACCTGCTGAACTTAATTTTATTACCCAATAATCTGAACCGCCACGTGAATTTTCCGTTTTGTCCCCAGAAATATCGGAAAGTGAATATCCCCCAATAATGCAACCTCCATCCGCAGTAGCTACTACTGCCTCAAGTTGTTCAAAACTATTTCCCCCTAAAGTGTCTTGCCATAAAATAGTACCAGCATCATCAATTTTTAAAGCCCAAAAATCATCTTGGCCGATTGCGTTTTCGGTTTTTTCTCCAGAAATATCAGAACTTGATGAACCACAAATATAATAACCTCCCGCAGTAGATGCAGAAATTTTGGGAAACCAATCGATGTTGTCGCCTCCATAAGTTTTATCCCACACAACGGTTCCGGTATTATTAATTTTCACAACCCAATAATCATCTCCACCCCTTGAGTTTTCTGTTTTGTCGCCTGAAATATCTGAATTGGATTCCCCTATAAGCAAATATCCACCATCTGGGGCCAATGCAATGGAGTGTATATCTTCGCCTTGATTTCCGCCAATAGAATTTTGCCATTGTATTTCGCCCGAACCATCGGTTTTTATAACCCACATATCAAAACTCCCATTTGAGCCATCAGTTTTATCGCCCGAAACATCAGAAGCTGAGCCACCTCCAAAAATAAGACCTCCATCGGGAGTTTGTTTTATATCATATAAATAATCATAATCGCTCCCCCCAATAGTCCGCTGCCAAAGAATGTTCGGGTCTTGGGCGTAAATAATAAGTGTAGAAAGTAATAATGCGAATAGGGTAATTTTCTTTTTCATAATATTTAATGGTAGGTTATTCCGCGTACAAAATACATAAATCCCCCAATCGAAAAAATAAAAAAGTTAAGGAATTCTTAATTTCCTTGTTTTCAAAATGAGCAGATACAGCCTAAAAAGTCTCTATTCTTTTATTTACAGGGTATTACAAATATTAGTATCTTTAGTTCTCTCCTCCCCAACCTTAATTCTCTCATATGAAAACAATTGTTTCTTACAATTATCCCACCACTTTGAAGGGCTTTATTATACTATTCCTGATTTTTTCCTCGGCTTCAATGGTTGCACAATTCCAGATCGTGGGTATGCAGTATAACGGGCAATTTGCCACTTCTGCCAACCTGACCATCTTAAGTCCGAAAGGACAGCCATTTAACGGAACAGTGCCATTTGATGCCAATAAACAGTATGCTTCCGGAACCACTTTTAAAACCTCTGCGGGTACTTCCATTTCAATTTTATGCAAGGGGCAAACACAGATAATGGCACCTGAGACCTCCTTGAAACTGAGTTTTGTAAACAATGGCATAAAAGCAGAAACTTTAACCGGAAGTGTAAAACATGTTTTAAAGGATGTAAAAAGCAAACTGAGTTTCTACAAAGCC
>CAWITX010000013.1:0-343553 GCA_963839235.1 uncultured Flavobacteriaceae bacterium | reverse complement strand
CATCGGCCTGCTGGTTTAAAGCTGCGATTTCCATGTCCCATTTTTTGCCCAATTCCTTTTGCCCCAACTCATCCAACCAATCTGGAATGGATTCACGATACTTCCTGATTTTTGAGAGCTCATCAAATTTTCCCTTAATACGGCGGGTTGGCGTGTCTTCAAACTGTTTCCATTCCGGGATCGCAATTCCGTTCAGCGTCGCCCAAACGGTAAATAATCTGAAAAGATTTGGACGATCAAAGGGCTCGCGGACTTCGGCAATTTCTGCATACAATCGTTTCCACCGCACAATATCATATGTGGTTTCGGCAATAAAAGCGCGATCGCGGGCGCCCCAGCGTTTGTCACGTTTCAGGGTATTTTTAAGCACTTTATCTGCCTGCTTGTTTTCGTTAAAAATCAAGTGTAGCGAATCTATGGTTGCGAAAACTAGGTTTCTGTGTAGTTTCATTTTTTTATTTTTTTTACCACGAATACACGAATAATCTGCGTGACTTGGTGGCCAAGTTTAAAGCTCCTGTTTTGTAAACTTTTGCGGTTGCAAAGGTATCTTTTTAAAATGAAATCGAAATCGAAATCGAATCCCGAATTAACGAATCCCCAATTAACAAATCACCAATGAACGATTTCTTTATTTCGAATTTTAGAATTGTTACTTTTGAAGAAAATTAAATTATGCGTTTTATAATTGCAATCTTTGTCACAATTCTACTTTTTTCGTGTGAAAAGAAAACTGAAATTGAATTCAATTCCGTAGAAATAACACCAGTTTTTATCGATAGTTTGAGCATTCGAGCCATTCAACCGTTGGATGAAAACAGGGTTTGGTTTGCGGCCGACAAAGGAAAAGTAGGCTTGATTGACGGCGATACGCCAAAACTTGCGATTATAAAATACGGCGATTCGCTGCTTCATTTTCGTTCCATCGCCGTTAACAAAGATGCGGTTTTTGTGTTGAGTATTGCTAACCCGGCAGTGCTTTATAAAATTGGTTTCAACGGCAGCGAAGCCACAAATATTGAAGAAGTTTACACAGAGAAAGGCGAGAACGTTTTTTATGATTCAATGAAATTTTGGAACGAAAACGAAGGCATTGCCATTGGCGACCCCGTTGAAAATTGTATGTCGGTAATCATTACCCGAGACGGCGGAAATACTTGGAAAAAACTTTCCTGTGAAAATTTGCCACAAATGGAAAAAGGTGAAGCGGCTTTTGCGGCAAGCAATAGCAACATTGCGGTTTTTGGAAACCATGCATGGGTTGCAACCGGCGGAAGAAAATCACGGGTGATGCATACGGCCGATAAAGGAAAAACCTGGGAGGTGTTTGATACGCCAATTGTTCAAGGAAAGGCGATGACAGGAATTTATAGTATTGATTTTCGCGATGAAAACAACGGGATTATTTTTGGCGGAAACTGGGAAGACAAAGCTGATAACGAAGGAAATAAGGCAATAACCAAAGACGGCGGAAAAACTTGGAAACTCATTGCAAATGGCAAAGAACCCGGCTATCGGTCCTCGGTAAAATATATTCCCGGAACAGAAGGGCAGGGGATTGTTTCAGTTGGCTCACCCGGAATTTCCTTTAGCGGCGATGGCGGAAAAAATTGGAAAGAACTCTCAAAAGAAGGTTTTTTTGCCCTTGAATTTGTTAATGATAGCATTGCTTTTGCTTCTGGAAGTAATAAAATTTCGAAACTGGTTTTTAAGTGATTCTTTAAACCTGATTCCTTTTATTGATTTCCATCATGATTTCCGCAAACAATCTTGTGGATTTCAATCGATCGTCCCTATCATAAATTGCTGAAACCACTATTAATTCATCAATTTGGGTTTCTTCAATAAAGGCTTCAATTTGTTTCTTTACGGTTTCCTTATTTCCCACGAATGAATATTTCAGCATTTGGTTGAGCGCGGGATGGTTTAAAAGTTCTCTCATTTCTTCGTTAAAGTCGGTCGGTGGTTGCAACGCCTTTCGGGCCCCGGTCAATACCCCGACGAACATTTTTATAATCGTAGTGAACATTCTTTCGGCCTCTTCATCGGTATCAGCGATAATAACATTTATGCCCGCCATTGTATACGGTTCTTCCAAAAATTCCGAAGGCTGGAATTCTTCATTATAAATTTTTAAGGCACTCAATAAATGTGCAGAAGCAAAATGACTGGCAAAAGCATACGGCAATCCTTTTTGAGCCGCTAAATGCGCACTGTCTGTACTTGACCCTAAAATATACAAAGGCACGTCAACGCCTTCCGCAATTGCAGCGCGAACTTTTGAATTCGAGTTTTCCGAAGAAAAGTAGTTTTGAATTTTACCCACTTCATTCGGAAAGGAATGCGCGGCCTGCATAAAATCTGAGCGGATTGCGTGTGCCGTTTGTTGATCGGTACCGGGCGCTCTGCCCAACCCTAAATCAATTCTGTTTGGGTATAAATGCCCGAGGGTTCCAAATTGTTCCGCAATAATCAGTGGCGAATGGTTTGGCAACATAATTCCGCCGGAACCTACACGAATCTTTTCGGTGTTTTCAGCAACATACCCGATGAGTAGGGCAGTGGCGCTGCTGCCGATATGCTCGGAATTGTGGTGCTCGGCAAACCAAAAGCGTGTGTAGCCGTGTTTCTCCGCTTCCTTTGCCAATATTAGTGAATTGTGAAGGGTTTTCTGAATTGAATTTCCTTCGGAAACAATGGCAAGTTCAAGTAGGGAATATGCTATTTCTTTTGTATTCATATATTTAATTCACCCACGAATACACGAATATTTTTTATAATCATTCGTGTATTCGTGGTCATTTATTTTTAAACTTTATCCGAAACGATTATTTCAGGATTTTTGCTATTCGGCAATAAAACTTGAAGTAAAACCGCAATTCCCATTACCAAAGCGCAACCTACCAAATTCAGCCACAAATAGGGCATAAGGTCAATATACCAAAAATAGATAATGATTACTTGGGTTATTAATGCCGCAATAAAAACGGCTTTGCTTCGCACATATTTTATAAAGAATGCGAGCAGAAAAATTCCAAGAACGTTTCCGTAGAAAATGGAACCGATTATGTTTACCAATTGAATAAGGTTGTCGAACAAATGGGCAGTACACGCAACACAAATAGCAATGATTCCCCATAAAAGTGTAAAGGCGCGAGAAGCAGTAACGTAATGTTTTTCGCGTTTTCCCGGAACATTTCTTTTATAAAGGTCAATTGCGGTCGTACTTCCCAATGCGTTCAATTCCGAAGCAGTTGAAGACATTGCCGCGCTTAAAATTACCGCCAAAAGCAACCCAATCAATCCGCGCGGAAGATTTGTTAGTATAAAATGAATGAAAACATAATCTTTATCATTTGTTTCAGCGTTTGGGTTCGCCTTTTTGATAACTGCTACAGATTTTTCTCTCAGTTCATTTTCCGAAGCATTTAACTTTTTTATTTCTTGAATATAATTCTGTTTTTCAAGCTCAGTTTCCGCTTTTGCATAATCAATCTGAGTGGCGGCAAGTTGTTTGTCAATCGCTTCCTTTTTCACTTCCAAAGCTTTGTATTCGCCAGCATATTCTGATTTGTTTACATCCTTCACTGCTGCAGGATTAAAGTGAAGTGGCGAAGCGTTGAATTGATAAAAGACGAAAACCATCACCCCCACAAGCAAAATGAAAAACTGCATCGGTACTTTCAGCAAACCATTCATAATCAAACCCATCTGGCTTTGCTTTACGCTTCTTCCGGTAAGGTAGCGTTGCACCTGGCTTTGGTCTGTTCCAAAATAGGAAAGGGCCAAAAAGCTTCCGCCGATAATTCCGCTCCAAAAAGTGTAGCGATTATCAAAATCGAAAGAAAAATCGAGAATATCCATTTTCCCATTCGCACCGGCAATTTCCAAAGCTTTTGTGAATGAAATATCGAGCGGTAGATAATTCAGAATTAAAAGAAACGCAATCAACATTCCGAAGAAAATTACCGCCATTTGCTGTTTTTGGGTAACGCTCACAGCTTTTGTTCCTCCACTAACCGTGTAAATAATTACGAGCACGCCGATGATTATATTTAGATAAACCAAATTCCATCCAAGTACGGCGGAAAGAATAATGGAAGGCGCAAAAATGGTAATTCCGCAAGCAAGTCCGCGTTGGATCAAAAATAGAATTGCAGTAAGTGTTCTGGTTTTTTTATCGAAACGGCTTTCTAAATATTCATAAGCCGTATAAACATTGAGTCTGTGGTAGATTGGAATAAAAACCAAACAAATAATGACCATGGCAATGGGAAGTCCAAAATAGAACTGCACAAACCCCATCCCGTCGTGAAATGCCTGCCCGGGGGTTGAAAGAAAAGTGATGGCACTGGCCTGTGTTGCCATTACGCTAAGCCCTATTGTCCACCAGTGTGCCGTGCTTCCGCCCTTTAGATAATCGCCAACGTCCTTATGTTGACGCGATTTCCACGTGCCGTAAAGTACTATAAAAAGTAGGGTTCCTATTAAAACTATCCAATCTATCTGCCGCATTTAGGAGAAGTTTTGCATTAGTAAATAGAATAGATAAATGTAAACGGCATTTAGCAGAAGTACCAGCGTGTACTTCCATTTCCAACTGAATTTTTGTTTTTCTTCGGTCACTTTTTCAAAAATTATTTACCGATTGAAAGCATATTCGCGAACAATCTATATGCTCCGGGAACACCGGCGGGAAGTTCACGGAAAAAGCTCAAACCTGTATAAATATAGTATCCTTTTCCGTATTTGGCCACGAGCAGCGAACCTTTTGTTTCGGCTTCGGCTTTATCTTTCATTCCAAGGATTGGCGTGAATTCCTTCGCCCATTCGTTGGGGAAATAAAGTCCGCGTTCCTGCACCCAACCTTCAAAATCTTTTTGGGTTATTTTATTGGGTGTGTTCAAAAGAGGATTTTCCGGTGCAAGTATTTTCACTTCTGAAAATTCATCAGTAACTCGGTCTCGGGAAAGTTTTAGCGAATAGGGCGCAAGGTTTTCGGTCACCAAACTGTGGTTTGTATTGTACTGCACAATCAATGTTCCGCCTTTTTCAACATATTTGTTTAAAATTGGCTGCGCAAAAGCGAGTTCGGCAACAGTATTGTAGGCGCGAATTCCAATGACGATTGCATCAAAATTCTGAAGATTTTTTTCTGAAATATTTGAAGGGTCAACCGTTGTAACAGAATATCCAATTTGTTTTAAACTTTCTGGAATAGCATCGCCGGCGCCGTTAATATATCCAATATTTTGCCCTTTTTTCTGGATGGCAATCTTTGCAACTTTCGCTTCCGAAGGCAAAAGCACACTTTGATACGGAATGTGTTCATAATCGATAACAACCAATTCTTTGTCAAATGTTTGATTTTCGGCAGTGACCATTGGTTTTAAATAGCCTTCGCTTTGTCCGTTCGGCGGAGTTACGGTAAAATTAAAAGTTCGCGTTTCGCCATTTCTATTAATTTGAAAATTTTGTTTTGTGGGCTCAATTTTCCACCCTTCGGGATGTTGCAGACTAATGTTTCCTGAAATGCTGTCTTTTCCGGCACGAACAATTACAGAAACGTTTTCCGAAGCTTCACTTGCAAAAATCAAAACCTTTTCGGGAATTGAAGCCGTAACTTCGGGCAAAACCTCCAATGGGCGATAAACTTCTCCTTTAACGGGATCGTTGAATTTGTAGATAATGTTTTTGGTGAATGGAATTGTAGTATTTCCAAATTGAACCCCAAAAACCAATTGCTCGATCGGCGGAGTTTCCGGCAACCCAATTAAGTTATCTGGCGCCACGTACATTCCAACCGTTCCTTTTTCATTCAGCCAGTAGGGCGAGGAGTAGGGAGGATTATGTTTTGAAGAATTTACCGTGATTTCAATTTTTTTGTCATCATTAAAAGGAAGCTTTTCCGACTCGTCCCAAAGTATTTTTCCGTTGGAACTTTTAATCGATTTTAAAACAACATCACTTTTTCCGCGATTGATTGCTTCAATATTTACTTTAAAATTTTGGTTTGGGTTTACTGAATTTGCTTCGGACGCAGCTTCAATAAAGATTCCGCCGCAATCTAAAATTAGTTGTTTCAGTTGTTCGATTTTTATGTTTCGCCAATGTTCGTCCTTCAAATTTGAAATCAGCGGATAGGTTTTCAGAAGTTGTGGAAGCATTTCTGAAGGATTTTTGTAATTGAAGTTTTCTTCCAGTGGATTTAAAATTGCGCCGATTGCATTTCCGTCTTCCAGTCGTGACCAAGTTGTATTTATGCCATCAAAAAGATTGTTTTCGGAGGGTTTATTTCCTTTTAGAATTTCCAAATATTCGGTTTCATTTCCGCGGGAACCCGTGCTGCCAAAACCTTGCGATTTGTGCATACTTCGGCTCAATGAAGCTATTTCGCCATTGGAAAGACCGAGTTCGGGAAAGTAATTCCCAGTTTCTACAGAAACAAGTTTCGATTTATCTGCGTTATCAAATTTTTCTTTGCTTCCGTAAAACCACCATGAAGTATTGAAAAATAGGCGTTGTGGTTTCCAAACGCCATATTCTGCAGCAGATTTTGGAAATTTTGAAGGGTCGTTTACCAAGTCAAACGCCTCCACGCTCAGCATTGCCGAAGCCGTGTGGTGACCGTGCGTTGTACCCGGACTGCGATGGTCAAAACGATCAATGATAATATCTGGTTTAAATCTGCGAATATTTCGAACCACATCGCTCAAAACATCCTCTCTGTTCCAAAATTCAAAAGTTTCATCCGGATTTTTACTGTAACCGAAATCATTCGCGCGTGTAAAAAATTGCTGCCCGCCATCAGTTTTTCGCGCCGCCAATAATTCTTGTGTTCGGATAACGCCTAAAAGTTCGCGAAGTTCGGGACCAACAAGATTTTGTCCACCATCGCCGCGTGTGAGCGAAAGATAGGCGGTGCGGGCATGTACATCGTTTACCAAATAACTTATAAGTCTTGTGTTTTCATCGTCCGGGTGTGCGCCAATATATAGGGCGGAACCTACAAAATTCAGTTTTTGAAGGCCGTGATAAATTTCGGAAGAGGTTGGTTTTTTAGGACTTTGGGCGGTGGCAACTATTGCAAAACATAAAAATAGAAGTCGGACGAAAAATGATTTTTGCATAAAACTAGGGTGCTTGTTTAAAGTACGTTCCCCAAAGATACCATTTGTGAAAATTAATCGTGGGGAAGGCCATCCTTATTTTTTTCGGCTTCGTTTTGCATTTCGTAAAATTCTTCAGCCTTTACTATGCTCACCCCTTTTTGGAGCATCATGCTGTTGGGGTAGGTTACAATTTCATTTTCCTTTGTGTGCAAAATAATGTGGAATGTTTTTATGTCCTCAATAATGCCTTCACACGGCATCTCCTTATCGTGGATTTTTATGTAATCCCCTATTTTATAGGGAAAGGTGAAAAACATAATCACGCCGGAAGTAATGTTGCTGAGTATGGACCACTGCGCAAAAAAGGCAATCCCGATTACGGCAAAAACCGAAGACATTACCAAGCCCAGATTTCTGAAATCCACGCCCCAAATTAAAATCAACCCCAAAACGATTAAAATGAAGACGGCGAAATCTACGTGTTTCATAATTAATCCCGTGCGGTGCTCGAGCCGTTCTATTTTCTTGGCGAAATTGCGAACCGTTTTTTTTAGAAAGAACCCCAAAACTAAAATTCCAACAATCAAGATTGCCGATTCTATAAGTTGCAATGAGTAATCCTTTATATATAAATCTGTCATAGTTTTAATTTTTTAAAGACCCAGCGAGTCACGCAGATATTCAAAATCATTCCCATTTTCCCGCCAATAGGCGCGCTTCATACGTTTAAGTTTGGTTGCCGTTGTTCGTAGGCGTAGCGTATCATTTTGTGCGGCCGCATTCACTTCTTCCCATTTTTCAATTTCATAGGGAAAGGTGCTTTTGAAAAAAACCATTAATTGCCGTTGTAAATCCGGGTAATTTAAAGTGTAGGTTGTAAGTGAATCGCCTTGTTTTAAACTGGCAAAAGCGTTGTGTTCCTTTACTTCCTTGTGCCTTAATCTTAAATATTCAAAAGCAGGGATGATCATTATATCTCCCGTGGGCAATTCCTCGGGATTTATTCGAATTAGATTCCAAATTTCATTTTCGAGCCAGGTTTTGGGCAGGGAAATCTTCTGGTCTGCTTCGCCTTCAAAATAGGAATGGCTTTCTATTTCGAAATCATTTCGGTTATTTAGCTGCATATAAACCTGTCCGCACCATTCCTGCACGCCATTGCTCACTTTTATGGCATGTGCCGTGTTGGAAATTGGACTGAAAGTACTGGTCATTATAGAATACGGATAGATGCCCGTATTGAAATTCTTCATTTGGTTTAGTTTCAGTACTGAAGTGTTATTTTCTGAATATTTACTTGCCTTCACCTGCGTATCGGGCAGGAAATCCTCGGTGACGAAAATGTTTACTGCAGTTCCTTTTCGGATTTCACCGTAGCGCTCCTGCATCAATTCGTAGGATGTTATTTCGGCTTTTCCGGCGTACCAATATTCCTTAAATTCCTTTGAAATCGTGCGTGGCTTTTCAGTTGTATTTTTAGTCTGTTTTTCTGAAATGGGATGATGATCCTCTTTTTTCTCGACAGAATTACAGCCGATTAAAATTATGGAAAACAAAAAAAGACTTTTGAAATGGTTCATTTCTGGCAGAATTTGCTCAAAAATACCAAAAAATCAGCGCTCGGCAATCTCGGTTAACGTTTTATAAACAAGGCGTGTCGGAAGTCCCATTACGTTGAAATAGCAGCCCTCAATTTTTTCAATTGCTATATAGCCAATCCATTCCTGAATGCCGTAACCTCCAGCTTTGTCAAAGGGTTTATAGGTTTTTATATAGTACTCAATTTCTTCCTCTGAAAGGTTTTTAAACCAAACCTTTGTAACATCGTGAACCGTTTTTTGAAATGTTTTTGAAGTGAAGCAAACCGAAGTGATAACTTCGTGCATTTCCCCGCTCAGTGTTTGGAGCATTTCTTTTGCTTCATTAAAATCCGCGGGTTTTTCAAGCGGCTTTCCATCTTTCCAAACAATTGTATCGCTGGTTATAAGAATATCTTTTTCAGATAAATTTTCAAAAACCGATGCTTTAAGTTGTGAAAGGTAATTGGCTATTTCTGAGTGTTTTAAATTATTGGAATAAACCTCATTAATTTCTCTTACCTGAATTGAGAAATCAATTTCCAATTCCTTGAAAAAAGCCTGTCTTCTCGGCGAGCCGGAAGCGAGAATGATGTTATAATCCTTTAATTTTTCGCGAAGCATAAGTGGTTGTGTGTTTCGGGATTCTTTTAATAGTTTACTTCAAAATTACAAACTGAAATAGCGGCATGGAACAAAGCCCCAAAAACATTATTATTTTCAGCAATGTTGAAAGAAAAGCGTAATCCTTTACTGTTTCTGCTCCCCAAGTCCTTATGCAAAAATAGAGCAGTGGGGCAACGATTGCAAAAAGGAAATACAAAACCAATAACTGTTGGCTGTAAATATATTTATACATATAAAGCACTACCCCAAAAACCATGAATGCCGCAAATACAAAGACGATTTTAGTAGTTCGCTTCCGGCCGAGCGCGATGGCCAGCGTATTCATCCCACCTTTCTTGTCCCCGTTTATGTCCTGCAGGTCCTTTACAATTTCACGGATAAAATTCATGAAAAACGCAAAAAAGGCGAAGTCCAAAACAATTCCGAAAATGGTGGCTTGAGTAGGTTGATTTTCAGGTGTGATAGCTGGGAGAAGGTCGAAGAGAGGAACGATTATAAGGCTCATGGCGACCAACGCCGAAACCAATAGATTTCCAATAAGCAACATTCCCTTCAAATATGAAGCATACAAATAGAGCAATGCCGAAAAAACGACAAACAGTGCCGCAAATCCAGGTCTCTCGATGATGTTTGCAAGATAAAAACCAATGGCAACGCCAATTATATTCAGTATAATAAAAATTCTATTTGCGCCTTTTTCCGAAATTTTTTTTCCTATCAAAACCTTCGTAGGTTTATTGATTCGGTCTATTTCCACATCATAGATATCGTTGATAATGTTTCCAGCCGCGGCAATACAAAGTGTAGCCATTACGAGTAGGGCAAAGCCAAAAGCGTTTAAGGTTATGTCAATCCCGAAAGGTTGAAAAAGTCCATATTTAATGAAAACCTGCGCCAATGCAATGAATAGCAGGTTTTTGTAACGAATTAGGTTTAAAAAATTCAAGGTTTAGGATTCAAGGTTTCTTGTTTGATTTCGGTTTCAATTTCGGTTTCAGTCAAATTTCGCGCTAACACCTTTGGTTATCATCCATTTTCCCTGCACTTTTAGGACTTGTTCAATCACATCGCGAACGCAGCCTTTTCCGCCTTTTTTGTGCGAAACATATTTTGAGATTGCCTTTATTTCCGGCACGGCATCCTGGGGGCAGGTGGGCATTCCTACCTCCTGCATTATTTCAAAATCGGGAAGATCGTCGCCCATGAAGAGCACGTTCTCATTTTTGACCGAATGGGTTTTTAAAAAATCCTCTAAAATTTTTGTCTTATTTTGAGCGCCCAAAAAAATATTTTTGATTCCCAAATTTTGAAGTCGCACCCTCACGCCTTCGTTTGTTCCGCCGGAAATCACACAAATATTATAACCCTGTTCCACCGCAGCTTTCAGGCCATAGCCGTCTTTTATATTCATAGTCCTAAACATTTCACCTTGGGTATTTACGAGAATGGATCCATCCGTGAGCACGCCGTCCACGTCAAAAATGAAGGTTGTTATGTGTTTCAGGTATTCTTTATAACTCATTGTGGTGGGATTTTTTGATTAGAACTTCTATCGTGGAATTTTAACCGTTTTTTATTGCTTCAGTAAACAATTCATAAAACTTTTTGTATTCGCTATTTTCAAGCAAATGTAGGTGTTTTTCAATGGTTTTTAAATCATCTCTTTTCGCTGGGCCTGTTTGTGCGTCTTTGGGCGAAAGGGTTTTTATTTTCTCGGCTGTTTCTACTATCAACGGTTTCAGTAACTCGAATTGTAAATTTTCATCTTTCAAAATTCCACTTCCAATTTCGTACAAATGATTGGTGAAATTATTAACGAAAACTGCCGCTAAATGGAGCTTTGCCCTTTTTTCCGAAGAAATTTCAACCACATTTCCTGAAAGGTTTTCTCCCAGTTTTCGAAGTAACTCCAAATCTTCTGAACTTTCCGCTTCTATGCAAATAGGAATATTTGCAAAATCAACTTGCCGTTCCTTTGAAAAAGTTTGCAGCGGATAAAAAATACCCCGTCTGTTTTTAATTGAAAGTGCATCCATTGAAACCCCGCCCGAAGTGTGGACCACTAAATTATTTTGAAAAGGAAGACTTTTGGAAAAGTCCGAAATTGCGTCATCCGGAATTCCGATTATGTAAACATCGGCTTCATTTATTTTTGAAATATCATCTGTGATGGGAATGTTATCCGCAATTAAATTAGCATCTAATTTAGTCTTGTTAAATATTTGTTTTACAGCAACTTCTGTTGAATAAGCTAAAGCTTTGAATAAATGTCTGTTCACATTTCCAAATCCTAAAAAAACTACATTTATCATTATGCGAAATTAGCAATTTTTAAAATAGAGGAAAGAGAATAGAGGAAAGAAAAAAGACAATGCACAAACTGTTTTCTGCCATTTTTTCTCTCTATTCTTTTCACTTTTCATAAAAGAATTTTCAACGGTACACTTTGTGCTTTATCAATTTTACCTCCCCATCCTTTTCCAATTGTTTTATAGCGCGTATTACGGTTTCTACTCGTTGTCCCGTTAAGTCGGCCATTTGCTGCCGTGTGAGCTCCACTTGAAAAAGTTCTTCTGTACCATATCTTTTTTTCAGAAAATCAATCAAAGCGAGAATTCTGTGCTCTGGTGGATGTACTGAAATTTCCTTTAAAATTGTGGCTTTGTAATAAAGGCGCTTTGCCAAAGTTTTGGTGAATTTTAAATTTATTTCGGGGTTATTGGTAAGCAGTTCAAATAATTTCGATTTTGCCAATTTATAGATTTCCGTTGGTTTTACTGCCGCTGCGGAAGCAGGATATTTAAAATCTCCAAAAAGTGGTGGCTCGCCAAAACTTTCGCCATCATAAAAAATTCCCTGTACAAATTCTTTACCATTTTCATTCAGGTTGAACATTTTGACCTCGCCAGATTTTATCTGAAAATAGAAATCAGCACGTTTCCTTTCAGAAAAAATAACTTCGGAAGCCCCTGAATTCTCAAGGTTTGCACCGTAATCCAATAATAAGTTTTCGGGAATCATAGGTTTATGATTTGCCTCATAAAAGTGGGGCTGTTTTGGCATGTAAATTTACACCATTAAAACAAAACCCTATTATTTTATGAAAACTCTATCCGTAAAAGTATTGCAACAGCAATTTGAAAACGATTTTTACATGTACATTCCCCTTACTATTATATTTAACAGTTGCATCGGTTCTCTTGCAGCAATGACAATTTTGGCGCAGGGCACGGGAATCATCTCCGGAATTGAACTTACCCTATGCGTGTCATTATGCATGGGCTATAACGCCGCTTTACTCGCCGGTTCCAACAAAAAAATTGCATTTTGGCTTTTGGCGATCAGTTTGCTTGCCAACTTGCTTTTGATTTTGATAACTTTGCTATAAAAAAATGGCAAAAAAGAATATAGAATCCCGTGAAGACGTGACTTTGCTTGTCAACACCTTTTATTCGAAAATAAGAAAAGATGCGCTTCTCGGGCCTATTTTCAATAAGATAATTACCGATTGGGAATCGCACCTCGAGCTGCTTACCGATTTTTGGGAAACCAATCTTTTCTTTGAAAGAAAATATTTCGGAAACCCGATGCACACCCATATTGAAGTTGACAAAAAAATGGATAATTCCATTAATGAGCTTCACTTTGGTACTTGGATAAATCTATGGCATGAAACTATAAACGAACTCTTTGAAGGTGAAACCGCCGAAATCGCTAAAAACCGCGCCCGAAATATGGGAACGTTTCTTCATTTAAATATTTTCAACGCCAGAAATCAGGGTTTTGAAAAGCCACAATAGTTACATTTTATCGTAGCGTAAATGGGCGCAATTCATTATTTTTGCGCCAAAATTACCCGTAATGCAAAAAAAGATTGCTTCCGTTCTTTTCTCCACCCGTTTAACCGCCGTTTTATTTCTTGTTTTTGCAGCCGCAATGGCCGCAGGAACTTTTTTGGACGCTTCTTCTGAAAGTCCGCCAACCCCCTATACACGCGAGTTGATTTACAATGCGTGGTGGTTCGAGGCCATTATGGCACTTTTCGTAATTAATTTTATTGGAAATATTTTCAGATACAAATTGCATAGGCGAGAGATGTGGTCTTCCCTAATTTTGCACTTGGCATTTATTTTTATTCTTATTGGCGCTTTTGTTACCAGATATATAGGTTTTGAAGGCGTAATGCACATTCGCGAAGGTAAAACCGAAAATACCATTCTTTCAGATCAAACCTATTTGAATGTATTTATTGATGGTAATTATGAAATAGAAGGCGTGCCACAGCGCCGAAAATTAAAACCGAAAAAACTGCGGCTTTCAGAGAGGTTGGATAATAGTTTTACGATAAATACAGATTATAATGATCAGCCGGTAACTATTCAGTATAAAAATTTTATAAAAGGCGCAAAGGAAGGACTCACCGAAGCTGAAGATGGCGAGCAATATCTAAAAATAGTGGAAGCGGGTGATGGCGAACGTCACGACCATTGGGTAAAACTGGGTGAAATATCGAACATTCACAACATTCTTTTCGCCATAAATAAACCGACACAAGGTGCAATAAATATTGAATATTTTGAAGATGGAAATTACACAATTTCCAGTCCGTTTGAAGGTGATTTTATGCGAATGGCCGACCAAATGCAGGGTCGGGTAGTGGCAGATAGTACGCAGCCTTTAATGCTTCGTTCTCTTTATAGAATGGGTGGAATTTCATTTGTAATTCCAGAACCAGTTACAACGGGTAATTATGGTTTGGTGAAAGTTGAAAAAGGGGAGCAGGCCAATCAAGATGCACTTATTTTAGAAGTTTCCTCAAAAAATGAAACCAAAACCGTGGGTCTTTTGGGCGGAAAGGGAACCGATCCAGACCCGAAAGAAGTTGAAGTTGGCGGCTTAAAAGTCTATCTCAGTTATGGTTCCAAAGCAATGGAATTACCTTTTAGCGTAACGCTCAATGATTTTATTGCAACAAAATATCCCGGTACTGAAAAGGGATACGCTTCCTTTAAAAGTAGGGTTACTGTGAATGAAAATCCTTCGGACCGCTACGATGCCGATATTTTTATGAACCACGTGCTGGATCACGACGGCTATCGATTTTTTCAATCAGGTTTTGATCCCGATGAAAAAGGAACGATCCTCTCCGTAAACCATGACCGTTGGGGAACCTGGATTACTTATTTTGGTTATTTTCTTCTGTATTTAGGACTTATGGGAATTCTTTTTATAAAAGGCAGCCGCTTCAAAAATCTTGAAAAAATATTGAATAAAATAAAGAAGAAAAAGGCCCGAATGACTACCATTTTGGTTTTATTCATTTCACTTTCCGGAATGGCGCAGGAAGGGCAAACTGCACATAAAACTATTCCGAAACGGCAAATAGATTCTTTGATAAAGGCGAATGCAGTGAGCAAGGAACACGCAGCCAAGTTCGGCCATTTAATAATACAGGATAATGGGCGAATGAAGCCAATAAATACTTTCGCGAGCGAACTTCTGCGGAAAGTCAGCCGCAGCGATAGCTACGAGGGTTTGGATGCAAATCAGGTATTTATTTCGATGACCGAATTTCCCCGTCTTTGGGTTGAAGTGCCACTAATCGCCTTAAAGCGCGGAAACGATAGTATTCGGCATATTGCAGGAGTTGAAGATGGTGAAAAGCAGATTGCCCTTTTGGATCTTTTTGACGAAAAAGGAAATTACAAATTGGAGCCCTATTTGGCGGCAGCAACACGAACAACCAATCCCAATCAATTTCAAAAGGATTTTATAAAAGCGCACGAAAATTATTCGCTTTTAAATGCCGCTTTAAGCGGAAGTATTTTGAAAATATTTCCAATTCCCGGCGATGAAGGAAATAAATGGGTTTCATACCCCGAGTTGGAAGAGGCAAAATTTAAAGGAATGGATTCTTTGTACGTTCGCAATATTCTTCCGTTGTATTTTGATAGTTTGAAAAAAGCAAGAAGCAGCGGCGATTACACAAAAGCCGATGAACTTTTGGAAAGCATCACCAATTTTCAGAAAAAATACGGAAGTGAAGTAATGCCATCGGAAAATAAATTGAAGGCTGAAACCATCTACAACAAAGCCGATATTTTCAACAGACTTTATAAATATTTTGCCGTGTTCGGTATTTTAATGTTCGTGTTCATTATTGCCCAACTTTTTAAGGACCGAAAATCGCTGCGAATCCTTATAAAGGGCTGTAAGGTTATTATGTGGGTTTTCTTCGCATTAATGACTCTGGGGCTTGCGCTTCGATGGTACGTGAGCGGTCATGCACCTTGGAGCGATGCCTATGAATCTGTGGTTTATGTGGCTTGGGCAACGGTTTTCTTCGGGCTTGCTTTTGGACGAAAAAGTGATTTAACAGTAGCTTCCACCGCTTTTGTGGGAGCAATTATTCTTTGGGTTGCACACGAAAATTGGTTGGATCCTTCCATAGCAAACTTGCAGCCTGTGTTGGACAGTTATTGGCTAATGATACACGTGGCGGTAATCGTAGCGAGTTACGGACCATTTACATTAGGGATGATTCTCGCCGCAACTTCACTGTTTTTAATGATTTTCACTACAAAAGGAAATTACAAAAACATGGAAATAAACATCAGCGAACTCACCGTTGTAACCGAAATGGCGCTGACAGTAGGTTTGGTAATGCTTACAATCGGAAATTTTCTGGGCGGACAATGGGCCAACGAAAGTTGGGGACGTTATTGGGGTTGGGATCCAAAAGAAACCTGGGCGCTGATAAGTATTATGATTTACGCATTCGTAATCCACGCGAGATTGGTTCCCGGTCTTCGTGGGCGATGGACTTTTAATGTTTTTGCACTTTTCGCTTATGCTTCAATTATGATGACGTATTTCGGGGTGAATTTCTACTTAAGCGGCTTGCACTCCTATGCCAGTGGAGATGCGCCTGCAACGCCCACATTTGTTTGGTACATTACTTTTTTCGCAGTGATATTAAGTGTGGTATCTTATTTTAGATATAAGAAGTTTTATGGGAAGAAAAAGAAAGTAAAGAAGGTTGAATAAAAAAAGAACCACGAATTCACGAATTATTTTTATAAACATTCGTGAATTCGTGGTAAAAAAAAATCTAAAATCGACAATCGTTAATCAACAATCGTCAATCCCTAAATCATATCTTCCGGTTTAACCCATTCATCAAACTCTTCAGCAGTAGTGTAGCCTAAATTTACAGCTTCTTCTTTTAGGGTAGTTCCATTTTTATGGGCGGTGTTTGCAATTTCCGCGGCTTTATAATAACCTATTTTAGTGTTTAATGCAGTCACCAACATCAAACTGTTGTTCAACTGTTTTTTGATTACTTCTTTGTTCGGTTCAATTCCCTGTGCACAATGCACGTCAAAGGAAACACAGGCATCTCCAAGTAATTCGGCAGATTGAAGGAAATTCGCGGCCATTACAGGTTTGAAAACGTTCAACTCAAATTGTCCCTGCATACCTCCAACCGCGATTGCCATATCGTTACCGATTACTTGTGCGCAAACCATCGTTAAAGCTTCGCACTGCGTTGGGTTTACTTTTCCGGGCATAATTGAGGAACCAGGTTCGTTTGCCGGAATTGTTGATTTCCCCAATTCCGCTTCTTGGGCCACTGGAAAGCATTCGTACATCATTTGCAATTTTATTTAACGAAACGGCCAATTGTTTCAAAGCGCCGTGGCTTTCAACCAGTGCATCGTGTGCGGCGAGCGCTTCAAATTTGTTTTTTGCGGTTACGAAGGGCAGATCGGTGAATTTTGCAATGTATTCGGCCACTTTTACGTCGTAACCTTTCGGGGTGTTTAAACCCGTCCCCACGGCCGTTCCGCCTAAAGCAAGTTCTGCCAAATGTGGAAGTGTATTCTTCAAAGCTTTAAGTCCGTGTTCAAGTTGCGCCGCATAACCGCTGAATTCCTGCCCAAGGGTTAGGGGAGTGGCGTCCATAAAATGGGTTCGGCCGATCTTCACGACATTTTTGAATTCTTCCGATTTTTTTGAAAGCGTTTTCTGAAGTTCCCCAACACCAGGAATTGTATTTTCAATCAATTTTTTATAGGCTGCAATGTGCATTCCCGTCGGGAAAGTGTCGTTCGAGGATTGCGATTTATTTACGTCGTCATTGGGTTGAAGCGTTTTATCGCCCTCGCCAATTTTTTTTCCCGCGAGTTGGTGGGCGCGGTTCGCTATCACTTCGTTTACGTTCATATTGCTTTGGGTACCGCTTCCGGTTTGCCAAATTACAAGCGGAAATTGGTCGTCGTGTTTACCTTCCAATATTTCATCGCAAACCTTTGCAATCAAATCCCTTTTTTCTTCGGAAAGAACGCCGAGCTCACAATTGGTATAGGCCGCGGCTTTTTTAAGATACGCAAAACCATAGATAATTTCCAATGGCATTGAAGCTTTCGGACCTATTTTAAAATTTTCAAAAGAGCGCTCCGTCTGTGCGCCCCAAAGTTTATCGGCAGGCACTTTTACCTCGCCCATCGTATCTTTTTCTATTCTGTATTGCATTTCATTTTGTTTTTAAAAATCGCAAACAAAGGTACAGAAAAGGCGAAAGTTGTTCAACCCGCGTGGTTGTTTATTTCTTGTGAATAAAGGGTGTTTTTTTGTTTTAAATTTCAAAAAAATACTTTTATCTTTGGCGCATCATATTAAACAAGCCACGTTATGTTCACTTTTGACCAATATTTAGGATTTCTTGCATTTTTAGTAATACTTACCATGGGATTTTGGTTGATGTTCTTTTTAGTGGGAATTCTTCCTTACTGGATCGGTGGCTCTCTTTACGAAAAATGGAAAATTAAACGCGAAGAGAAAAAGAATAAGGAATTGAAATAATATTTCAGAATATAAAAAAAAAGGGAGCCAATTGGTTCCCTTTTTTATTGCTGAATTTTTAGAATTCTATCCTTCAAAATCACCTTCGTCCCCTCCGTTATCCCTTTGGCGGGTTTGCCGTTGTTTCTTTTGGTTAAAGCGATAGGTAAAGGAAAGCGTTACTTGCCGTTGTCTCCATTGGAATTGACTCTCACTGGTAAAAGTGTCAGTAGTTGTTAAGGAATTTCTTTTTCGGGTATTGAAAAGATCGCTTACATTGAGTGCAAGCGTTGCGTTATCGTCAATAATATCCTTGCTTATGGCCATATCTACGGAAAGAATGCCGTCAGTCTCGGTCTGAGCGTTGTTGTACGGTCCGCGATAGAAGCCGTTTGTTTGCCAGTCCAGTTTCCAGGGCAATTTAACTTTTGAACTTGCTCTTGCAAAGTAGGAGGTATTTTCCGCACCGTAATCAACACCATTAAAGAAACCTTCCGTTTTGAAAAGGAAATAATTAAAACTTCCGTTAAGATTCAACCATTTTGTGGGATTGTACAAAAGGCCTGCCTCAAACCCGTAGCGCTGGTTTGTGGAAAGATTGATGGGAATTGTCTGAATAACTGGAATACCATTACTGGTTACGTCACCCGTTTCTTTTTGTACCCTCTCAAAGGCATCGGTTTCATTTTGATAGTACACCGAAGTGGTCAAGGTAAGTTTGTTCCATTTTCTTAAATAACCCAAATCGAAAGCACTGGCATAGGCAGGATCCAAATTCGGATTTCCTTGGAAAACATTGGTTTCACTGGAACGGGAAGGAAATGGGTTGATGAACCAACTTCGCGGGCGATTGATCCTTCGGTTATAGCCCAAAGTAATGTTTTCATTTTCCTGCAATTCCCAAGTTAGATTAACGGTTGGAAATAGGCCGGTGTAATTTTTATCGAAATTTAAATTTTCGGCACCCAAAATATTGGCATCCACTTTTCCCTTTAACTGTGTATTTTCAAGCCGAAGTCCCAAAAGGAATGAAAATTTTCCAAATTTATTTCCGTATTGCGAATAGACCGCATTCACATTTTCATCATAGGTAAAAATGTTTGAAAGGCTATCATTTCGAATAAAATTACCGCTAGTTCCGGCTTCTTCCAAAAGGGAATAATCTGTTACCGTTTCTTCATAATTACCACGGAAACCTGCTTCAAACTGTGCATTTTCCCCTATAGGCAAAACATAATCGGCCTGCGCCAAATATTCTGTTTGGTCTTCAATACTGTTGATTATTTCCGCGGGAAGCACATCCAAATCTGGAAAGGTATTTCTTTCATCTATAAAGGAATTCTGCGTTTCCTTATCCTTGTCGTACTGAAGATCTGCGGTAAGCTTATGGCCGTTATCGTTGAAATTATTTACATAATTCAGCGAAAACTGGTAGCTATTGTCATCCTCGGTTTGGTTTTCGGTCCGGAGAATCTTTTCCTTTAAATCGCCGTTATTGTAGTTGGCGGTGTTATTTGTGGTAACATCGTTATCTTTTCCCAACCTTAAAAAACCACTTGCAGTAATTGAAGATTTATCTGAAAGAAAATATTCCATCCCCAAGTTGGTATTGAAATTTTTGTCCTTCCTATCGTAGCGTCTGCTCTCGGTAACTCGGTCATAAACAGGATCTATCGTGGTTGTTTGTCCAGTGGAATCTTCAACCGTTCTCGGGAAATATCGGTTATCGAATTGTCCGTTGCCCGGCGCATTGCGATAGCTGATGCTGGTAGTATTGAAAATATTGAATTTATCGGTCCTCAGATTTATATTTCCCGAAGCATTGCTATTCAAAGGCACGCCAATGCTGGTACTCAAGGAACCATTCAGGCCCAAGGTTTTTTCCTTTTTTAGAATAATATTCAGAATTCCCGCCGTTCCTTCCGCATCATACCTCGCTGAAGGGGAAGTGATAACTTCTACGCGCTCAATGGCTTCTGCGGGCAATTGGCGAAGCGCATCTGTAGAGCCAAAACCCGCAATGGCAGAAGGTTTTCCGTTAATCAGGATTTTTACATTTTCATTTCCGCGTAAAGCGATAGCACCGTCCACATCTACAGTTACCGAAGGAACGTTGTTTAGCGCATCGCTAACGGTGGCGCCGCCTGCGGTAAGATCCTTTCCTATATTGTATATTTTTTTGTCGAGCCTAATTTGTACTTCCGTGGTTTCCGCACGGATTACAACTTCGTCCAATCCTGCGGCATCCAATGCTAAAGTAACTGGTCGTAGGGTAGTGTTTTTTGTAAGATTTTGATTGGGAAGTGTTTTCGGTTTATAGGAAATAAATTCGAACTTAACCGTGTAAACACCTGCGGGAACATCTATGCTATATTTTCCTTCCGTATCGGTAATTCCTCCTGTTACCACATTTTTTTTCGAATCAATAAAAGAAACCGTGGCATATTCCAACGGGGCGTTTGTGCCTTCTTCGAGTATATTTCCTTTTACGGTAATTTGTTTTTTTTCAGAATGTTGTGCAACTATTGTAGCGGTGAAGAATAGTAGAACGGGCAATAAAATATATTTCATAGGAATCTTTGGCAAATTTGACACACGAAAATAGCCGTGGTTTAATGGGGAATTGCCAATTTTCTGTTAAATAAAAAAGACTGAATTATAAAATATCCAACACTTTTTCAGGGCGGTCTGCCAATAACTGCATGAGTTCCCTTAATTGCTATAGGACGCTCGATAAGGCGGGGATTTTCAATCATTGCGGTTATAATTTCATCATCGCTCAATTTTTTTCCTTTGAAGTTTTCTTTCCATTCCGGTTCTTGGGTTCGAACCAATTCTATCGGTTTTATTCCCAAAAGTTCAATTACCTGTTTTAACTCCTGGTGGGTTGGGGGATGGACCAAATATTTTATGATTTCCAAAGTTTCGCCCTTTCTCTTCCAATAAATGGAGGGCCTCGCGGGATTTGCTGCAGCGTGGGTTATGGTAAAAAGTGGTCATTGTATTTTAATCTACGTTATAAGTTAATTTCATTGTTATTGAAGTGGTTTTTTCCTTTGAAGAAGTATTGAACGCGCCACCCCAAGAATAATCTTCGCCTGAGTTTTGCCCGGTAATTTGGAAAATTCCCATTTGCGCGTTCACCAAATCTCCGAGTTTCGAACCGGAATTTTCCGCAATTTTTTCTGCACGAAGCCTTGCATTTTCCGTTGCGCGGGAAACCATTTCAATTTTTAGGTCTTCAATTTTGGTATAATAATAACGCGGAGCCTCCGAATATAACTGAATACCTTGGTTAAGCAATTCGGTAATTTCTCGGGAAATGCGCTCAATTCCTTCAACATCCTTGGAATTTATCTCCACATTCTGTGAAAGAGTGTAGCCCGTAAATTCCGTGCCCAAATAATTGCCATTGGTACCATAACGCGGTTCTGTATTTTCTATCGTGCTTACCGCAGAAAATACAATTTTTTCACGGCTTATTCCTTTTTCTGCAAGGTATTTTGAAACGATTTTTTTATCGTTCTCCAAATCTGAGTAAGCTTGTTTCAGGTTGGTATTCACCCGAATAAACCGCGCTTCCCAGACAATTAAGTCTGAAGTAAAATCTGATTTTCCCAGGCCGGTTACGGAAATTGTCCGTTGGGCACGGTTTCGGTTCATAAAGGCATTACCCAAAACGATGGATGCAATTACAATGGCAATTGCAAAAATGACGGCTACTATGGTTTTTTTCATCTTCCTGTGTTTTAATTCTTCCAATTCCAATTGATAGTCATGTTGAAGGTCTTCGTGAAGATTTTCCACCTTCTTTTTGATGAAATCAATTTGACGATTGTATAAATTGGTTAGTGTCGTGTTTCTACTTATCGAAGGTTTAAACTCCTTCAATTTCAAACAAAAGTAAAGCAAAAGTTCCACTTCCGTTTCTTTGTTTTGCGAATAGCGGATGAATTTTTTTATCTCCCGCAAAATCTTTCGGACGCTTTTTTTTATGTAGAAAAAAGTTTTGGTATTGATGCTTTCAAAATCACTATCAATCTTTGTTTTAATGCTTTCGATAAAGCCTTCTTCATTTGCGGATTCAAATAAAAGATAGGTGAGCAGCTCCTTGTTTTCTTTCTTGAATCTTGAAAGGCGAAGGCACAAATCCAGCAGTTCCTGCGTGGAACGGTGATTGAGTTCGGTCTTTATTTCTTTCAGGCTCGCTGCTTTCATTTTCTAATAATTGAAGAGCAAACGTACGTAAAATCGAGGTTTTAGCAATTCCTTTTTTAAATCTACATTATCCAACATTGAAGTCAACAATTGCTGGAGGGCTTCATTTTTATTCGCCTTTTTCACCAAAAAGTTGAAAAGCCACGGATACTTCAGCATCTTTTGAAGGGAACGGCCAATGCGTAGCTCGGGCCACATTTTTTTATAGATTTCCCTATCGTATTTTTTGTTGAATTCAGCATTAAATTTATTCTCTGAAAATGCCCGAAGGCAGTGCTCCGCAGCAATCCTTCCGCTTCGGATGGCGTTGCCGATGCCTTCCCCGGTAAATGGGTCGATTAAATTTGCGGCATCGCCGAGCAATAAAAATCGATTGCCGGAAAGTTTTTTCTTTTGTGAGCCTATAGGCAGACCGAATCCCTTTATTTCCTCCAGCGGAACCGCATTTTTAAAGCGTTCGCGAACGTTTGGATGGTTTTGGATAATGTCTTGCAGTTTTTCCTTTAGATTGATATTTTTTTGGGCTACTTCGCTCGAGAGCATTCCCAAACCTACGTTAGCTTTATTGTCCGCAAGGGGAAAAATCCAAAAATAGCCCGGAAGCAAATCTTTATAAAAATGCAATTCAATATGATTTTGCGGATGAAAACCCGAAACATTTTCAAAATACTGCCGCAGCCCTGCGCAGTGATGATTTTTATCTATTTCGTTTTTTGCAAGTTGCCGGTTTACGATGGAATTTGCGCCATCGGCACCGATAACAAACTTTGCAGAATAGCATCTTTTTTTACCTGTAAGTTTTATGGTTTGCGTCTTCCTCAGAAATTTTTGAGATTTTTTCATCCGTAAAAATTGAAATGTCGTTGGAATTTTCAATCTCTTCAAACAGGAAATTGTCAAAATCCAGGCGTTTTACAACAAATCCTGCAGCTTCATCACTTCGGCTCCGCTGAGCGACCTTGAAATCTATATCTAGCCGTTGTTTGTTTGGGGCGAAAAAACGCACGCCGTTTGATGGGTGTTTTCTTTCTAGTTTTAAAAATTTTCCAAATAAATTGAAATCAATCTTCTTCAATTGGTTTAAAACATCGGCGCTCAGCGCATCGCCGCAGATTTTGTCCCGTGGGAAAACATCTTTGTCGATCAATGCTAACTTTAATCCTTTCCCCAATAACTGATGTACACAAATGCAGCCGGCCGGCCCGGCGCCAACAATAATAATATCAAAATTATCCTCATTCATATTTTTGGGGGCATTTCAATGCAAGGTAAGTTTACGCATTCAAATCTACTAAACCATATTTTGGTTTCTAGAGCAAAATTTTTTCCCTATTGAAACTTTATTTTTATTTCGCCCACTATTTTGTGTACTTTTAAACTTCAAAATTTTCAAATTCCACACATTGTACAAACATTACCTCTCCTCATTTCTTCTGCTATTTACAGGCTATTGTGCTACCGCCCAACAAGATGCGGACAGTAAATTTTACGAAATTTTTGATAACATAGTGGGTATAGAGAACACTGGGCTTTTTAATGGGACCGAATTTGTCGATCCTTATTTGAAGACAGATGGTACATTCAGGTATTTCGACCAATTCAATTTTACAAAAGGAAATATTACCTATAGCGGTCAATTTTACCCTAACGTACTTTTGAAATATGATGTTTTGGAAGACCAAGTAATTACTCGATCTGATGATAATTTGAGCATTTTTCAGGTAAAGCTGATTCCCGAAAAAATATCAAATTTTTCTGTTTATGGCCACAATTTCGTTCGATTGTCACTGAATGAAACAGAAGAAGGAAATGGTTTTTTTGAGATTGGTTTTAATGGGGAAGTATATAGTTTATATGTAAAACATATAAAAAAGATGCGGGAGAAAGCTTTAAATTCAGGGATAGAATACAGCTTCAAAAACGATAATTTCTATCTTTTGAAATATGAAAATGGATATAAGAAAATTGGTACCATTAAAGATTTAAGAAATGCACTGCCCAAAAAGAACGAACAAATACGTGATTTCTATAAAACCTACAAAACGCTTTACAAAGCCAACCGCGACGAGTTTATGATAAAAATTGTAAAATATCTTGACGGACTGGATAAAATCACCAATAATCCCAAAAATTGAGAATGGCATCTATGAAAAAACAACTTCTCATTCTCTTATTTTTTATTCCAATTTTTAGTGTTTTTGGGCAAAATGATGGAAACCTCACCCTAAGTTTCAGTAATACGCCTTTAATTGAAGCGGTGCAAAAAGTAGAAGATCTTACCCAGAAATCCTTTTTTTATGAGGAATCGTGGCTGGAAGGAAATCGTGTTACAAAAAATTTCGTCAATGCCAGTTTACGCACAGTGCTCACGGGCATTTTTGAAAATACAAATATCAACTATTATGTATCGCAAGACAGGATTATTCTATTGAACAATAGTATTGTTTATAATGAATTGCCCCCGAATTATTTCAACGAGGAAGAAGAAAAGTTAGAAGTTGTAGAAAATAATGCACCAATCTTTCAAGAGGAATATGTTGCAAAAACAGCGGGACAAATACGAAAATTGATAACAATTGGAAAACAAAAACCTAATTCGGCCAATAAAACTTATACGCTTTCGGGAATAATAAAAAATTCAAAAACAGGGGAGCCGCTGCAAAACCTTTCTATTTCAACTGTCGATCGTACTAAATATGCGGTAACCGATGCCAACGGATATTTCAGCTTGCGCTTGCCTTTTGGGCTAAATAAACTTGAAACCAATTTGCTTGGATTTGAAAAAATATATCAGGATGTACTTATGTACGGCGATGGCTCCATTAATTTATCAGCAAATGAAAACACCGAATCGCTCGAGGAGGTGTTAATAGAATCTACACGTGACGCCAATGTTCGTGATGCGGTGGTTGGCGTAACAAAAATTGATATTGAAACCGTTAAAACAATTCCGTTGGTACTGGGAGAGCGCGATATTCTAAAAGTTGCCACCACATTGCCGGGAATAAAAACGGCCGGCGAAGGCGCAAGCGGATTTAATGTACGCGGTGGTCGCGCAGACCAAAACCTTATTTTACTGGATGATGCGGTACTTTATAATCCTTCACATTTTTTGGGTTTCTTTTCGGCTGTAAATCCTTTTACAACGGGTAGTCTGGAAGTTTATAAAGCAAGTATTCCCGCAGAATACGGCGGTAGACTTTCGTCTGTTTTCGATATTGAAACAAAATCAGGGAATATGGATAAAATTTCCGGTGAAGGTTCTGTCGGTCCAATTACCGCAAATCTAGCTGTGGAAGTTCCCGTAGTGAAGGAAAAGGCTTCGATTATAGCAGGATTTAGAGCTACCTATTCAGATTATATATTGAGAAGTCTGGACGAGGAACAGCTAAAAAATAGTGAGGCTTCGTTTTATGACGGTATCGTGAAATACAAGCATAATATAAATGATAATAATTCCATTCAAGGGACATTTTACTATAGCAAGGACCGTTTCAGTATAACTTCAGATTCGGTTTTTGATTATAACAATAGGCTTATTTCATTAAAATACAATCACAGTTTTAATGAAAAGAGCAGGGGAGAGCTTATTTTGGTAAATAGCCAATATAAATATGGAATCAATTACGAAGCGGACGCAAACAAGGATTTTGATTTTGGCTATGAATTGAATGAATATCAAGCAAAGCTAAACTTCAATTATAATTTGAGCCAAAAGCACAAACTTGGCTACGGACTTAGCAGTAAACTTTATAGCATAAATCCGGGAGCTATAGCGCCAGTTGGCGAGAACAGTGATGTTCAGCCAAAAACGATTGACCAGGAAAAAGGTTTGGAATCTGCAATTTATATTTCAGATTTATTTGAAATCAATGATAAATTATTGCTGGATGCGGGGCTGCGATATTCCATGTATGCAGCTTTGGGACCTGCAACACAAAACGTATATGCGGAAGGTGTCCCGAAAAGTGAAAGTTCAATCACCGAAGTCCGGGAATATGGAAATGGCGAAACAATAAAAACATACGGTGGTCCCGAATACAGGTTTTCCGCGCGGTATTTATTGGGAAATGAATTTTCAATTAAAGCAGCCTATAACCGAACCATTCAATATTTGCACCTTCTTTCCACAAATACAACAATGTCGCCCACAGATATTTGGAAACTTTCTGACCTGAATATTGAACCCCAACGCGCCGATCAGTATTCGCTTGGTTTCTTCAAAAATATTACTGAAAAAAGTTTGGAATTCAGTATTGAGGGTTACTACAAAAAAATGAATGATCTTCTCGATTACAAAATTGGCGCCCAACTAATTTTGAATGATGATCTTGAAACTGAATTATTGCAGGGCGAAGGAAAAGCCTACGGCGTGGAGTTTTTGGTAAAGAAAAATAAGGGTAGATTCAATGGTTATTTGGGCTACAGCTATTCAAGAACTTATGTAAAATTGGATAGCAAGCTTCGGCAGGAGCGGGTAAATAATGGCGATTTTTTCCCTGCCAATTATGACAAACCGCACGATTTTTCTGTAGTGACCAATTATAGATTAACGAAGCGTTACAGTTTTTCAGCCAACTTTACCTACCAAACCGGGCGTCCCGTTACTTACCCAATTGGCCGCTATGTTTTTGCCGGGGAAGAACAAGTGCTTTACAGTGACCGAAACCAATTCCGCATTCCGGATTATTACAGATTGGATTTGGGTGTAAATATTGAAGGAAACCATAAAAAGAATAAGCTTGCGCACAGTTTTATAAATATTTCGGTTTATAATGTTTTGGGAAGAAACAATCCATACTCTGTATTTTTTGTAAATGATGAAGGGCAGATAAAGGCGTACAAGACTTCAATTTTCTCGGTGCCTGTGCCAACGATAACATATAACTTTAAGTTTTAGGAATGATGAAGAAGACAATATTTTATATAGCGTCCATTTTAATTTTACTCTTTGTTTCGGCCTGTACGGAACCGTATGAAATAAAAACTGTGGACTACGAAAGTGTGTTGGTTGTTGAAGGTACAATCACGAATGAAATGAAATACCAAGAAATCAAGCTTTCCAAAACCTCTACCTTGGAAAATACGGAAATTTTAACCGAAAATGGAGCCAACGTAAGCGTCACTGCCAACAATGGAAGTGTATATAATTTTTCACAAGATCCGGAAACCGGTAGTTATATTTCAAACCAGCAATTTCAGGCAGAACCAAATGTGGGTTATACTTTAAAAATTGTCACTAGTGATGGAAAAAGTTATTCCTCTTCTTCCGAAAACCTTCCGGCACAGGTAGAAATGGATAAAATATATGCGGAAAGGGTAGTGGATGGAGTTGCAGGAAAAGATGGCGTACAAGTATTAGTGGATACCGAGGACCCAACGGGCACAGCAAAATATTTTAGGTATGAATATGAGGAGACCTATAAAATTGTGGCTCCATATCCATCGGCCTACACTTTTGAAATTTCAAATTTTGATGATGAATTTTACACCTTCGATATTGAGGTTTTTCCTCGAGAGCCGGAAATTATTTGCTATTCTACAGAAAATTCAACAGGCATAAACCAAACAGCAACAACCGATTTAAGCCAGAACCGGATTTTTCGTTTTCCCGTAAAATATTTAAGTAAAGATGATTCTAAAATGATTACGCGGTACAGTATTTTGGTAAAACAATATGTGCAAAGTATCGAGGCCTACACATTCTATAAAACGATTAGCGAATTGGGCAGCGTGGAAAGTTTACTTTCCGAAAGCCAGCCGGGTTATGTTGCGGGTAACATTTCTTCCGATTCAGATCCGAACGAAAAAGTCATCGGCTTTTTCGAGGTTTCTTCTTTTACATCGAAAAGAATTTATTTCAATTATGAAGATTTCGGACTGGAAAAACCACCTTATTTTGTGGATTGTGATGTGTTGGTGCTCGATTATAGGGATAACACAACCTTTGATAACGACCCCAATGAACGGGAAGTCATATTCACCTATCTCAGTTATTTTGGCTATCAAATAATAGATTACGGACAACCTTACCTTTTTACCATTGCAAAGGCTGAATGCAGTGTGTGTACCTCCTTTTCATCAAATGTAAAACCTGAATATTGGGAAGATTGATTATGTTCAAAAAACTAACTTTTTTATTTCTTATTTGCCTCTGTCTTTCGACTCAGGCACAGTTGCCATCTTCAGAAGTTTCGGCGGATTTCAGCGTTTTTCCGAAAGAAAAAATAGCCCTTTCCATAAATTCGAATTTATTGCTTGCGGGGGAACTTTTACTGTACAAAACCTATAATCTCACCGAGACAAATAAACTCAGCCCGCTGAGCAAAGTGATGTATGTTTCACTTCGAAATGAAAAAGACTCCATTGTTTTCAGTCATAAACTGAGGCTTGAAAACGGTACGGCATATGGTGATTTCTTTATTCCAGCTACATTAAAAACAGGAATTTATAGACTGATTGCTTATACCAATTTTTCCCGAAATAATGAAGAAGAAGCCTATTCGCAGGAAATATTATATGTCATAAATCCGTATGTGAAAACTTCCGTGCCTGCCAATAAAGAGAATCTATCGGAAAATGTGACCATTGCCTCCAAAAATATTTTGGTTGAAAATATGAAATCGCAAAATGATCTGGAAAGTATTTCGTTAAAAACCGATAGGCAGATTTATTCAACCCGTGAAAAGGTAACCGTGACCATTGAAAATCCAAACGCTGATGCCGAAAATGGCAATTATACAATTTCGGTTCGCAGGATTGAACCCATTAAAATCTTGGATTCTACAAAATTGTCCCAGCCTAATCCTGTTTCCGAAAAGCAGAAATTTTTTCTGCCAGAAATGCGTGGGGAAATTATTTCGGGAAAGTTGATTTCCGAAAACGCGGATGCTTTAGTGGGCAATAAAATTATTTCGTTAACAATTCCGGGTCCGGGGTATATTTTTAAATTGGCAAAGACAGATAATAAAGGACGGTTTTTTATTCCAATTGACGAAAACTACGATACATCAAATGCAATTCTGGAAGTGAATGAAGCCAATGCTACAGGTTATAAAATTGAATTGGATAATAAACAACTGCCGCTGGGTAAGACAAATTCAAACGCCGTGCTGAATTTGAACCCTAATATTAAAGACTGGCTGCAGGAGCGCAGCGTGCAGTTGCAGATAGAAAATGGATATTATAATGCCAAGAGGGACAGCGTTATTCCACACTACCCGTCGGCACGATTTTTTGATGATCTGGGCACGGTTTACCGTTTGGATGAATTCACCAGATTTCCATCTGTTCGCGAGACTTTTATTGAAATTGTAACATCGGCCGGAGTACGGAAAGAGGGGGAAGGATATAAATTTATAGTTTTCAATGAATACGATCCTGACGCCTCTGGCAAGTTCAATTCCATAGACCCATTAGTACTTATGGACGGAATGCTTATTCAGGATAACGAAGAGGTTTTGAATTATAATTCAAAGGAAATTGAAAGCATTCGGGTAATTTCAAAACCCTACCGTTATGGCCCCAAAATTTATAGTGGCATAATTACAATAGAAACGAAAAAAGGGGGTTTTGTGGCGCGTGAAGGCGCAGTAAATCAACTGGAAGTTAAAAGTCCTATAAATAGGAAAGAGTATTACACTCCCAATTATTCCCAGCAAAAATTGGAAAGGATTCCGGATTATCGGGTTCAACTTTTATGGCAACCAGATTTGAATTTGGCTAAAAAGAACCAAGAACTATCTTTTTATACGTCAGATGTTGAAGGTTATTATGAAATTAAGTTTGAAGGTGTAACTAATGAAGGTAATTTCATCACGGTTAAAAAGTATATAGAGGTAGACAAAGAGACTTGAAACATTAAAGTTTTAATGAAATTTGTTAAAAAACGTTAAATAAATGTATTATATTGGATATTCCTTAAAAGAAAATGAATATCAATGTTACATTGGAAAGCAATTTATTTTATACTCGCATTGGTTTTTGGAGTGATAGGTTTTATTGGCATCGGCGACGGTGGCTTGGAACCGGCCAAATATATTTCTTTCAGCTTTTTCTTTTTACTAATTGTTTTTTATGCCGTGGAAAGGAGAAGTAATAAGAATTAGACAATTTTGAATCAGAAAAAGTAAGTTAAAGTTTAGCAAAAGAAAATAACATTGAAAAATTATTTTCTACATTTATAAAACTATCATATCGGGGTGCTTAAGTTTCTAAACAGCTGAGAAAATACCCGTACAACTTCGAAAGGGATAATGCCAGCAGAAGGAATATGATTTGCAAAGGGAACGAAGATTTTAGAATCTTGTTCCCTTTGTTTTTTACTTGCCGCCTTCGTGTTGTCCTTTAAAGCTGAATCCTTTCCACTCCTATATAGTTAGGAGTGTTGTAGTAACCGAAAGGAGTTGGCGAGCTCAAAACAATAAGTTCATTTCCTTTTCGGAATATTTTATAGGGATAGCCTTTTGTATTTTTTTCATCTGTTTTTAATAAGGTGGAAGAATTAAATACATGAATTTTCTTTTCCCCATTTAACCCGGCATAGATTTCGGTAGCACCTGCATTGAATTCAAAATCGGTAAACTCGGCGGTCCCTCTTGGAAGCATTCCAATGTAATCCATATTCTGGTCTGCGGTATATACGGCGCCTTCTTTGGCCGTAACCAAGAAATTATTTGCTGGTGCAACCTTATAAATGTCCGGGTCTAAAGGGTGATCGCCGTGATATTTGTCATCCTTGTGCAATACAATATTCCCGTTGGCATCGAGCTTATAATAGTCCATATCAATTGGGCCAACGGTCGTGGTTATTTCAATTATTTCATTATTACTGGGTAGGAGCGCCAATCGGCAACCGTCAAAATCGCCATTGCCATCTATATACTGAAGAGTTCCGCGATTATATACTTTTAAAGGTTCTTCCCACCAAGGTGATGGCCGCGTAGACATAAATAGCAATCCAGAATGGTCACTGATAATGCAGGTAACCGGTACCCCTACATTTATACTTTCCTTTAAAGTAAAATTGTCGGGATTATAAATATAAACCCATCCGTCGGAACTTGGAACGTATAATTCCTTTCCGAAGCCATTATCCCCTACATGAAAATAACCAATATTTCCCGGAAAAGTGGATTGTACCTGCACGCTTTCAGTTTCATAGTTGAGACCGACGATTTTATTTTGGTCGATTTTCAAATATAGAATTGGTTGGTTCGGGTCTATTTCCACAAACGATGTTGGCATGTAAAAGACAGGAAGGCCAGCAGATGATACAATATTGCTGTCCCGTTGGTAATCTGACGTGTTAATTGCCCGAAGGAAATAATATACCGAATCGCCAAAGGGAATATCGCTATCATTATAATTGGTAGTTTGTGAATTGAATGTTCCGATTAGGATTTGTTCTGAATCGATGTTGGAATATCTATACAATTCGTATGTTTTGATATCGGTATCGGCATTTACCCAACTTAATGTATTGGATTTATCGGGGTTTTCGGTAATATTCAATTGCGTTTTGTGCGGATATAGCGTGCTAATGGATATTGAAGCCGAATTGGAGATACCTAAATCATTGGTAGCGGAAAGGGTAATTACGTGGTCGTTTTCTGAAAGCCTATCGGTGTTCAGCACGACCAAACTATCGCCGACGATATTACCAGAACCTAAATCGCCATCAATGTTACTGCTCCATTTTAAATTTAATTTATTTAATGGGGAATAGCTATCCACAACTTCAGCCTTAAACTCAATGGATTCGTTATCGCTGAAGCCTTCGTTTTCCTCGGGAGAAATAATATTTATTATGGGTTCAATAAAATTTCCATCTATTAAAACCACATTCACCCGTTCTGTCTGACTGGTAAGATTTACGATGGTTTTTCCGCTGCCATAACCTTCAATGAAACTAATAACATCGTATTTTCCAATTTTGATATTCTGAAATTCAACTTGTCCGAAGGTATCGGTGGTCAATTGTTCCGTGGCAGGATCTGTAAAAACGCGAACTCCAGCCTCGACGGGACTATTGTCTCTTAACACAGTTACAATTATGGAACTGCTTGTTGGCTCTTCAGTTTTGGGTGAATCTTCATCTTTGTTACAAGCAAACAGGGTAAGAATAAAAGCGAGGAGTAATATTTTCTTCATAGTATTAGGGCTTCGGATGATAAAATTCTAACTAATATTAACAAAATTTTAAGAGCCGCTAAACTATAAAAAAATGGCAACCGACCAAAACTTAATTTCACTTTCTGAAATATACTTTTACTTTAAAGTTCATCGCTCTTCTCTTTCTGCCCAGTCATCATCAAATACGCTTTTAAAAATTCATCAATCTCTCCGTCAAGCATTGCGTCTGTATTACCTGTTTCTTGCCCGGTGCGCACATCTTTCACCAATTTATAGGGATGAAGTACATAATTGCGGATTTGTGAGCCCCATTCAATAGCAAGTTTGCTGTCCTCAATTTCGGCGCGCTGCGCGAGTTGCTTCCGAAGTTCAATTTCATACAATTGTGATTTCAACATCTGCATCGCTTTTTCACGATTGTCCAACTGGCTGCGGGTTTCACTGTTGTGAATTACAATTCCGGTAGGGTGGTGGGTAAGGATTGCCTTGGTTTCAACCTTATTTACATTTTGTCCGCCGGCGCCACTGCTTCGGGCGAAGTCCCAAGAAATATCCGCAGGATTTATATCAATCTCAATGGTATCATCCACCAGCGGATATACATAAACACTGGCAAAACTGGTATGCCGTTTCGCGTTACTATCAAAGGGCGAAATACGCACCAAACGGTGTACGCCATTTTCACTTTTTAGCCAACCGAAAGCGTATTCGCCTTCAATTTCAAGGGTTACGGTTTTTACTCCGGCAACATCGCCCGCCTGAAAGTTTAACTCCTTTACTTTATAATCGTTTTTTTGCGCCCACATTAGGTACATGCGCATTAGCATCTGTGCCCAATCGCAACTTTCGGTGCCACCCGCGCCAGCCGTAATCTGTAGCACGGCGCTCATATCGTCGCCCTCTTCGCCGAGCATATTTCTGAATTCGAGAGCTTCAACGGCGTTTTCAGCTTTTTTGAAAGCCGCATCAACCTGTTCGGGTGTGCCTTCGCCTTCCTTATAAAAGTCGAGTAGGATTTCTGCTTCTTCAGTAAATGTTTTTGCAGCTTCGTAATCGGTGACCCATTTTTTTTTGGTTCGAAGAACCTTCATAAAAGCCTCGGCTTCACGGGGATTGTTCCAAAAATTGGGGTCGAATGTTTTCTCTTCGTCGTTTGTTATTTCAATGCTTTTTCCGGCAATGTCAAAGATATTGCCTTAAGGCCGCAACCCGGCTCTTTAGGTCTTTTATTTGGTCTGTTGTGGTCATAGCTTGGTAAGAATTTCAGCAAAAATAGGATTAACTTCGCGAGCAGAAAATAATATTTAAGCTAATTTTGAATTTCTAAATAGTTCAGACGCATTAAATTTTTTATTATGAAAAAAGCAATTTTTATTCTTCTTTTTCTGAATTGCGCTTTCGGGTTTGCACAAAATGATGAGGCATTTGTAAATACCCAGGTCGCACAAAAAATAGCGGAACTGGAACTTCAGTCAATTCCCGAATATTTTTCCCGGAAAGAATACTGCATCGGCAATATTCAAATGTTTGTTATGCCCGATGGGAGTAATTGTTCATCAAGTTTTACTTATTATTCAACCTATGTTTTTTGGATGGAAGGTGAGCTTTTAAAAATTCAAAAATTTGACAATTGTGGCAGTTTTATCCCTTTGACGATTGGCGGGGAAAAATTGTTCAAAAAAATAACAAGCACGGCCGATGATTTAAAACAGGGCGAAGTAAAACCCTATGAGACCGAAACTCCACCTACAAATACTACCGCCAATATGAGCGTACAATCTTGCCGAAAAGAATATTTCTTCAACATAAATTCACAGACTTTTCAAAAGAAATTCAAGGAATACGATTTAACGAGCGATCCAGCCAATAAAAATATCCACTCAAAGTATAACAATTCCCTTGCTTTGATAGAATTGGATAAGGAAGTGACGGAGCTTGTTTCGGAGTTGGAAAAAAAGGGAAAATTCATCAGACAAAATTAAACCGACAAAATGATTATAGATTTAAGAAGCGATACCGTAACAAAACCCACCGAAGGAATGTTGCAGGCAATAATGAATGCCGAAGTGGGCGACGATGTTTATAAAGAGGATCCAACTGCGAATAAACTGGAGAAAAAAGTAGCTGAAATGTTTGGGATGGATACTGCGCTTTTTTTTCCAACGGGAAGTATGGCAAACCAAGCTGCCATAAAAATGCACACCCAGCCCGGTGAACAATTGATTGCTGATAAATGGGCGCATGTTTATAATTATGAAGGCGGCGGCGTTTCCTTTAATAGCGGTGTGTCCTGCAAGTTAGTTGATGGAACCCGCGGTATGATTACGGCAGAACAAGTAGCGGAAAATATAAATCCGCCGGATTTTTACCACAGTCCGCTGACAACTTTAGTTTGTTTGGAAAACACCACCAATAAAGGTGGCGGCGCATGCTATGATTTTTCTGAAATTGAAAAAATAAGAACGGTTTGCGATATAAACGGACTCGGATTGCATTTGGACGGCGCACGATTGATGAACGCGTTGGTAGCAAAAAAAGAGAATCCGAAAGATTACGGACGTGTTTTCGATACTATTTCAATTTGCCTCAGCAAAGGGTTAGGAACACCGATGGGCACCGTATTGGTGGGTAAAAACGAAATAATGAAAAAAGCCATGCGTGTTCGAAAAGTATTGGGTGGCGGAATGCGACAGATAGGTTTTATGGCTGCTGCGGGAATTTACGCATTGGAAAACAACCTTGAAAGATTGGCCGAAGACCATAAAAAAGCCGCCGAAATTGCGGAGGTTTTGAAGCAACAGGATTACGTGAAAAAAGTGGAGCCAACGGAAACGAATATTGTAATATTCTACTTAGCTGAAGGAATTTCGGAAGAAAAGTTTATGCAGGATTTAGCTGCAAAAGACATAAAAATAAGTTCAATGGGGCAGGGGAAGTTGCGCGTAGTAACCCATTTGGATTATACCGATGAAATGCACGGTAAGTTCTTGGAAATTCTAAAAAACTACAAATAGAAAAAATTAAACCACGAATACACGATTAATTATTTAAAAAAAATCGTGTATTCGTGGTAAAAAATATTCTAAAATTATTTAAACATATCAAGGCCCGGAATGTTCGGCATTCCTTCCTTTGCTACCGCAGCGAGTTCGGCTTCATTTACGCTTGTAGCTTTTTCGATGGCTTTGTTTAGGTTCAGAATTAAATAATCTTCCAATTGTTCTTTGTCCTCAAGTAAGCTGTCGTCAATTTCAATTGATTTTATTTTTCTATTTGCCGTCAATGTTATTTTCAACAATCCGTCGTTGCTGGATTCGTCAATCATTACCGTGTCTAACCGCTTTTTGGTGGCTTCTACTTTTTCTTGGGTTTCTTTAAGTTTTCCCATCATTCCCATTAAATCTCCAAACATAATATTTCGTTTTAGTTTGCTGCAAATTTACTACTTTGTGTTGCTATTTTACAACCTTCAAATATGAAAAAAAATGCCTTCCTTTTAATTGCATCCCTTATTTTTGCCGTTTCAATGAATGCCCAGGAAACTCCAAAAGATACTATGAAAATTACTCCCCCAAAAGCCCAAAAAATTTCCAAAGAACTAAAAGCCCACGGCGATGTTCGTATTGATAATTATTATTGGCTGAACAACCCCGAAGACAAAAAGGTAATTGATTATTTAAATGAAGAGAATGCCTATTACGAAGAAATGACCGCGCATACCAAAAATTTCAAAAAAGATCTTTTTGAGGAAATGAAGGCGCGGATAAAGGAAGATGACGAATCCGTTCCGTATAAATTGAATGGTTATTTCTATATCACGAAATACGAAACCGGAAAGGATTATCCAATTTATACCCGCAAAAAAGGCGCTTTGGATGCAGAAGAGGAAATTCTTTTTGATGTAAATGAAATGGCAAAAGAATATTCCTATTACAATCTTACCGGCCTAAACGTTTCCGAGGATAACAATTTGGTTTCCTTTGGTGTTGATACCTTGAGCCGAAGGAAATATGACATTTATATAAAAAACCTGAAAACCGGTGAAGTTTATCCGGAACGCATTCCGCTAACAACTGGCAGCGCCACTTGGGGAAGCGACAACAAAACGCTTTTTTACACCCGAAAGGATGACAAAACCCTTCGCGCCAGATAGAATTTATAGGCATACTTTGGGTACCGACCCAATAACCGACGAGCTGGTTTATACCGAAGAAGACGATACTTTTGGCACTTACGTTTATAAAACAAAATCGAAAAAATATATTATAATTGGCTCGTACAGTACACTGACTTCCGAATATCGTGTTTTGGATGCGGATACCCCGATGGGAGAATTCAAGATTTTTCAGCCGCGAGAAAGAGGGTTGGAGTACAGTATTTCGCATTATGGAAATAATTGGTACGTTCTGACCAATAAAGACAAAGCGCTCAATTTCAAATTGATGAAAACTTCGGAAGACAAAACCGCGAAGGAAAATTGGGAAGATATGATTCCACACCGAAGTGATGTTTTGTTGGAGGATATTGATATTTTCAAGGATTATTTGGTAGTGAGTGAGCGCAATAATGGATTGACTAAAATCAGGATAAAAAAATGGGATGGGAAAGATGATTACTACCTTCCGTTCGACAACGAAACCTATACCGCATTTACAACACAAAATCCGGAATTCGATACACAAATTCTTCGTTACGGTTATAATTCACTTAATACACCCGCCTCCGTAATCGACTTCAATATGGAAACAAAGGAAAAAACAGTGTTGAAGGAAACGGAGGTCTTGGGAGGAAAATTCGATAAGAATAATTACGAAACCGAACGATTGTGGGCAACTGCCCAAGATGGCACAAAAATCCCAATGTCAGTTATTTACCGAAAGGGAATAAAAAAAGATGGAAAAAACCCAACTTTGGTTTATGGCTACGGCTCGTACGGTTCAACCATTGATCCATATTTTTCCACGGTTCGTTTAAGTCTGCTCGACCGCGGATTCATATTTGCGATCGCGCACGTTCGCGGCGGGGAATATATGGGCAGGCAGTGGTACGAAGACGGAAAATTGCTGAAAAAGAAAAACACTTTCACCGATTTTATCGATGCATCAAAATATTTAATTGAGCAGGGCTATACTTCCAAAGAGCATTTGTACGCCTCGGGCGGTTCGGCTGGCGGACTTTTAATGGGCGCCATTGCCAATATGGCTCCAGATTTATATCACGGGATAATAGCTTCGGTTCCTTTTGTGGATGTTGTTACAACTATGCTGGATGATTCCATCCCATTAACCACAGGCGAATACGACGAATGGGGAAACCCGAACGTTGCAGAATACTATAATTATATGAAAAGTTATTCACCATATGATAATGTAGAGGCCAAAAAGTATCCTAATATGTTGGTAACAACCGGATTGCACGACAGCCAAGTGCAATATTGGGAACCGGCGAAGTGGGTTGCAAAACTTCGGGATGTAAAGAAAGATAACAATATCCTGTTGTTGCAAACCAATATGGATGCAGGACACGGCGGGGCTTCCGGACGTTTCGAGGCGTTGAAGGAAGTAGCGATGGATTATGCCTTTTTATTGGATTTGGAAGGAATCCATAAGTAATAAAAATATTTCCTTACCTTTGTACGGTTTGAAATTTCAGTTTAGCAGCTGAGTTTTTTTATAACGAACTCCCTCTTTATGAAAGAAGAAATAAAAGCCCACAATAACGTGTTGGAACTTATAGGCAACACACCGTTGATAAAGCTTAACAAGATTACCCAAAAGATGAAGGGTAATTATTTCGCGAAAGTTGAAGCCTTCAACCCAGGCCACTCTACCAAGGACCGTATTGCACTTTACATTATCGAAGAAGCCGAAAGAAAAGGAATTCTAAAACCCGGCGACACCATTATTGAAACCACCAGCGGAAACACAGGTTTCAGCATTGCAATGGTGAGCATTATTAAAGGTTATGAGTGCATTTTGGCAGTAAGCTCAAAATCATCCGCCGATAAAATTGATATGCTGAAAACAATGGGCGCGAAAGTTTATGTATGCCCCGCCCACGTTAGTGCGGACGATCCACGTTCCTATTATGAGGTGGCAAAAAGACTTCACAACGAAATAAAAGGTTCGGTTTATATCAACCAATATTTCAACGAGTTGAATATGGATGCCCACTACCAAACCACAGGCCCAGAAATTTGGGAACAGACTGGAGGGAAAATAACCCATTTGGTGGCTTGCAGCGGTACGGGAGGCACAATCTCCGGTACGGCACGTTTTCTGAAAGAAAAAAATCCGGATATAAAAATAATAGGAATTGATGCCTATGGCTCAGTTCTTCAAAAATATCATCAAACAAAAGAGTTTGACGCGAACGAAATTTATCCTTACCGGATTGAAGGTTTGGGGAAAAACCTGATTCCGACCGCAACCGATTTCAATATAATAGACAAGTTTGAAAAAGTAACCGACGAAAGTAGCGCCCATACGGCCCGCGAGCTCGCAAAGACCGAAGGTCTATTTGTTGGTTATACCAGCGGTGCGGCAATGCAAGGTTTAAAACAGTTGGATGAGGAGGGCGAATTTGCCCAGGACAGCAACATTGTCGTTATTTTCCCAGATCACGGTTCACGTTATATGAGTAAAATCTATAGCGATGATTGGATGAATAAACAAGGTTTCTTTGACTCTGAAACGGCGGAAATACATCAAATAGAGTACGTGAAATAAAGTACGAGGTACGAAATACGAAGTACGAAATAATAAATTTGAAATATTAAAAATCCCGATGGAATTTGTTCTTTCGGGATTTTTCTATTTGAAACATTTGAATTCTAAAATCTAACCGTCAAAATCTAAAATCTAATTTTAATTTATTTAATTTTGTCCCGAATTTTTAACAAAAGATTTAATGAAAGATTTATTCGATAAAATCTATAAAGATAAAGGTCCGTTGGGAAAATGGGCCGAACAAGCGGAAGGCTATTTTGTTTTCCCAAAACTGGAAGGCCCCATTTCCAATAGGATGAAGTTTAAAGGCAAGGAGGTTATCACTTGGAGCATTAATGATTACTTGGGCCTTGCCAACCACCCAGAAGTTAGAAAAGTTGATGCGGAAGCTGCTGCAAAATACGGCTCTGCATACCCAATGGGTGCGCGAATGATGAGCGGCCATACTGATCTTCATGAGCAATTGCAACGCGAACTGGCTGAATTTGTAAATAAAGAAGCCGCTTATTTGTTGAATTTTGGGTACCAAGGAATGGTTTCAACAATCGACGCGCTTGTTGCAAAGGACGATGTGATTGTGTACGACGTTGATGCCCACGCTTGTATTATTGACGGGGTCCGACTTCATTTGGGTCAGCGTTTTACCTACAAGCACAATGATATGGAAAGTATCGAGAAAAATCTTCAACGTGCGACAAAGGTTGCTGAAAAAACTGGCGGAGGAATTCTTCTTATTTCCGAAGGAGTTTTCGGGATGAGAGGCGAGCAGGGCAAGTTGAAGGAAATAATCGCTTTAAAGAAAAAATACAATTTCCGCTTTTTTGTTGATGATGCGCACGGTTTCGGAACACTCGGCAAGACGGGTGCTGGAGCGGGCGAGGAGCAAGGCGTACAAGATGGAATAGATGTTTATTTTGCCACTTTCGCAAAATCCATGGCCAGCACGGGCGCGTTTATCGCCGGTGATGAGGAAATAATGAATTACCTAAAATACAACCTGCGCTCGCAAATGTTCGCCAAATCGCTGCAAATGGTTTTGGTGGAAGGTGCTTTAAAGCGTTTGGACATGCTGCGCACCATGCCCGAACTAAAAGACAAACTTTGGGAAAATGTAAATGCCCTGCAGGGCGGACTAAAAAAGAGAGGTTTTGATATAGGAACAACCCAAAGCTGCGTTACTCCAGTGTACTTAAAAGGAAGCATTCCGGAAGCGATGGCATTGGTAAAGGATTTGCGTGAAAACCACGGAATATTCTGCTCAATTGTTGTATATCCTGTAATACCGAAAGGGTTGATTCTTTTAAGAATGATCCCCACTGCTTCGCATACTTTGGAAGATATTGAAGAAACTTTGGAAGCTTTTTCATCAATCCGCGAGCGGTTGGAGAATGGAACCTACAAACGTCTTTCTGCGGCTGTTGCTGAGGCGATGGGAGAGAAGATATAACCAAATTCCCGCGCAGGCGGGAATCTCATGATATTAAAAAAATCCACCTTTTTTTGGTGGATTTTTTTATTAAATGTCTTTCCTAAAAGTACTCCGTTCCTTATGCTGCACGGGATTGTAATCCTTCCAAAGCAATTGCACGGCCGTGTTTTCCTTTAATTCCGGGTTGGTTTCAACGGTATGGATTCCCTTTGAATTGAAGAGATATTGCATTTCCTCAAAAATAATCGCGGTCACGCCTTTTCCTTGGTATTCGGGGTCAATTCCTATTAAATAGAAAGCTGCGGTATCGTTCTTCTTTTGCGCTTTAAGAATATGGGTCCAACCGAATGGAATTAATTTTCCGTTGGCTTTTTTCAACGCTTTGGAAAAAGAAGGCATAACAATGGAGAAAGCAATCAGTTTTCCGGCTTCATCCTTTATGCAGCAGATGTAATCTGGGTGTATAAAACTGAAATATTTCTTTTTGTAATAATCAATTTGATATTGCTGAATGGGCACAAAGGTTTGAAGGGTGTTATACGTTTTGTTCAGCAACCCGAACATTTCATCAACATAGGGCAAAATTTCCTTTTTATCCTTAAATCGGATTACGGAAAGCTTGTAGCGATCGCGGATTATTTTTGAAAATTTTGAAACTTTTTCAAAAATAGTATCCGGGATTTTTAGGCGGTATTCCACCCAAGTTGCCTGTTTTTCAAAACCGAGTGTTTCAAAATGTTCAGCGTAATAGGGGTAATGGTACCAAGTAATCATGGTGTTCATTTCCTCAAAACCCATGGTAAGAATTCCGGCCTTTTCCATATTGCTGAAACCTACGGGGCCTTCGGCATATTCAAGATTGTATTCGTGACCTTTTTCGTAAACTTTTTCAAGTAGATGCCTTGGTTACCTCAATATCGTCAACCATATCCAGCCACCCGAAACGGATTTTTTTCTTTCCCTGTTCGTTTACTTCCAACTGATTTAAAATAACAGCTATTCGGCCAACGATTTCACCGTTTTTATAGGCCAAATAATACCAAGCTTCGGCATTTTTGAAAACCGGATTTTTTTGGGAATCCAGTGTTTCCATTTCATCCTTAATTAAAGGCGGAACCCAATATTGGCTGTTCTTGTAAAGTTTAAATGGAAAGTTGACAAACTGTTTTACGTCACTTTTTGAGGTTGCTTGCTTAATTGTAATCATAAACTAAAACTATTGGTCGCCTACGTCTTCGGGATCTAGATTGTCTTTTTTTCGCTCTTGCTTGTCTTTTTCCCGTTTTTCGTTATCTTTTTGCTCTTTATTCGCTTTGTCTTCAATATAGGTTTCGCGGTCGTGCATATCAAACCTATATGCCACGCCAGCTCTGCCGAAAAGACGCGAAGGAGTATCCTTAAAGTTTACGGTTACCGAAAGATCTACCTGCAAGTTTTCATTTATCAATGCTGCGGCACCACCTCGAAGAAGTTGGTCTGAATAGAAATCACTCTTAATTCCCTGGTTTTCCAGAAATACCGAAAAATAATCATTCGTAGCGTGGGTAAGCGTCAAGATATATCCGTACGTGGGGACATCTGTAGTTATTCTGTCAACAATAATATTGGTGACGAAAACCCAACCGCCCAACCAGTTATTTTGGGTTGAAAGAACAAACTTTGGGCTAATGGTGCTTTCGGGTTCCGGAGTGAATGGATTGTCCGCAAAATCAAAGTTGGCGCCGGCATAAAAGGAAATTGCCGGAATAAGATCCTCCCACTGAAACCGGTGATTGGCCTTCCAACTATATAAATTTGGACCTTTTAAATCCCTCTTTCTGTAGGGATCGAAAAAAAGATATTTTGCACCAACAGTATTGCTTTTGAAATTGGATTCGGTATAATCATAAGGAACTGCGGCGCGGGAATTTGTTACCGAATTGGATTGAAATTCACCCATTAAACTTACTTCCAACTGTTCCTTCCAAAAACCATATCGAAGGGAATAATCTATCGCGAAAGCATTGGCTTCCGTTTTCAGAAGTTCGTGTTTTTCCTTTCCATAACTGAAGCCGGTCTCAAACTGAAGTACATTGTAACCCACGGCAAAAGCCCCCTGTGAGCCGCCGGGCCTATTCGTGTTGATCATATCTGTATATTGGGCCGAAATAGTTGAGGATATAAAAAGCAGTAAGAATAGGAAGGGAAGTTTGATATTCATGGAAGGTTGACTTTAGTTCAAAGATATAAGATTTTATCATTTATTTAATAGTCCATTCTGCTCTTTTTGGCCTTCAAACCTTATTTTTGAAAAGAATTTTACGACTATGATTACATTCCTTAAAACGATATTGATTGTCCTTCTGGTATATTTTGGGCTCAAGTTTCTCGTGAAGTTGTTAACCCCTTATTTAATGCGATATATCTCCAAAAAAGCTGGGCAACAGTTTGAGCAGTTCTTTGGGAACAATTCTACGGGAAATCCTACCTATGAAAAAGAAGGCAGTATAACGATTGATAAAAATCCTGCTTCCAATTCAAGAAGCGGAAAAAAAGTTGGTGAATACGTGGAGTATGAGGAAGTGGATTGACGCAAGGTTGAAAATGACTTTTTGAACCACGACAATTGGAACCACGATAGTTTACAACTTAATTTTTCCAGCCAAGATTATCTCTAACTTTCTTATAAAAGTTGTGTCTCCAACCGTCGTGGTTCGTGTTTCCTTTCCATCGTGGGTCGTGTTTCCCTTCAATCGTGGGTCGTGTTTCCAAAAATATTTCCTAATTTCCCCCCTTCATTTATAACCCTGTTATGCAGCCCGACTTCAAAAAAATCCTTCCACATTTAGTAGTTATTGTCTTGTTTATTATTGCCGCATTGGCTTATTTCAGTCCTGTTTTGCAGGGGAAAAAAATATTCCAAAGTGATATCGTACAATATACAGGAATGGCGAAACAACAAAACGACTTCAGAAAGGCCACCGGCGAGGAAACCTATTGGACCGACGCTGCTTTCGGAGGAATGCCAACCTATCAATTGGGTGCCAAATATCCAAACAATTACATTAAACAGCTCGATCTCGCCATTCGGTTTCTGCCACGCCCTGCAGATTATCTGTTCCTGTATTTTATAGGAATGTACATTCTTTTTCTGGTATTGAAAGTAGATTATAAACTCGCCTTTTTGGGGGCTTTAGCTTTCGGATTTTCAACGTATTTGATTATTATTTTAGGGGTCGGGCACAATGCCAAAGCACACGCAATAGCATATATGCCATTCGTTTTAAGCGGAATTTTTCTCACTTTTCGGGGAAAATATCTTTGGGGACTTTTGTTGCTCACTCTTTCCATGGGGCTGGAATTGGTAGCGAACCATTTCCAAATGACGTATTATTTGATGCTTTTGGTAATTATAATTGGCATTGTTTATTTAATTGATGCGGTTAAAAAGAAAATGTTGCCGCATTATTTTAAAGCCGTGGGAATAATGGCGGTGGGAGTGTTGATTGCTATTGGATTGAATGCAACAAACATTTTGGCAACGAAAGAATACGCAGACACTTCCACAAGAGGAAAGACGGAACTTACCATTAATGCGGACGGTACGCCAAAAGAAACCAAAACAGGACTTGATTTTGAATATATTACGGAATACAGCTATGGAATAGCCGAAACCTTCAATCTTTTTATCCCGCGATTTATGGGCGGTGGTTCCGGTGAGGAACTTCCAAAAGATTCGCAGTCTGCCGAAGCATTGATGAAATTGGGAGCTTCAGCACAGGAAGTGAACCAGGTTTTAAGCCAGATTCCAATGTATTGGGGCGATCAGCCTATTGTCGCAGCGCCCGCATATATTGGTGCGATAATTATATTTCTCGCGGTTTTGGCATTGTTCTTAATCCGAGGACGATTAAAATGGTGGGCTGTTACCGGTTTTATACTAGCACTATTTCTTTCTTGGGGAAAAAACTTTAGTTTTCTCACTGAATTTTTTATTGAATATGTACCGATGTACAATAAATTCAGGGCGGTTTCTTCTATTCAAGTTATTGTTGAACTTGTTCTTCCAATTTTGGCGGTTATCGGTCTGCACCAGTTTTTCAATAACTTCGAAAGAGAAGAAGAAAAAAGAAAAGCCCTGTTGTGGTCCACCGGAATTGTTGGCGGGATAAGCATATTTTTTCTTCTTTTTAAAAGTACACTTTTCGATTTTGCAAGTCCGTACGACAGTATGATTCGGGAGAATTTGGGCGTTCCTTTTTTGGATGCCGTGCGGGATGATAGAATGTCACTCTTTACTTCAGATACCCTGCGATCAATAGGTTTTGTTCTTTTGTCGGCAGGAATTTTATGGTTTTTCATAAAGGGAAAATTGAAGAAAGGATTGGCCGTTGCAACACTTTCCATTTTGGTTTTAATTGATTTGGTAGGGGTTGACAGAAGATATGTGAACGATGACGATTTTGTGCAGGCCCGGGTAATGGAACAACCATTTCAAAAGAATGGTGCCGATGAACAAATCCTGAAAGACGAAGGCCATTATCGTGTTTATGATGCCGTAAATAACGCTTTCAACAGTGGGAGGGCAAGTTATTACTACAATGCCTTGGGCGGCTATCACGCGGCGAAGCCGGGAAGAATGCAGGATTTAAATGAATTCTATATCAGCAAGGGCAACATTGGCATTTTGAATATGATGAATGTACGCTACATAATCACCCAATCCAAAAACGGGGGGCCGGTGGCACAACGTAATCCGTACACCAATGGCGACGCGTGGTTTGTTGAAAACGTTGAGCCTGCCGCAGATGCAAATGAGGAAATCCAGCTTTTGGACAGTTTAGATACCAAAAAAACTGCTGTCATAAATAAAGAATTCCTTTCAAAAATACCCAATAAAAAAATTGTTCGGGACAGTACCGCTACTATTGAGCTTTTTACTTATAAGCCCAATCATTTGGTTTACGAGGCTTCAACCAAAACGACGCAGCTTGCCGTGTTTTCCGAAGTTTATTATCCCAAGGGTTGGAATGCTTACATTAATGGAAAACCGGCGGAATATTTTAGGGCAAACTATGTTTTACGGGCAATGGTAATTCCTGCAGGAAACAATAAAATAGAATTCAAATTTGAACCGGAAGTCATCCAAACGGGAAGCACTATTTCGTTGGCGAGCACTGTTGTAATTGTAATAATTCTTTTGGGAGGATTATATTTTGCTTTTCAGAAGAAAGAATTAAAGGAATAAATGAAACGCGCCCTTATCATAACATATTACTGGCCCCCTGCGGGTGGGCCTGGCGTGCAGCGGTGGTTGAAGTTTGTAAAATATTTTAGGGAATTTGGGGTGGAGCCAATAGTTTTTGTGCCCGAAAACGCAAATTATCCTTTGGTTGATGAAAATTTTTCTTCAGAAATCCCTTCAGATGTTAAAATCATTAAATTCCCCATAAATGAACCGTATCGTTTCGCGAAACTTTTTTCAAAAAAAAAGACCGAAAAGATAAGTAGCGGCATCATTTCCAAAACAAATCCTTCGCTTTTGGAAAAATTGATGCTTTGGGTACGAGGCAACTTTTTTATTCCGGATGCGCGTGTTGGTTGGGTGAAACCTTCAGTGGAATTTCTTTCAAAATATATTTCGAAAAACCCCGTGGATGTTGTAATTACAACCGGTCCGCCGCACAGTCTCCATTTAATTGGGATGCAACTTCAAAAAAAACAGAACGTAAAATGGATTGCCGATTTTCGGGATCCGTGGACGACCATCCACTACCACAAATCGCTTCGCCTAAACAAATCTTCCGAAAGAAAACATAAGCAATTGGAAACCTCGGTTTTGAAATCGGCAGACGTCATTACCGTTACAAGTCCCACCACAAAAAAGGAATTTCAGGCTATAACCGAAAAACCAATTGAGGTTATTACAAACGGATTCGATGTTTCGGAAAAAATTGAAATTGAAATGGATTCCAAATTTTCAATTTCGCATATTGGGTCTTTATTGAGCGAGCGAAATCCTGAAATTCTATGGAAGGTTCTGGCTGATATTTCCAAGGAAAATGCTTCCTTCAAAAATGAACTGCAGTTAAAATTTGCCGGCGCCGTAAGTGGGGAAGTAAAGCAGAGCCTTCAAAAATTTCAGCTATTGGAAAACTGTAAATTTTTAGGATACGTTTCGCATTCCGAAGCATTAAAACTTCAGCATAAAAGCCAAGTCCTGCTTTTGGTGGAGATTGATCGGGTAGAGACCCGGGCGATAATTCCCGGTAAACTTTTTGAATATTTATCAGCAGAACGCCCAATCATAGCGCTGGGTCCAAACAAAAGTGATATTGAAGGAATTATTGCAGAAACCAATTCGGGAAAATTCTTCAATTACGCCGATGCTGAAAATTTGAAAATTGAAATTCTTCGATTATATAAAAACTTTCAAAATGGCGATTTAAAAATTGCTTCAACAGGAATTGAAAAATTCAGTAGGAGGGAGTTGACCAAGACTATGGCTTCTTTAATTCTGAATTATAAAAAGTAAACCCCCGATCAGCCGAAGCTTTACGAGGGTTTAACCAACCAACCAAAAAAACTATATTATCCTCTTCCTCTTGAAGAACTTCTGCGATCGGAAGTTTTTGTGCTTCTATTGTTTTGTACAGAACTCTTTCTTGAAGAAGTTGTCCTGCTGGCGGTTTCCCTTTTTGGGGATTGGGTTCTTTTTTGTTGAACCGTTTTTCGGGTATTTTGGGAAACCGTATTTCTATTTTGAAGCTTTCGCTGCGGCGTTGATACCGTCTGCTTTGTTCTTTTTGAAAAAACAGCGTTTGTATCATTATTGCTATTTTTTCTTACTGTGCGCGTATTCGTTTTTTGTGAAACCGAACGGGTTGTTCGTGTATTGTTGCCAATTACCTGCTTTGTGCGGACGTTGCTTCGTGTGGAAACATTAGAATTTCTTTGAAGCTGTCGGTCATTTTTTGTATTCACATTTTTTACTGCCCTAGTGTTATTATTCGAGGCATTTCTCAAGGTTGCACCTTTGCTATTAGTACTGCTACTTTTTGAAAATCTTGAGTTGCTTCGGGTATTTTGGGCAACCATGGTATTTTTTCTATTCGGATTGTAATCCTTGTTAATTGATGCCCTTCCGCCTTTATCGTACACACGGCTACCCGGTCTGTAAAAATCCCGGCGGGTGTTGTGGTATGCTACTCTGTCTCGATTTTTATAGTAAACAATATGGTCATGGTAGCTATATCGAATAGGTCTGTAATATCTCCTGTAGGGAAGGTCATAAACTACGCAGTGTGTATAAATAGGTCTTGCATAATATACGTGCCAGGGGCGATAAACGTAATATGGGTTATAAAAATTGATTGCACCAGTACAGTGTGAAAAATAGCCGTAATTGTTATAAACCACGTGCAATCCGCCAACGCGCACAATTCTTCTATCGTTATATTGAATATCTACATTTCCTGCTTGGGCTATGCGACCGTATTCATCATAATAAATAGGAACGCTTTCAACCTGAACCACCGCACCGTAATCGTCATATTGTACGTAGGCTTCATAATCGTAACCTGAATTGAAACTCACATTTACGTTAGGCGTGCTAATGGTTACTTGTGAACCGGTTTGAGGTCCTACATAAACAAAATCGAATTGGCCATCAGGAAAGACAGAAAATTCAACATCGCCTTCCACAAAAATGTAGGCGCTTCCATCATAACCGCGACCGGTAGATGCTTCAGTGGCCGGGGCAAAAAAGGTGGCTAAAATAAAGCTGAAAATCAGAGGTATGTTTTTCATAATTTTAAAATTTAAGAGGTTTGTACTTTGTTTTTATTTTTTGGTCAACTGGGTACGCTACTGAAATACCAACGACCGTGCCATATTTCTAGAATGCTGTATTACAAGTTATTACGACATGAACCATTTTTAATTTGAAAATTGCGGTTGTCTGAAATAAAAAATCCGCTAAAGTATTTTACTACTTCAACGGATTTTAAAAACTAACCAACCAAAACTATTATGTCTTAAATTGAGTGTTTCAAGTTTCGTGCCAAAAGATTATTTCTTATGAAATAAGAAAATTGGTTTAAATTTTCACCCTTAAATATTCAGCGGTAAAAGAATCCCGGTTCTTTACAATTTCTTCGGGGGTACCTTCAGCCACCACTGTTCCACCATTTTCCCCTCCTTCGGGGCCGAGGTCAATAACGTAATCGGCACATTTAATTAAATCGAGGTTGTGTTCAACAACGATCAGGGTGTGGCCTTTGTCCAATAAAGCATAAAAGGAGGCCAACAATTTCTTGATGTCGTGAAAGTGAAGCCCCGTGGTAGGTTCATCAAAAATGAACAGTGCTTTTTCCTTGGTCGTTCCTTTCACCAAAAACGATGCAAGCTTTATGCGCTGTGCTTCGCCACCGGAAAGGGTAGAGGAGCTTTGGCCCAGCTGTACATAGCCCAAGCCCACATCCTGCAAAGGCTGAAGTTTATTCACAATTTTGTTTTCGTTGTGTTCACCGAAAAAAGCCACCGCATCATCAACGGTCATTGTAAGAATGTCGTCTATATTTTTATTTTGAAAAGTAACCTCAAGCACTTCTTTTTTGAAACGCTTGCCGTTGCAGGTATCGCAGACCAAATGAACATCTGCCATAAACTGCATTTCAATGGTTACTTCGCCTTCGCCTTTGCAGGTTTCGCAACGGCCGCCATCTACGTTGAAACTGAAATGTTTTGCTTTGTAACCACGAATATCGGATAGCTTTTGCGAAGCATACAAATTCCGAATATCATCATATGCCTTTATATAGGTAACCGGATTGGAGCGGCTGGAACGGCCAATGGGATTTTGATCGATAAACTCAACACTTTTAATATTGCTAAAATTTCCCTTTATTTCTGAAAATTGGCCGGGTTTTTCGCCATAGCCGCCAACTTCCCGGAGTAGGGCGGGGTACAATATTTTTTTTACTAATGTACTTTTTCCGCTTCCTGAAACGCCTGTAACCGCCGTAAATGCATTTAACGGGAAAGAGACATCGATATTTTTAAGGTTGTTCTGTCGCGCTCCGGTTATTTCAATTTTGTTTTTGGAAGTGCGTCGTTTTTTGGGGACTTCAATTTCCATTTCACCATTCAAATATTTCGCCGTTAGGGAATTTGATTGTAATATTTCGGTATAAGTTCCTTGTGCAACCACTTCTCCACCAAAAGTTCCCGCTTCGGGCCCAATGTCTATAATTTCATCGGCTGCCTTCATTATGTCTTCGTCGTGTTCTACCACAATTACCGTATTTCCCAAGTCGCGTAGGGATTTTAATACTTCAATAAGCCGTTCGGTATCTTTAGGATGCAAGCCAATGCTGGGCTCGTCCAGAATATACATAGAACCAACAAGGCTACTTCCCAATGAAGTAGCTAGGTTTATTCGTTGTGATTCACCGCCGGAAAGGGTGTTTGATTTTCGGTTCAGGGTTAAATATCCCAACCCGACATCCATTAAAAATTTCAAGCGATTATTTATTTCCAAAAGAAGTCTCTTCGCTACTTTTTCATCGTATTCTGAAAGCTCAAGATTTTTGAAGAAAACGGCAGCTTTATCCAAAGGAAGCTCCACCAATTCCTGGATTGCCTTCCCATTTATTTTTACATAACTTGCTTCCGGACGGAGTCTTTTTCCTTTACAAACAGAGCATTTTGTTTTTCCGCGATAACGGGAGAGCATCACGCGATTTTGAATTTTATAGCTTTTTGATTCCAAAAAGGAAAAGAAAGAATTCAATCCCTCAAAATGTTTATTCCCCTCCCAAACCAACTGCTGCTGCTCCTTTGAAAGCTGAAACCACGGTTTGTGGATTGGAAAATCAAACTTATAGGCATTATTGACAAGTTGATCCCGATACCAGCTCATACTTTCTCCGCGCCAAGGAAAAATGGCGTTTTCATAAATTGAAAGCGCGGTATTCGGGATGACCAAATCCTCATCAATCCCTATTACATCACCGTAACCTTCACAAACGGGACAGGCGCCGTATGGATTATTGAAACTGAATAGATGCACATTCGGCTCTAAAAAAACAATTCCGTCTGCCTCGAAACGGTTGTTGAATTCGGTAATTTTTTTGTTTGAAAGATTTTCGACATACAATTCACCTTTTCCTTCATAAAAGGCGATTTCAACTGCATCTGCAAGACGATTGTAAAAATCTTCCTCATTTTTGGTTATTATACGGTCGACCACCAACGCCATTTTCTTTGGAAATGATTTTCCATCCAGTTCATCAATTCTTATTACCTCACCATTCATTTTCAATCTCGAATATCCCTGCTGGGCGAGTGCCTGTATTTTATTGGCCATGGTTCGGCCTTCTTCCAAATGAATGGGAGCGAGGAGGAGCAGCTTTTCGCCTTCAACAAACTTTTTTATGAAATTGATTACATCTGTAGTTGTATCTTTTTTTACTTCTTTACCGGAAACGGGCGAAATTGTTTTGCCGATTCGGGTATAGAGCAACTTTAAATAATCATAAATTTCGGTTGAAGTGCCCACTGTGGAACGTGGGTTGGTAGCGTTTACTTTTTGCTCGATGGCGATTGCGGGCGCTATTCCCTTTATGGAATCAACCTTTGGTTTATCGAGCCTGCCCAAAAATTGACGGGCATAACTGGAAAGGCTTTCAACATAACGTCGTTGGCCTTCTGCGTAAAGTGTGTCAAATGCCAAACTGGACTTCCCACTCCCGGAAAGGCCAGTGATAACCACTAATTTATTGCGTGGTATGGCAACCGATATATTTTTAAGGTTATGAAGTTTCGCCCCTTGTATTAAGATATTTTTTTTGGTATCAACTGTCTTTGTTTCCAAATTTTTTCCTCTTTCTTTTTAACTTTTTGCAAAGATACTATATCGAATTCACGAACAAAGATTTGAGGCTATTATAATTTTTTAATGAAAATTTTAACCTTTCGTTTGCATTTGTGATTTGTTTGTTGTTATATTTACGGCTCTCAACGTGAAATCCTAAATTTATTGCCTATAGCATATTTTTACTTTTAACAAATAAACATTACAACCAAGCAACCAAATCATCGTTGTTTATTTTTTAAAAAAGTATTGATATGAAGCAAAGCACAAGCTCTGATGCGTTTTTGGTAAGCGCCTATATGAACGGTAATGAATCTGCCCTTTGTGATCTTATAACAAGGCACAAGCAAAGAATCTACAGTTTTATTTATTCCAAAGTTTTTGATCGAGATGTCGCCGAAGACATTTTCCAAGATACCTTTATTAAGGTCATAAAAACCCTTAAAAGAGGCGCCTATAACGAAGAAGGCAAATTTCTTCCGTGGGTGATGCGCATTGCGCACAATTTGGTTATTGACCATTTTAGGAAAAACAATCGTATGCCCAAATTTGAAAATAATGATGATTTCAATATATTCTCGGTCTTAAGCGATAATGCATTGAATGTTGAGAAACAAATGATCAAGGGGCAAGTGGAAAATGATGTACGAAGACTTATACAAGAACTTCCTGATGACCAAAAAGAAGTTTTGATGATGCGCATTTATAAAGACATGAGTTTTAAGGAAATAAGCGAGCAGACGGGCGTGAGCATTAATACAGCGCTGGGACGAATGCGGTATGCGTTGATTAATTTGCGCAAAGTAATTGAAAAACACAATATTATATTGACCAATTGATACAATAAAGAATTTTTTGCAACGTTATTTGAAAATAATAACCTCAAATTACTATTCTATGCAAAAAATGTACTCAAAGACCTCACGTGCGGACAGCGTGAATAAAAATACCGTTCCGAAAGAAGAAACCGTAAAATTTCTTCTGGATTATTCGATGGCTTTAAGTGTTATAGATTACCAATACATGAAGTTTGAAGCACTTCTAAACTAAACTTTGGAAAGACCCCGGAATTAGCTTTTCGGGGTTTTTTATATGAAAACCTAATGGTTTAAAAGTTTAATTTTTTTTGAAATGACCAATAACTTTTAGCCTCTCTTTTTCTTCAAATAAGCATTAATAACACTTTTTCTTCCGATTGTTTTTGTAATAATATCCTTATCCAAATCCCAGCCGCGGGCAGGGGAGTAGTGCCTTCCGTACCAGATAATTTGCAGGTGAAGTCTATTCCATAAATCCTTTGGAAAAAGTCTTTTTGCATCTTTCTCGGTTTGTATTACATTTTTGCCATTTGTAAAACCCCAGCGATACATAAGCCTGTGTATATGCGTATCAACAGGAAATGCTGGTACATTAAAAGCTTGGCTCATAACTACACTTGCGGTTTTGTGGCCTACTGCTGGAAGAGATTCCAATGCTTCAAAATCTGCAGGAACCTTTCCATTATATTTTTCAATTAAAATTTCTGAAAGACCATGAATTCCTTTCGATTTCATCGGAGATAAACCAACAGGCTTAATAATTTCCCGAATTTCTTCAATGGAAAGTTTAACCATCTCGTATGGATTGTCGGCAATTTCAAATAATAAAGGAGTAATCTGGTTTACACGTACATCTGTACTTTGGGCAGAAAGCAAGACCGCGATCAGTAAGGTATATGGGTCTTTATGTTCAAGAGGGATCGGTATTTCCGGATACAATTTGTTTAACGTATCAATAACAAATTCTACCTTTTCTTGTTTGGTCATTATGCGTATTTTTATGCAAAAGTAAGTAATATGAAAACATTGCAAGTAGGTGATAAAGTACCTGATTTTAAAGTGAAGGATCAAGATGGAAATCTTATTGACTCCAAAAATTATATAGGAAAGAAGTGGATTGTCTTTTTTTATCCAAAAGCCAATACTCCTGGGTGTACCGCTGAAGCCTGTAACCTGCGTGATAATTATAAAGTTTTACAGGATAAAGGTTATGAATTATTGGGAGTAAGTGCGGATAGCGAGAAAAAACAGAAAAATTTTCAGGACAAATATGATTTTCCATTTCCATTATTGGCAGACGAGGATAAGAAGGTTATAAATGCCTTCGGTGTTTGGGGACCTAAAAAATTTATGGGAAGAGAATTTGATGGCATTCACAGAAAAACTTTCATTATAAATGAAAAGGGAACCGTACAACGCGTAATCGACAAAGTAAAAACCAAGGACCACGCGGCACAAATACTTGATTAATCACATTGTGCCTGTTCGGCGCGGCAGCCAAATAGATTTTTTTCCTTTATGATTTCTGCTACTCCGGCTGGTAACATTTCTTCCCAGCCTTCTTCACCATTTTCTATTTTCGAAAGAACTTCCCGGGAAAAGATGTCCATTATTTCTGGATTATAATCTGTTATGTCCACCACCTTTCCATTGTATTTGAAGAACTTGTACAGTTCCTTCATCCGTCGGATGGACTTTTAGATTTTCGCTATTTGTGTACTCCCCGGTTTCGGGATCTTTCATTGGGTATAGATATACCTTTAAATCTTTGAAGAAAAGTTTTCCGAAGGCTTCCAAGATTCCACCGCTCAAATGGCGGTAATATTTTTCATCAAAAATATCTACCAGATTATTTACGCCCATCGCTAAGCCAATGCGCATTTTTGTATAACGGGAAAAATATTCAACTAAGTTTATAATATTCCTGAAAGTTGGAAATCATTACCGTATGACCCAAGGAACACAGAAGTTTTGCGCGGTCCATAAAATCCTCCTCGTCAATTTCACCTTCGGCTCTAAGATTTGAAAGGGTTATTTCAAAAATAACCTCTGTTCGGTCCTTTTCTACTCGGTTTTCCTGCAGGAACATTTCATAGGAACGCTCAAACATATCAATATTTACTTTCGTTACCGGTCTAAAACTTCCGCGAAGCGCCAAAATATTTTTTTTGTAAAGAATGCGCGCTGGTAGAATGTTGTGTCCGTCGGGCCCAAACATTACAGCGTCTGTCATTCCGTTTTTAATAAGCTGGAGGCTCATCAGTCTGTTATCTACATTGCTAAAACGTGGCCCGGAAAAGTTGACGGTATCTATTTCAATTTTATCCTTATCTATATGATCGTAAAGATATCGCAGTAATTTTCGGGGCTGATCGTATTTGTAGTATGCACCGTAAATTAAATTTACTCCTAAAATTCCGAGGGTAATTTGTTGTAGTTGCGCATCGTTTTCGTGAAACCTAACGTGCAATGTAATTTCGTTATAGGGTTCCTTGGGATCTACTTGATAGCGAATGCCCAACCAGCCGTGGCCTTTGTACTTTTTGGCAAAATCAATGGTAGCTACTGTATTTGCAAATGCGAAAAAAAGTTTATTGGGGTGTTTCTGCCTGATAATGCGTTCCTCAATCAAATTCATTTCATGGGAAAGCATTTTTATAAGCCGTGCTTCTGTTACATACCTTCCGTCTTCCTCAATGCCGTATATGGCGTCACTGAAGTCCTTATCATAAGCAGACATTGTTTTTGCGATGGTCCCAGAAGCGCCGCCAGCCCTAAAAAAATTGCGCACAGTTTCCTGCCCCGCACCAATTTCTGCAAAGGTGCCATATATGTTTTCATTTAAATTTATACGAAGGGCTTTACTTTTTATGGACGGAATATCTTCAAATTCCTTATCTCCAAGAATGGTTTCTGGCATAGCAACGTTCTATTTTTCTTAATAACAAAGGTAGCAAATACAATAGGCAAACAAAAAAAATACCACTATTTTTGCGGGAATGGACTCACAGCTTACCGTTACTTTTTTAGGCACCGGAACTTCACAAGGAATACCCGTTATTGGCAGTGACCACCCTGTTTGCAAAAGCAACGATCCCAAGGATCAGCGGCTTCGGGTTTCCGTTCTGTTGCAGTGGGATAATTATAATTACGTAATAGATTGCGGACCGGATTTCAGGCAGCAGATGTTGCGGGAAAATGTTCCCAATATTAATGCGATTTTATTGACCCACGAACATAGCGATCACACCGCGGGGCTTGATGATATTCGCCCTTTCAATTTTATAAATCAAGCGCCAATCCCATTCTACGCCCATAAACGTGTGTTTGATTCATTACGGGAGCGTTTTGCATATATTTTTGAAACTGAGAATAAATATCCGGGAGCCCCATCTATCAAAGAAATTGAAATAGACAGCGATCGCCATTTTGCCATAGGAAACAAGGAAGTAATTCCGATAGAAGCCTTTCATGCGGGGCTACCGGTATTAGGCTTTCGTGTAGATGGATTCACCTACCTTACTGATGTAAAAACAATTTCAGAAGAAGAGGCTGAAAAAGTTCGAGGTACAAAAGTGTTGGTTATAAACGCCCTTCGGGTTGAACCGCATTATTCACATTTCAATATAGCCGAAGCCCTTGCTTTTGTTGAGAAAGTGAATCCCGAACGCACATATTTTACACATATTAGCCATCTTATGGGATTTCACGAGGAAATGGAAGCCCAACTTCCCGAAAATGTACATCTGGCTTATGATACGCTTAAAATAAAAATCTGATTATGAAGAATAAAATTTTCATGTACCTGTTTCTATTTACCCTTTTGTTCGTGATATTTCAATATATGAACGAAAAAAGCATTTTTGAATCTCAGGAAAAGAAGATTGAAAATCTCGAGGCTAAAATGCAACAACAAACCGATTCTATTAAGAATTTGAATGATAAAGTTTCGGACTTGAATTATTTCACCTTACAGGGAAATGAAAACGCCATGACCTATCTTGAGAATTATGGATATAATGCGGCGGATGTTGAAAAAATGGTCTCAAACCAAATTTATGATCAAAATACGGTTAAGGGCAATAATCCACTGGTACCATTTGAGGGTATGAACGGAACGATGAAAATAAACAAATTGAAATTTTTAAACCACAAATGGATATTGGCCGATTTTACCGATGGCACCTACTGGGGCGAAATGATACTGGAATACTCCATAAATGAACAAAAAGAACTCACCCTGAACACAATAGCTTCTTTACTTTACCCGAGCAATTAACCATTTTTCAGAAGCCAATTTTTCATTTCCTGGAAATTTTGTGGGGCTACACCGTGCCCTACCGGGAATTCTGAATAAGAACAATCTATATTTAATTTTTCTAGAAAAGGTTTAGTCTTTCGTGCCCAATCTACGGGAATGACCTGATCTACGGTACCATGGGAAGTATACACCTTTAGTCTTTCAAAATTATTTTCCTTGTATCCCTTCTTCAATATGTCCTCATTTATATATCCGCTTAAGCCAACAACGTTTTTCACTTTTTCGGGATAGCTCAACGCCACTGCAAAACTTAAAATGGTGCCTTGGCTAAAGCCTACAAGAGTAATGTTTTTGCTATCTAAATTGTATTTTTCAATGGCCTCATCCAAACATTCCGAAATAAGGTCGCGCGAAGCTATCGCCTGCTTATCGTCACTAAATTTTCCCCCAGGGTTATCAAAATAAATATTATACCATGCATTTCCATAAGGTTCCAATCTGATCGGTGCCCTGAAGGAAATTATTGCATATTTTTTGGGTAATTCCGAAGCAAAGGAAAATAGATCGTGTTCATCACTGCCGAAACCATGGAGCATTATTATTGCAGGGGCTTTTTCTGTAGTACTTTCCGCGGGACGGAAATTGTGTTCTAAACGTAATTCTTGCTTTTTCATAGAGTGCAAAAATAAAAAAGACCTTTTAAACTGAAGCTAATTCAGTCTAAAAAGGTCTTTTTGTTAATATTAATTATTTTAAATTCCTTTAAACCAATCCTGGAATTGTTCCCCTAAAAGGGGGACCGGCTTCATGTCGCCCTGAATGGCACTAATTAACCCCAGTACCCAAAATACCAATATTCCCAATCCTATTATTGTGGAAAGTATCCAAATGCCAAAAAATTGGGATACTATGGACAAAAGGACGCCAGCGCACATAATACCCAGCGATTGCCTAATGTGGAAAGACCCCAGGGGGGTAGGATTTCCATTGTTCATCAGTAAAGCAATGATCCATCCCACCAGAGTTATGTAGGAAATTATTGCGACTGTTTTTCCATTATCTACGGTTGTTTCCATTCTTTATTCTTTTGATTGGTTAAAAAAAGTTTTTATTGAAATTGAAAAGCTTAAAGTTATAAATATTTAGTGTTTTAGTGATGCCACGTAACTTGCACTGGCATCTTCAATATATGTAATTCCTAATTTTTCCGCTTTTGTTTGATCCAGTCTTTCTTGGGTTTCACCATACATTTTACCATCCCATCGCCATACCGGATATGGATCGAAACCAGGTCCCCCGATTAAGATATCGGGATAGGTATTGGGTTTGGATTTCGTAAGAATAAGAACACCGGGAAAACCAAAGTTATTTGTATAGGCTCCATCGGCATTTTTTATAAAAAGATTGGCAGATTGCCCATACATTCCCGAGGTAAAGGAATTCCCGAAAACAACTGCTACCTCGGCAATGCCGTCCCCGTTAATATCCAATGGATACACCCGCGCTTCAAAAGGATTTTCCGCCGTACCTTCGTCATCTATAAATGAGAACTGGATTCCATCTTTTGCCACATCGAAATAACTCAGATTATAGATTTCATTTTTTTCCGAATTGGAAAGATAACTTCCCGTATCCTTAAATAGCAAAGCAGCGCCCGGCGATAGCGAGGCGTCTTGAGCAGTACAGGCAACACATACCAAAAAGAGAGTGAGGCCCTGAAAAAGATTTTTTCCCATAACGCACTGAAATTAAGATTAATAAGCTTGTGAAAGTGTATTTAAAGATACTCCAACTAATCCAAAAAAGTGAACCATTCCTGAAATTTTTCACTGATGGAAGGAATGGCTTTTTTCTTTCCCAAAATGGCCATTAACAAAGAAAAAATCCATAGCACAAAAGCCAAAAGCCATAAAATTTCCCCAACCTGAAGATTGATATAAGCTTGGGTAACTTGGGCGATAATGAGCAATAATAACAACCCGAACATATTTTTTATGTGCCAGGTGGCAAAAGGATGCTTTTCATCCCTATTCATAAAATAGGCGATAAGTAGGCCTACGAATGTAAGATAGGCGATAATGGCGGTAGATTTTCCTGCGGGCGGATTGGTCATTATTTTGTAAGCTCAAGTTTGTTGTTCGCGTAGATTCCGTAGGCTTTTCCTTTCAATTTTACTTCCTAAAAGTGCCGCATTTTTTGAAGAGGATATAACATCCTTTTCGGCAAAACTCCATTCCATATCGGGGTTGAAAAGGGTAATATCCGCCTTTTCACCTTCCTGAATTTTCGCATTTGGAATATTGAATATATCCTTCAAATTCGTCAAAACTTTAACGGAAGTTTCCAAATCGGTTACTTTATTGATTGCTCCAAAACAGCTTTCCAAACCAATGCTTCCAAAAAAAGCTTGGTCAAATTCAGTCTTTTTATGCTCTATATCTATCGGGTTGTGGTCACTCGTCACGCCATCAATCGTCCCATCTTTCAATCCTTTTATTAACGCTTTCACATCTTCGGAAGTTCTTAACGGAGGTAACAATTTATAATTGGTATCAAATTCTTCCAATACATCATCGGTCAAAACGAGATTGAAGATGGATACACTGCAGCTCACGTTAAGTCCTTTCTTTTTTGCATCTTTTATAAGGGAAACAGATTTTTTTGTTGAAATGGTTGGAATGTGCAATTTTCCGCCGGTATATTCAAGAATGTACAAGTCGCGTATAATCTGCAGTTCTTCCGAAAGCGCGGGGATTCCCTTTAGCCCCAATTTTGTGCTGTTTACTTCCTCGTTTACCATTCCATTGCGCGCCACCGATTTCTCAAAAGGAAAGGATTGAACCAATCCATCAAAGTTCTGGGTGTACTGAAGTGCGATCTTTAGAAGGTTGGCATTGGCGACGGGCTTTTTATAATCGTAAAAGGAAACGGCGCCTTCATTTTTCATATCAAAAAGTTCGGCTAAATCCACACTTTTGCTTTCCAAAGTAAGCGCGCCAATAGGGTAGAGGCTTACTGCGTGGCCTTCAGCTTTGGATTTCAAATATTTTATATGGCCTTTGCTGTCAGTAACCGGAAAGCTGTTTGCGTTTACGGCCACGCTGCTAAAACCGCTCAGCGCCGCAGTGTGCAGTCCATTTTCAATGGTTTCCCTTTCTTCAAAACCCGGTTCTCCGAAGGAAACACTACTGTCAAACCAACCTGGGGAAATGTGCAGATTTTTAAGTGAAATTTCTTTTACTTTCGATTTTGAAATGGAAGCGGCAATTTTCGAAATCTTGCCATTTTCAATTAAAATATCGCGCTTCTTTAAATGGTGTTTGCTGGAAGAATCAACAATAACGGCAGATTTCAGTAGTATGTCCATATTTTATTTTCCATGTTGAAAAACCCTTCAAAGTTTTTCTATTTTAAAAATTTCAGCAAAAGCATTTCAATAACCAAAAATGCCAGTGCAAAAATAGCAAACCATTTCCAAACACTCTTTATGGAATTTGCTTCAGAAATGGTTTCAAAAAGCTCATCAATAGATTCATAATTTTGTGCGCCCTCCCATTCGGTGGCATCAAGGTACTGCAATTCACTTTCGGAACGATCGTAATTATAGCTTATATTTTCTAAAAATTCCTTTTCTTTCATAATTTGGTAGGTACCTGCTTGCGCCGGTTCGTTAGTGGTTGTAACGGTCACGTGGCTCGCCTTTGTCTGTTGTAACGGAATTAGGCTATTGGTGCTATCTTTTATGGTTAAAATCTCATCCGGAGCCAATGTTACGGGAACGGCAAAAGTGTTTTGTTGGCCGACGTTGTAATACAATTTCGGCAACGGCAGGCTCAGCTGGGCCATATTGTAAAGGGTTGGCACCACCAATGGCGAATTTTTAAAATTTGAATTTTCATCGGAAATTGGCGCAGAGAAAAAGAATGAATTTCCGCTCTGCAACAAGAATGGCCGGTTATCCTCAAAAGTCAGCGCTGCCGAGACATTTGAAGTTATTGTATAAAATGAATTTACCGTAGGATATTGAAAATTGGCAACCTGTTTTTCAAAAACATCTTTAAACAGCGGATGCGAAAAAATGATGTTGGTAATTTTTTTATTGGTTGAAACCAATTGATTGATGGAACCCAAATTAATTTCTGAAAGAAAGGGATTATAACTTGAAATCACAGCATCCTGCGCAGGAATGACCGCAATGCTTCCCCCATTTTTACTGAAGGATGCCAAAGCCGTGGCCAGCGGAGGAGGAATTTCTTTTAATTCATTTAGGACAATAAAATTTTGCTCGGGCAGCAGGCTATAGTTTAAATTTTGAAAAGTTTGCTGTATAAATTGAAATTCTTCAGTGTCAAACAGGCGTTGCAAAAAATCTCCGTTGGCTTCATTTATGGCCAAAACCTTAATTTTTGGCGCGGTATTTATATTAAAAAATAAGGTGTTATCAAAGGAAATATTTGGCTCGTTAATTTCAATTTTTCCTGAAAATCCGCCACTGTTTTCAATATCGAAAGTGACCGTTCCTCTTTTGCCTTTTGAAAAATCCACTGCGGTTTTGGCCAATAGCTTGTCATCCTTAAAAAGGGAAACGGGAATTTCAATTTGTGTTTCCCCAACTGCGGAAACTTCTATTTTCAATTGGGTTTGTGCGGAATTTTTCGATGCTATAAAGGCTGTATCTATTGCAATATTTGCGGTTTTTACTGACTTTAACTGAACCGCATCAACGAATAAATTTTGGGGAATTTCAGGAAAACCTTCCTTTAGTTGAAAATCTGAAATATAGACCAACCTTTTCTGCGCATCGGAATTCTTTGAAAAAAATTGATTTCCCTTTAAAAGAACCTGCGAAGGAGTTAATTGATTTTGGGAATATTCAATTTTTAAAACATCATTTTTAAAATCCTGGATCGAAGTGTTACCGCGTTCACTGCTATTGGTAAACCAACTTAATTTTGAAGAAACGCTTACATCTTCAAACAAATCCTGCACAGCTCGCTGCAGCAATTGACCTCGCGGTCCCTTTGCCTGCATGCTGAAGGAATTGTCTATGTAAACCACCGTTTCAGTTTTGCCTTGCACCGCATTTTTTGAAGGGAAATAGGGCTGGGCAAAAGCAATTATAATACACGCCAGCGCCATAAGCCGCGCCAAAAGGGTTAGCCATTTTTTAAGTTGTGAACTTTTTCGGGTTTGTAGCGTTACTTTTTTTAGAAAAGCGACGTTCGTAAATGGTACTTTTTGAAAGCGGCGTAGTTGAAAAAGATGGATAAATATTGGAATGAGCAGTAAGAAGAGAGCGTAAAGAATTTCGGGGTGTTTGAACTGCATTCCTGTAAATATTTTTCAAAGATAAAAAATGGCAGGTAATTTCAGCTATTTGCGAACTGTAAACGTAAAAATACTGCCCTTTCCGGTTTCGGATTCCAAGGAAATTTCACCTCCTAATTTGGACACGAGGGACTTTACCGTTGCCAGTCCAATGCCAGTGCCATCCTTGCCATCGCGATCTTTTACCCCAGTTGTTTTAAATAGATTGAAAATTTCTTCCTGTATACCCAAATCTATTCCCATCCCGTTGTCTTTAATGGTGAATCGGTGAAATTCCGGATCGTTGAAATATTCAATAGAAACCAGTCTTATTTCATTTATGTTATATTTTAACGAATTGTCAATCAAATTCAGAAAAATCTGCGTCATCGCACCTTTGTTAATGTTTTTTAATGTTCCTTTTGTGGGATATCTAAAAACAATATCATCGGTCACCAAAATTTCCCGAACTTCTTCAAAAAGCTCCTTTAATGCTACATCCTTTTTTTCGGATTCCAACAATTCCTCAGATTTATAAAATTTAAGGATTCCGTTTATATAATTTTTAAGTGTAGTGGAGGATTCTTCAATATAATTGAGATAGAGCTCCGAATCTTCGGAAAGTTCTACCGTATTTTCCTCGCGCAGCATGCGGGTGAGAGAGGTGATATTGGCCAATGGCGATTTTAAATCGTGCGAAACCAAGTGGGCAAATTTTATTAGCCTTTCATTTCGTTGTTGCAATTCAGTTTGCATTTCAGTGAGTAAACTGTTTTTTTTTCGAAGTTCAAAAAGGTTTACTACCTGTTTTGCCAGCGCTTTAAGGGAATCCTGTTGCATGGTATTCAACGTGCGCGGTTTATTGTCGATAACACAGAGGGCACCAAGGGTAAAACCGTTTGAGTTTACCAACGGGGCGCTTGCGTAAAATAGAGCGTGCATGTTGTTAACCATTGGATTATCTTTAAAATGTGCATCCTCGCGAGTGTCCGGGATTATAAAGATTTCCTGTTTTTTATGGAGGGCGTAATCGCAGAAGGAAATATTGCGTGGCATTTGATTAAAATCCAGTCCTTTGTGCGATTTAAAAAAAACTCTGTCCCTGTCCAGCAAGGAAATGAGTGAGATGGGTACTTCACAGATAGTAGCCAAGAGGGAAGTTATATTGTCAAAATCTTCTTCAGATAGAGTATCTAGGATATTGTATTTTTTAACCTCGGCAATACGGGCTGCCTCAACTTGGTTTTCTGAATTGATCTTCATACGGATTCTTCAAAAAATTTTTTGGAACGTAAATATAGTTTTATTCCCCATACTTCATCATTGGCTTAACAATATTGAAGAAGGGATAGTAGATTATGATGACTGCGGAAGGATAAGGGTAGGTTGGCAATGCCCGTCATTATTCGATTTATAACAATTGAAGAGGAAATGACACAATTATTTTTTCAAATAAATGAATTTAACAAATACTGCATTTATTTTGGAAGGTGACTATTTTTCTTTATCGTGAAACCGAAAGTAGTTCCTTTTTTTAAGGTGGATTTTACCCAAATGGTACCCTCCAGTTTGCTTACTAGTTTTTTTACCGTAGATAGGCCTATTCCGTTACCCTTTTGGCCGTTACGGTCCAAAGTACCTGAAGTAACAAATATGTCAAAAATCTTTTCCAGTTTTTCTTTAGGGATACCCATCCCATTGTCTGTTATCTCAAAATAGTAAAACCCATTTTGCTCATGGCAGGATAACGATATTTTTACTTTGTCCTTATCGTTATATTTCAGGCTATTGGTTAATAGGTTTAACATTATTTGTTCAATTGCCACACGGTTAGCATGCATAATTACATTCTCCTCGGGTAGGTTAATTTCACAATCAACGTTTATATTCAATAGTTCGATAATTTCCTCAAAAAGATCGTGGGTATCAAATTCCTCTTCGGTAAGGGTTGCCGTATTTTCACTTTCATAATTTTCCAAAAGGTTCGAAATATATTCACTCAAGGTAAAGGACGATTGTTTTAAATAATCCAAATATTCACGGCCCTGTGCGTCCAGTGAAGACCCATATTTTGAACGGAGCACGTCTGAAGTTATAATCATATTTGCCAAGGGCATTTTCATATCGTGGGAAACAATTCCCGCAAAATTTTTGAGTTCCTCATTACGTTCCTTGAGTTCCAGTTGTAGCGCCAATAAGGTTTTATTGCGTTTTCGGGCATCAAATAAATTAACGGTCTGATGTGCCAAGGCTATTAGGGCATTTTTTTGTTTTTCGGACAGTACCCGGGGTTTAGTATCGAAAACGCACAATGTACCCAGCGGAAAGCCTTCGGGATTTTTTAGTTTTACGCCGGCATAAAAGATCACCTTCATTTCAGCTACCATAGGATTATCCTTAAAACGTGGGTCTTTTCGGGCATCTTCAATTATAAAAATGTCCTCTTCGCCAACAATTGCATGGCCACAGAAAGAAAGATCCCGTGGGGATTCATTTAGCTCAAGTCCATAATGTGATTTTAAAAAATTTCTATCTGCATCCAAAAGAGTAACCAATGAAATAGGAACATCGCAAATGCTGGCCGTTAATGCCGTAATGCTATCAAAATCCCTTTCGGGAAGGGTGTCCAACAAGTTGTAGGATTTCACTGCGGCGAGCCTTTCTTGCTCATTGATCTGGTGTTGCAGGTTTTATCAAAGTGGGTCTGGTTTTTTGTTTTTTCCGTAAAATTGTTTAAGGAAATGTTGTAAAAATAACACAAATTTCTCAAACCCTAAGTGCCTGAGAAAATTAATGTTATATGAGTCAGCATTTGTTTCAAAAGTGTTCAAAAACGCCCAACCCGAATAACGCAAAATCGTATTTCACGGGATCGTACGGGTCGAGGGCTCGAAGAGAGGAATCTAATTCCCCCAATGCCTTGGCGTCATTCTGTTTGCGTTTCAGAAGTTTCAATTTTCGGGCAACGTTGCCACTATGTACATCCAACGGACACGATAATTGTGATGGAGAAATTTCCTTCCACAATCCAAAATCCACACCCGCATTGTCATTGCGCACCATCCACCGCAAAAACATGTTTATGCGCTTTGCCGCCGAATTTTTTAATGGATCGCTAATATGTTTCTCCGTTCTTTTAGGGTGGGGGAGTTCAAAAAAAACTTTTTTGAAATTGTGGATTGCGGGTTGAAGCGTGTCCTTTTCTGCATATTTTGAAAAAATACTCTCCAGCCCACCGTGATTTTTGTAAATATTTTGAAGTGATTTCAAAAAGTAAACAAGGTCGTCCGGGTTAAAAGTGCGATGTACAAAAGTTGAAAGCTTTTCGGAATTGTCGTCTGAAAAATCCAACACATAATCGAAAGGTGAATTGCCCATCATTTCCATTAATTTTTTACCGTTATTTACAATGCTTTTACGGTTTCCCCACGCAATGGTGGCAACGAGAAATCCCGCGATTTCTATATTTTCCTTTTTCGAAAATAAATGGGGAATTTGGATTGGATCGGTTTCAATAAATTCCGGACGGTTGTAAACTTCCACCTTTTGGTCGAGAAAAGATTTCAATTCATTTCTATTCATTATTTCACTATTTTCCCATCCTGCATCGTAAGTTTCCTGTCGGCCATATTTGCCAGCTCTTCATTGTGGGTTACGATTACAAAGGTTTGACCGAATTCATCCCGAAGTTTAAAAAAGAGATTGTGAAGATTTTCCGCGCTTTCAGTATCAAGATTTCCGCTGGGTTCGTCGGCTAAAATAATTGACGGATTGTTTATTAACGCCCGTGCAACGGCCACTCTTTGTTGCTCGCCGCCGGAAAGTTCGTTGGGTTTATGGTCTTCCCTATGCGAAAGGCCTAAAAAAGAAAGCAATTCCTTGGCTCTTTTTATAGCTTCCGTTTTGGGGGTGTTTTTTATAAAGGCTGGAATACATACGTTTTCCAGGGCTGTAAATTCTGGCAATAGTTGATGGAATTGAAAAATAAAACCGAGATTTTCATTTCGGAATTTCGCCATTTTTTTGCCCGATAGCGATCCAATATCCTGGCCATTTATTACAAGCGAACTTTTTTTGGAATTAAGTGTATCCAACGTTCCCAAAATTTGAAGCAGAGTAGTTTTCCCGGCGCCTGATGCGCCAACAATAGAAACAATCTCACCTTTTTTTATGTGAAGATCCACTCCCTTTAAAACATGGAGATCATCAAAATATTTGTGGATATTTTTCGCCTCGATCATAGTATATTTTTAAAGCGTGAAAATACAAATTTCAGCCACTATTAAGCAATCTTCAAGCTTTTAAAATAGAAATTCACATTGCTTCGGTAGCCTATTAATTAAGAACTTTGGAATTTCACGACCACTTATTCACTTATATTTTTGGCAAGCTTGTTGCTTTATTTAAGATATAAAAAGCAAAAAATGAAAAACGAAAAATATAAATTACTGCGTCGCGGACTTATTTATGATGCTTTCGGGATGGTAACGATGATCATTCCCGTTATAGGTCCATTTTTGGATTTGGCTTGGGCGCCGATTGCCGCAAAAAAGATGAAAAATATGTATAGTGGTCCCGAGGGAAAAATAGCCTCTGTCCTTGTTTTTATTGAAGAAATACTACCATTTACAGATTTTATTCCCACCTTCACATTAATGTGGCTTTACACTTTTGTTTGGAAAAAACAACCTGTTCCACAGACTATTGAAGTTCGAGTAAATGAATAATAAAAGAATGTCACATTGGGCAAAAAGTTGGCTTTAGCCTGCACTCAATGTGACATTCGTTTTTTTGTTAAATCTGCAGTCTTAGATTTACATTGATATTTCTTCCCATATCAAAAATTCCTTCCGGTTTTAGCCGGGAGAGATGCGAAAAATAAGCAACATCCTTAAGGTTGGTGGCGCTCACGCCAATTTTCAACAAATAATTTTTTAATGAATAACTACTTCCAATGCCTGCGCTCAGCAAATTGTAGCCGGGCGTTTTGGTTTCAAAAGTGCTTACGTTATTTTGGGAAAATGTATTTTGAAGTTTTACAAACGCATAGCTTCCCTGTAAAATTCGTCCATTATTAAATTCTACGCGCAGTGTATTTTTCAATGAATTGGCAGGAATTAGCGGCAAATAATTCTCATTTTTCAATTTGCCGGTAACCGTTTCAAAACTACTTTCAAAATGCAGCCAATCTAGTGGATGCGGGTGCAGGTGAAAACCGAACTCCCCGCCGTAAAGGCCAGCATTATCCTGCAAATAATTATAGACAGGAACTTCATCTATTGTATTTTCAGTGGGCGAAATGAATATGTAATCATTTATGGCATTATAAAATCCGTTGGCGAAAAATTCAATATGCTCGTTTCTATATTCCAAGGAAACGTCTGCCTGAAAATTTTGTTCATTTTTCAAATTCGGGTTCCCTATTTCGTACCGAAACGTTCCTTCGTGAACGCCGTTCGAGGTAAGTTCTGCCAAATTGGGAGCACGAAAACCACTGGCAAGATTTATTCTTGTTGAGAATGCTTCGGATAAATCAATTTTCGCCCCAGCGGCGGCAGTAAAACTTGTAAAAGTTTTGTTTATTGCCGGAATAAAATCAGGTTCCTCGGAATTTCCCGCGGCTTCACTCTCTATCTTTCGCACATCAAAACGCAGTCCGGCTTGAAAATCTACTTTTTCCAAATGGTAGTGCGAAGTGGCTAATAGCCCTGCATCGGTAGTATTTGCATCGGGAATTAATATTTCTTCTCCTTCGTTTTTATTGTTTTGAAACATTCCCTGTATGCCAATAATTGTTTCAAATTTGCCCAATTTTGGCAGATTGTATTTCACATCGTAGTTAAAGGTTGAAAGTTTTAACCGCAGCGCTGCCGTTTTTGTATCATCCTCGAATTCCCTTCTATCATTAAAAAGATAACCACCCTTCAAATCCAAACTGGAATTGGCAAAATAAACGGTATTCTCCAAACTCAGTACGTGGTTATCAATTTCCTGAAAGGGAAGCTCTAAGTTTTTGGAAAGGGTTTGGTCGCCAATTCCTTCGGAAATGCCAATATCTGAGCGATTGTAGTTGTAACGCAGGGTAGATTTAAATTTCGTGGCTTGGTATTGTAATCCTGTTTTTAAATCCTTTTCATTAAAGCGGCTATTAGTAACCCTATAATCTGCGCCAGTTTTATAATCACTATGGGTGGAATGTGCGCCCCGCGCCAGAAATTTTAATTTATCTCCGGAGGTTTTTACTCCCACATTTGTTGAAGTTCCCTGTGTATTTGAAAAATAGGTGCTGTTGACGTCGGCTTCAGTATTGCCGGAGGATGCAAATTTTTCGGGATTCAAATAAAGTACGCCTCCCAAAGCATCACTTCCGTAGAGAAGGGAGGCGGGACCTTTTATAACTTCCACGCTTTCAACTCCGGAATCATTTATTCCCAGGCCATGTTCATCGCCGAATTGCTGATTTTCCAAACGAACCCCTTGGGTATAGGTTACAACGCGATTATAGCTAAGCCCCCTAATTACAGGCTTTCCAACGCCTATTCCAGTACTGATAGTTTCTACCCCGGCAATATTGCCAATGCCATCTGCAAGTGTAACCGACCCCGAAGATTTTAAATCATCGGCGGAAATCCGTTCCACTTTCATAACGTTATCGCTTTGTAGTTGATGGAAAGGCGTGGATACGATTACGGCTTCCATTTCCACCGCGCTTTCCACCAATTGGATGTTTTCCTCAACCGTCTGATTGTTTGAAAAAGCTATTTTTTTGGAAACAGAGGCGTATCCCAATAACGAAAAAACCACGTTGTAGTTTCCGCCTGGAATGTTTTTCAAAGTGTAATTTCCATCAAAATCTGCGGCTGTTCCTATTTCTAATTGGGGAATATAAACCGTTGCCGCCAGTGGTTCGTTATTTTCCGTTGAAGTTATTTTCCCCGAAAGGGAATTTTGTGCGCTTGCAGCGGCGACTATTAATAACACCGCCAGCAAGCATAAGTATTTTTTCATGCTTTCTTGAAATTAAAATTAAATTAAGGTTTTAAAATCTGTAAAAAATCAAGAAAATAGGGGAGGACCGCGAAGGAGGTAGTGGTACGGTGAAGGGGTTGTTTCACTAAAGAAGTAAATTGAATTCAACCCAAAGTTTTCTTCAACTTCAGTTAAAACCGAAACATATTCCGTAGTAAAGTTGAAGCTCGAAAAGTGGAAATCGCAAACGGAGCAATTAAGTTTTTTTTGGTGTATGTGCGATTTAAAGTTATTGCAAACCGTGTGGTGGTGGCCCTCAAGAGCGTGTACCAACTGCACCGTGGTCGGCATTAACAGTGCCAACACAAATGCGATGGAAGCAATTTTTTTAAATATTTCTTTTTTGAATTCCATTAATTTTTCAACAAAAAGCCGAGGCCCATTCCGCGAAGCATCTTTTTTTCAAATTTCCAAAAAAATTCAAACTCGCCGAATACCCAGCCCATAAAAACCAAAAGCAGTTGATAAAGCGGTAAAATAATAATGATTCTAAATGGCCAATAAATATACCAACCCATTTCCTTTTTTACCTCAAACGCTTCCGTAATTGGCGCCGCCAATTTTGCTGCGGAACTTCCGGTTAGGGCGAAAACCAAAATAATAATGAATAACTGTGAATTGGATTTAATATTCCAACGCTCCTTTAGTTTTTTCAATTCCTTCCGCCAATAAAATGTTGGTTATACTTATCCTGAAAATAGACGAAATAATTGTAAAGAAGATAATTCACTTCATAGCCATAATCGACCGTTGGATCGTAATTTATCTGTTCGCTGTAAAGACTGTGGGAGTAGCGCTGTGGTTGCAGCACCCGATTGTTATATTCCGATACGAAAAGCCTGTTTTTGGTTTCCAGATAAGATTGGCCGTAAAAACCTCGTTTTGGCTGTGAAATTAACCACGAATCGAAACCGGGTTCAATAATCATTATTTCATATTCCAGGCTATCGTTTGCTATACGCACCGTATCGTTTTTAACGATTCCAGAATTACCGTCGTTTGTTATTGCTGTATTTCCCGTGCCACAACTATAAATGGCCAAAGAAATGCTTATAAGTAGAAGAAACGTTTTCATAACTCTTGTTTTTTTCAAAGTTAACGAAATGGCCACATAACTTTAATTCCTTTAACGTTCATTTAAAAGACTGATTTATAAAGTTTTGATCAAAACATGGCATTCAAATTTCAACCTATTCCTTAAGCTTTCGTCAAAATGGAAATTATCTGTTCGGCGAGTTCAGTGCCAATGCGGTCCTGTGCCTCTAAAGTTGCCGCGCCAATATGCGGGCTCAATGAAATTTTATCGTTCATAAGCACTTTAATGGATGGAGAAGGTTCATCCTCAAAAACATCGAGAGCTGCGAAGGAAACCTTTCCGCTTTCCAAGGCTTCCAAAAGGGCCTTTTCATTTAATGTGCCGCCACGGGCAGCATTAATAATTCCTACGCCGTCCTTCATTTTTGAAATTTCTTCCTTTCCTATTAAATAACCGGATTGGGATGGAACGTGAAGTGTTATAAAATGGCTATGTTTGATCAATTCGGAAACAGGTTCGGTTTTAATTTTAAGCGAAACGGTTTGCCCGTCATAAAAATCGAGGGTAATATTTGCCTCGCCCACGTGATGATCGCTAGCAATTACTTTCATTCCGCAGCCCAAAGCTATTTTGGCAACTTCGCGGCCTATTCTCCCAAAACCAATAATTCCTAATGTTTTTCCTCGCAGTTCCCTTCCAGCGGCATAACTTTTCTTTAGTGCGCCAAATTTCGAGTCGCCATCCAAAGGCATATTTCTGTTGGAATCATAAAGAAATCGAACGCCACCAAACAAGTGTGCAAACACCAATTCCGCAACCGACGCGGAGGATGCTGCAGGCGTATTTATAACTTCCAGCCCTTGTTGGCGCGCGTAATCAACATCAATATTATCCATTCCTACACCGCCGCGGCCAATGATTTTGAGGGAGGGGCAATTGTCAATTAATTCCTTTCGCACCTTTGTTGCGCTGCGAACCAAAATCACTTCAATTTTGTGCTCGTTTATATATTTTTGAAGTTGCTCTTGTGCAACGTGTACCTGTAAAACTTCAAATCCTGCATCTTCCAATGCTTTAACTCCACTTTCTGAAATTCCGTCGTTTGCTAGTATTTTCATAGAAATTAGTTACTGTGTTATTTTTTATTGAGTTATTTTTTATTAGGCGCCTCTTTCCAGTTCCTGCATAACATCCACCAAAATCTGTACACTTTCCAGCGGAAGCGCATTGTACATGGAAGCGCGGTAACCGCCCACGCTTCGGTGGCCATTAAGGCCGTTGATACCTGCTTCTTTTATTAATGTGTCGAATGTTTCCTTCAGTTGGTCGTTTTTAAGATTGAAGGTGGCGTTCATTTTTGAACGGTCTTCTTTATTTGCCACAAAACCTTCAAATAATGGGTTTTTATCGATTTCGGAATATATAAGATCTGCTTTTTTGTTATTCACTTTTTCAATTTCTGAAACGCCTCCCAAATCCTTTAACCACTCGAGGGTTAACATGGAAACATATACCGGAAATACGGCAGGGGTATTGAACATACTTTCCTTGTCGATATGGACTTTATAATTGAGCATTGATGGAATCGCACGCGAAACTTTCCCTAAAATATCCTCTTTTACAACGACTAAAGTTGTTCCGGCGGGACCCATATTTTTTTGGGCGCCGGCATAAATAAGGCTGAATTTTGAAAAATCCAACTGTCGCGAAAAAATGTCGCTGCTCATATCGCATACCATTGGGATTTCAGTTTCCGGAAACTGATGCATTTGCGTTCCAAAAATGGTGTTGTTGCTGGTGCAGTGAAAATAATCCGCATCATTTGGAATAGGATAGTTCTTGGGAATAAAGTTGAAATTATCGGTTTTTGAAGTTGCAACTTCCACGACCTTACCCAATAATTTTGCCTCCTTTATCGCTTTGTCGCTCCACGTTCCGGTGTTTAAATAGGCCGCTTTTTTCTCCAATAAATTGTAGGCAACCATCAAAAATTCAAGACTTGCGCCGCCTTGAAGAAATAAGGCTTGATAGCCTTTATTTTGAAGTCCCAAATGTTCCAGCGCCAAATCGCGGGCTTTGTCCATAACTTCCACAAAATCCTTGCTTCTGTGGGAAATTTCAATCAATGAAAGATTGGAGTTGTTGAAATTTAAAACCGCATCAGCAGATTTTTGAAGAACGGATTGTGGCAAAATACAAGGGCCAGCACTGAAATTATGTTTTTTCATGGGTGAAAATTTATACTACAAAGATGTAAATTATGCGACTAAATAAGAGTGAATTATGAATATTTTATCATTCTAATTTCAACAAAAAAGCAACTGTATCCACCCCATCTGCGTAATCCCACAATTGGGGATTCTGCGCTTTTCCGAAAGGTATTTCTGAAGAAATGCCCGTTTCGGAAACAATGCATTGAATATCACTTTTTCGTTCATTCAATTCCTTTTGAAGCTTTTCAACGGAGCTGTATGTTTCATGAAAAACCACTGAAATAGGAGAGGAGAAACCGCTATCTTCCTTCAGCAGCATAAACTCATTGTCCAACAATGGCAGACTATCCATTAAATAAACGGCTTTGTTATAATCGTAATTGTTGATGTATTTATGGTTGTGGATAATTTCCTTCCACGTAAACATTGCTTCAAAAAACTTTTGAAAGTCATAATTTTCGGGGACATACAGTTTTGAAACATTGCGACAGCCCAGTCCGAAATATCTAAAAATATCATCTGCTAACCGGGTAAGTTCTTCGGTTGTTTCTTTACCGGTTAAAACTGCCACGGAGTTTCTGTTTTTGCGGATAATATTTGGATATTTTCCGAAATAATAATCAAAATAGCGAGAAGTATTATTGCTGCCAGTAGCAATTACCGCATCAAAACCTTTGAGCTTTCCTTCGGTGAATTCAATGAAATCCTCAAATTTTGGTTCAATGGAAATTAAATGTTCCGCTAAAAATGGAAGCAAAATTTTATCGTTGGAAGAAAGTTTCACCAAGACCTTATTTCCCGTAATTAAAACCGAAAGAAAATCGTGAAAGCCTACCAACGGAACGTTTCCGGCCATTATTATCGCAATGGTTTTTGGTTGTGTTTCTTCTATTTCATATTGCGAAACCCATTTCTGAAGATTTTCTTCGGAAAGAGCTTCAGCCCAGCTTTTTAAGGCGAACAATATATTTTCGGAAGTAAACCATCCATTTTGCGCTTCAGCCTTTTTTACAATACCCGCGAAGGCGGGTATCTCTTCAATTTCACCGAGAAACTTTCCCAGTTGAACAAAAGCGTTAATTCTTTCTTTTAATTGCATACTTAGTTTGGAGTTGCCCTTTGTAGGCATTAAATTTGCGGCAAAGTTAGAAAAAGATTATGGCAATTATAATAACAGATGAATGTATTAACTGCGGAGCCTGTGAGCCGGAATGTCCGAACACCGCCATTTATGAAGGTGCGGACGATTGGCGCTATGCAGATGGCACCGATTTGGAAGGGAATGTGGTATTGCCTAACGGAAAAGCGGTAGACGCCAATGAGGCACAGCAACCGGTAAGCGACGAAATATATTTTATAGTCCCCGATAAATGTACCGAATGCAAAGGCTTTCACGAAGAACCCCAATGTGCCGCCGTATGTCCAGTAGATTGCTGCGTACCCGATGATGACCACGTAGAAACGGAGAAGGAGCTATTGGAAAAACAGGCGTTTATGCATCACAATTAATGCGAATATTAAAATATTCCTTAAAAAAATCGCCCCTCAAAATAAATTTTGGTGGGCGATTTTCCATTGTGGGGATAGTTAATAAAAAATATTTTACATTTTATCCTTTTTCATATTATCCATCTGCAATCTATAAACATCAGATTTTACAGATTTTGTTTTTGGGTCATAACGTTCTACAACGAAATTTCCATCGGAATTAAAATAACCAAAAGAGGTGTCGCCATTTTGTGACATTATATAATATCCATTTTGTGAAGTTGGCTTAATAATAGCGTATTCCTCATTTGTGGAATTGTCTTTAACAGTCATCAATCTATAACCATTTTCATCTTTTTGACTTAAAAACTTAAAGCGGCTTCCGTTATAACTATAATCAACATCGGTGTCTACCTTTAGAGGTTTCATAATCACGCTTTGGTTGGTTTGGCCTGCATCACTATCGTCCAGTTTTAAAACTTCCTTTTGCGTTTGGGTCACGGTTTTCGTAGCTACATCGGTTCCCTGGTCATCGGTCACCGCTTTTTTGGTCACTACCGTTCTTTTTTCCGTATTGGTATTTTTATCAACTTGTGCAAAGGAAAATGTAAAGGTTCCTAGGGCACAAATCAGCAATAACTTCTTCATAATATCTTATTTTTTGGTTTAATACTTTCAAATATAATGAATGGCAATGTTAAACGATTTGAATAAGATTATAATAAATTCATAAAAATCTGCTAATTTTTTGGGAAACATGCAAAAAGCTCCAACAAATTATGCTGAAGCTTTTTCAAAAAAAATAAAATATCTCTTTTTAGAAATTGTAATTTATCCTGGCGTAATAGAAGGCTCCGCTAAAGCCCATTTGCACAGAATCCCAGTAGCCTCCACCTTCGGTCCAGTCGTCCTGCTGATCTGGATAAACATTGAAAAGATTGTTGGAACCAACATTTAGTTTAAGGTTGTCTGAAATTTTAAAACCTAAATTTAAATCGGTTACATATTTTGCAGTGTAAGTATCAGTTGCGGCGGTAATTTGATTTTCAAAACCCCCATAATCCGCAGGATCCTCGAACATTTGGAAATCCAAAAGCTCAACTTCACTAAAGCGAGTTACGGTGAGGCCAGCGCTCAGCCAATTTCTTTCAAAGGTAAGATTTGCGACCAATTTACTTTCGGGGGCAGAGGCCAATAAAAATGCCTTGTCCCTTTCTCCGAAAAATGTTTGTTCATCCAAATCTCCATTTTTCACATCTTTGATAACCATATTGTTGAAGTTCGCCAATACCGAAACTCCAAATATGTTATCATCAAAATTATCCTTATATGTTAAAACAAGGTCCAGCCCGGTAGTTTCGGTATCTACGCCATTTGCGAAAAACTGTGCGGAATCTACATTTTCAATTTGCGGCGCCGGGAAATTTCCGGTCAATACAATTCTGTCCCGAACATCAATGTAATATAGATCTGCCGTGGCGGTGAATTTTGAAAAGTTCGCTGTAAAACCCAGGCCTGCATTTGTAGATTGCTCTTCCTTCAAAGGACCAATTCCGAAGGAAGCCGTAACTGGACTATTGTTGGGAGAAAGCAACTGATCGCTTGCAACGCCGCCAATAAAATTGGTAAAACGAAGATTATAATAGATCTGCGCCAAGGAAGGGGCCCTGAAACCGGTGCTCACCGAACCACGAATATTTATGTTTTCAGTGGCTTTAAATCGCATCGCTAATTTCCCATTTATCGTACTGCCAAAATCACTATAATTTTCGAATCTTCCCGCCGCGCTCACCAAAAAGGCATCGCTTAAATCGAATTCCCCATCTGCGTATATTGAAATATTTGATCTGCTTCTGTCAACTTCATTCGTAGGGCCATAGCCTGGAAAACCTTGCGAACCTCCCGGTCTGAGGATAGGATTGCCATCATCATCTAAAATAGGATCGCCGTTTCCATCTCTGTAAATTACAATATCCGCTTCTGGAGTATTCGCATTTACTGGGACTCCGTTTATATCGTAGGTGGCGTAGGAACCTTCTTCGCCCGCAAAAATTTTAAAATTCTCAGTTCTAAATTCCGTACCGAAAGCAAGGTTCATCCCGCTCAGTACATCTTCATAATATTTTGAAAAATCAAAGTTTATGGTATTCTGGGAAAGACTATGCCCGCCGGCATCAAATTCGGTAGGGGAAAGGTCCACCAAGGAAGCATTCAACGTTCCTTTTATGTAATAATGGAAATTATTGATTCCATACGCATTGCTAATATCCACCTTCCATCCGGAATCCATTTGCGTTTTCACCCCCGCAACAACTGAATTATCTGTAATTATGGAGGTAATTCTTGGCGTATATCCATTCGGATAAATAGATTCGACAACCCGGTTACCGCCATTTCTGGTGAAAGCGTAGGCATCGGTATCGCGATAATTTCTTCCCCCGAAAGCATAAACCTCCGTATTTTCTCCCACGGGAATTCCAACATTTCCCATTAAATTAAAACCTTCTATTGCCGCTTCACCAAAGCCTTTTCTAAAATCGAAGGTTGGTCTTAAAGTTTTATTTTTATTTATGTATTCCGTTGTAAAATTTGCGAAGCCGCCTTTTTTCCCCAGTGCAAAGCCATAGTTGGCGCCAAATTTAACTGAACCTCCATCAAAATTTTTATCTTTTCCGATGGCGTTTCCGTCTTTTTCGGTGTCAAGCCGATAGCCGTCAGTATTCCAAAGGCCATAGGCATCTTCGGTAAAATCGCTTGTATCAACATCGGCATTGGTGCTATAGGCTCCGTAGGAAACACTGCCCGAGAGTTCGTTTACCTCGTCTTTGAGCACGATATTAATAACCCCAGCTATTGCGTCGCTACCGTATTGTGCTGAGGCGCCATCTCTCAATACTTCAATCCTTTTTATGGAGGTTGCTGGAATAGCATTTAAGTCTGTGCCAGTATTTCCACGGCCCCGCGTTCCAAATATATTTATTAGGGAAGATTGGTGCCGTCTTTTTCCATTGATTAATACTAGGGTTTGGTCCGGTCCCAAACCTCGCAGGGAAGCAGGATCTATATGGTCAGCGCCATCAGAACCCGATTGTTTACTGGCGTTAAAGGAGGGAGCGGCATATTGTAAAAGTTCGTTTATTTCCACTTTTCCTACTTGCAGTGTTGTGCTTTCCACATCTATTACATCAATGGGCACCGCGGTGTCTACAGCGGTCCTTTTCGGACTTCGGGAGCCCACCAACATTACATCCTCCAAAGATTCTCCCTCATTAAGGGTAATGGAAAGTGTTGTCTGTCCGTTAACTTTAACTTCCTGTGTGTTAAAGCCTACGTAGCTAAAAACAAGAGTAGTATTGGCATCAACCTCAATAATGAACTCTCCATCCATCGATGTAGTTGTGCCATTAGTAGTGCCTTTTTCTACAACATTTACAAAGGAAAGTGGCATACCGGAGGGATCTTTGACCGTTCCTGTAACCGTAATTTGGGAATACGAAATTCCACAAACCAATAATAACAATAGTGTAATATTTTTCATCGTTTGGTTGTTTATTTATTATTGAAATGTTAAAGTAAGTCTATTTGTTCAATATTTTATCATTTCAATTTTCAAATTATAAACAACATTTTAAACACTTATTTTACATTGAGAAAAAATTCAGTTTGCCCATAACGGGGGAAGGAATTTCAATCCTTTCCAATAAAAATACCGCATATAGCGGTATTTTCTTTATTAGAATTTTTTAATGAAAGGATTACATTTTTTGTTCCTTCATCATATTTCTACTCTTGTCATCCAACATAAAGATGGTTGTAGAAACATTGTTTTGATCTGATTCAAACCCTTCAACTACAAAATTTCCATACTGGTTAAAATAACCTACGGATGTTTGTCCATCCTTTTTATATAGATAATAACCTTTTTGTCCAATTGGTTTCAATTCGGCATATTCGTTATTACTTCGCCCGTTTTGGATTTCGTTTAGAGAATAACCATTGTTACTGTTATTACTACTAAAGCTATACGTTTTATTGTTATAATTATAACTGTAGTCTGTATTTATTGTTAAAGGAGTCATTGTTACGCTATAATTGGTTTTCTCAACGTCAGTATTGTTAAGAGCCAATTTACGTTGTTGGGAAATGGTTGCTTTTTGAGTTGCAACATCAGTTCTGCTTCCATCCTCAATATATGTTTTTTTAACCAGGGTTGTTTCCTTGGTATTTGTGTTTTGCTCTATCTGTGCGTGTCCTGCAGTAAAGGCCGCAAGTGCCAGTATAATTATTATCTTCTTCATAATTTGTATTATTTTTGATTAATAATTCCTTTCTCTTTAATATAACCATAGAAGGAGTCTTAATCGAAGATTCGTTTATAAGCTTTTGCTAAAGTTTGCCGAAAATCGGTGGAGAATGTGAAATTGCTTTAACAATTGCGCACTATAAAGAAAAATGCGCTCCAAATTAATTTCGGTGCGCATTTTTAAAAGTAGGAAAAGTATATATTTAATCTTTTTTCAATTTGGCCATTCCTTCGGGCCTTTTCATCAATTCGGCTCTTCTGGCTTCAAGTTCCGCTTGTTGTTGCTGTAATTTTGCCTGTCGTTCTCTTTCTGCTTCAGCTTCAGCCTGTGCTTTTTGTTCGGCGATTTTACGGGCAACTTCAGCTTCGTGCTGTTGTTTTATTGCCATCATTCGTTGTTGGTTCTCGGCATCAACTGAAACATCATCGGCAACAACTTGTGTGTCACTGGATTTTTTCGAAATTACTTTTGAATCCTGATCCTGCTTTGCAGTACCTTCCACTTCCAGCACTTCATCTTCGGTATCGGTTTGTTTTATCACTTTGGTCTTAACGTCAGTATCTTTTTGCGTTACTTTTTTTACTGTCGTGGTTTCGCTTTTGTCCCTATTTACTTGCGCCTGGGCTGCAGTAATTGAAAGAGACATGATTGCAATACTCATTAAAATGCGTTTCATAACTATTGGTTATTAAGGTTTATTGGGTAAACATAAGGCCACAATCGTTAAGTTCTTGTAAAATTTTCGTGAAATAAAACCCAAACTTTTTCTGAAATGGGCTTTAAATCCTGTGCAAAATCTTGTTTTGAAGATGTATATTTGCACCCTGAAAAAATAAACCGAATGAAAGCAGGTATCGTAGGATTGCCAAACGTAGGGAAATCAACACTCTTCAATTGTTTATCAAATGCGAAGGCGCAAAGCGCGAATTTCCCTTTTTGTACCATTGAGCCAAATGTGGGCGTCGTAAACGTGCCCGACCAACGATTGTTGAAACTGGAAGAACTGGTAAAACCTGAGCGCGTAATTCCTGCGACCGTGGAAATTGTTGACATTGCCGGACTTGTAAAAGGAGCCAGCAAAGGGGAAGGATTGGGAAACCAGTTTTTGAGCAATATCCGCGAAACTGACGCCATTTTGCATGTACTTCGCTGTTTTGACAACGATAATATCGTGCATGTTGATGGAAGCGTAAATCCAATTCGAGATAAGGAAACTATTGATATTGAACTTCAACTAAAGGATCTCGAAACCGTCGATAAAAAACTCGAAAAAGTAAAGCGTGCGGCCCGAACAGGAAATAAGGAAGCACAAAAGGAAGAAGCAGCATTATTAAAAGTAAAAGGCGGATTGGAAGCCGGAATATCGGTTCGGGCAATTGACCTTTCAAAAGAAGAAAGGGAAGAATACATTCAAAATGCACAGTTTATAACGGATAAACCAGTAATGTACGTATGCAATGTGGACGAAGGTTCGGCGGCAACAGGAAATGCGTATGTTGAAAAAGTGAAGGAAGCGGTAAAGAACGAAAATGCTGAAGTGCTTGTTTTGGCAGTTGGCACAGAAGCGGATATTACCGAACTTGACTCTTTTGAAGAAAGGCAAATGTTTTTGGAAGATTTGGGGCTTGACGAAGCCGGCTCCGCAAAATTGATTCGGAGTGCCTATAAACTATTGGACCTTCAAACCTATTTTACAGCAGGGGTGAAGGAAGTAAGAGCTTGGACTATACCTATAGGCGCCACTGCTCCCCAAGCTGCGGGAGTGATTCACACCGATTTCGAAAAAGGTTTTATCCGTGCCGAAGTAATTCGATATGAAGATTATGTAACCTACGGTAGTGAAGCAAAGGTTAAAGAAGCAGGAAAAATGGGCGTGGAAGGAAAGGAATATATTGTAAAGGACGGCGATGTGATGCATTTCCGCTTTAACGTATAATATTGAAAAATCCCGCTATTGGCGGGATTTTTTAATTTATTCAAAAAACTAATTGCCTTATAATCTAAAACGTATAACTAAAGGCCATTCCACTGTAGTTATCGCCGTTAAAACTCTTTCCTGAACTTGGGTAGATATCAATATTTTCAATTTTCTTTTTATGAAGTTCGGGCACTAAAATTCCTGTTCCCGCTCCCAAAACATAACCTAAAAGCACATCGGTTAAAAAGTGCTGGCCTGCTTCCATCCTTAAAACACCTACTGCTGCGGGAAGAACTGCAGCACCTCCCCAAACAAAGACTTTTCCATTCGCATCAGGATTGAAATCACTAAAAGCCTTAGCCGCAAAAAATGTGGCGGTTGCAGTGGCTGCCACGTGACCGGAATAAAATGAACGCTGCCCATTATTCTTAAAACGTCTTGTTTCCGAGGTTTCACCGCTGTTGTCATAAACGTACGGCCGACTTCTATCAACCAATCCGGCCGTAATGGTGTAAATAGCCGCGGTGGTTGCTAAACTTTCAATATATAAACCTACATATTGGCCGGTATGATCATTTATTTCATCATCGAACAACAATGCGAACGGCGCCACAAACGAAACCCCAAAAGGAATGTCGCTGATAGAACTCGCATTTTCACTATGGTTTCCGGCCACCCATCTATCCAAAAAGTTGAGGTCGTCAATTTTTTTCTGAAGACTCTGTTCATCCAAAAAAGCCGCTCTTTCTTCCACTGGCAGGTCATCTTTGTCCTGTATTAGCAGAAGTCCATAAGCGCTCGCGCCCAATCCTACGCCGGTCCAAATTCCGTCGCGGACCCACTTCCATTCGTATGGAGAATCACTGTTTTCAAGAATAATTTTATGGTCGGATAGTTTCAAATTTCCATCTGCAGTTTCCTTTTCTTTTATTGAAAATGCCAAAGCTGATTCAGTTTCTGAATTCGGCAACTTAAAAGATGATGATTCGAAATTGTTGGTTTGATTTGGACTTTGATCGTTTTGCTGGGCAAAAGAATTTGCGCAAATAGCAAGTGCCAAAAGTAGAAGTGTTTTTTTCATAGGAAGCTAATATAGCAGATTGGGAAATTGAAGAAATTCCATTTAACGTTTCATTAAAAAGAATTTACCTTTCCTTTTGGAAATTCCGCTATTCGTACAACCTAATTCTTTTTTGCAGTAAATCCATTTCCCTTTCCATTTTTTTGATGCGCTTCAGCATTTCCTTTATAACATCCAATCCCTCAAAATTGATTCCCAGATCGTTGTGGAGACGAAACATTTTTTCAATTTCAGAAATATCCTTTTCATCAATAAATAAATCCTCCTGCTTTTTCTCAAAAGCGATAAGTCCGAACTCGTGGAGCCGCTGGATAAAGGCATCTTCAATATGGGAATTTTTACAGTAGTGACTAACCAAAATATATTTTTCTCGTGCCATTATCTCAGTTTTGAAAGTTCATTAAACAATTCTTTTTCTTTTTCCGAAAGGTTTGTTGGAAGCCCAATTTTATAGGTAATAAATAGATCCCCGTGCTGACCTTCCTTTTTGTATTTCGGAAGACCTTTTCCTTTCAATTTTACTTTTGTATCATTTTGCGTTTCAGGTTTCACGTTCAATTTCACTTTCCCCGTCAAGGTCTCAACGGTTATTTCACCTCCCAAAAGTGCTGTATAAAGTGAAATTTCCTCTGTGGAATAAAGATCGCTTTCCAGCCTTTTGAAACGTGTGTTATTGAAAATTTCAAAGGTAATCAGCAAATCGCCCTTTGGGCCGCCGTTCATTCCTTCGCCGCCGTAACCTTTTATTTTTATTGTCTGTCCGTCCTCAACACCAGCGGGAATTGTAAGTCGGATTTTCTTTTCGCCGATGCTGATGGTCTGTTTTTGACTTTTCAGAATATCAGTTAAATTAAGCCGAAGGGTGGCGTTCAGATCCTGACCCTTAAATTGCGAGGTTTGTCTGCGTCCGCCGCCGCCGCCGCGACTGAACCCACCACCGCCAAACATACTTTCAAAAAAATCTGAAAACTGGCTTTCATCAAATTGTTGGCCACCACCGGAATATGTTCGCTGACCACCAAAACCGCCACCGAAACCTTGTGAGCCCTGTTGTCGCTTAGCCTCCTCAAATGCATCGGCATGTTGCCAATCCTTTCCGTATTGGTCGTATTTCTTTCGTTTTTCGGGGTCGCTCAAAACTTCATTCGCTTCATTCAGCTGTTGAAATTTCTTCTGTGCTTCCTTATCGTTCGGGTTTAAATCGGGGTGGAGTTTTCGCGCCAATTTTCGATAAGCCTTTTTAATATCAGCAGCTGTCGCGCTTTTATCAAGGCCCAAAACTTTGTAGTAATCTATAAAATCCATTCAGGTTTTTCGTTTGTGCTATGAAATTATAAAAAGATATCCAACAAGGCAATGACAACGCTCATTCTTTACAAAAGTTTAGCAGTCGCAACTATTTCCAAAAAAGAAATAGTTCTTTCTAACCTCTACAGAGGGAAAGGAAAGACATATTTATTCCCCCTCTGCGGGTCAGCTTACTTTTACTAACAATCTTCTCCATTTTATTGTTAATTACTTTCCGAGGTATTGGTTTCACAAGTGCTCCCGTATATTTATATTAGCCACCCTACACCAAATCTTTATGGCCGAAACGCAATATACCGAAGACAATATACGCTCGCTCGATTGGAAGGAACACATCCGAATGCGCCCAGGCATGTACATCGGGAAACTCGGTGACGGTTCCTCGCCGGATGACGGTATTTATATTCTCTTAAAAGAAGTAATCGACAACTGTATCGATGAATTCGTAATGGGCGCTGGAAAGACTATCGAGGTGCGCATAAAGGATAAGGAAGTAAAAGTACGGGATTACGGCCGTGGGATACCACTTGGGAAAGTAATAGACGTGGTCTCAAAAATGAACACGGGCGGAAAATACGACAGCCGCGCCTTTAAAAAATCTGTTGGTTTGAATGGTGTGGGAACGAAAGCCGTGAATGCACTTTCCGCATTTTTCAAAGTGGAATCCGTTCGTGATAACCAAATGAAGGCTGCCGAATTTTCATTGGGTGAATTGACTAATGACGTAGCAGTTGAGGAAACCACAAAACGAAAGGGAACCAAAGTGGTTTTCATTCCCGATGAAAGCATTTTCAAAAACTTCAAATACCGAAACGAGTATGTAGAAAAAATGCTAAAAAACTACGTCTATCTCAATCCGGGACTGACGATAGATTTCAACGGCGAAAAATTCTTTTCTGAAAATGGATTGAAGGATCTTTTGAGCGAAACTATTTCCGAAGAGGACTGCGCATACCCAATAATCCATTTGAAAGGTGAGGACATTGAAGTTGCGATGACGCACAGTAAAACCCAGTACAGCGAGGAATACCACAGTTTTGTAAATGGGCAGAACACCACGCAGGGAGGAACGCATTTAGCTGCATTTCGAGAAGCTTTGGTGAAAACAATACGTGAATTCTACAACAAAAATTACGAGGCGAGCGATGTGCGGAAATCCATCGTTTCTGCAATCAGCATAAAAGTAATGGAGCCGGTTTTTGAAAGCCAGACAAAAACCAAACTCGGCTCAACCGATATGGGCGGCGATTTGCCTACGGTGCGAACGTTTATAAATGATTTCGTAAAAACACAGCTGGATAATTACCTGCATAAAAACCCAGAAGCCGCGGATGCAATCCAGCGAAAAATAGTACAGGCCGAACGGGAACGAAAGGAATTAAGCGGAATACGAAAACTTGCAAAAGACCGCGCCAAAAAAGCCAATCTTCACAATAAAAAATTGCGCGATTGCCGTGTGCATTTGCAGGATATTAAAAACGAACGAAATCTTGAATCTACTCTGTTTATTACCGAGGGAGATTCCGCGAGCGGAAGTATTACCAAAAGTCGCGACGTAAATACACAAGCCGTTTTTTCACTTCGTGGAAAACCGTTGAATACCTACGGAATGACGAAAAAAATCGTTTACGAAAACGAGGAATTCAACTTATTGCAGGCCGCGCTGAATATTGAGGATTCCATGGAAGATTTGCGTTATAACAATATTGTAATCGCAACTGATGCCGATGTTGATGGAATGCACATTCGTTTGTTGCTCATCACGTTTTTCCTTCAGTTTTTCCCTGAATTGATAAAGGAAGGGCATTTGTATATTTTGCAAACGCCACTGTTCCGCGTTCGAAATAAAAAGGAAACCATTTATTGCTATTCCGAAGAAGAACGCATTGACGCCATAGAAAAACTAAAACCAAAACCAGAAATCACCCGATTTAAAGGGTTGGGTGAAATCTCGCCGGATGAGTTTGTGCATTTTATTGGCAATGACATCCGTTTGGATCCCGTGATGCTTGATAAATCTATGAGTATTGAGGAATTGCTTTCATTTTATATGGGGAAAAACACGCCGGATAGGCAGGAATTTATTATTGATAATTTGAAGGTGGAACTTGATAGGGTGGAGGAGTAATTTATAAAAACTATTATTTCTAAATGAGTGAAGAACTCGACAATAACGAAGAACAAGAAATTACCGGCCCAGACTATTTGGGCATAAACGACGATACTTCCGGAGAATCCATAAAAAAGGTAACCGGAATGTACCGCGACTGGTTTTTGGATTACGCCAGCTATGTAATTCTGGAACGCGCCGTTCCCGCAATTGAGGACGGTTTTAAGCCTGTACAGCGCCGCATTATGCAGTCTATGAAAGATTTGGATGATGGGCGTTACAATAAAGTTGCAAATATTGTTGGGCATACAATGCAATACCACCCTCACGGGGATGCCAGTATTGCCGATGCGATGGTGCAGATTGGCCAAAAGGATTTGTTGATTGACACCCAAGGAAACTGGGGAAATATTTTAACCGGCGATGGCGCTGCAGCTTCGCGATATATTGAAGCGCGGCTTTCAAAATTTGCGTTGGATGTGGTTTACAATCCAAAAGTTACCACGTGGCAAGCTTCGTATGATGGCCGCAGAAGGGAACCGATAAACCTTCCCGTAAAATTTCCATTGCTTTTGAATCAGGGTGGGGAAGGGATTGCGGTTGGACTTTCAACGAAAATCCTTCCACATAATTTTATTGAATTGATTGATGCTTCCATCAAGCATTTGCAAGGCAAAAAATTTCAGATTTTTCCCGATTTCCCAACGGGTGGAATTATGGATGTTGCCAATTACAATGATGGAATGCGCGGTGGAAGAATCCGCAGTCGCGCCCGCATTAACCAACTGGACAAAAACACGCTTGTAATTACCGAAATTCCCTTTGGAACTAATACTTCGTCGCTGATTGATACAATTCTGAAAGCGAATGATAAAGGGAAAAATAAAAATCAAAAAAATAGAGGACAATACCGCCGCCGAAGTGGAAATCCAAATCCATTTGCCCAGCGGTATTTCGCCCGATAAAACCATTGATGCGCTTGTATGCCTTTACGGGTTGTGAAACTTCCGTTTCGCCGCTTGGGTGTGTTATTGAGGATAACAAGCCACTTTTTGTTGGAGTTTCCGAAATGCTTCGCAGAAGTACCGACCGCACGGTTGAATTGCTGAAAAGTGAACTGGAAATCCAATTGGATGAATTGGAAGAGCAATGGCATTTTGCTTCGCTTGAAAGAATTTTATTGAGAACAGAATCTATCGGGACATAGAAGAAGAGGAGACTTGGGAAGGTGTAATTGCTGCAATCGATAAAGGCTTGCAGCCGCATATCCAGCATTTGAAGCGTGCCGTTACCGAAGAGGATATTGTTCGTTTGACTGAAATCAGAATCAAAAGAATTTCAAAATTCGATATTGAAAAAGCCCAACAAAAAATTGAGGCACTGGAAGATAGCATTGCCCAAGTAAAGTATCACTTGGCAACATCTAATTGAATATGCCATTGACCATTTCAAAAGATTAAAAAAGGATTACGGCGCCGGAAAGGAACGAAAAACCGAAATAAGGATTTTTGATGATATTGAGGCTACAAAAGTTGTAATCAGAAACACAAAGCTTTACGTAAACCGCGAGGAAGGTTTTGTGGGCACGAGCCTAAAAAGGGACGAATACGTAACGGATTGCAGCGATATTGACGATATTATCGTTTTTACCGAAGACGGAACGATGATGGTGACAAAGGTGGATGCGAAAACCTTTATTGGTAAAGGCATAATACACGTTGCGGTTTTCAAGAAAGAAAGACAAGCGCACCATTTATAATATGATTTATAAAGACGGTGCGCGCGGGGCAAATTATGTAAAACGCTTTGCCGTAACCTCTATAACCCGCGACAAGGAATACGATATGACCAATGGAACGAAAGGTTCCAAAGTGCTTTATTTTACTGCAAATCCCAATGGCGAGGCCGAAGTGGTTACCATTTATTTACGCCAAAGCGGAAGTATTAAAAAGTTAAAGTTCGATCTCGATTTTGCCGATCAATTGGTGAAAGGGCAGAAATTCCAAAGGAAATATCGTAACCAAATACACGATCAAGAAAATTGAATTGAAAGAGAAAGGCCTTTCAACCTTAAAGCCCCGTAAAATATGGTTTGATGATTCGGTTCAACGATTGAATGTTGATGAGAGCGGGGAGCTTTTGGGCGAATTCCGAAAAGAAGACCGATTGCTTATTGTAAAACAGAGCGGCATTGTGAAAACGGTGATTCCGGATATTCAACTGCGGTTTGATGACGATATGATTATTCTTGGAAAAATGGGATCCAAAAAAACCGTTGAGCGCTATTTATTGGGAAGGTGAAAAGGAACTTTTTTATGTGAAGCGTTTCTTGGTTGAGCATCCCGATAAAGAAGATTTGATAATAACCGAGCATCCGAATTCCTATCTCGAGAAAATTTTTACCGATTATCGCCCAATGGCCGAAGTTGTCTTCGCCAAAAAAAGAGGGCAGGAGCGCGAGGAAAATCTGGAGCTTGAATTTAGAGGAATTTATTGCCGTAAAGGGAATAAACGCAATGGGCAACCAACTCACCAAGGAAAAAGTTTTGGAAATTAATACAATGGAACCGCTTCCGTACGAGCCGCCAACACCCAGTAGAACCTGAGGAAATGGATGTTGTTGACGAAGAGGATATGGCTTCAAAAAAAGATGTTTCCGAGGAAGAAAATGATCCGGATAACTCTAAGCATGACGAAGGCGGGCAGGGGCTTCTTTTCTAATATATTTCAGAATAACACTTCTTTATAAATATTTCTTCAGAAAAATTCGTTTTGAACATCCCAAACCTTTTGATTTTCAAAAGAAAAACATTATTTTTGCGCCCCTCTTAGCGGCGAGTCAAGAATAAGAGGAATTGAAACAAAACAAAAACAAACCCTTCTGTGGGATAGTCGCAGTAAAATCTTGTAACAGCACAGAATACAAACAGTTTGAAATTTTATTTTTTCCGCGAAGGCGGAAGACCTTAATTTCAAACAGAATTTAACAAATGGCTGATAAAGCAAACAAAGAGGTAGCTGAAGAAAAAGCTGCAAAAAAACAAGAAGAAACTGCAGTTGCAGACATGCCAACTGAAGAAACGAACACTGAGGAGCGCGAAGTAAAGGAAAATGCAAAGCCAAAGGCTGAGGTTTCCTTAAAAGAAAGCAATCCTGAAAAATTTCTTGAAGATTTTAACTGGCACAATTACGAGGAAGGTATTGACCCAATCGATGACGGCAAGTTGGAAGAGTTCGAAAAATTGGTAAAGGAAAATTTCGTTGACACGCTTGATGACGAAGTGGTTGAAGGAAAAGTGGTTTTCATCACTGACCGTGATGCAATCATAGACATCAACGCAAAAAGTGAAGGTGTTGTTTCGTTGAACGAATTCCGTTACAATCCAGATTTAAAGGTTGGCGACAAAGTAGAAGTATTGATCGACGTTCGCGAGGACAGTACTGGTCAACTTATTCTTAGCCACCGTAAAGCTAGAACCATTAAGGCTTGGGATCGCGTAAATGCTGCCCACGACGAAGCTACAATCGTAAACGGTTACGTAAAATGCCGCACAAAAGGTGGTATGATCGTAGATGTTTTCGGTATCGAGGCTTTCTTGCCAGGTTCGCAAATTGATGTTAAGCCAATCCGTGATTACGACGTTTACGTTGGTAAAACAATGGAGTTCAAAGTGGTTAAAATCAACCACGAATTCAAAAACGTTGTTGTTTCCCACAAAGCGCTTATTGAAGCGGATATTGAAGAGCAGAAAAAAGAAATCATCGGCCAACTTGAAAAAGGACAGGTACTTGAAGGTGTTGTTAAAAACATTACTTCATACGGGGTATTCGTTGATCTTGGTGGTGTTGATGGACTTGTTCACATTACAGACCTTTCTTGGTCACGTATCAACCACCCGAATGAGATCGTTGAACTTGATCAAAAATTGAACGTTGTAATTCTTGATTTCGATGAAGATAAAACACGTATCCAATTAGGTCTAAAACAACTTAACCCACATCCATGGGAAGCTTTGGGTGATGAGTTGAAAGTTGGTGACAAAGTAAAAGGTAAAGTAGTTGTTATTGCAGACTACGGTGCGTTTATCGAGGTTGCCGAAGGTGTTGAAGGTCTTATCCACGTGAGCGAAATGTCTTGGAGCACGCACTTGCGCAGCGCACAGGATTTCGTAAATGTTGGTGATGAGGTTGAAGCGGTAATTCTTACAATGGATAAGGAAGAGCGCAAAATGAGCCTTGGTATCAAGCAAATGACTCCAGACCCATGGACTGATATCACTAAAAAATACCCAGTTGGTTCACGCCACAAAGGTATTGTTCGCAACTTCACCAATTTTGGTGTTTTTGTTGAACTTGAAGAAGGTATCGATGGTCTTATCTACATTAGCGATCTTTCTTGGACCAAGAAAATCAAGCACCCAAGTGAATTCACTAACATTGGTGACGAACTTGAAGTGGTTGTATTGGAATTGGACGTTGAAGGCCGTAAACTAAGTTTGGGCCACAAACAAACCGAAGAAAATCCTTGGGATAAGTACGAAGATGAGTTCGCTGTTGGAACGAAGCACACTGCAACTATCGATGAGATAGTAGACAAAGGTGCAACTATCAATTTCAATGACGACATCACTGCTTTCGTACCAAATCGTCACCTTGAAAAAGAAGACGGTTCTATGTTGAAAAAAGGTGAAGAAGCCGAATTCCAAATTATTGAATTCAATAAGGAATTCAAAAAAGTGGTGGCTTCACATATGAGTATCCACAAAGAAGAAGAAGCGAAGATCGTTAAAGATGCCGTTAAAAAACAGGCAGCTTCAGCAGAAGAGGCAAAAACCACATTGGGTGATGCCAACTCTAAGCTTCAGGAGCTTAAAGACAGAATGGACGGTAAAAAATAAACCATCCATTTATAAATAATGAAAAGCCTTCCATTTCCGGAAGGCTTTTTTTTTATGTAACTATGCTTAATAAGCATTCAAATATAGTTCCTCTCTTTTTTACATAGGGGTGGTGCCGAAGGCAGAGGGGTAAAAGCTTCTCAATATCTTTAATATATATTTGAAAAAAAACGTACTTTTGATTTCTGAATCCAATTCAGACCTCCCTATGAGCCAAAAAGTGTTACTGAACGCAACCGAGATAAACATTGCGCTTAACCGTTTGGCCTGCCAATTGATCGAAAAACACGACGATTTTTCCAAAACCGTACTTATAGGAATTCAGCCACGAGGCGTCTTTTTAGCTGAAAGGCTGAAAACGCTGCTGGAAAACGAATATAAAATCAAAAATATAAAACTTGGTTATTTGGATATTACCTTCTATCGGGACGATTTCCGGAGAAGTGAAAAACCGTTGGAAGCCAATAAAACTCGAATAGATTTTATTGTTGAGGATAAAAATGTTGTGTTCATTGACGATGTACTTTTTACCGGAAGAAGCATCCGTTCGGCATTGACTGCGGTGCAGTCCTTCGGAAGACCTTTGGAAATTGAGTTATTAACGCTGATTGATCGACGTTTCAGCCGTCATTTGCCCATTCAACCCGATTATCGTGGCAGACAGGTTGATGCAATCAATGGCGAAAAAGTAAAGGTTTGCTGGAAAGAAAATGAAGGGGAAGATGCTGTATATTTGGTAAAAAATTGAAAACGAAAAAAACCGAAAACGAAACCTAAATTGTTGTTTTTTGAACCTGTAACTTTGAATTGAAACTGTAACCAAATGATGGAACTAAGTGTAAACCACTTATTGGGAATAAAATACATCACCGAAGCGGATATCCAACTCATCTTCGAAACGGCGGACCATTTTAAGGAAGTAATAAACCGCCCCATCAAAAAAGTTCCTTCTCTTCGCGATATTACCATTGCCAATCTTTTTTTCGAAAATAGCACGCGTACAAAATTATCTTTTGAATTAGCTGAAAAACGGCTTTCGGCAGATGTCATTAATTTTGCTTCATCGAGTTCTTCCGTAACAAAAGGAGAAACGCTGATTGATACCGTAAATAACATACTTTCAATGAAAGTGGATATGGTGGTGATGCGCCACCCAAATCCCGGTGCTGGTGTATTTCTTTCAAAACATGTTGATGCCAGTATCGTAAATGCAGGTGATGGCGCTCACGAACATCCCACACAGGCTTTACTGGATTGTTATTCCATTCGCGAAAAATTGGGCGATGTTAATGGAAAAAAGGTTGTAATTGTTGGCGATATTCTTCACTCGCGGGTTGCGCTTTCAAATATTTTTGCACTTCAAAAACTTGGAGCGACGGTGAAGGTATGCGGACCTAAAACGCTTATTCCTAAATATATAGAAAAATTAAATGTTGAAGTGGAAACAAATCTGCGTGAAGCATTGGAATGGTGCGATGTAGCAAATATGCTACGTGTGCAGAACGAACGAATGGACATAAGTTATTTTCCGACAACGAGGGAATACACCCAGCAATTTGGGCTGAATAAAAAATTGTTGGATTCATTAAAAAAGGAAATCATCGTGATGCATCCGGGCCCAATAAACCGTGGAGTGGAAATTACAAGTGACGTGGCAGACAGCAAACAATCCATCATTTTGGAACAGGTACAAAATGGGGTGGCAATACGGATGGCAGTGATTTATTTATTGGCTTCAAAAATTAAACATAATGAAAATTGACAACCATAAAAATTTCGTAGTTCTCGAAGACGAAAAAGATGATATTATTGACTTTGCCTCGTTTATCGAGAGCCAAATTCCTTCAAAATACAAAGGGCAAAATGTGGTGTTGAATCTGCTGAATTACAATTCCTTGGAACTTCCACAATTATTGCAGTTCCTTAAAACTTCCAACCTTCACCGCAAAACAAAACAGTCCTTTGTGATAGTTAACGACGCCATTGAGGTTGATGATATTCCTTATGAAATGATTGTCGTTCCCACACTTCAGGAGGCTGAGGACATTATTGAAATGGAAGAAATTGAAAGGGATCTTGGATTTTGAAAAAATTCAAAATTCAATGTTCAAAATTGAAAATTTCACGACCTGCCTTAATTTTGAATCTTAAATTTTAAATCTTGAATATTACAATCCTCGGTTGCCATTCCGCCACTCCAACAGTTTCACAGCACCCAACGGCGCAGGTTTTGGAAATGAAGGGGCATCTGTTTTTGGTTGATTGTGGTGAGGGAACCCAAATGCAACTTCGGAAGTACAAAGTAAAGTTTTCGCGCATTCGGCACATTTTTATTTCACATTTGCACGGCGATCACTTTTATGGGTTGGTGGGTCTTATTTCCACATTTTTACTTTTAGGCCGAAAAGCGGAGCTGCACATTTATGGACCAAAAGGCATAAAACAGGCCATTTTATTGCTATTGAAACTAGGAAATGCCTATACCAACTATCCGCTTTATTTTCACGAATTGGAGAAAACATCACCGCAGCTAATATTTGAGAATGAAAAAGTTTCCGTGGAAACCATTCCATTAAACCACCGGGTTTATACCAATGGATTTCTTTTCAAGGAAAAGCCGGATGACAGAAAACTAAATGTTGAAGCCGCCCGAAAACTCAATATAGATTTGAGCTATTACCACAAAATAAAACAAGGTTTTGATGTAGAAAACAAAGCGGGAAAGTTAATCGCCAACAAAGAAATAACCTTTGATCCACCACCGCCAAAATCCTATGCCTATTGTACCGATACCGCATATAATCCTTCAATGGTAACGCAAATTGAAGGCGCAACGGTTATGTACCACGAATCTACTTTTTTGGAAGAGCACCAGCATCTTTGTGAAAAAACAAAGCATAGCACGGCTAAGGAGGCCGCCGTTATTGCGAAAAAAGCAAATGTAGGCACTTTAATTCTCGGGCATTATAGTGGCCGATACCGAAATAAGGAACTTTTTAGAAAAGAGGCGCAGGAAATTTTTGAAAATGTGGAATTGGCGGAGGATGGAAAGACGTTTTCTTTTTGAAATCGAAATCGAAATCAAAAACGAAATCAAAAAAGAAATAGAAATAGAACCTGTTCCCAGCCTCCAGCTTCCCACCCATCAAATTTTAATATAGATTTAAATAAGCGCTATTTTATAACTTCATCAAAACCCTTAACTTGCGTTAAAACTTCACAAATGGCTGAAAAGCTTCACGAATACAGGAAATCGTACGAAAAAGGGGAACTATCCGAAGCATCGGCAGATAAAAATCCGATGCAGCAATTCCGAAGTTGGTTTTATGAGGTGAAGGATAGTGGGGGAGTGGATGAACCTAATGCGATGACGATTTCCACTATCGGCACTGACGGATTTCCAAAGGGAAGAGTCGTTCTTCTTAAAAAATACGATGAAAATGGCTTTTATTTTTACACCAATTACAACAGTGAAAAAGGGAAATCTATAGCTGCAAACAGTAATGTTTCGCTTTCTTTTTTTTGGCCAAATATGGAGCGACAGATTATTATAAAAGGGACTGCTGAAAAAACCTCAGAGGCAGATTCTACCAATTACTTTCATTCCAGACCGAAGGGAAGCCAATTGGGTGCCGCAGTTTCGCACCAAAGCGAGGTGGTGGAATCCCGTGAAATTTTGGAGAAAAATCTCAAAGAACTTGAAGAAAAATATGAAAATAAGGAAGTACCGAAACCTGAAAATTGGGGAGGCTTTTTAGTTAAACCCATTTCCATCGAGTTTTGGCAGGGCAGGCCGAATAGGCTACACGATCGAATTCGCTATACCTTGAAAAATGACGACTGGATTATTGAAAGATTGGCTCCGTAAGATTTACGATTGTAGATTTTCGATTGTCGATTTCACTATTATATTCAAAACTTTTGAACTTTGAACTTTGAACTTTGAACCTGCAACCTATAACCTGCAACCTGAAACAAAAATTATGAAAACACTATACTTAGTCCGCCATGCAAAATCATCTTGGAAACACGATGTGGACGACCATAAACGGCCCTTAAAGGGAAGGGGCGAACGCGATGGAAAATTGGTTTCAAAAAAGGTAAGTGGTGAAATTGATCCCCCACAAAAAATAATAAGTAGCGACGCAACCCGTGCTTTGACCACGGCGCATTTTTTCAAAAAAGCGTTGGATATTAGTGACGAAAACTTTGAAACCAACCCCGAACTATATGATTTTAGCGGGCAGAGCGTTATGAAAATAATAAAATCGCTCCCCCAGGATTTGGATAGGGTAATGATAGTTGGCCATAACCACGCCTTCACTTCCATTGCGAATATGCTGGGAAACCGCTATATTGAAAACATTCCCACCTGCGGCTTTGTTATGTTGCAATTTGATGAAAATAAATGGAGTGAGATAACGACGGGTAAAACCGTAAAAACAATTTTTCCAAAGGAACTTAAATAATGACCGAAAAAGTAGTAACCCACCCACGTGTACGAAACATATATAATAATCGGGAACTTAGCTGGTTGCAGTTCAATGCGCGAGTTTTGCAGGAGGCGAATGACAAAAAAATCCCGCTAATTGAGCGGCTTCGTTTTTTGGGTATATTTTCGAATAATTTGGACGAATTCTTCAAAGTTCGTTATGCCACAATCAAACGAATCGTGGAAGCCGGCAAAATGGGGAGAAATTTTTTGGGGGGAATTTCTGCAAAGGATCTTCTCGAAGAAATAACCCACACCGTAATAGAGCAGCAGGCAACGAGTTTAAAAATTCTGAGCGACATTCAAAAGGAGCTTCGAAAGGAAAATATTTTCATCATAGATGAAACCGAGGTTACGCCCGAACAAGGTAAATTTATTTCAGAATATTTTGTGCGCCACGTAAGTCCGGCCATGATGACGATCATGATTGGCGAATTGGACGAGTTCCCCAGCCTTCGTGACAGTGCCGCATATCTTGCCGTAACTATGGAAATGAGCAAGGAGGATGAAACTTTTGAGACAAAATATAATTACGCGCTAATCGAAATACCACGCACCATTGATAGGTTTGTGGTACTTCCGTCCGATGGCGAAAAACAATATGTAATACTTTTGGACGATTTGATTCGACACTGTCTCCATAACATTTTTAGCATATTCAAATATAAAAGCATTTCGGCGCACATGATAAAAATAACGCGCGATGCCGAGCTGGATATTGATAGTGATTTGAGTAGGAGTTTTATTGAAAAAATTTCCAAGAGCGTTAAAAACAGAAGCACCGGCGATCCCGTTCGGTTTGTGTACGATAAAAGCATAGATGCCATGACGCTCCAATATTTACTGAACAAAATGGGCATCGATAAAACTGACAGCATTATTCCTGGCGGCCGTTACCACAACCGTAGGGATTATATGAATTTTCCGCGCCTAGGGCGGCCAGATTTGCAATACGAGCCAAAGGAACCCTTGCCTATTCCTGGCTTAAGTTTACAGGGAAGTCTTTTCGATAAAATCGCCAAAAAGGATTATTTGTTGCACACGCCCTACCAAACATTTTCCTATGTCGTAAAATTTTTAAGGGAAGCTGCTTTGGACCCAAAAGTTAAGTCAATAAAAATTACTATTTACCGCTTGGCCGCGGTTTCGCATATAGCCAGTTCACTAATTAATGCGAAGAAAAACGGAAAGGACGTAACCGTGCAAATTGAATTACAGGCTCGCTTTGATGAAGAGGCAAATATTGAATATGCAGAATTGTTGCAGAGTGAGGATATTCGTCTCATTTTTGGCGTGAAAGGTTTAAAAGTACATTCCAAAGTATGCGTAATTGAACGGTTGGAGAATGATAAACTCGTACGTTACGGAATTCTCAGCACCGGTAATTTCAATGAATCCACAGCCCGATTATATACCGATTATACCCTTTTTACCGCAGATCAAAAGATTTGCAAGGAAATAAACAAGGTTTTCGATTTTTTTGAGGTAAACTATCAAGTAAGAAAATACCGCCATCTCATCCTTTCGCCCCATTACACACGAAGCGCGCTGTCACATTTAATTGATGTGGAAATAAAGAACAAAAAAGCGGGATTGCCCAGTGGCATCAAATTAAAATTGAATAGCCTTTCAGATTTCAAAATGATCGATAAGCTATACGAAGCCAGCCGGGCGGGAGTAAAGATTAAAATAATTGTTCGCGGTATTTGCTGTTTAATACCCGGAGTAAAGGGAATGAGCGAAAATATTGAGGCGATAAGTATCGTTGGAAAATTTTTAGAGCATCCACGATTATTTATTTTTGAAAATGCCGGCGATACGAAAGTCTATATTTCTTCGGCAGATTTTATGGGTCGAAACCTCGACAATCGGGTAGAGATTACCTGTCCTATTTACGATGAAAGTATTAAGAAGGAAATACTTGAAAATTTCGAAATTGGATGGAGCGATAACGTAAAAGCACGTGTAATAAGCATTAAGAACGATAATGCTTACCGAAAAAACAATAATCCACCGGTTCGGTCCCAATTCAAAATGTACGATTATTACTTAAACAAACTTGAAGTAAACTGATTTGTTGAATATAGAAAAATACGGTGCGGTTGATATTGGCAGTAACGCCATAAGGTTGCTCATAGCCACGGTAATTGAGCAGGAGGGAAAGGATACGCATTTTAAAAAAACTTCACTGGTGCGGGTGCCAATACGTTTGGGTGCCGATGTTTTTTTGGAAGGAAAAATTTCGGAAAGCAACGCAAAACGAATGGTGGACGCCATGAGGGCTTTCAAACTTTTGATGAAAACACACGGCGTAAAACGTTTTCGGGCTTGCGCGACCTCTGCAATGCGCGAAGCTTCCAACGGAAATGAAATCGCCGAAATGGTAAAAAATGAATGCGGCCTTAGTATAAATATTATCGATGGAAATGACGAAGCCGCCATTATTGCTTCCACAGATTTAAAAAGTTTAGTTCAGAATGACAAAACCTTTTTATATGTAGATGTGGGTGGCGGAAGCACCGAATTCACAATTTTTTCCAACGGGCACATTGTTGCTTCGCGAAGTTTTAAACTTGGAACTGTTCGACTTTTGGAAAATAGGGTGAAGGATAGCATGTGGCAGGAAATGGAGGAATGGATAAAACTTGAAACGAAAAAGTTTCCAAAGATTTCAATGATTGGAAGCGGGGGCAATATAAACAGCATTTATAAAAGTAGCGGTAAAAAGATAGGAAAGCCGCTAAGCTTTTTCTACCTGTCTTCCTATTATGAATACATAAAATCCTTTACCTACGAAGAGCGCATCACCGAACTGGATATGAACCCAGACCGCGCAGATGTTGTGGTTCCCGCGACACGAATTTATCTTTCCGCGATGAAATGGAGCAAAGCAAAGAACGTATTTGTACCAAAAATTGGACTTAGTGACGGGATTATAAAAAGCCTTTACAATGAAAAAATTGCCGAAGAAATGGAAGTGAATCCATAATCGCGCTTTTCGAAGAAAAACGTTCAAACCGAAGCCATTATTCCATAATTTTTATCCATTCAATTTTGCTGTCATTTACAAATTTTATTACCATAGTCTTGGTATGCAATGGCCATAAACCAATTCGTTTCTGCGCGATTGTGTAATAAAAATGGTTTTTATTTATTCGGTCGGGTTTGCCCAGCAGCTGAAGAATTTCGTTTTTGTTTAGGGAACGGATCGTGTCATTATAGACCACGCTATCGAGCATTTTTTCACGATAGGAATAATCCTCACCTTCTTTTATTTTCCAATTTGTTTCATTAAAAGTAACAGTAGCTTCCGCTTTGGAGGTTTCGCTATTGTCCCTTTTGCAGGAGAAAAGACTTAATAGCAGAAAGAAAATAAAGTGCGTTGGCTTCATTTATACCTCAAATTGGTTTAAAAATTTTCGATGAAAATTTTTTCTAAATTATATGTCGTACGCACGCATATTTGTTACATCTCCAATTTATACCGCAACTTACAATCTAAAATTGTCAGGTTTTTTTTCCGAAGTGTGCAAAAATTCAGACTTGCTTACGTACCAAACTATGGGAATAGCAACAAGCAACCAGAGTGAAAAAATATAATTTGCAGAAATAAAACCCGTTCCCGATTCAGTTTGAATGACGCCGTGAGTTACAAAAAAGAAACTATTACCGGCCCAATGCATACTCCCTGTAAACCAAAGATTTTTAGTGTTGATGAGTGGTATAACGAAATTTATTCCCAATAAAAATAGATAGAGTAACGTATCGAGGCCATCGCCAAGTCTGTAAATATGGTTTAAAAGATAGATACTGGCAGAAATAAATATTAACAGAAGGGTTGAAATTTTTTTATTGAGAAATCTGTAGACCAACCCTCGTGTTAGAACGTCTTCAGAAAAAGAGGAAAATATTACCCCAAATATAAATGGGAGACTTGCGGCGATAAGTTTAGAAAAATTTGGAATACTTACGATTTTTTCAACTCCAATTGCGAGGGAGATTACAAAAGGCACTGCATATAATAAAATACCAACCATTATCCCGAACAGTATATTCCTCAATACACCTTTTGAAAAAGGAAGTCCCCAACATTTAAAACCTTGCTTGTTATACCAATTTCCCAAAAGCCATGCAGCCACAAAAAATAGAATTTGAAAAACAAAAAAACCCGCGACGCTGTTGTTGAACATTATCATGTATTCCGCCAAATGGTAGAAAGCAAATAATAATATAAATGCCAATATTATTTTTACGGTGGGGTTGGCAGCCATTTGGTTACTCATTAATGTTAAAATAAATTACCACAATTATCTTTATATTCTAACGTTTTTTCTGAACATTTTTCCGTTCCTTTTCTTCCATCTGCGAACCAATGAATGGAATTCGGGGCGCAAGAAAATAACCTGTTAAACTCGCAAAAAGAATAGGAATAAAATAGGTAAAACCCGTAAGTGTTGCTAAAAGAATAGTAGTGCTCATGGGCGTTCGCGTAACGCAAGCGTTAATTGCTGCCATACAACTGACAATAGTCAAAGAAAGACTAATTGACGGAAATATCGAATGAATTAAAAGCCCCAAAGCAGTACCGCTAAAAAACAAGGGAATAATAAATCCACCGCGCCAACCCGAAGTAACCGTTATAGCAATGGCAATAATCTTGAAAATAAGAATGGCGAAAAGAAAGTTTACTGTAAAATCTCCAGAAATTAAACTGTTTATTTCATGGTGCCCAAAATAGCGCGTCAATGGAAGATAATATGCAATAGTTCCCAAAAGAATACCGCCTATAAGGGTTTTTACATAAATTGGGGATTTCACTTTAGCGAAAGCCGATTTAAAAAATTTGGTGCAAAAAATAAAACCCCAGGCGACTACCGTTGCAATTAATGCAAAGAAAAAAGCCCAAGCAAAATCGAAAACGCTTGCCATTTCATAGGCAGGCAATTCCCAAATAGGACCGAGCCCGAGATGGACAATAATTGCAAAAATAATATAACTGAAACAGCTTGCTACTAAAGCTGGGATTATTGCTTTGTAATACTCAACCGCATGTTTGTGATGTAGGATTTCCAAAGAAAAAAGACTTCCGCCCAAAGGCGCGCCAAAGAGTGCCGTAAAACCCGAGGCCATTCCCGCAATGCTTAGGGAGCGGAGTTCTTCTCCCTTCAACCTGAAAACTTTTCCCAACCAAGTTCCCGTTGAACCCGTAACCTGCACCAATGGTGCCTCTGGACCCAAACTTCCACCAGAAGCCACACAGAGTAGGGAAGACAGAATCATTGAAGGATTATTCTTTGGGTCGAGTTTTCCTTTATTGAAGCGAATGTTATTTACAATTAAATGAATTTCACCGGGATCGCCTATAAAATAAATTATCAATCCAGCCAATAAACCGCATATAGCCATTGTGGGAATAACAAACCAACCTTGGAATTGGGAGAGAAATTCAGTTAAATATTCAAGAACAATCCAATATCCTCCTGAAATTATTCCGCCCATCAGCCCTAAAACCGCCCAAAGAATAAACATTCTGCTAAACAAAAACGGGTTGAAACGAATGGGCTGGTCTAAAATATTAAGATAGTTTACCAGTTTTCTTCTTCGCTTTAGCTTCATTTCAGAAATTTTAAAGAAGTTTTACCCGTGAATAGATTGGTGTTTGCCGAGGTTTTTCATTACTTCCGCTTCAAAGGAAAGTAGCTCGCTCCATTTTTGGTCAACTTCCTTTCTATCGCCATATTGTCGCGCAAAACCGAGGAACATTGTGTAGTGATTGGCTTCGCTCACCATTAGTTTTCGATAGAATTCGGCCAATTCCTTGTCCTCCAATTGTTCACTTAAAAGCCGAAAACGTTCACAGCTTCTAGCCTCAATTAAAGCGGCGTAAAGCAATCTGTGGATTAATTGCGTAGTTCTGCTACCGCCTTTTGGAAAAAATTGAACAATTTGCATTACATATTCATCTTTCCTGTCGCGACCCAAAACCCAACCCTGCTCAAGAATTTTGTCGTGAACCATTTTGAAGTGGCTGATTTCTTCCTTTACCAAGGCAACCATCTCCTGTATCAAATCGTTATATTCCGGGAAACTCACAATCAATGAAACCGCAGTTGATGCGGCTTTCTGCTCGCACCATGCGTGATCGGTAAGAATGTCTTCAATGTTTTTTTCAACAATATTTACCCAGCGAGGGTCTGTGGGAAGTTTTAAACCAAGCATTTCAGTTATAGTTTAAAGTTAAAAGCTTACAGCTAAAAGCTTTCGGCTTATAGCCTAATTAAATATCCAAATCAAATTCCTTTCGGAGCTTTTCAATCAACGGATTCATTTCCTTCATTTTTTCGAACTTTTCACGAGTGGTGTAGGCATACCGTTTTTCGGCAGTTTCATTAACGGTTATGTCAAGATCTATTTCGTAATTCTCTAGTTTTTCCCGTAGAAAACCGAGCAATTCATATTTTGCGCGCTCAACTTCGGTTTTTATGGTTTGGTTTGGGAATTCAAGATGGATTATGGAACCATCCAACTTTGGAACACCCATCGTTAAATGTGAAAGCAAATTGAATTTCCCGTCACTTTCCACATTTGCAGTGTATTCTTTCCAAGCGCTTTGCATTTCCTCTTCCGTAAAATCGTTGGTGGGGAGGTTTTCGGCGTCGGGCTGGTTCGCCACTAATTCCTGCTTTATTTCCTGCTTTTTTTGAATGCTTTTAAGTGAAAGCGCGGAAACCTTTTTGGCATTCCGTTCCGCCAGAATTTGTGGCCGTTCAATTACTTTTTGAGGTTCGCCACCATCGGGTTTATCCTTTGAAATGTTATTTTCTGAAGAATTATTTTCTTTTGAAATTTCTGTGGATGGTTCGTTAGCCTCGTTTTTTGCAGCATCTGTTTGTGCTCTATAATTTTCGGACTCGGTTTCAATCTTTTTAGGATGCTTCGGAACAACACTACCGGCAGAAGTTATCTTTTCCGAAGTAAATTTTTCAGATTTAAAATAGGAGGGAGGTATTACGAAACGCTGGCCGTTATTGGAGTTTTTTTTTTCGCCCTGAAAAGTTAGGGAAGCAAGCTGCATTAGGCAAAGTTCGACCAATAGCCGCTGGTTCTGGCTGTTTTTGTATTTTAGGTCGCAGGTATTTGCAATATCAATTCCCTCAATCAAAAACTGTGTATCGGTTTTTTGCGACTGTTCAAAATACATTGTCTTTACCTGTTCTCCAACTTCCAAAAGAGCGATAGTTTCCTGATTTTTGCAAACCAACAAATCGCGGAAGTGCGAGGCAAGGCCCATAATAAAATGGTGCCCATCAAAGCCTTTTGACAAAATATCATTATAAGTAACCAATATCTGCGGAATGTTATTTTCCATAAGCAAATCGGTTACCTGAAAATACCACGTATAATCGAGAACGTTCAAGTTTTCGGTAACAGCTTCGCGAGTGAGATTTTTTCCTGCGAAACTTACTACGCGGTCAAAGATAGAAAGTGCGTCCCGCAAAGCCCCATCCGCTTTTTGGGCGATTATGTGAAGCGCGTCGTCCTCGGCGTCAATATTTTCGGCCTTTGCAACATCGGCCAAATGTTCCTTTATATCGCGAACCCCAATTCTTCTGAAATCAAAAATCTGGCAGCGCGAAAGTATAGTCGGGATTATTTTGTGTTTTTCGGTAGTGGCCAAAATGAAAATGGCGTGTTTTGGCGGTTCTTCCAACGTTTTCAGAAAAGCATTGAAATGCCGCAGAGGAAAGCATGTGGACCTCGTCAATAATATAAACCTTGTATTTTCCTACCTGGGGCGGGATTCGAACCTGATCAATCAAATTCCGTATATCATCCACGGAATTGTTTGAAGCCGCATCCAATTCAAAGATATTGAATGCAAAATCCTCACCTTCCTTTTCAGTCCCGTCAGAGTTTATTCTTTTTGCGAGAATACGGGCGCAAGTAGTTTTTCCTACCCCGCGCGGACCCGTAAATAGCAAGGCCTGGGCCAAGTGGTTATTTTCTATGGCATTTTCCAAAGTATTGGTAATTGCCTGTTGCCCGACAACATCCTTAAATGTAGTAGGGCGATACTTTCGGGCAGATACAATGAAGTGTTCCATAGAAGAAAACAAATATAAAGATGTACGGCGGGTTTTTAAAAAATAGCTGTTCGTATTTTCCCATATTTATTAACATTGGAGTACTTTTGCGCAGCAGGCCGCCTTATCGCTGCCGAAGTCAAATTCGGGGGAGGAAAGTCCGGACACCAAAGGGAAGCATAGCGGCTAACGGCCGTCGGTCCCGAACTAGTTTCGGGATTAGGACTAGTGCAACAGAAAGAATGTACAGGTAATGCTGTAGTGAAACCAGGTAAACTCTATGCGGTGAAATGCCACGTAAACCTGTGCTCGAGGGTACCCGCCCGATGCAGGAGGGTAGGCAGATGGAGCGTTCGGGTAACCGTACGCCTAGATAAATGATAAGGTATCGAACTTGTTTCGGTAACAGAACCCGGCTTATAGGCCTGCTTTTTTTTGTTTTTACGGTTGATCCATCAGCACCCAAGATTTTGCTGAATTAAGGGAAGTGAAACTTTTGAACGGCGCCCGTATAAAGAATTTTTCAAAATTGGCTACCCTAAAGGCCGTTTCGGAATGACATACTACGGCAAAGGCACTTAAATTTTCCAACTGCCGATTATAGGATTCGGCAACTAGGTTTCTGGAATAATCATGCACTCTATTTGAAATGTAAGCAAAGCGTTTTTCGCCATAGAATTGTGAGGCGAATGCTTGTAGTTGAAGTACGTCATCGTCTGTCAGTACGATTCCTTCCTTATAGGTTGAAACCATATAACATGAATAGAATTCTACTGTGGCAAACGGGAATTCAATAATTTTAAGGGGACTGTCACTCATACTTTGGGGTATGCAAAGAAACTAAAAACCGACCCACCATATTTTCTCATTTCTGAAAAGTTATTAACAGTGGAAATGTCGTTGTGTTTTGAGTGTTCAATGATAAACATACCATCCTCAGAGAGCAATTTATTTTGAAAAACGGCAGTCACCAGACTTTCCAATTCAGTGACCGTGAAATTATAGGGTGGGTCCGCAAAGATAATATCATAATTTCCTGTTGCCCGTTGCAGATGTTTTAGCGCGTCTTCCTTAATGGCTGTTATAGGAAAGGCCAGTTCTTCGGCAACACTATCTATATATTTAATACAGCCAAAATGGGCATCTACAGCATTAATATTTGGAACGCCGCGAGAGGCGAATTCAAAACTAATATTTCCCGTGCCGGAAAAGAGGTCGAGTACCGAAAGTTCTTCAAAATCTATTCGGGTACTTAAAATGTTGAACAAACCTTCCTTGGCAAAATCGGTAGTGGGACGCACGGGTAGATTTTTTGGTGCTGTTAGTCGTTTTCCCTTGTATGTACCGGAAATTATTCGCATTTATTGAATGTTCTTTAATAAAAAATGATGGTGGTTACCTTTCACCGTCTCGTTCTCAGATGGCGAAGTGGTTGTTTCCGCAAAATCAATATTCCGAATATAGGTGTAGGCTATTTTGTAATTGGCATCATCCTTTTCAATATCGCCACAAAGCAGTACTGGCAGGGTGTCTGGGTTTAGCCGAAGTTGCTCCATACAAAAAAGTGTATAATAGATAAAATCTTCGGGCGTCTTGTAAGGATAGGTATTGCAAAGTTGCAATTCACCATTGTTCAGCACAACACAATCAAAACTGTTTTTTTGAAAATGCAGATACATTTTTGGCAGTGAATAATTCTCCCTCTTAAGAATTGTCCTTAACAAAACTGAAGTTGCATGGTAATAATCAAAGGAACCAAATTTTTCAAAGAAGAAATTATTGATGTTCATGAAGGGCACAAACACCACTACAATACCCTGTTCTTCCAAAAGATCATGCGCTATATAGTCGTTTGCCAAAATCTTGGAGTTGAATTTTAAATATTCACTTGCTTTGGCTTCGTCAAACAAAGTAGTTGGCACTAGGGTGTAGACCGGGGTAGAATAAATTACAAATACTTCTGAAACGCCAGATTGCAGGATTTCGTTATCCTGTATTATCTGCTCAATTTCCCATAAAAGTTCCTCTGGCGTAGTGCTGTGTTCAAGATTTTTTTCTTTGATGAAAACCACTTCATTACTTTGGGGGTCTGTCATTAAAAAAGAAAGCCCGTTCAATGAAATTTGAACGGACAGTCTGTTTTGTAAAGAGGATTGCATGTTATTTCTCCTTTGCAGAATCGTATAATTTAGGCCAGTTTCCGCTTGTGTTTACTTCATCCATAGAGCCTACCGAAATATAGGGGCCATTAACGCCATCAACAGATTGTACTTGTTTCTCTTGGCCCAGTAGATCTTTGTTAAGGTCATTCAAAACAACTTCTTTTGGTATTCTTGCTTCAAAAACGGAATAGGTTGCATCGTTTTTTACAATTTTTCCGGCGCGTAGTTCAAATTTGGCGGTTCCATTTTCCAAGGTTATTTCACTCATATTTTTGTAGCGATCGGTCCCACCAAAAAGCGAATCCTTAACTGGAATAAAGCCAAGGGTATCTACAATAGTTTCTTCCTTATAATAACCTGTTACTCCAAAAGCCTTGTTTTTTTCAACATCCACAACACTTGTGTCGCGTCTTTCTATGTTTGCAAATTGTGCGGTATCAATAAAACGAACCAAACTGTCAAAGCTACCGGTAAATTTTCCCGTAATCTCTTTGTGGGCAAGCTCTGCGGCCTGGATATCTTTCAAGCTGTTTATTACTTTGGTGTATCGGGCTTCTTTTATTTCGTTAAATTTTACTGGGCCAATAACCGAGCTGTATAATTTCCATCCAAGAAAGATGATCACAATCCAAAGAACAATCTGAATTACTAATTTCATTATTGATATTATTTTAAGTGTTGATTTTACTAAAAGGTCTATCGCAAATCTACAATTTTTTTTTGTTCACAAAAGTATATTCCGAAAAAATCATAGCTATCTTTAAACCCAGATAGACAGCAGAGAATGATGAATGTACCAGAATTTTACAGTTTTTTAAAAAATGATTTTCCACATAATACAACCCCCAAACAGGATATTGCTCTCCAACTATTGGCAAAGTTTGTGCTAAGCGACAATAAAAAAGAGGCGTTTCTGCTGAAAGGGTATGCAGGGACAGGTAAGACAACGATTGTCGGTTCATTGGTGAAGAACCTGCCCAAAATTAAAAAACGTTCGGTGCTTTTGGCCCCCACCGGGAGGGCGGCAAAGGTTATTAGCAATTATTCAAAAAAGCAGGCTTTTACCATTCATAAAAAAATATATTTTCCGAAAAGTGACAAAGGCTCCGTATCCTTCACTTTACAGGAAAATAAGCATCGTGATACCATTTTTATTGTTGATGAAGCTTCAATGATTCCGGATATAAATCAGGATTCAAAACTATTCGAAAACGGTTCCCTTTTGGACGATTTGATGCAGTACGTTTACAACGCCAACAATTGTAAACTGTTATTGATTGGCGATTCTGCCCAATTGCCGCCTGTGCATTTAAATATTAGTCCCGCGCTGGATGCCCAACTACTGGAAAACCAATATAACCGCGAAGTGATAAAACTGGAATTGGACGAAGTAGTCCGTCAGCAAAAGGACAGTGGGATTTTGGAAAATGCCACCCGAATAAGGGAGCGTTTGGACGATGAACTTTTTGAAGCTTTCAAATTTACCGGCAATGGGTTTCCGGATATTATACGCCCAACAGACGGACAGGAAATCATGGATGCAATCAGCGATAGTTATTCGGCGTTGGGAAATGAGGACACAGTTATAATCGTGCGGTCCAACAAAAGAGCGAATCTTTACAACCAAAGTATTCGCGAGCGCATCCTTTTTCAGGAGTCCGAACTTTCTGCGGGTGATTATTTAATGGTGGTTAAAAACAATTATTTTTGGGTAGATAATACCAGTGAGGCAGGATTTATAGCAAACGGTGATATTGTAGAGGTGCTTGAAATATTTGCTTTTAAGGAACTTTATGGTTTTCGTTTTGCCGAAGTGAAAATCAGAATGGTGGATTACCCAAATATGAAACCGCTGGAAACGGTACTTCTTTTGGATACGTTAACATCCGAAAGCCCATCCCTCACTTATGATGAGTCAAATTCATTATACCAAGAAGTAATGAAGGATTATGCAAATGAAAAATCGAAATACAAAAAATTCCTCGCCGTAAAAAACAATAAATATTTCAACGCCCTTCAGGTTAAGTTCAGTTATGCCATAACCTGTCACAAAAGCCAAGGAGGCCAGTGGAACACTGTTTTTATCGAGCAGCCCTATCTTCCCAACGGAATTGATAAGGAATATTTACGCTGGCTTTATACCGCAGTTACGCGAGCGCGGGAAAAGCTTTATTTAATTGGGTTTAAAGATGAATTCTTTTCAGATTGAATTATTTTTAAAAATGAATAAGTTTCCGGAATATAGCTGAAGTTTGGTATTTTATAATAAAAGCTTCGGCAAAATATCAAGTGCAGCAATTTAATCTTCTTATTTTTGAAACCATATAAAAAGAATACATTTTGAAAATAGTAGCAATGATCCCCGCGCGATACGGCGCCACCCGATTTCCAGGTAAACTAATGCAGGATTTGGGCGGGAAACCAGTAATTGTCCGAACCTATGAGGCGGCCCTGGCCACCAATCTTTTTGATGAAGTGTACGTGGTAACAGATAGCGACATCATTTTTCAGGAAATAGAAGCCCATGGCGGAAAGGCAATAATGAGCCAAAAAGAACACGACTGCGGCAGTGACCGTATTGCCGAGGCGGTGGAAAATATGGATGTGGATATCGTGGTAAATGTTCAGGGCGATGAGCCGTTCACAAGCCGCGAAGGCCTCGAAAAAGTGTTGGATGTTTTCAACGGCCCGGATGCCGAAAAAATAGATTTGGCCTCGCTGATGTCCGAAATCCACGATTGGAAAGAAATAAACGATCCCAATACCGTAAAGGTTGTGGTAGATAAAGAGAATTTTGCGCTGTACTTTTCACGCTCTCCAATTCCATATCCGAGGGATAAAAATGTGGAAATCCAGTACTATAAACACAAGGGTATTTACGCTTTTAGAAAGCAGGCCATCATGGATTTTTACCGTCTGCCCATGCGCACATTGGAGGCGGTTGAAAAAATTGAGTGCATCCGATATCTGGAATATGGAAAAAACATAAAAATGGCCATCTCAAATTCAGCGGGAGTAGAGATAGATACACCGGAAGATTTGGTTAAGGCTAATAAAATTCTAAAAGAAAAGGAGCACGTTACCCCAAACAATAAATTTAGAAATTTCCCCATGGTACCAAAGGTCATCTTTGGAGAGGGAAGTTTCGACCAGCTTGCGTCCATCCTGTCCGCAAAGAAAGAAAAGCGCGCCCCTTTCATATTTTTGGTGGATGATGTTTTCGAAAAGAATACAGAATTTATTGATAGGGTACATCTTCGTTTTAACGACAAATTGATTTTCGTTTCCGCGGAACAAGAACCAAAGACCTGCCAAGTGGATGAGTTGGTAAAGAATATAAAGACCGAATTTTCTCAAGTTCCTTCCGGCATTATCGGTATCGGAGGCGGTACGGTGATGGATTTGGCGAAGGCAGTTTCAATAATGTTGGCTAATCCGGGTAGTGCCGCGGATTATCAGGGTTGGGATCTGGTGAAGCAAAAAGCAGTTTACCATGTGGGCATTCCGACTATTTCGGGTACGGGCGCCGAGGTTTCTCGTACCACGGTACTTACCGGACCCATTCGTAAATTGGGCATAAACAGCGATTTCACTCCTTTTGATCAAGTAATTTTAGATCCTGAATTAACTGTTGGGGTTCCAAAAAATCAATGGTTTTATACAGGCATGGATTGTTTTATCCACTGCGTGGAATCCTTGAATGGTACATTTTTAAACGCTTTCAGTGAAAGTTACGGCGAAAAGGCATACGATCTTTGTCTGAAAATTTTTCTGGAAGACTCACTTTCCGAAGCGGAATCGCGTGGAAAATTGATGATGGCGTCCTGGCACGGCGGAATGAGCATCGCCTATTCGCAAGTTGGTGTGGCGCACGCGATGAGTTATGGATTGGGCTATGTGCTGGGCGTGAAACACGGAGTGGGTAACTGTATAGTTTTTCAGTATTTGCAGGAATTTTATCCAAAAGATGTGGCCATCTTCAAAAAAATGGTCGAAAAACACGGAGTTGAAATTCCGCAGAATGTTTGCAAAAACCTTTCCGAAGATCAAATGGAGACTATGATTACGGTAGCTTTGGGAATGGTTCCATTATGGGAAAATGCCCTTGGAAAAGATTGGGAAACTACAATAACCCGAGATAAACTGAAACATCTTTATTCAAAAATGTAATGTCCGGAATTTGGATATTTTATGGGAATAACAAAATTTATTTTTCAAAAATTGATGGGCTGGAAGATTGAAGGTTCCTTCGATCCGGCCATAAAAAAAGCGGTTGTAATTGTTGTTCCCCATACCAGCTGGCATGATTTTTATATTGGTGCCTTCGCCCGGAAATTATTGAAAACCCAAATAAATTACATCGCCAAAAAAGAACTTTTTGAAAGTCCATTTGGATGGTATTTCCGATGGATGGGCGGTGCCCCGCTAGATAGAACACCGGGCCAAAAACAGGTGGAGGCCATCGCCGAAATTTTTCAGAAAAAGGATGAATTCCGCTTGGCGATGTCGCCGGAAGGAACACGAAAAAAAGTACTTAATTGGAAAACGGGTTATTACTATATTGCACTCGCGGCAAATGTTCCCATTATTTGTGTGGCTTTTGATTATGGAACGAAAACCGTAACTGTAAACGACGCTTTTTATCCCACAGGCGATTTAGATTTGGATACGCAAAAACTTCGCTCTTATTACAAAGGAGTGGTAGGAAAAAATAAAGAATATTCATAAAATAGCCACCAAACGGTGGCTATTTTATTTTACAATATTTAGTGCTTTACTCTTCAGATGATTCTTCCATTGTGTGATACACGTTTTGTACATCGTCATCCTCCTCAATCTTTTCCAAAAGTTTCTCAACATCCGCGGCTTCTTCTTCAGTCAATTTTTTGGTAACCTGCGGAATCTGCTCAAAACCGGAAGACAAAATTTCAATTTTATTTTCTTCCAAATACGATTGAATTGCACCAAAGCTTTCAAAAGGAGCGTAGATTATAATTCCATCCTCATCCTCAAAAATCTCTTCAACGCCGTGGTCAATCAATTCCAGTTCCAGCTCTTCGATATCCAATCCTTCGGGGTTTATCCTGAAATTGCACGTATGGTCAAACATAAAAGAAACAGAGCCCGACGTACCCAAACTGCCATCGCATTTGTTGAAATAACTCCGAATATTGGCGACCGTCCGGGTATTATTGTCTGTAGCGGTTTCAATTAAAATGGCGATTCCATGTGGTGCGTAACCTTCAAAAAGAACTTCTTTATAGTCGCCCAAACTTTTGTCACTTGCCCGTTTAATGGCTCTTTCCACGTTGTCCTTCGGCATGTTCACGGCCTTTGCGTTTTGGATCACCGCACGCAACCTTGAGTTGGCATCCGGATCGGGACCACCTTCTTTTACGGCCATCACAATGTCTTTCCCGATACGCGTAAAAGCTTTGGACATCGCGGACCAACGCTTCATTTTTCTTGCTTTCCTGAATTCAAAAGCTCTTCCCATATAATATTTATTACTATTGTTTAATTTTTAAAAGAACGGGTCAAATATAAAAAATTCAAAATCTTTGAAACAAATTCCAAATAACGAAAAACAAATCCCAAAATAGCTTCTTTTGTAATTTGAAATTTATTTGGAATTTGGTGCTTGTAATTTGAGATTTCTATCCAATAAGATCATCAATAATTTTGGCAAGCTCAAAATCCTTCTCGGTAACGCCATCGGCATCGTGGGTGGAAAGATAAATTTCCAAGGAATTGTAAACATTGCTCCATTCTGGGTGGTGCTGCATTCTTTCAGCTTCAAAGGCAATCCGTGTCATTGCGGAAAATGCCTCCTTAAAATCCTCGAATTCAAAAATTGTATGCAGGGCGCCTTCGTGATAATCCCAGCCTTCAAATTCCTTTAACTTCTTTTCAATCTGTTCTTCCGTTAGTGCTTTCATAGTATTTTATTTATTTAATTGATATAATCTCTTCGTTTAAGCTGCATTCCTCAATAACCTGTGAAACAGTAATTTGATGTGGATTAGGCAATTTATTTTTCTTGGGAAGTATTCCGTGGTATCTATCTTCATTGCTACTAAAAACACTTTTAAAGATAGGGTTTTTACCTCCCATTTTTGAAGTGATTTCTCGAAAAAGATCTTCGTGGTGAACCATATCGTTGCTCGCCAAATGATAGATTCCGCGCAGCGATTGGTTAATTATATAATGAATTTGCTGGCAAACTTTGTTCACGGTTGTAGCCGTAATCACTAAATTAGGATACACTTCAAAAGTAGCTTGATGGCGAATGCATTGGCGCAAATGCAATATTTCTGGCGAATTTATACCCAAAACCAATGGCAATCTTAAAATTGCGGTCTGCTCGGGAATGGTTTCCAGCAATAATTTCTCCATTGAAATCTTAAATTTTCCCACCGCTGTTTCCGAAATCGGGGCGTCATTTTCATAGGAGGGATGCCTAAACCTGCCATCAAAAACTTCGGAAGAAGAGACATAGAGTACGGAACAACCCTGATTTATCAACGCATAATTCACAAGTTGTTGGTGCGCGTCAAACTGGCTTTTGAAATCACCGTTTATCGCCGAAATTATAATTGTGGGTTGAATTTGGTTCAGCAACAAAAACAGCGAATCCTCTTCCACACAAAATTTATGAAAGACCTGATTTTCCGAAAAAGCACCGTGCTGCCGGCAATAGGTGCAGTGTACTTCAAAATAGGGAAGTAGTTCTTTATAGAGGGCATTACCAATAAAGCCACTCCCGCCTAATATCAAAATCCGTTGCTTTACTTCTTTCTTCCGCATTAAAATCCCTTCTAAATTTTCAAAAAATCGACAATCCCGTTTTGGTAGTAAATTGCTCCAAAGCCTGCATTCCCAAATAACTATTTCCTCTAGGGTTTAGCGCTGGCGCCCAAGTTGCGATGGTAAAACTGTGCGGCAGTAAAGCAACAATTCCGCCACCTACGCCACTTTTTCCCGGCAATCCTACTTCAAAGGCAAATTCACCGGCTTCGTCGTAAAAACCGCAGGTTAGCATAATAGCGTTAATCCGTTTTACTTGGCTTCTGGTTAAATGCTCAATATTGCTTAGGCATTTTCCCTTGTTCGCAAAAACATAAAATGCGTTGGTAAGTTGCCTGCAATCCATCATAATTGAGCATTGATGGAAATAAAAATCCAAAACCTCTTCAACTTCATTGTGAAGATTGCCGTAAGCCTTTAACAGATTGGCCGCAGCGTAATTATTGAAACCGGTCATCCGTTCAGATTCAGCTATTTTTTCGTTGTAGTCAATGCTTTCATCATGGGTCAATTCGCGAACGAATTTCAAAAAATCTTCTTTCGGATTTTCTAAATTCGATACCAAAATATCAGCAATTACAATCGCTCCCGAATTAATCAATGGATTTCGGGGGTAGCCGTTCTCAAGCTCCAAAAGTGAAAGATGGTTGAATGGGTTTCCCGAAGGTTCAACATCTACACGATCCAAAAGCTCATTGCCTACCAATTGGAACGCTTTAGCGAGTGAAAGAACTTTCGAGATACTTTGAATGGAAAACTTTTCCGAAGCGTCACCTACCGAGTAATTTTCACCCGTAAGTAGTTGAAGGTGTATTCCCAGTTTATCTTTGGGCACATTGGCCAATTCAGGAATATAGCTGGCAACTTCACCCGTATTGTTCGCATTTTTTAGCGACGAGTGAATTTCTTCCAAAATTTTCTGATAATCCTGCATTAACCTTTATAAAATGGGGTTTTCACAACCGTTGCGGCAACTGGCTTGTTTCTTATTTGAATGAAAATTTCTGTGTCGGGAACACTGTTTTCAGTAGTTACATATCCCATTCCAATACCTTTATTTAATGACGGCGCCATTGTGCCACTTGTAACTATCCCGATATTGTTGCCGTCTTTATCAACAATTTCGTAATCATGGCGGGGGATGCCACGTTCGGTCAATTCAAAACCAATTAATTTTCGTTTTACACCATCTTCTTTTTGCTTTTTCAGATTTTCTGAATTCACAAAATTCTTGGTAAATTTTGTAATCCACCCCAATCCTGCTTCCAGTGGAGAGGTATTGTCGTTTATATCGTTTCCGTAAAGACAGAAACCCATTTCCAGTCGCAAGGTATCGCGTGCGGCCAACCCGATGGGTTTTATTCCGTATTCTTTTCCCGCTTCCATAACTTTATTCCAAACTTGTTCAACCTCGGTATTTTTACAATAAATTTCGAAACCACCACTTCCAGTATAACCCGTAGCGCTGATAATTGCGTGGTCAATTCCCGCAAAATCCGCAACTTTGAAATGATAGAATTTAATAGCACTTAAATCTTCCGATGTCAACGACTGCATGGCTTTCACGGCTTTCGGTCCTTGAATCGCCAAAAGTGAATAGTCATCGGAAAGATTACGTATTTCCGCGTCCATGGTATTATTCTTATTTATCCATTCCCAATCTTTTTCAATGTTGGAAGCGTTCACAACCAATAAATATTGCTTCATCCTTTATTTTGTAAACAATTAGATCGTCAACGATTCCACCTTTATCATTCGGCAAACAGCTGTATTGGGCCTGGCCCACCACTAATTTTGAAGCGTCATTACTGCTTACTTTCTGAATTAAATCCAACGCTTTCGGGCCGGTAACTAAAAATTCGCCCATATGCGACACGTCAAAAACGCCAACATTATTGCGTACGGTTTCGTGTTCGGCATTTACGCCTTCATAAGAAACTGGCATATTGTACCCTGCAAAAGGGACCATTTTGGCACCCAATTTTTCGTGTATTTGGGTAAGAGCTGTATTTTTCATAGTTGGACTGTATTTTTGACTCCGCAAAAAATAAAATAAAGCGGGTTATTTTTTCGTTATTGGTATAAAATTTCTTCCCGCAAATGTATTACAATCGTTCAAAGGTAACGAAAGATTGAAGGGATTATTTTCAACAAGTTTCCCGTTAAAATCATCTTAATCAACACCAACTTTCCCAATGTTTTCGATACTTTTAGAACAAATAAAATTTACAACATGGCCATAACCACTTCATTCAATCCCTATACGGGAGAAACCATAAAATCCTATAAAAACCACACTAAAAAAGAAGTTTCGGAAATAATTGACAAAGCCGACGAACGCTTTTACAGTTGGCGTGAAACTTCCTTTGCAGAACGGAAAAAACTGATGCTTGCGGCAGCTTCCGATCTTAAAAAGAATAAAAATGAATACGCTGAAACGATGACGCGCGAAATGGGGAAACCCATCTCACAAGCCATCGCTGAAGTTGAAAAATGTGCCTGGGTTTGCGAATATTATGCTGAAAATGCAGAAAAGCAGCTTCAGGATGAAATAATTAAAACCGATGCGCATAAAAGTTATGTGAGCTACGAACCATTGGGAGTGGTGTTGGCAATTATGCCTTGGAATTATCCTTTCTGGCAGGTTTTTAGATTTGCGGCGCCCGCACTTATGGCTGGAAATATTGGTATTTTGAAGCATGCCTCCAACGTTTTCGGTAGTGCTTTAAATATTGAAAAGGTTTTTAAAAGAGCGGGTTTCCCTGAAAATTGTTTTACGACTTTGCTGGTTAAAAGCGACGAGGTTGAGGAAATCATTGCAAATGAAAAAGTAAAGGCTGTAACCCTTACCGGTAGCGGTCCGGCCGGTTCGGCGGTAGCTTCCACTGCCGGAAAATACATTAAGAAAACCGTATTGGAATTGGGCGGAAGCAACGCCCTCGTAGTCTTAAAGGATTGCGATATGGATAAAACGGTGGCAACCTGCGTGCAGGCCCGTTTTCAAAATACGGGACAAAGTTGCATTGCGGGAAAAAGACTTATAATTCATGAATCCATCGCTGAAAAATTCGTAGAGAAAATGGTTGCAACAGTCCGCGAACTCAAAAGTGGCGATACTTTGGATGAAGAAACCTATGTAGGCACGCTGGCCCGCGAGGATCTTGCAAAAGATTTGGAAAAGCAGGTAAACGCTTCCGTAAAGGCCGGCGCAAAAATAGAAATAGGGGGAAAGCGGAAAGGCGCCTATTTTGAACCTACAATTCTAACGAATGTATCTGATGATATGCCTGCCTTCAATGAAGAAACTTTTGGGCCTGTACTTTCGGTTACAACTTTTAAAACGGTGGAAGAGGCCGTTTCACTTTCCAATGATTCTAAATTTGGATTGGGAGTTTCCATTTTCAGCAAAAATATTGAGGAAGCCGAAAAACTTGCTTTTCAATTTGATGAAGGCGCGGTTTTTATAAATGAATTGGTGAAAAGCGATCCCAGATTACCTTTCGGCGGAATAAAAATGAGCGGTTATGGACGTGAGCTGAGCGAACACGGCATCCACGAATTTTTGAATAAAAAGACAGTTTATATAAATAAATAGAAGAGAGAAAAAGAAAAAAGAAAGCCACGAATTCACGAATATTTTATAATAATAATTCGTGAATTCGTGGCTTTATAAAAATTTATCACTTCTTCAGAAATTCTTCCTTTGTCTGGATTTCTGCTTTTGGAATATTGTTCTTTTCCAAAAATGAATTGAATTTCTTGCCTTCCTTGTCCATTATTTCGGAATAACGTTTTTTAGCTTTAAAGAAATCATCTCCAATCAATTCATAATTTGCTTGCGAAGCACCGGAAACCTTGTTGAAGTTTGTAGCAACATTGCTGTAAAGATCCACCATTTTCTCACGAAGTTCCGGGTCTGCCGATGCTACATAATTATCGCCACTGGTTATCACCAAATCCTTCCGAAGATTTTCCAGCGCATCATATAACTTTTGTGCATCCTTTTTTCCGTTCGTATTATTGTCAATCACTTCTTTTGCCTTTTCCTGAGTTTGGGTTATTTCATAAACTAAATAAGCCAAATCCTGCACCATATCGAAAAGATTTTTTGTGAGGGTTTCCTGTTCTTTTCGCTGTTCCAGAGTGGTTACGGATTTCTCGTCATATTTCACTTCAATATCGTGGGTATAGGTTTCATTACCTTTGGTCATTACAACTTTGTATTTACCGGCAGGAACTCGAGGGGAGGTAAAGCCGCCATAGGCCAATGTTTTACCTTGCGCAATTTTAGGATTTAAACCAGTGAAATTCCAAGAAACCAAGTTGATACCCTTTGATTTCTCCGGTTCTAAATTTGCAATTTTATTGCCTTGCATATCCTGGATTTCCATATCCATTTTTCCGAAGGTGTGGCGTTTTTTTAAATAATACACTATCCGGGCGTTGGTGTTTTTGTTTTCGCCCCTGAATTGCGTTTCGGTCCCAAAACTTCCGCTGAAGCCACTATCTTCTGTCATGGCGAACGGTTTTGTATCGAAAAAATGAACTTCTTCATTTAAGATTTCTGGTGTAAGTTGTCGCAACGGACTAATGTCATCGATAATAATTACGCCCCGGCCGTGGGTACCCATCACCAAATCGTTCGTGCGCTTTTGCAAATCAATAAAATGAACGGCAACGGGCGGCATATTATTGGTGAATTGCGACCAGTTTTTTCCGCCGTCAATTGAAATATAAAGTCCGAATTCCGTTCCCAAGAAAAGCAAATCTTCATTTTCATAATCTTCCTGAATATTTCTTACAAAAGCTTTTGGATCGATATCATCAGAAATTATAGATTTCCAAGTTTTTCCGTAATCGGTTGTCTTTAGCGCATACGGTTTCATATCGCCGCGGCTGTGGCCTTCAAATACCGCATATGCCGTTCCTTTTCCGTGAACGCTGGCTTCAATGTGATACACCCAAGTTTTCCTTGGAATACCAACGAGATTTTCCGTTAGGTTTTTCCACGTTTTTCCGCCATCGGTTGTTAGTTGAACATTTCCGTCGTCCGTTCCCACCCAGATAATATTTTCATCCAATGGCGATTCGGCAATTGTAAAAATGGTGGTATATTTTTCGGCTCCACTATTGTCCACTGAAAGTCCACCGGAATTGGCTTGGTCCTGTTTAGTTTTATCATTGGTGGTTAAATCTGGTGAAATAATTTTCCAACTTTCGCCCATATCGTCGGAACGATGCACAAACTGGCTGCCCATATAAAATCTATCGGGAGCAAAATTGCTCACTGCCATTGGAGCATTCCAATTGAAGCGCAATTCGGGGTCTCCCTTTTTTGGTTGAGGCTGAACTGTCGTGGTTCTATTTCGATCCACATCGTAACGCCAGACGTTTGCCGCGCCCTGCATTTCAGAATAAATAATATTTTTCGTGGGATGCTTCAAAACGCGGAACCCATCACCGTAACCAACACTGTTCCATTCGCGAGCCGTAACACCTCCGGGAGCTGAAGAAGGTCCGTACCAAGCCCCATTGTCCTGCAAACCGCCATAAACGTTGTACGGTTCGGCATCATCGGTGCTTATTTGGTAAAATTGTGACAGGGGTAAATTCTCGACTATCTCAAAGGTTGAACCGCCATTCCATGAACGGTAAACACCGCCATCGGTAGCAGCGTACATTCTATCGCTATTGTTTATATCGAAAACAATATCGTGGATATCGCTGTGCATATTTCCAAGATTTTTGAAGGTTTTTCCCCCATCACGGCTTATAGAGCCATTAAGGCCACCTTTAACTATAATATCCGGATTTTTTGGATCTACGGAAATGCGTGAGAAATAAAATGGACGAACTGTTAAACCAAAATCATTATTAAGATGTTCCCAGGAATTTCCTCCATCCTTCGATTTCCAAAGCCCATTTGTTTCCTTCTTTCCTGTTTCAATTACAGCGTAAATAATTTTGCTGTCGCTCGGCGCCATTGCTATTCCGATTCTTCCCAGTTTTCCTGTTGGAAGGTCCTTGGTTAATTTATTCCAAGTTTTACCGCCATCGGTAGATTTGTAGATTGCGCTATTTTCTCCTCCTGAATTAAATCCCCAAGCGGTTCTGCGGAATTGCCACATAGAAGCGAGCAAAATATCTGGATTGTTTGGATCCATCAGTATATCTGAAACCCCAGTGGACGGACCAACGTATAAAATTTTGTTCCAAGTTTTTCCACCGTCAACGGTTTTATAAACACCCCTATCTTCACTATCGCTCCACAGAGCGCCCAAAACACCCACGAAAACCTCATCTGTATTGTTAGGATTTATAACGATGCTGGAAATGCGTTCAGAGTTTTCAAAACCTGGAATTTCCTTCCAATTGTTGCCGCCATCAGTAGATTTATAAAGACCATCCCCAACTGAAACCGAATTACGCGTCCAAGTTTCGCCAGTTCCCACCCAAACTACCTCATCGGGTTTTTTCGGATCTAATTTTATAGCGCCTATGGATTGTGCGTGCTCATCAAAAACAGGGGCGAAGGTTGCACCCCCATCTCCCGATTTCCACACACCACCACCCGCTGCACCAATGTATAGGATACGAGAGTTTGTAGGGTGGTTTTCAATATCGTTCACCCGGCCGCTCATAAGGGCGGGGCCAATGTGGCGCGCTTTCATATTACCGAAAAGTTCCTTTCCTTTTAAGGAAATTTCTTGGCTTTGAACAAATGTGAGCGATGCAATTGTTGCAAAAAATGTTATAATTCGCGTTTTCATTTTGGTTGGATTTTTAGTTATTGGGAAGAGGAGGGATAATAGTTTAAAAAAAAATCCCCGATTAAACAGGGATTTTTTAGAAATAAACATTTTATTTTTTCTCATCGGTTCCGCTGGCCGCAGCAGGATATTCGAACATTGCCATATCTATTTCTGGATTCAATACTACATCCTTTAAAGCAATTTTTTGCCCACCCATTGAAAGTGCAAAAGGGAAATAGAGGCCATTTACTTCTTGGTAGTCGCTCATGGTGCTGGTGCTCATTTGGCCTTTTTGCGGACCTTGGGTAATTTCACCCTCGGTCATAATTGGCACATAATTTTCGGTATCAAAGTAGTAGTAGGTAATGTTTGGCTGCTCAACGCCATCTACCATAATTGGCGCTTGCGTTAGTTTTATTTTATAGGTTTCGGTGCCTTCTTTAATTTCCTTTCCCATTAATTCAGCGGTAAAGCCTTTTTCTTTGTAATTTATAAAAGGAGTAGGAAAATCATTCATTTGCTTTTTCATGTTTTCGGTAGTCTCGGCATCACTTTTTTCTGGCGCCATGGTCATAAAATTTGTGGTCCACATAGTATCACCATCAAATGCCAGCTGGGTTATTTCCTGCCCCTGAAAATTGATTTTAACGAGTTGTTTTCCGTCTTTGGTTTGGTAAATTTCAACCGGAATTTCCATTCCCTGTGCGTTTGCGACTGCTGTCATTTTCACGCCTTCCAGTTTTTCCCAGTTAGCTCTTCCGCCCGTGTTTTCGAGGTAATTGTTTATAATTTCATCTGCGGTCTGTGCGGAAACAGGAGCTATAACGGTTAATAAAAATGCGATGGTAAGTGTTTTCAAGAATTTCATATAAAAATTTTTAAGTTTCAGTAAATATAAGACTAAGAGTATAATAAAAAGTTACGCGCCAATATTTTTTTGAAGGTAAATTTTACTCCTATCTTTAACTCAAAATCGTAGAAATATGAAATTCGGAAAAGTTGACCATCCTGAAGACGTTGATTTTACACTCCCGCCTGACCAGCCTGGCACAAAAAAAATCCTTTCAAAACAGAAGAAAACAAAAAAGCCAAATCTGTACGTAGGTTGTGCAAAATGGAACCGGACAGATTTGAAGGGTTTTTATCCCCGCGGGACAAAGGATGAGTTGGAATATTATTCCAAACAATTCAATAGTATTGAGCTGAACGCGACATTTTATCGAATTTTTCCTGCCGATGTTTTTAAAGGTTGGTACGAAAAGACGCCTGCGGATTTTAGGTTTTTTCCAAAATTTTATCAAGGAATTTCACATTGGAGAAGGCTTCAAGATTGTGAAGATATGTTGGATAATTTTATTTTGAATGCTTCAAATTTGAAGGAAAAGCTGGAAATGCCTTTCGTGCAATTGCCCAATAATTTTGGATCAAAAAATATGGATAGGCTGGAACCTTTTTTCAAAATGCTTCCGAAAGATATAAAACCTGCGGTAGAATTTAGAAATACAGATTGGTTCAATGATGCTGAGGTTTCCGAAGAACTCTACAAAATTCTTGAGAAATATAAAATCACGAACGCCATTGTAGATTCTGCCGGCAGGCGTGATCTGCTTCATATGCGGCTCACTACGCCCACGGCATTTATTCGTTATAATGGAGCGAATCACGAAAGCGATTATACAAGATTGGACGATTGGATTGATAGATTGGAAAAATGGGTGGATGAAGGTTTGCAGAATATTTATTTCTTCGTCCATCAAAACCTGGAAAAAGCATCGCCCTTGCTTTCATCACATTTTATTGAAAAGGCGAACGAGCGGTTTGGAACAAATCTGCACATTCCTAAATTGGATAATCCCAAAACAAAATTTTAAACTATGAATTTTCACACGCGAAAATGGATAAAACCTGAAGATTTAAACCCCAACGGAACACTTTTCGGGGGGAGACTACTGGAATGGATTGACGAGGAAGCGGCGCTGTATGCAATAATTCAACTTGAAAATCCGCGGACGGTAACAAAATTTATGAGCGAAATTAATTTTAGAAGCTCGGCAAAAAAAGGTGATATTATTGAAATAGGATTGGAGGCAACTAATTTTGGAAGAACCTCTTTAACCCTTGCCTGTGAGGTACGAAATAAAATGACGCGGGAAGTAATCATCAGCATCGATAAAATAATAATGGTGAGCCTGGATGAAGGCGGCAATCCCGAGCCGCACGGCAAATCTGAAACGGAATATGTAAAGGACCGATTATCGAAATAATTTAGGCGGTCGCTGTAAAATTTTGTAGATCTTTCCCAGCAGGCAATTCAAAAATTTCTAATCCAAAATAGGGAACAGCAGCGAGCAAATGGTCAAAGATATCTGCCTGAATGTGTTCGTAATTTTCCCAACGTTTATCATAACTGAAACAGAAAATTTCAATAGGAATTCCCTTTTCTGTTGGTGCCAAGTGGCGCACCATCATAAACAAATCCTTGTTTATGGCGGAATTTTCATTTAAAAAAGCATCGGCATAATAACGGAAAACGCCCAAATTGGTTTGGTTTTTTCCATTGATCAATAAATCTTTATCTGCTTCGGTGTTTTTGTTGAATTTTACCACTTCCTTTTGGCGGTGCTCCAAATACGGTTTTATAAGTTGGATTTTTTTCAGGTTTTCGACGTCTTCCTCAGAAAGAAATTTTATGGAAGTTTGCTTGATAAAGATGGAACGTTTTATTCGTCTTCCTTGGCTTTCCTGCATTCCGCGCCAGTTTTGGAAGGAATCGGCAATTAAACTATAAGTAGGAATGGTGGTAAAGGTATTGTCGAAATTCTGTACCCGGACGGTGGCGAGGTTTATTTCAGTAACATAGCCATCGGCACCGAATTTACTGAAGGTAATCCAGTCGCCAATACGCACAATATCATTTACGGAAACCTGAATACTGGCTACAAAACCGAGAATGGTATCCTTAAAAATTAAAAGAATAACAGCAGAAGCCGCACCAAGTGTGGTAAGGCTAATTACCGAATATCCGGTAAGAAGTTGTACGATCCAAAAAATGCCAACGCCCCAAGCAAATATCATCATAACCTGAACGTAGCTTTCCATTGGTTTGTCCTTAAACCGCTCGTTTTCTTCAAGGAAATTGCGTGTGCTTCGAAGAATACTCCTAAAAATAAATACAAAGAGTACGACCGAAAAAACCTGCGTAGCAACCAGTAAAAATTCGGTTACCAAGGGCGATTCAATAAAAATTATTGGAATTAAATACCATAAAATGGCCAAAGGAAGAATGTGCGCAACGAATCTGGGAAAATTACTTTTTACGAGGTAATCGTCAAAAGTGGTTTTGGTTTTATTGCTAAATGCCTTAAAGGCTTCCACTATAAATTTTCTGAAAATAACGTCAAGAATGTAAACGACGACAAAAACGATCATACAGTTCAGGACCACATTCAAGAAAATTGCCCATTGTAAGGCCATTCCTTGGTTAACAAGGTAGTCCTGAAGCAGGCAACTATAATCTTGAATAGATTCTCTGTCCATTACAAATAATTTTTTTCAACATAAAAAGGGCCGAAGGGCAGCACGGAGCAAACTATTACTATAAATAAATCCTTAATGGACCAATCTAATTTTTTGAACATATAAATTGCCCCGCCTACATAAAGAACAAACAGCACACCGTGCGCCATGCCAATTACCTGAACCATTTGTGGCAACTGCCAAATGTATTTTAAGGGCATTGCTATGCCTAAAAGTACAAGAAAGGAAATGGCTTCCAAAGTGCTGATAAGTTTAAAGGATTTTACTGAAATTTCCACTGCTATAAATTTTGCTCAAAGATACATCTTACGGCTTGTTTCTCTAAACTTTAAGAATTTTTTATAGAAAGAAATCACGCGTGAATGTCTATCTTTAAAGCAAAACACGATAAATGATAGCATTAGTACAGTCGCCGGCAGATACCATTCAAAATTCACTCGAAAACTATTACGAGGCATTTCTGAAAATCCTACCGCGGATTGCGCTCGGAGTTTTAGTTATAATCCTCGGAGTTTTACTTGCGCAGCTGCTTACAAATTTTTATAAAAAACGCTTTCAACAAAAATCGGAAGACCCTTTGATGGCGGTATTTTTGGCGCAGGCCATAAAAATAGTTCTAATTATAATAGCTATTATGATTGCGTTACAGGTTGCGGGCCTAAACGGCATCGCAACGGGATTGCTTACGGCAGTGGGCGGGGGTGCCATTATTTTGGGGTTTGCATTTCAGGATATTGGAAAAAATTTTCTCGCGGGAATAATCCTCGCCTTCAATAGACCTTTCAATATTAATGACACCATAAAGATTGATGATATTTTCGGAAGGGTGAAAGAACTGAGTTTTCGTTATAGCCACATAAAAACTTTTGACGGGCGCGATATTTATATTCCGAATAGCGATGTGCTCACAAAACCCGTGGCCAATTATACAGCCGATGGATTTTACCGTGTAGAATTTATTGTGGGAATAGGATATGAGGATGATATTGAAGCCGCGAAACAGGTAATTCAGGAAATATTGGATGGCAACGAAGAAGTGGTCCAGGACGCAGACCATGAAAATTTTGTGATAGAGGACGAGCTTGCTGCCAGCACGGTAAACCTTAAGGTGTTTTTCTGGGTGAACACCCTGGATTATCGTCGTGCCTCCCGCGTTTTGCGCGGTTTAATAATTCGACGGGTGAAGGAGGAATTGTTCAGCAGAGGCTTTAATCTTCCCGCTGATATCAAGGAACTTAAAATTTATGGAACAGAGGACGCGATACCAATAAAATTTCGAAATTTTCCCGAACAATTAAAGGAGGCGGATAAAATTTCCAAAGAATAATTTTAATTGCAGGGTAGGGGAATGTTCAAAATTTTGTAGCTCCAGTTTTTTCGGAAGCTGAAATGCCACCATTCTGTCCGTATAGTTGAAAAACCAAATTTGCGCATTCCTTCAAAAAGTAGCTTCCGGTGGGCAAGAATTTCTTCTGTAAAGTTAGTATTGTCGGTGTGCGCTTCCTTTCCGAAATAGTCATAATCGCTGCCCATTTCCACATAACAGCCCTCCAAGGTTTCCAGCGTGATATCAACCGCAGCGCCACGATTGTGGACAGAACCGTTACCGTAGGGATTGCCCACGTAGGTTGCGCGCGGAACTTTTTTCCACATTTTTTTCTGTACATCCAGCGGGCGGTAACAATCGTAAATTTTTATTCGGTAACCTTTTTCGCAGAAATATTGATTTGCCTGCAAAAGCGCTTGGGCAACTTCGGGTCTTAGCAGGCATTTTGGGCAATCATAAAGCGTTTCGCCAATAAAATTATTAGGAGTTGCATAACGGATTTGATAGTTAAATTCCGTAGAAAGATCTTCAAGATTTACCAAGGGATTCTGAAATTTTCCTTCGGAAGAAAAGATGAAAGAAATAATTATGAAAAGTAGAGTGGACAACTTCATTTTTCAAATTTAAGCAGAATTTAATAACATTCGGAAACGCTATTTGTAACTTTGGTAAAAACCACAAACTATGAATAATTTAAGAAAAAAATCCGCACTGATTACCGGCGGTACCAAAGGAATAGGCTACGGAATTGCCGAAGCACTTTTAAAAGAAGGTGTGAACGTAGCTATTACCGGAAGAAAACAAGCAACAGCCGAAGAAGCTGCGAAAAAACTAACTTCAAACAGTAAAAATGGGGCAGAGGCCATTGGTTTGGAAGCCGACGTTCGGAGTTTTGAAAGTCAGCAAAAAGCGGTAAAAAAAGTATTGGAAAAATTCGGAAGCGTTGATATTGTTATAGCAAATGCGGGCTTAGGGCATTTCGGTTCCGTGGAGGAAATAACTATTGACCAATGGAAAGAAACAATCGATACAAATCTTTCCGGCCCGTTTTATACTTTAAAGGCAAGTGTGGACCAGTTAAAGAAAAACCAAGGCTATTTTATAAGTATTTCCAGCTTGGCGGGAACAAACTTTTTTAAAGGGGGAAGTGCTTATAACGCCAGCAAATTTGGATTAACCGGTTTCACGCAAGCAGCGATGCTGGATTTGCGCGACCATGGAGTAAAAATAAGTACTATCATGCCGGGCTCTGTTTCTACCCATTTCAACGGAAATGAACCGGATGAAAAAGGGGCTTGGAAAATTCAGATTGAGGACATTGGCGAGCTTGTAGTAGATTTATTGAAAATGAATCCACGGACGCTGCCAAGTAAAATTGAAGTGCGTCCATCCATGCCGCCTTCAAACTAATATGCCGACTTATAAAAAAATGATTCCGCCCATGCACGGGCACTTTCCAAATCATCGAAGAAAGCAAAGCTGCGGGGGAAAAGTTTTTGCTCTATCAGAGCTCTTTCCCTTTCAGACTCTTCGGTTGATACGATGGCAAAACCCTTTTTGTTTCTCATCTTTCCATTTTTATAGATGTTCATATCAATGGTATGGCGATAACTTCTATCGGCTATAACCACAAAAGGTTTGGAGCCAAAATGGGCTTTGTAGTTTGACCTAATCCAATTGTTTTTTTCTTCATCAAGATGTTGATTTTCAAAGACTCGAAGGAGGGAGTAATTCTCGAATAAGTACAATTCGCAGAACTCAGAGAGTAATTTCTTTTCCATATTTCATTTAACTGGTTGGTTGGATTAAATTTAATTTATTTTTTTCTGAAAATTTATCCCAATACCAATTAGTTGTTGCTTATTTACAAAAAAAGGTGACCCATTTAGGATCACCTTTTGCACAAATACTTACTTCTATTCTTAATTTGCGGATAGCAAAGCAAGGAATTTATCAAGGTTTGGCAAAATAACTATACGCGTTCTTCTGTTAGTTGCGCGGCCTTCCTTGGTTTCGTTTTCAGTTAATGGATGATAACTGCTTCTTCCGGCAGCAATCAATTTTGCTGGATCCACACCATAATCATCCTGTAATTCGCGGATTACTGCAGTTGCACGATCAACGCTTAATTCCCAGTTGTCTTTAATATAAGCACCTGGTTTTACAGTTTGGCTATCGGTATGACCTTCAACCATAACTTCAAGTGCAGGTTCGCTGTTTATAACGTCTGCAAGACGCTTCAATAAATTATCAGCTTTTGGATTAACTCGAGCACTTCCTGATTTAAACAACAATTTATCAGAAATAGTGATCATTACCACTGTTTCGTCAATATCAATTGCGATATCATCTTCTTCGCCCTCAGCAACCAAAGTGTTGTCCAGGTTCTTTTTAAGATTATAGGAAATAATAAGGTTCATTGAATCCTGAAGGGTCTTAGCTTGTGCCAATTCATTTTGGTCAACATTGGCCAAAGCTTGCTTCATTTTTTCCTTATCGTTCTGTGAGATTACAACATTTTCAACTTGTTGAAGTCGGTTGTTGTTGCTGTCCGTCAAGGACTGGATTTTAGAATTGTAACTCGCAACACGCTCTTCAATCTTGGCGTATTTTGCTTCAATTTCTTCTTTTTCAAGCTGTGTTTTAGCTAGAGTAGATCGAGTGTCGTTATATTGGCTTTCCAATTCAACGTACTTCTTTTTTGACACACAGGAAGCCGTTAAAAACAAGGCTGCCAATGCGGTTAGTGCAATGACTTTTTTCATAATACTAAGTTTATAGGTTTGTACTGCAAATATAAATGCATATTCCACCAAAAAATTAGTTAACGAACGCTATTGTTTTGTTAAAAAATTAACCAAACCAATCAAAGACAAACCCCAATACGACCCATAATATGATGAACACTATTATTGTACCTATACATCCGCAGCTCCCACCGCCGATTTTCTTTGCTCCCCAAGCGGCAAGAAAGAATCTGAGTAATTTTTTCATACTTAAAATTTAATTGATGTTAGTTATCATTTGAAGTTTGATTTTCCGATGGCGCCATTTGTAATTTATTTTTACCGAAATCCAACGTGCGAATAGGGAAGGGAATGTTGATTCCAGCTTCGTCGAAGTTTTTCTTGATTAGCTTAATAGCTTGGTGTTGCGCCTCCAGTTTTGGTTTTGGTTTTTGGCTGTTAATCCAAAATCGGGTTACGAAATTTATGGAGCTGTCGCCAAATTCAGTATAAAAAAATTCGATTCCTTCATTCTGGTTCTGCTGAAATTTTTCTCCCAACGCCTTCACTACCAAATCCTCAACTTGCTGTAAGTTGCTCTCATAGCCAACTCCGCAGCCCACTTCCACACGGGAGCGGTGAGACCATGAATAGTTGGTGAACGGGTTTTCGATGAAAATTGAATTGGGAATAATTACATATTCATTATCGGTTTGGCGAATGGTAATATTCCTAAGATTTATTTCATCTACATAACCGCTTTTTCCCTGTGTTTCTATAAAATCACCAATACGCACTTTTGGCAAGAAGGAAAGCATTAATCCTGAAAATGTATTGCTTAATGTTCCCTGCAATGCAAGCCCAATTGCGAGTCCAACTACCCCGGCACCAGCCAAGACCGAAGTGAGGACCTTATCAAGTTGCATAACTCCCAGAGCAATAAAAAACCCGATGAGAATTATGACGGCATACACTATTTTGGCCAGCATCTGTTTTATGGACTCTTCGGAAACTTTTCTGAAAAGCAATTTATAGGACAGTTTACGAAGACCTTTGGCGATAAAATAAAATATAACCATTACCAGTATGGCAACGACAAAATTGGGGAGCTTTAGAATAATGGCATCGAGCCAGCCATCAAGCTTATCCCATAAACTTGAAATAGAATCGTTAATAGAAAATTTTTCCTGCATCTGAATTTATTTTTTTTAAAAAAGCGTCGCAAGCATAAAGGTACCCAAAACCCATAGAATTAATGAAAGAACGCCCCCAATTATAACGAAATGCTTAAACTTATAAAAACCCATTCCATATATTAACGTATTGGTTTGGTAACCCATTGGAGTAAAAAAGCTGAAATTAGCACCAAAAAGCACCGCTAAAATAAAAGGCTTTAAATCTAAATTTAGGCCTACCGCCAAAGCTATTGCGATAGGAGTCATAATAATTGCAGTGGCGTTGTTGCTTACTACACTGCTCATTAGCATAGTTATTAAAAAGACTAGTCCAATTATAACGACATTTGATTCCCCGCTTAACAGATTCAGTAAATGTTCCGAAATCCACTTGTCGGCTCCCGTATTGTTCATGGCTAATCCTAATGGTATCATTCCTGCCAGTAAGAAAATTACCTGCCAGTTTACTCGGTGATAAACATCATTGAGTTCCAAACATCTTGTGAGTAGAAGTAAACTTACCCCGGTGACGGCGCTGACCAAAATGGTTAAAACCCCGGTCGCGGCCAAGGCGACTACCAGAATTAATATAAGAAATGAAATAAGACGCTTTCGTTTATTAACTGGGGGTTTGGTGTCATGCTCACGCAAAATTACCACGTTTTCCATATCATAGAGTTGCGGTACTTCGGTTGTTGGTACTTCCAACAGCAATCTATCTCCCGGTTTAAGGGTTATTTGTGCAATATCCTTTCTTATTAGGCGCTCCTCGGTATTACGGATATTTCTTCTTTTTTTTATCGCAATGGGAAGCGCATTTTTGAAGGATTGTTTTCGGAGCTGCTTCAAAGTTTTTCCAATTAATTGGGAACCGGGGAGGATCAACATTTCAACCAGTCCGAAATCTTCTTGTTTTTTTATTTCCTTCTTTGTGTTTTCTCCATCTTCCTTTGTTTTTTCCTTTTCGTTCACCCGTCCATTGTGGACACTTAGGTTCGGGTTTTCGTTGAGTTTTGCCACGTTTTCAATATCGCTTAACAGTAAAAGGATATCGTTTTGCTTCAGCGTAATATAACGTCCGGGTGCGTTGGTGATCTGGTTATTTCTCGTAAGTTTTAATACTGAAATATCTGGATTGGTATATAAAAAGGTTTCTTCAATGGTTTTATCAATCAAATCCGATCCTTTATTTATTACCACGGTCGTAACGTAGTTTTTTAAATCGTAGGCTTCCTGTAAACTCTCCTTCGAATCCTTGGGCAACCAGCGGGAAGCAATGGTAATTACAACAATTCCCACTAATAAAAAGATAACTCCAAACAGGGAAAATTCAAAAAACGAAAAACGTTCTGCACCCAAATCCTTCGCAATGGCATTTACAATTAAATTGGTAGAGGTGCCCATTAGCGTGCAACTTCCGCCCAAAATTCCCGCGAATGAAATTGGCAGCAATAACTTTGATTGCGGCAGATTGAACTTTTTGGATAATTCTGAAATAATTTTTATAAATACAATCACCACGGCTGTTGTATTTATAAAAGCCGAAATCCCCCCGGTTATAAACATAAATAGGGGAAGCAACAGGAAAAGGGGCAATATTGAAAGATTTTTCAAAAACCGTGCGAGTGCCGAAATAACGCCATTATCCTCCAGTGCCAGCGCAATTATCATTAAGGAAAGTACGGTAATTGTTGCGGGATTTGAAAATCCGGAAATGGCTTCTTCGGGTTTAACGATTCCGGTTAGCGCCAAGGATGCAATGATGAAAAAGGCAATTTTATCTACTGAAAAAACTTCAAAAGCGAAGAGAACAATGGTAACCAATAGAATAGAAAAAACGAGTATTATTTCTGTAGTCATTTGGCTAATCGGTTAGTTTTATAAAGATAACCGCAGAAATAATACCCGTTCCTAAGAAATTCCCAAAATATCAATGGGAACTCATTTTTAACATTTGTGGCCTAGCCCAAATATTTTTTCAAAATATGGCTTTTGGATTGTTGACGTAATCTTCGGATCGCTTTTTCCCTAATTTGGCGCACGCGTTCGCGGCTTAAATCGAAAGTATCTCCAATTTCCTGGAGCGTCATCGGCGGTTGGCCGCATAGCCCAAAATTTAACTTTACCACATCGGCTTCGCGCGGAGCTAAGGTTTCAAGGGCACGATCAATTTCAATTTTTAAGGATTCGTGCAATAGATTTTTATCGGGATTCGGGCTTTCCCCTGAGCTCAACACATCGTAAAGATTATTGTCATTCTCGCCCTCTTGGAATGGAGCGTCCATCGAAAGACTTCTCGTAGAATTTTTCAGTGAACTTTTTACCTTTTGCACGCTATAATCCAATTCCTTTGCAATTTCCTCGGCGGTCGGAATTCGCTGGTACTTCTGTTCCAAATGGATTGAGGCTTTCTTTATTTTGTTGATGTCTCCAATTTTGTTCAACGGAAGACGCACCACGCGGGATTGTTCTGCAATAGCCTGTAAGATGGCCTGTCTTATCCACCAAACGGCGTATGAAATAAATTTAAATCCGCGGGTTTCATCAAACCTCTTTGCGGCTTTTACCAAACCTACATTCCCTTCGTTTATAAGGTCGGGAAGACTAAGCCCCTGGTTTTGGTACTGCTTTGCCACCGAAATCACAAAACGTAAATTTGCCCGGCTCAATTTGTTCAGTGCATTTTGATCGCCTTCACGAATACGTTGCGCCAACTCTACCTCTTCCTCGGCAGTAATTAAGTCTATCTTGCTTACATCCTGCAGATAACTGTTTAAGGATTTGGTTTCGCGATTGGTGACTTGCTTCGTAATTTTAAGTTGTCTCATATATAGTTGTATGCTTTAAATTATAGTAACGTGGCATAGTAAGACATTATCATCGAATATGCAAATACTTAACATCTTTTGTTAAAATTTGAAAGTCAACCTTTTTTTAATTACTTTCATATCAAAACCCTATGAAAAACCTTCGTTCTCGCCTTTTTGTTCATGTTGTTTCTGCCATCATTTTTGGTGGCGCAGATTCCTACCGATGTTCCACATCCCGATAATAATCCTCCGGTCGATTTTAGTGAGCCTGCCAATATTGTCATATTTATAATCCTTCCGCTTTTGGCAATAGTGTTTTTCTTTATTTGGAAGGCCAAACGCAAAAAAGAAAGCAACCAATAAACTCAGGAATTTCATAAACGATGTGTACATTTGCCTATATTTTGGTGCGATTTTTGACACCTTCGGAAGAAATAAAATAGCAATGCTAAAATCTCTTTTCTATATAGTTGGTCTCATTCTTATTTTCGAGACTTCTGCATTTTCACAGTTTGAAAATCCTAACAATTCAGTAAATTTTGATTCTTCAGATCCCGCGATAAACAGATCTTCCGGTTTTGAAATGCCCGCAATTAAAAAACCAACCCTTACCAATACAAAATCACCCGATACGCCAAATTCCGATTTTGGAAAAGAAGAAGAGCAGGGAATAAGCATGCAGGGTGATGGGCTGATGGAATATAGCACGAACAAAACGCCGAAATATTTTACAAAAGACAAAGAGGAAAAACCGGAATACGGAAAAGATCAGTATTTAGGCGACTTTAAAACAAAGGCGAATAAAGCGACGATAATGTATCGCGATCACGAATATGTTGATGGCGATAGAATAAAAATATATGTAAATGGAGATATTTTAATCTCCAATGCTTTGTTGGAGGGTAGTTTCCGTGGGTTCGATCTCCCGTTGCAAAGCGGTTTCAACAAAATAGATTTTGAGGCGCTCAATCAAGGTTCCTCCGGGCCCAATACGGCCCAACTTCAGATTTTTGATGAAATAGGAAACCTTCTAGCTTCCTATGAATGGAATCTGCTCACAGGAAACAAAGCTACTGCGATTATTGTGAAGGAATAATTTCTTTGATTCCTCCTTCACGAATACTCGTCTTTGGCTAAAATTCAAAATAATTCTTAAAATATAAATTAGAAAAAATGAGGGAAGCGATAAGGTTCACGTTCATTGCATTAGGTTTTGTAATAATCATTATATGCACGGCAACCTGGCCCGTTTACGGGTTTTCGATAATGGGAATCCTAATTTTTGGACTTGGAATTTATGACCTTTTTCAAAAAAAGCATACAATTTTACGCAACTTCCCGGTAATTGGGCATATGCGGTATTTATTGGAAATGATCGGACCCGAATTGCACCAATACTTCGTGGAATCTGACACCGACGGAAAACCCATAGACCGCAATCACCGAACTTATGTTTATGAACGGGCAAAACTGCAGAATGAAACGCATCCCTACGGCACCGAATTAAATGTAGAGGCCGACAATTATAAATGGATGAAGCACAGCATTTATCCATCAAAGAAATTGACAGAGGAACCTCGGGTAAAAATTGGTGGACCGGATTGTTTGAAACCATATAGCGCAAGCATCTTCAATATTTCGGCCATGAGTTATGGCGCTCTCAGTAAAAATGCGGTGATGGCATTGAATTTGGGAGCAAAGGCAGGTAATTTTTTTCACGATACGGGCGAAGGAGGAATAGCAGAATATCATTTAAAAGGAGGTGATCTCGTGTACGAAGTGGGAACGGCATATTTTGGTTGCCGAAACGAAGATGGCCATTTTTCTCCTGAAAAATTTAGGGAAAAGGCCGCCATTGAAACGGTAAAAATGATAGAGCTGAAAATATCGCAAGGCGCCAAACCCGGGCACGGTGGGGTATTACCCGCAGTAAAAAATACAGAGGAGATAGCGAAAATAAGAGGGGTAGAACCGCATACGGTAGTGCTTTCACCACCCGGTCATAGTGCATTTAGTGATGCTGAAGGATTGTTGCGTTTCATAAAACAGATGCGAGATCTTTCCGGAGGAAAACCAATTGGCTTTAAATTGTGTATTGGCAGCAAGGCTGAGTTTGTCGATATCTGCCAGAAAATGATTGAAATTGATATTAAACCCGATTTCATTACCGTTGATGGGGGAGAGGGAGGAACAGGCGCGGCGCCAATAGATTTTTCAAATTATGTGGGCATGCCTTGGGAAAAAGGTTTGGTTTTCGTTACCGATTGCCTTAACGGATTTGGGTTGAAAGACGATATAAAAATCTTTACCGCCAATAAAATTTTTACAGCCTTCGATATATTTAAGGCACTTTGCATTGGTGCCGATATATGTAATTCTGCACGCGGAATGATGCTTGCCCTTGGGTGCATCCAAGCCCTGCGGTGCGATACGAATAAATGCCCTACGGGTGTTACCACCAATAATCCCGCACTTATGCGCGGATTGGTGGTGGAGGAGAAATGGAAAAGGGTAAAAAATTACCACCACGAAACGGTGAATGAATTTTTGGAATTGTTCGCAGCCGCCGGCTGTACGCAACTTTCACAACTCAACCGTAGCCATATCTTTAAACAGATGGATGGGACTACCAAAAGTTACGAGGAAATTTATCCAACGGTCCCATTGGGAAAATACCTGGAAAAGGAATAACTTTATCTTCTTCTGAAACGATATACAGTTATGAAAAAAGTGTTGATTACTTTGGATTACAATCCTAATTCCGAAAAAGTTGTAAATATGGGATATCAGCTTGCCCAGTTAATGGAAGCAGAGGTTTGCTTGTTACATGTGCTCGCCGAGGTTCGCTATTACGGTATGCAGTACGAGCCTTTTATGGGTTATGAAGGGTATGCATTTCCCGTTGATTTTAAAGTTCAGGACCAAATGGTTAAAGTTGCGGAAGATTATTTGGAAAAGGCCTGTCAGCATTTGCAAGACCCCAATATAAAAACGCATTTAGCTGAAGGGGACACCGCAAAAGCAATCCTTGAATACGCGGCGGAATGGAAAGCTGATCTTATTGTAATGGGCACACATAGCCACGGCACACTAGAAAAATTATTTTTGGGAACAGTTGCTTCCAGCGTGCTGGAACATACCAACATTCCCGTTTATATGGTTCCGACAGGAAAATAAAAATCCTCAAAAGAATCTTAATTTTAAAGGGCGCTATCGTCCCTTTCTAAATTTTCCTTGCTGTCCCCACCTTGGCTGTGAAGTTTGTTTTCCTCATCCCGTAAGCCGTTTCCATTTCCTTTTTTTGCTTGTTCTCTTCCCGGCACATCCAAATCATCACCGGCAAAATCTACTTTATTTTTTCTATCACGTAATTGTTGGTCATCGCCCCCGTCACCGTGAATATTTCTTTGTTGAAGAATATCCTTATCGCGTTCCGTAACGTTTGGATTGTACGGAAGGTTTTCATCTTTTTTATTCGTTTCGGCATTAGAATTACTTCTTTCTGGATTTTTCATAATTTTTTATTTTAAAGATATTGAAAATAGAAGCGTTTGCTCTGCGAATTAACGTGACTTAAATAAAAAATAACATGCATTTAAGGAATAGGCCATAAATTGATACCTTCGCAAATACTTCAATTAAAATGAAAAGAAATGGCCCTTTCCAATAACGATGTAATGAAAAAATTAAGGGTAGCCCACAAGCTTCGTGATGACGATATTGTAAAAATATGCTCTCTCGTTGACTTCGCGGTGAGTAAGAGTGAACTGGGGGCTATATTCAGAAATGAGAACCATCCCAAATATATGGAGTGCGGAGACCAATTTCTTCGGAATTTCCTGAACGGATTGATAATTCACCTCCGCGGGCCGATGCCGGAAAAGAAACCGTCAAAACCAAAAATCCCCAAGAAATAGAAAAGTATTTGGAAATAAAAAAGCCGAATCAAATAATTTTCGATTCGGCTTTAGTTGGGTTCTTTTACAATATTTTTCAATAAATGTATCTGCATGTTTTTCTGAATGTGGGATCTTCAAAGAGGTGCTCTGTGTGCAAATAGTGCAATGTGTGCTGTCTTTGCGATCCGCATTTAATTCGTTTTTGAATATTTCTCAAGGTTTTCATAGTTAATTGTGTTGGTTTCGGAAAAGGGTTTATTTACATCGCCTTTTCATATTCCAAGAATAAGCTTTGGAATTATTGGGTCTGTGAAATGTCTGATTGCTGTCTAATGTTCTCATGATTTTTGTTTTTAAAGGTTAAAACTTAGTTACTGAAGGATTATCTGTACCTTCTTTTCATATTCCATGAATATGCTTTTGATGTTTTGAAATTTTCTGTTAACTGATTGCTGTCCAAGGTTCTCATAATATTTATTTTTAGGGTTATACTTAAAAGACGCCACTGTTTCAGTTTTGTTACAGTACTATGCATTACAAAGTAATGATTTAACAGAACATTAACTTTCGGACAATTTGAAATCCTTGAAAATAGGGAAGGAGGCAATTTTATCTTTAACGAAGATTTAACCGCCAACCTTTACATAAAAGCTTGTAACCCCGTGGCATTCATTATATATTTGTAGCCCGGAAGAAAAAAGCCTTCGATTTACAAATACTATGAATTCCCTAAGAAAATCTGAAACTAAACTGAAACGTGTTCACCTTTATTACAAATACACGGGTTTTTACTCATTTGTGGGAAAGAGCCTAAAAAAAGCGATTATTCCAGTTTTGATTGCCATTGCCGCACTCATTGTGGTGGATTTGTACGTAATCGATTTCAGCAATCTATTTACTTATATCACTGAAACATACGCTCCCATAAATATTCTTTTGGTTTTTCTTGCCTCGGAATCTCTTTTAGGGCTAGTGCCCCCTGAGATTTTTATTGCCTGGAGCGATAAAATGCCGGAACCTCTTTTATATCTTTCCCTTTTGGCTGCCCTTTCTTATTTGGGCGGAATCATTTCATATTTTATTGGAAAATTTATTGTGAATATTCCCAGCGTATATGCCTATATGGAAGGAAGTATGAAACAACATTTAAAACACATTCGTAAATGGGGTGGATTTTTAATAATTGTGGGCGCATTGTTGCCCATTCCCTATAGTATGACCAGTATGGCCGCAGGGACTATCAATTATAGGTTCCGAAACTATTTATTGTTTGGTTTGCTCCGTTTTGTACGGTTTTATTTATATGCCATTGCCATATTCAGTTTGGTATAGTACTTTTGAAAACTGAAGCAAAATGCTTTGGGCGAAACTGCTTTCATTTTAACCATCCAATTTCTTTTTAATGAAGAAAACAGATCCGTACGCAGCATTACGATTTCGGGAATTTAATATTTTTTTGTTGGTGCGGTTTGCAATGGTTTTTGCGTGGAGCATGCAATTTGTTGTTATTGAATGGGAGGTTTATAGCATCACAAAAGATCCTCTTTCCTTAGGTATTATTGGCTTAATGGAAGTTATTCCTGCCGTGTCCATGGCATTGTTCGCAGGACATATTGTAGATCAGCGGGAAAAAAGAAGTCTGTTGGTAAAGTGTATTTTCGGCTTTTCAATAGTAAGTCTTGGGCTATTTCTTATCACCTGGCCGAAAGTGGTAGGTGATCTTTCTACAAATTCAATTTTATACTTCGTTTATTTTTTAGTCTTTGTTGGCGGTTTGGTGCGTTCCTTTTTGGGACCTACCATTTTTTCGTTATTCTCCTTATTGGTGCCCAAAAAAATATATCCGAATGCGGCCACTTGGAGCAGTTCCGTTTGGCAAATGGGAGCCGTAGTGGGTCCTGCTGCGGGAGGGTTTTTTATCCATTGGATTGGTGTGCATTGGTCCATGTGTTTTGTTTTTGCATTTTCAATTATGGCATTATTGCTACTTTTTCAAATTCCGAAAAAACCAATCCTCAACCCAAAAATCGGGGAACCGGTTATGAAAAGTCTGAAAGAAGGAGTAAAATTTGTATATAATACAAAAGTAATTCTCGGCGCAATTTCGTTGGATATGATTGCCGTACTTTTTGGCGGGGCTGTTGCGCTGCTTCCCATTTATGCGCAGGATATTCTAAAAGTGGGCCCCGAAGGTTTTGGGATATTGCGCGCTGCACCGGCAGTGGGCGCTCTGTTGATTATGTTCACTTCTGCGTATTTTCCGCTTAATAAAAATGCAGGGATGAAACTGCTCGCTGCAATTTTCGGTTTCGGGATCTGTATTATTGTATTTGGTATCTCAACCTGGTTTTGGGTCTCGGTCATCGCCCTGTTTTTTAGTGGTGTAACCGATGGCATATCAATGATTATAAGGCAAACCATTCTGCAACTTCGCACTCCGGATGCCATGCGGGGTAGGGTCGCCTCGGTAAATTCTATGTTCGTGGGATCTTCAAATGAGTTGGGCGCCTTTGAAAGCGGACTAACAGCAAAGCTAATGGGAACGGTTACCGCTGTAATATTTGGTGGTGGAATGACGCTAATAACAGTTTTGGGAACGGGTGCGCTTCTTCCCAAATTGCGAAGACTTGATTTAAGAAAGGATATTGAGGAGCACGAACGGGAATAATTAGCTATTCTTCGGCTATTTTTACAAACTGAAAAACCTTTATTGGTGCATCTTCCACAACATTTAATTGTAACGTATCATTCGTTTTATTGAATGAATATTTGTATTCCATTTTTTCGGAATTTATTCCTTCATTCCCGGAAACATTTTTGATTTTTATATTTTTCAGATAAATTGTGGTTTCATCTGCCTCCCATTCCGAACTGGAATGAAAACTTCCTCCAAGACCATTCAAAACCAAGGAATCTTTATAGAAAGTTATTTGAATTGGGCTGTATTCTTCGTTAACCGAAATCCAACTGCCTAAAAGCGGTGGTTCAACATTGTGGGTATTACAGGAAAGAATCGCAATAAAAAACGCGAAAATAGAGGCGTGTTTCTTTTTCATTTTGAAATAATATTTCTTGAACTAAAAAAGGCGAAAGGTAATTATTATTTCAGTAAGATTTATGGCAAATATGCCGTCCTCCGTTTTTCATCCCTCAGCATCATAAAACCATTCCTCTGCACGCACTATTGCCTGTTTAATTGCTTTTTCTTCTGAAATATTTCCTTCGCTCATAAGTTGTTGTGCAATGAAAAGGGCTTTTTGACGTACTTTTGGAGTGAGATTATCGAGGTCTGCCTTAAAATCTTCAAATGTCCACTTCATAATTTTTTCGCTTTAAATTAGGTTTATCCTAGGGCCTATGTTCCAAAAATAATTCATTTTGAAGATAGAAACTATTTCACAATAAATAGAACCACACACTTATAAATTCAAATCCCATAAAAAATCCCGTTTGTTTTTGTATTTTGGAATATCCCAAAGTATTCAATTATTACTTTTCAAATTCTACGTATGAATTCTATAAAAATCAAATAGAATGCTTAAAAACAAGTCAATAACTTCCCATACCTTTCATTCCTACTTATTAAAAACGGTGGGTATAAATGAAACCGAGGCAGATGGGTTAATCCGTGGCCTACACCGGGAAAAATACGAAAAAGGGAGTATCCTTTTACGAAAAGGCGACGTGTGCAAACACTCCTTTTTTGTGGAAAAAGGCTTACTGCGCTCCTATATGTTGGACGAGGATGGGAAGGAGCACGTAATACAGTTTGCGCCCGAGAATTGGTTTATAGTAGATAGGAGCAGTGTGTACTTTCACGATCCGTCCGAAAGTTATATTGAAGCTATTGAAGATACCGAAACCGTATTTATAGGAGAAGATTTTATGTGCCGCGCGGCGGAGGTAAGTCCAGCTTTTGGTAGATATAACGATAAACTTCTGCACAACCATATTCGCCAAATGCAAAAACGCATTAACCTATTGCTGGGCGCTACGGCTGAAAAACGCTATCTCAGCTTTGTTGATACTTACCCCGATTTATTATTGCGCGTTCCCCAATGGATGATTGCCTCGTATTTGGGAATTACACCCGAAAGTCTGAGCCGTGTGCGAAAGGAACTCGCCCATAAAAACTTCAACCGGGATTAAATCTGAAATAAAAGAAGCGCAATCAAAACAAACACCGTGAAGGAACAATAAAAAACGGTGGTCGTGACTGCGCTTAAGTATTTATTGGAAATTGAATTTATTCCAAAAATCCAAATTTGCCCATATTATAATCACTGATTGCTTGAACCAATTCTGCGCGGGTATTCATTACAAATGGACCTTGGGCTGCAATGGGTTCATTTAGCGGTTCTCCGCTTAAAACGAGTACGGTGGCATCGTCGGTGGCTTCTATGGCAAAAGTTTCCCCGTTATTGGCGAACAAACCCAAACTATCCGTATTTATTTCCTCGGAATTATTCACTTTTATTGCTCCTTCAACCACTAAAATTGCGGTGTTATAATTTTCAGGAAAACTGAAGTCAACTTTTCCGCCTTTATTCATTTTCGCGTTCAGCATATTTACCGGGGAAAAGGTGAAGGCCGGACCTTTTTGCCCTTCAAATTCACCTGCAATTACCTCAATTGTACCAGCATTATCCGGAAGTTGCACCTTCTTCATTTCAGCATTTGTGATGCCTTGATATTTGGGTGCACTCATTTTATCCTTTGCGGGAAGGTTTACCCACAGCTGCACCATTTGAAAATATCCACCGGCTTTGCTAAAATTTTCCTCATGATATTCCTTATGCAAAATTCCCGATGCGGCCGTCATCCACTGCACATCTCCTTCAGCGATTACGCCACTATTTCCTGCGCTATCGTGGTGTGCAACGCTTCCTTTATAGGCGATGGTCACGGTTTCAAATCCACGATGTGGATGGACGCCAACACCCCGAGGCTGGTCTGTTGCCGAAAAATAAAATTTACTGTTATAATCCATCATAATAAATGGATCCATGCGTTCAAAACCCTCGCCAATGGCCGATGGAATGTATTGGTGTACCCTAAATCCGTCCCCGACCATGTGCGGGCGGGGCGGGCTTATTATTCGTTCCAATGTTCGTGTTTTCATTTTTTTAATTTTTAAACTTATTGCTTAATAAATTGTAGGGAAGCGATCAATTTAACTTTATCGCTTACCACCACATTTCCAGCTTCGGTAACGGCACTCCAGGTTAGGCCAAAATCCTTTCGGTTTACTTGCCCTTCAAATTCAAAACCCGCTTTGGTCTGTCCGTACGGATCTACTGCCGTACCGTTGTATTCGGCATCCAAGGTCACCTCCTTTGTAACTCCCTTAATCGTTAAATCCCCAACCATTTTATCACCGTCAAAAGATTTGGACTTGAAAGTTATTTGCGGATGGTTTTCACCTCCGAAGAAATCATCACTTTTTAAATGCGTGTCCCGATCTTTATTGTTGGTGTTTACCGAATCTATTTCAGCCGAAAAGGTAAATTTCGCATTTTTGAAATCTTCATTTTCAGTTTCCACTTTCCCGTCAAATTTTTCAAAACTTCCCGTTACGGTTGAAATCATCATATGTTTTACCTTAAAATTGATTTCAGAATGTGTCGTGTCAATTTTCCAAATTGTTTGTGCCTTGTTTTCCATTTTGTATATGTTTTAATTAGAGTTAAATTTTTATTACATCAAAAGTAAGGGCTGTAATAGATTTACACATTGATGTATGATAAGAAATGAATCTATTAACAAAACCTTTTAAAAAAATCCGTGAACCAAGGGTTATATTTGGTAAAAATAAAAATATGGAAGACAGTAATTTAGAAATAATGACGGTAGGCGGGGGTTGCTTTTGGTGCACGGAAGCTGTTTTTAATGAAGTTAGTGGAGTTAAAAAAGTTGTTTCGGGCTATTCCGGCGGCAATGTTCCGGGAACGCCAACTTATCGGGAAGTTTGCTCCGGTCTTACGGGCCATGCGGAGGTAGTTCAAATAGCTTTTGACCCTACGATGGTGTCGTACAAAGATCTTTTGATAATATTTATGACCACCCACGATCCTACAACTTTAAACAGGCAAGGCGCCGACCGCGGCACCCAATATCGCTCGGTTATTTTTTATAATGATGAAAAGCAAAAAAATGTAGCTGAAGAAGTTTTGGAAGAAGTTCAAAAATATTATGATGATCCAATAGTTACCGAGCTGGGTAAATTGGAAAAATTTCATCCCGCCGAGGATTACCACCAAAACTATTATGCCAACAATCAATCGCAGGGCTATTGCAGCGCAGTTATAAATCCGAAACTGGCAAAGCTCCGCAAAATGCATGCTGAAAAATTGAAAGGACAGAAAGTTTAGCATACCATTATGACAGTTTCGGAAAACCATTCCGACTTATAAAACGTATATAATTTATGTTGAAAACAATTTCAAAAACCTATAATATGAAAACACGCTTCTTAAGATTGCTGCCGCTTGCCTGTGGATTATTGCTTAGCTTTTCACAGATTTCCTGCCAGAACAGCAAAAAAAATGCTGCGGAAAATTCTGAAAAAAGTTTGGAAACAAATTCCGAAACTGCAATGACAGATAGATTTCCCGCTGCAAAACCAGACGCAGAATGGAAAAAAACATTAACTGAAAAGCAATATGAAGTAATGGTAAAAAAAGGAACGGAAACACCTTTCAATAATCCATATTATAACAATCATAAGAAAGGTGTTTATGTAAGCGCTGCCACCGGAGAACCTCTTTTTAGTAGCGAAGACAAGTTTGACTCCGGTACTGGCTGGCCTTCCTTTACAAAACCAATTAATGACGATGCAGTTATTTGGGTGAAAGATAACAGCCTGGGAATGACCCGCGATGAAGTTATTGAAAAATCAACCGGCCTGCACCTTGGGCACGTTTTCAATGATGGGCCGGAGCCAACTGGCTTGCGATATTGTATGAATTCCGCGGCGCTAAAATTTATTCCAGACGAAAAGAAAAATTAGAATTCCAAAAGCCTCCTCCGGAGGCTTTTTTTATTTCGAATAATTTATTTTTCCCCTAAATAGCCTCTGGCACGCTGAAATTCTTTAACACAACTTTAGCTGAAATTCGCCCATAATAGAGCGATTGACAAGTTTTTGGCTGAGAAATTTCATACTTTTGAAGACTACCGAATCGCTTTGGAAAAGAAAAAGGAAAAGAAAACAAAAAGGAAAAAGTATAGGATTTTAAGAATCATCGGAAAATTTTTCGCTGGGCTTATTATTCTCCTTCTTTTGTTAATTCTTTTTATCCGCAGCCCTTGGGGGCAGGACATTATCGTCAATAAAGTAGTTAATTATGTTTCGGGAAAAACAAATACGAAGGTTGCGGTGGAGAAACTTTACGTCACCTTCGGTGGAAACGTACTGCTGAAAGGTCTATATCTCGAGGACAAAAAAGGCGATACTTTGGTTTATTCCAAATCTTTGGAAGCCGATATTCCGCTTTTGCCAATTATTCGGGGGAATGGCATAGCAATAAATTCTTTGGATTGGGAAGGTTTACGCGCCAATATTATCCGAAAGGATTCTGCTTCGGGCTACAATTTTCAATTTTTGATGGATGCTTTTGCGGCTCCGGATTCAACAGCGGTGGCTACCGATACAACTGCGGCACCGATGGATATTACTCTTGGCACAATAAATTTAAAGGATTTCAATGTTGTTTTTGATGACGCCGTTTTAGGAATTGACAGTCATTTCCAAATAGGAAAGTTGAATCTGGAGATGCAAAAGGCCGATCTCGAAAAAATGGATTTTCGGGCTTCGGAAGCCTATATTACCAATTCAAAAATAAAATATATTCAGTCGCCGGTGCCGCTGCCGACTAATGAACCGCCGCCGCTTCCGTTTCTTTCCTTTGATAAACTTGCGGCAAAAAATGTGTTTGTAAACTACAAATCTTACGCGGATCGTATTACCGCCAACCTTGATTTAATTGATTTTTATGCCGAAATATCCAAAGCAGATTTGGCGAACAACGATATTGAAATAGGCGATTTCAACCTAAAAAATTCGGTGGTAAAAATTCATTCTGAAACCGAAAACAATGCAATTACGGAAAAATCGAAAGAAGTTGTAGCGCAAACGAAAAAGGACATCCAAACTTTTGAATGGCCCGATCTCAGAATTTCAATTGCAGATGTGAATTTGGAGAATAACAATATTGGCTATTTCGTAGGGGATGCTGAAGTTGAAAAAGATATTTTCAATCCAAACGCAATTGATTTGAAAGCCTTCAATTTAAAGGCAAATGATATTTTTCTGAAAGATAAAAAGGCGGGATTGCGGTTGGAAAACTTAACTTTTGAGGAAGCATCTGGTTTAAATTTAAACGAAATGGCACTGAATCTGGATGCTACGGATAATTATTTCAAAGTTGATGATTTGGTTTTTGCAATGAACAATAATCAACTAAAAGGACAACTTCAATTTGATTATCCAAGTCTTTCCGAATTTATTGAAACGCCCGAAAAGTCGAAAATCTCATTGGATTTGCCCTCCTTTCAAATTGATTTAAAGGAAATCTTCAAATTCCAACCAAATCTAAAAAAGAACGAATATCTCGCCGAATTAAGTCGAAAATATCTGACCGGTAACCTAACTGCCTCGGGTTATCTTTCTTCAATCCAAATTCCCGGTATGAATATTAATTGGGGAAATACAACCCAAATTACGGCCAGCGGCGTTATAGAAAATACAACCGATCCGAACAATATATATTTTAATATTCCCAACTTTTCCGCCCGTACAATCCGAACCGATTTATTGAGATTCATAGATGAAAACCAACTGGGAGTAAGCCTTCCCAAAAATGTTTCGCTTAAAGGAAAAGTAAAAGGCGATTTGGAAGATGTGTATGCAAATGTAAAATTGAATTCTTCCCAAGGAATTGCCATTATTGATGGCCATTTTCAAAACGATTCAAAAATTGCTTTCGACGCAAATGTAGAAATACAGGAGTATAAGCTGAATGAGTTGTTGAAAAACGATCAATTGGGCACATTGAGTCTTTCGCTAAAAACGGAGGGTACCGGAAGCACAATCAATACTTTGGATGCGACGCTGGACGCGAATATTTCGCATTTTAAATTCAACGGTTATGAAATAGAGAATCTCCCAATCACTGGAAATATTAAAAATGGTAAGGGAAATGTGGTTTCCTCCTATGAGGATGAAAATTTAAATTTAGATTTAAATGCCGGCGTGGTATTGGATTCCGTTGCGCCACAAGTAAATTTGGATCTTGACGTAATTGGCGCCAACCTGCAATCACTTGGCATTATGCAGCGCGATGTGCGCACGGCAATGAAAATTGACGCCGATTTTGAAGGAACTACAAATAGCTATGATGTAATAGCGACGATTGGCGACGGGGTAGTGGTGTACGATAATAAAACTTATTTGTTGGGGGATTTTCTTGCTACAGCCCACGTTCGGAAGGATACCACTTCGTTGTGGCTGGATAATAAAATGGTGCAACTTCAGCTGGAAAGCAATACAGATCCTGCTACTTTCAGCAGTGCAGTTCAACGGCATGTTTCGAGTTATTTTTATAGGGATACGAAATTGCCCGATAGCATTACCAATCCCGTTCAGCTCAATTTAATTGGAAAAATTAGTCAATCTCCAGTTTTGAATGAAGTGTTTTTAGTGAACGTAAAAGATTTGGATACCGTTAAACTTGCGGTGGATTTTGACGAAAAAGCTCGAGAATTAAAAGCCGATATCAGGGCACCCCACATAAATTACGGCGGAAATGAACTAGACAGTCTCGCATTTACCATGGATACCGATAAAGAGAAATTTGTTTTCGATCTCGGTTTCAACGAACTGAAGGCAGGACCGCTTGATATTGACAAAACCAAAATCACCGGAAACCAGCAAAACAATGAACTATCGCTGAATTTCACCGCATTTCACAAAGATAGCACACTTATAAATATTGAATCAAAAATTACCGGTCACCGGGAAAGACTTCGGTTTCATGTGCTTCCGGATAATCTGACCGTAAATTCAAATCCGTGGGAAACCCCGCAGGATAACGAGATTATAATTACGGAAAATAATCTTGACTTCAACAATTTCCGTTTCAATAGAAATAATCAATCCGTTGAATTTTCGAATAAGGCGCCGAATGTTTCCAAAGACCATATCGCGATAAATTTCAAAAATTTCGAACTCAGTGCATTTCTGAATTATTTAAATCCGGAGGAGAAACTTGCGACAGGAAATTTAAACGGTGACTTTATATTGGAAGAACCTTTCGGAAATACTGGGATTATTGCCGATTTGGAAATAAATAAGCTCAATATTCTGGATGTAGATTTGGGAACCTTGAGTGTGGATGCCAAGTCGCTTGGCGGCAATAGTTACGATTTCAAAATGAGTGTAAAGGAAGGTGCGGTAGATTTAGATTTGACGGGAGACTACATAGCTACGACAAATGATGCAAAACTCGATTTGGATTTGAAAATAAATGAGTTCAAAATGAAAGCTTTGGAAGGTTTTTCAATGGGCGCAATAAAGAATGGAGATGGGAGTTTTTCTGGGAAATTCACAGTAAGTGGTACCAGATTAAATCCTAAATACGAAGGGAATTTAAGCTTCAACGATGCCGATTTTACCATCACTCAATTGAATGCTCCCTTTACGCTCGCAAACGAAAATTTGAAAATAGATAATGAAGGCGTGTATATGGATCATTTTACGGTCCGCGATGAAAACAACAACACTTTTGTAGTGAGTGGGGAAGTGGGCACCGAAAGTTTTGTGAACCCGACTTTCGATCTAAAAGTGAAGGCGGATAATTTCCAGGTCTTGAACGCCACCGAGGACGATAATGATTTTCTCTACGGAAAGGCTTCCTTTAATGCCGACGCTACCATAACGGGCGATTTGCAGATACCAAAAATAGATATGAAGGCAACGGTCACCAACGATACAGATGTAACGTATGTTATGCCTTCCGCAGCCGTTGCGATTGAGGAGCGAGACGGAGTCGTTATTTTTGTGAACCGTGAAAATCCCGATGCCATTTTAACCCAAACAGAGCAGCAAACGGCAACTTTTACCGGTTTCGATATAAATGCCTTGGTAAATATTGGAAAGGCCGCAAGAGTAAAAATAATTATTGACGAAGAAACAGGTGATAATTTTGAAGTTTATGGCGATGGTGATTTCGATTTTACGATGAATCCCAATGGCCGGATGAATTTAAGCGGCGTTTATGAAATTGCCGGTGGCCATTACGAAATGAACCTTTACAATCTCGTAAGCCGTAGATTTGAACTGGTAGATGGAAGTAGGGTAAGTTGGTCCGGCGATCCCTTCAATGCGAAGTTGGATGTAAAAGCACGCTATGATCTTGAAACTTCCGCATCGTCGTTGATGGCGCCAACAACTTCGGGCGCAGATCCCGCGGTAAAAAGTAAATTCAGGCAGGTACTTCCTTTTTATGTGTATCTGAATGTGGACGGCGAACTGACCGCGCCAAAAATTTCCTTCAATCTTGATATGCCCGAGGATGAGCAGGGCGCAATTGGTGGTCAGGTTTATGGGCGTGTGCAACAGGTAAATCAACAGGAAGGTGAATTGAACAGACAGGTTTTTTCATTGTTGGTTTTAAACCGCTTTTATCCCGAGCCCGGCAGTGACGGCAGTAGGGGAGGTTTTGCATCCGTGGCGCGGGACAATATTAACGACGCCCTATCAGACCAGTTGAATACTTTTTCGAATAAATTATTGGGCGATACGGGAGTGGAGTTGGATTTTGGTCTGGACAGTTACACTGATTATCAGGGTGAAACGCCTCAGGAAAGAACCCAATTGGATATTGCCGCGCAGAAAAAACTTTTTGATGATCGTTTAATTGTAAGGGTAGGAAGCGAGGTTGATATACAGGGAAGCAGCTCCACCGGCGAAGCGACACCGCTAATTGGCAACGTTAGCCTTGAATATTTGCTCACCGAAAATGGCCGTTACAGGCTGAAAGGTTTCCGAAGAAATGAGTTCGAAAATGTGATTGATGGGCAGACAATCGTGAGTGGAATCGCATTAATATTCACGCAGGAATTCAACAAATTTGATGAATTGTGGCAAGCTATTTTACGAGGCGAAACCCAGCAGGAAAAAGAGGCAAGAAAGGCAGCGAGAGAGGAAAAAAAGCAAAAAGAAAAAGAAACCGAAAAGGATAATCAAGATAATAAAGAACCTAAAAATTGATTTGTACAAAAACATATAAAATATTACTTGCCGTTTTCCTAGTTTTTGGGACGTATTCCTGCGCCGTAAAAAAATTCATTCCAGAAGGGGAAAGGCTCTACACTGGAGCGGATATTGAAATAAAGTCAGATTCGGTCATAAAAAATGAAGCCCAATTAAAGTCGGTTTTACAGGAAGCCCTTCGTCCCGATCCCAATACTTCTTTTTTGGGGATGCGACCGGGACTGCATTATTATTACAAAGTACAACAGGAGCATCCCGGATTCATCAATAAATGGCTTTACAAGCAATTGGGCGAGGAACCTGTATATGAAAGTGATGTAAAACCGTATGAAGTAGAGGAAATACTAATAAACAGATTGGAAAACCGTGGATTTTTTTACAGCACCGCCACTTCGGAATTTGAAGAAAATGAAAAGCAAAAGGAAGCTTCGGTAAATTATACGCTCACGGTGCCAACCCCATATACCATCGCAAGCTATCAAGTAGATTCCTTGCCGGAACCAATTTATTCTGAAATAAAAAATAGCGTTGCATCCTCAAAACTGTCAAAAGGAATGCGTTTTGACCTGTCCAATATGAAGTTGGAGCGGGAGCGGATAGACAGCGAACTGAAAAACAACGGATACTATAATTTCAACCCTTCATTTTTACTTTTTGAAGCGGATACCAATCAATACGAAAGAAAACGGTTTGATCTTTTTCTTCGGCTGAAAAAGGAGGTGCCGAATAAATCGATCATTCCGTATAAAATTTCCAAAGTGAATATTTATGCCAATTATGATATAGAGGATTCGCTGAAGAATGACACGGTGCGCTTCAAAAATAAAAATTATATCCAGCCGGGGGAATTCTTCAAACCAAAATATTTGGATCCTTTTGTTACTTTGGAAGAAGGACAATTGTACAATCCAAAAAGATCCAGCAATACGGCAAGGCGCCTTTCAACCATTGGCGCGTATAAATTTGTGAACATTCAGTATAAGGAAGTGGACACTTTGGCCACCGACAGTTTGGGAATTTTGGAAGCCAATATTTATCTTTCGCCATTGAACAAAAGGGCGATTAGGGCAGAGTTGCAAGCGGTTACCAAAAGCAACAATTTTGCCGGCCCGGGGCTCGCGCTCACTTTTAGCAACAGAAACCTTTTTAAAGGCGGGGAAACATTAAACATTTCGGGAAATGTCGGTTATGAAGTGCAGGCCGGCGGAGGCGGCGGAAATGGCGGGAAAAGTAGTATTTCATTGGGATTGAAGACGGAACTTATTTTCCCACGGGTAATTTTTCCGGTAAAAATAAGCAATGATTTTTTTGAATATTCAATCCCGAAAACCAAAACCGGCATTGGCTTTGACTATTTAAGCCGAAGCAAATTATACACTCTACTTTCGGCAACGGCACAATTTGGGTACATTTGGGACGCCAATAAATATGTTACCCACGAGATTATCCCTATTTCAATAAATTATACCAAACTTTCCAATACCACTCCCGAGTTTGAACAGATTTTGGCCGATAACCCTTTTTTACAGCGCAGTTTTGAACAGCAATTTATTTCGGGTCTTAATTATTCCTTCACTTATAATGGAATGGTGGATACGCAAAAAACGCATCAATTCTTTTTGAACAGCACTTGGGATATCGCCGGCAATTCAATTAGCCTTTTCGGAAAGGAAAATAAGGACGGCCGGGATGAATTTTTAGGCCTCGAATATGCGCAGTACGCAAAAGCAGATGTTGATATTCGCTACCATTATAATTTTGGAAAGGAGCAAAAAATCGCCACCCGTATTTTCGCCGGATATGGCCTGCCGTACGGAAATTCTGATGTTATGCCTTACGTCAAGCAATACTATTCCGGAGGACCGTACAGCGTTAGGGCTTTCAGGATTCGATCTTTGGGTCCCGGAACCTACGATAGTAATGATAATGAAAATGGCAGCTATTTTGACCAAACCGGTAATATTCGTTTGGAAGCAAATATTGAATATCGTTTTCCCATTTATTCCTTTTTTAAAGGCGCGGTTTTCGCCGATGCCGGAAATGTTTGGAATTCAAAAGCTAACGAGGCGTATGATGGAAAGGGAAAGTTCACATCAAACTTTATTAACGAATTGGGAATGGGTGCGGGAATAGGTCTTCGAGTTGATGTACAGGGATTCGTTATCCGCTTTGATCTTGCAGCACCTTTTCACGATCCTGCGGCTGATGAAGGGCAACGATACGATTTTAAAATAACGGAGCCTGTGTTCAACTTCGCGATAGGATATCCTTTCTAAGCTAAATACAAATCATCGTCGGTATAAACTAAAAAATCCCGCTTCTGCGGGATTTTTAATTTTTTCTGTTCTTCGGATTAACCCTTTACGTCATCCACTTCATTTTTAGCGGACTTTTTCAGTTGGTTATATTTATCCTGAATTGTGTCTTCAACATCATGGGCAGTTTCCCTTATTTTTCGGCCTGTATCGCTTACTTTATTTTTTAGGTTCTGCTTTTCTTCATTGGTCATATTTTTATATTTCCAAAAAGCGAATGCTCCGGCGGCTGCGCCTAAAATTGCTAAAATACCTTTTCCTTTATTGTTCATGGTCTGTTTGTTTTATTTGTTTCTGTGAAATTACCATAAAATTTAGTGAATATGGAGTTCCAACACCACTTTAGTATATATTTAATACATTCCCTTAAAGTATTAATAAATAGTAATTTCCGAATTTTATAAACTTCCCTTTGACGTAAATTCCATTTGAAACTTATTTCCTATTTTAGATTTATAAAATACTATAAAATGAACAGAATTTTTATCGTTTACATTTTGGTTTCAATTTGCATAGGCTGTAACACAAATAATCAAAAAAATCCTGATGCGAAGTGGAAAAATGAAATTATGGAAACCGAAAGTGATTTTGCGAAAATGGCCGCGGAAGTAGGAATTTCAGAAGCTTTCTTGGAATATGCAGCAGACGATGCCGTTCTTTTCAGAAATGGCAAATTGGTAACGGGCAAAGAGGAAATAAAGAAATATTTCGGTGCCGCTGAAAACCCCAAAAATAAAATAGGCTTAACTTGGAAACCTGATTTTGTAGAGGTTGCCACTTCGGGCGATTTGGGTTATACTTATGGGAAATATACTATAACTTCAACAGATTCCACAGGCGTGGAAAATTCTTCGCAAGGAATATTTCACACGGTTTGGAAACGACAGGAAGATGGTTCGTGGAAATTCGTTTGGGATTAAAAATTTTGGAAAAGATTCCCAAGAAATTCCGCCAACTTTACGACTTTTTCGCATTTGGTCACAATAGAAACTTGTTGTACTTTTAAAAGACTTCTAATTAATTAACTCACAATGTATAAAAACTACTACAAGACCTTTATTATCTTCCCAATATTTTTTCTATCTATCTCATTTCAACCTTTGTTTTCACAGAAAATCAATAAACAGGAATTGAGAAAGGAGCACAATGAAGTGCCCGACGATCCTTATATAAAAGTCAATAGAAGTGCGATGGCCAAAAGTCCCGCCTACAAAGCAAAAGGATCTAATTTCTTTACCACCCAAGCCAATGTGGATGAAAATGGGAATAATATAATAGGCGATGCCGGCAACGAAACTTCCCTCGCTGTAGATCCAACAAATCCCAATAGAATTGTTATCGGGTGGCGGCAATTTGATACCGTAAACAGTAATTTCAGGCAGGCCGGTAATGCGTATTCCCTCGATGGGGGTTTAACTTGGACATTTCCCGAAGTTTTGGAACCCGGAGTTTTTAGGTCGGATCCTGTCCTTGATTTTGATGCTGAAGGAAATCTGTATTACAATAGTTTAACTAATGATCCGGATTATTTTTGTTCCGTCTTTAAAATAACTGATGGTGGGCAGGACTGGGGAACTCCGGTCCCTGCAAAAGGCGGCGATAAACAATGGATGCGAATAGACAAAACGGGGGGAGTAGGGAATGCGAACAATTATTCATTTTGGACTTCCTTTTTTTCTACCTGTAATGGCGCTTTTACCCGCTCAACGGATGGAAGTAATTCTTTTGAAAACTGCATTTTTGTCGATGAAGATCCTTTTTGGGGAACATTGGCAGTAGATGCGGAAGGTACATTATATATTGGCGGCACTACTAATCTTGGCGTCACTCTCGTAAAATCTACGTCCGCAAAGGATCCAGCGTTAAGTGTTGATTGGGATATGGTTACTCCGGTAAATCTTGATGGCGACCTCGATTCGGGTCCGGCGGTAAATCCAGCAGGGCTTTTGGGACAAACATGGGTCGATGTTGACATTTCCAACGGCCCAGGCAATGGAAATGTTTATGTTTTGGCTTCCGTACGTCGCTTCTCAAACAATGATCCGGGTGATGTTATGTTTGCAAAAAGTACGGACGGAGGCGCTACCTTTTTATCTCCGGTACGCATAAATACTGACCCCGGTACCAATGCCTATCAATGGTTTGGCACAATGGCCGTGGCGCCAAATGGCAGGATAGATGTCGTTTGGTTGGACACCCGGGACGCTACAAATGGTGTCGATTCTGTTCTTTATTATTCATTTTCTGAAGACCAGGGTGAAACTTGGTCGGTCAACGAACCAATTTCCGAATCCTTTAATCCAAATATTGGCTATCCGCAGCAAGATAAAATGGGTGATTACTTTGATATGGTTTCCGATAATGATTATGCGCATCTTGCTTGGGCCAATACTTTAAATGGCGGTCAGGATGTGTATTACACTCGCATAACTCCAGACAGCAATTTGGGTGTGGCAGATAATTCCTTCAGCAATTCATTTCATTTAATCAATTATCCAAATCCTTTTACGGAGGAAACAACAATTGAATTCTACCTAGCCAAGGAAGAAAAAGTAACCGTGGAAATTTTCGATATTCAGGGAAGAAAATTGAATAACTTATACGAAGGAAAGGCCTCCGGTAAACAAAAAATTATCTGGAACGGAAGTAATGGAGGTGGAGAAAAATTGGCCCGGGGAATATATTTTCTTCGTGTAAAATCTGAAAGTAAAAGCGAAAACATAAAAATTTTATTGCAATAAAAATCTATGCTCCAACTATCCCATTCAAAAGATTGAACCGATTGTAAGTTTGTTCCATCTGACGAAATTTTTTATTCACCCTAAACAAAGGACAGATGAAAATATTTGACGACAAACACATTAAAAATGTAGTTTTTGTGGGCGCCCACAATAGCGGAAAAACTACGTTGGCGGAAACAATGCTTTTTGAAGCAGGACTTATAAATAGAAGAGGGACGGTTGAGGCCAAAAATACAATCTCAGATTACCATGAAATTGAGCACGAAAGAGGCAACAGTGTGTTCGCCACACCGCTGCACACTGAGTGGCGAAATTATAAAATAAACATTATTGATACCCCGGGATTGGATGATTTTATAGGTGAAATTATTTCCTCAATTCGTGTTGCCGACACAATCGTAACGGTTTTAAATGCGCAACAGGGAGTTGAAGTGGGGACTGAAATAATTTGGAGCTATATAGATAAATACAACAAACCCACTCTTTTTGTAATTAATCAAATAGATCATATTAACGCTAAATTTGATGAAAGCTTCAAAAGCATTAAATCGCTCGTGGGCAATAATGCGGTACAAATTCAGTATCCAATTGTGGTAGATGGTGCGCAGTGTATTATTGATGTTTTAAAGATGAAAATGTATAAATTTTCTTCGGAAGGAGGAAAACCTGAAAAACTTCAGATTCCTAAATATGAATTAGATAAAGCTAATCACCTACATAATGAGTTGATTGAAAAAGCCGCGGAAAATGATGAAGCTCTTATGGAGCTTTTTTTCGATAAGGGCACTTTGAATGAAGACGAAATGCGCAAGGGCATAAAAGCGGGTATGCTCAATCACGAACTATTTCCTGTTTTTTGTATGTCCGCACTTAATGATATGGGGAGTGGTAGATTAATGGGTTTTATTGACAATGTTGCTCCTGCCGCCCAAGATCTTAATCCCGAACAAAGTGTGGAAGGGGAGGAAATAAATGCGAAAAAAGATTCACCCACTGTATTGTTTGTTTTTAAAACGGTATATCAACCCAATTTAGGGCAAATTACTTTCTTTAAAGTTAAAGCTGGCGAAGTTAAAGTCAATGATAAATTGGTTAATTCCCGGAACGAGGAAACGGAAACCATAAACCAACTTTTTATTATGGACGGCAAGGATAGGCAGCCCGTAAACAAATTGACTGTGGGTGACATCGGTGCTACCTTGAAATTAAAATATACCGAAACTAACGACACACTTACTTCCAGCGGAAAAACCATTAACATAAAACCCATAAAATATCCACAACCCAGAATACGCAAGGCTGTATTTGCCGAAAACACTAAAGATGAGGAAAAACTGAGTGATGCATTGAAGAAAATCCATAGCCAGGATCCAACCGTCCTTGTGTCTTTTTCAAAGGAAGGGAGACAGTTAATTTTATCTTGCCAAGGCGATTTGCATTTGGCAACCATAGATTGGACATTGAAAAACGTATACGGCGTAGAGGCACGGTTTGAAAAACCAAAAATTTCCTTTAGGGAAACTATTCAGCGTTCCTCATCTGCCAATTATAGGCACAAAAAACAATCCGGCGGCTCGGGACAATTTGCCGAAGTCCATCTAAAAATTGAACCGTGGAATGAAGGCATGGATGAACCACAGGGCTTCAATATTCGCGGAAAGGAAGAAGTAAATCTAAGCTGGGGCGGTAAACTTGTTTTTTACAACTGCATTGTTGGCGGAGTGATAGACCAACGCTATCTGCCCTCAATAATGAAAGGCGTTTTGGAAGTGATGGAGGAGGGACCGCTTACCGGTTCGTACATCCGCGATGTGCGCGTAATGGTTTATGACGGCAAGATGCATTCGGTAGATTCAAATGATATTTCCTTTAAAATTGCCGGGGCTCACGCCTTTAAGGAAGCATTTTTAAATGCCAATCCCAAATTGCTCGAACCCACTTTGGAACTCACCGTAAAAGTTCCCGAGGAAACAGTGGGAAGCGTTATGACCGATCTGCAGGCACGAAGATCAATGATTCAGGGAATTGATAACCGCAATAATTTTCAGATTTTGAAGTGTATAATCCCAGAAGCTGAAATGTATGGGTATTCCACAGATCTGCGTTCCATTACCCAGGGCAGGGCAACCTTCAAATCGGCCTTTTCATCCTACCAGCCCGTTCCCGCCAACATTCAAAAAGAATTGGTTAAACAATAAAATGAATTCAGAACAACCCAATAATCCGTTACACGGCGTTAAATTAGCAGATATCCTTGAAACCCTCGTTTCCCATTATGGTTGGGAAGGCCTTGCGGAACATATTGATATTAATTGTTTTAAAATAAATCCTTCAATAAAATCTAGCCTTACTTTTCTTCGCAGAACGCCTTGGGCGCGTGCCAAGGTGGAAAAGCTTTATTTGGAAACACCTTCCAAAAAGTAAGCGCCATCATAAAATATCGGTATATCTTTTGATATTTATTCGTTTTAAACCTATAAAAGTGGTTAATTTTGCACTCCCGAAGGAGAAAACGATATGACGGATACTACAATAGAACTTCAAGAAAAGAAAACCGATAAAGAACTTTACGATTATCAATTAGGTGCAATCACCAAAATTTTTGAAAAATTTGAGACTGCGCCTGAAGATTATCACCTGTTGTACCAGCTTCCGACGGGGGGAGGAAAAACTGTAATCTTTTCAGAAATTGTCCGCCAATATTTGAAAAACCACAATAAAAAGGTGCTGATAATGACGCACCGAGTGGAATTGAGTAAGCAGACTTCGGAAATGCTTACGAGTTTTGGCGTAGTCAACAAAGTGGTAAACAGTACCGCTAATTTGGACGACCAAGCAAAATACAGTTGTTTTGTCGCAATGGTAGAAACCTTAAACAATAGGCTGAACGACAACAAACTGGATATTTCAGATGTTGGGCTTGTAATAATTGATGAGGCGCACTACAACTCCTTTACCAAACTTTTTAAATATTTTGAGAAGTCCTTTTTTCTCGGCGTTACCGCAACGCCTTTAAGTTCCAATAGGGATACTCCTATGAAGGATAACTATGACGAACTGATTGTAGGCGAAACCATTGAGGCTTTAATTGAAAACGAATTTTTGGCCAGGGCCGAAATCGTTTCCTACGATATGGGGCTTACGAGTTTGGAAATAGGCTCCAATGGGGATTATACCGTAAGATCATCGGAAGATCTTTACAATAGCAACCCGATGCAGGATATTTTGCTGGAGGCTTACACAAGACATTCGCAGGGAAAGAAAACGCTTATCTTCAATAATGGTATAAATACTTCTATACAGGTTTATTATACCTTTAAAACTGCGGGGTTACCGATTGCGCATTTGGATAATACCACTTCAAAAAAAGAACGTAAAAAAATATTGAAATGGTTCAAGGAAACTCCGAACGCCATCTTAACCTCAGTAAGTATATTGACGACGGGCTTTGACGAACCTACAGTTGATTGCATTATCTTGAACAGGGCAACAAGGTCTCTGACACTTTATTATCAAATGATTGGTCGTGGTTCACGTATTTTGAACAACAAACCTAAATTTTTGGTAATAGATTTAGGAAACAACTGTCAGCGGTTTGGACCTTGGGGCACCGATCTTAATTGGCAGGCAATTTTTAAATCACCCGATTTTTATGTTGATAGGCTCTTGAGCGATTATGAGCTGGAAAGCACTTTCAGATATAAAATGCCGGATGAAATAAGGGCTGAATTTTCAAAATCAGATGAAGTTTTTTTCGATATAAAAGAAACCTATTTAAATGCCGTTGATAAAGGCGAATCTTCCAAGGTTGTTTTGGAGCGTTCCATCGCACAGCACGCCTATATATGTGTCGAAAACAGCGAAGATGTGTATGACGCCTTGGGATTGGCAAAATTACTTGGTGACGATATTGACAGCCGTCTGGACGTTTATACCAATTGCATTAGCAAAAGCACCCACAACTTTTTGGCCTGGCTTCGGGAAGATTACCGCCTGAAATTGAGAACCTACATCCGTGAAAATTTCGATATGGTTTTTGAGGAAATTAATGGTCATCCCCCACAAGATTAAATTCTCCCTATTCTTTTTAGGTAAAATTATTTTGCTCCAATAGCCACAAACATAGTTGGTTAATGGCTATGATTTTATATCTTTATATCTCAAAATTTCATTGGCGATCATATTTTGCCGGCCTTGGGGAATTCAGGAAAAGAAGTTTTGAATCATCTCTCCTCTCATATTTGGTTTCCAAATAATAAATAGTTTACAAGTATTTCAAAACCTGTTCGATTTATATTCTCGGCTGGGTCTATCAATTTATACTAACTTAAAACCAAAACTATGAGCACTTTATTTTTAGGCAGTTGCGATGTGGGAAAAATTCCCGTAGATCGAAAAAAATTTCTTAGCCCTTACCATAAAGATGGATTGACCTTGAACAACGTGTCTTTCCGGGATGATGACCGGACCACTTGGCGTTCCTTTAGGCAGGAGGATAGTGATGAAGTGGCGCAACTTCAGCAATTTCTTTTTAAAGCCGGATTTATGCCTCGCGGCGTAATAGATGGCATTTTTGACTATGTAACCCAGTCTGCTACGCGCCTTTTTCAGGAATATGTACGCACATTAGATCCTGAAGGTGATAAAACAATGGTTCCCGATGGCATTGTGGGAACCATGACAATGCAGCACGTTCAACGTTGGAAAAACCAGGGTAAAGTAGCAGAGTGGGGCAAAGCCGCCCAAAATCCCTCTAAAGAATACAATGATTGGATCAACCTGTTACAAAAGGCAAAGGAACATTATAAAACAAATCCTGGCCCTATTATGCAAGCCGTGAATTCGTTGGGGAAAACCTATTCAACCATAAAAGTTAAAGACTGGAATTTTAGCAAAGATGAAATCCATTTAATAGGAATTCGTCGTAAGCAAGAAGTTGCAGACAGCGGCAGACGTGCAAATGACGACTTTTTTGTGCTGTTGGTCAACGGGATGGTATTTAAGTTTTGGGGCTCTACGGACCCTAGCAGAAATATGATTAAGGTAGAAAATGCACCTTCATTGGTGGAAGGCCAGCATAAATACAGGTTTGGATGGCACAAAGTGAGGGAAGAGAAGAAGATATATCGAGCTTTAAAACCCTATGACCCAGCAGGAGTTATTATTCTTCGCGATTTGGATAAGGATCATGCAATGAGCGCACACGACCTTTCGGTAAGAGGAAGCAATAGCCTAGAGGTAAACAACAGTATTAATATACATTGGTCCGGAATGGGAACTTCCAACTGGTCCGCCGGCTGCCAGGTTATTGCCGGTAGAAATTACATAAACAATAGAAATGAATTGGTGGACTGTTCCAATTTTGGGGCAGTAAATTATGATTATCTCAATTCATCCTCCCAAAAAACAAAAGGTGCGTACAATGTTTTGGCAGATTTAATTGTGTGTTATTCCAAACCGGGCGTAGATTATGTTTTATACACTTTAGGTCGCGAGGAATCATTGAATCTTGATTCAAATTTTGGCGCAAATTATATTCACGATGCGCTGCGGAAAATGAATCCAGCGAGTTTGTAATCTATTTCATAACCTTTATTATTTTAAAATGGGCAGCATCCGAAAGGAAGGTTGCCCTTTTAATTTTTGACTATAAGTTAAAGCTTCCTTTTTAAAAAGCTATTTTTGCAGCAAAATAAGCTAACATGGAATCATTCGGGGAATTCAATATTAACAATCAGTTGCATAGCGCAATTGCCGATCTTGGCTTTGAAAAGCCTACTCCCATTCAAGCCCAATCATTTTCGGTAATAATGTCTGGGACTGATATGGTGGGGATTGCGCAGACTGGTACAGGGAAGACTTTTGCATATATGCTGCCCATTCTTCAGGATTTAAAATTTTCAAAAGAAATAAATCCCCGGGTTTTGGTGATGGTTCCTACCCGCGAATTGGTTTTACAGGTTGTTGAGGAAATTGAAAAATTCGGAAAATATTCCTCGGTCCGAGTGATTGGCGTTTTTGGGGGAACAAATATCAATCGTCAAAAAGAAGCCGTTGCCGAAGGTGCAGATATTATTGTAGCGACACCCGGCCGTTTGTATGATTTGGTGGTGAGCCGCGCACTTCAACTAAAGGCTGTCAAAAAAGTGGTGATTGATGAAGTGGACGTAATGCTCGATCTCGGCTTCCGTTTTCAGCTTACCAATATTTTGGAATTGCTTCCCACAAAGCGGCAAAATATAATGTTTTCGGCAACGATGACGGACGAGGTAAATACTTTTATCCACGACTTTTTTATCAATCCGAAAACTGTTTCCGTTGCGGTTAGCGGAACTCCTTTGGAAAACATTGGGCAATACGCGTATGCCGTCCCGAATTTTTATACCAAGGCGAATCTGTTAATACATTTGCTTCAGAAAGAAGAGGAATTCAGAAAAGTGCTCGTTTTTGTTCCGAATAAAAAAAGTGCCGATCTTCTTTTTGAAACTTTGGATGAATTCTTTGGAAGTGAAGTCGCCGTAATCCATTCAAACAAAACACAAAATTACAGGATCCGTTCCATTGAAGATTTCAATGCTGAAAAAACGCGTATCCTCGTTACTACCGATGTTATGGCGCGTGGTCTCGATTTAGATGAAATAAGTCACGTTATAAATTTCGATGTTCCATTGTTTCCCGAAAATTATATGCACCGCATCGGCCGAACCGGTAGGGCAGAGCAGGAGGGAACCGCTATATTGCTTTATACCGAAGCGGAAAAAAATGCAAAGGAAGCCATAGAAACCTTGATGGATTTGAAGATCCAGACATTGCCATTTCCGAAGGAAGTGAAAATTTCTGAAAAACTTACTTTTGAGGAACAGCCCCAGATCATTGAAATAAACAATCCTAACAAGGAGGAGGAAAGTGGTCCGGCTTTTCACGAGAAAAAAGAGAAAAATAAGAAGGAAAACCAAGGAGGCTCATACAAACGCATCATCAAACAGAAATACAAAAAACCTAAAACCCGCGGCGATAAAAACTATAATAAACGCAAGAAAGGCCGGTAAAAAAATTGCTTAATAAATAATTTCCACAAATATGGCGTTGGCCTGTAGCACCACGCTTTTTATAAAATAAATTTGACCTACTTCAAGCGTATGCCCAGATTTTTGGGTTACTGAAAGATCATTATAAATGTATCTTGGTTTTAATGCTCGTACAATATCATTGGTTCGCAGCATATCCTCTTTTTGGAAGCCACTTTCGTTTCTGTAGATTAAATCGAATATACGATCGTTTATTTTTGTTCCGCTTACTTTTCCGCAGTATAAAAAGCCGGTATGGCCTTTGTCAAAAATTCTTTCTAAAGCTTCCTTATCGTGCTTTCCAGTTATCATTTCGTTTCTGTAATAATCCAAATAAGAGCTTACGGTATTTTCATCGGTAGCGATTATCCACTTCGAATCGTCAAGTTTTGAATTTGAGCCCTCAATTTTTAGGGAATCTATTTTTTTAAGAGCTGCCTGTATTTCTTTTGCCTTGTTGGAATATTCAAGAATTTTATTTGTAGAATCCTTTTCGGTTGCTGCAAGGTTTAAATAGTTTTCATATGCCTTAACCGAATTTTGTTTTTTTGCATCATCCCAAGCCTGGTTAAGGTTATCCACATATTTCATGGATTCTAGCGAATCTTGGGCATAAAGTGCGTAAGTGCCACGGGGATATTTATCAAGATAGGCTTCATAACCTTGAATATTATTTTCATTATTGGCAACATTCCACGCTTTTTCATCTTCATTTGGTAAGGCAAAATAATATAAGATTCCCAAGAAGGCCAACCCCACCACACTATAAATGGCTGCTTTTTTTATACGCTTTATTCTCCTCGCATTACGTTTTTTAATATTGTAAACCCGGGCGCTATCCGAAAGATATTTCATGCTCTCATCAAAACTATCCTTGTATCTTTCCTCCAAACTCTCGTTAAAACGTTCCGCCCATATTTTTGAAGGCTTAAAACTTTCAAACCATTCCTGTGAAATTTCAAATTCGCGTCCGGCCAGTAAATCTTTTCTGTTTTCGGTATGTTCTATATAGGCATCGCAAAGCCGCATGTAATGCGTTGCTGCCTTGCTTTCTTCCTCTACCCAGATTTCCAACGTTTTCCAGTGCCTTATCAAACTTTCATGGGAAATGTCTATCAGTTTATCATCGCTATCCCCAATATTGTCCACTACCAAAAATGAGCGATTATCCTTTATGAAATTGTTTATTATGTGCAGCAGCTTTTCTTCACTGGCGCCGGTCAACTTCTTTAAATAGCTGAGTTTTGCGGGTCTCCGGATTTTTCTTCCGTTTTCATCAATTGTTGTCAAGGCTTGGAATAATGCTTTTGCCAATGGTTCCTCATCTGCCTTTAATTCCTTTAGCGCTTCATCTGCGTGTTTTGAAAGGGCATTCTCAATTCCTCCTATTCCTTTATAAACTTCCAGATCCAGTTCGGTATTTTTTTCGGCATTGCTATCCCACATGCGCATAAGTGCGTGCTGCACCAGCGGAAGTTCATCCTGAATTTTGCCCAGATCGTTTATAAGGCGGGAGGTAAGGGCGGGGTTAAAACGCCCACCGTATAATTTTGCGGGACCTTCAATGATTTTCTTGAGTTCAAGACGGTTTAATCGCGGCACTAAATATTGGCTTTTGTTCAATGCCTCGGGTAAACCATAAAATTGGGCACAGTCCCCAATAAAGTCTGAACGCATTGTAAGCACTACATAAAACGGGATTTCCTTTTGTGTGGAAAGGCTCAAGATTGTATTTACAAAATCGATCGCTTCAGTTTTATAGGAGGCTTCCTTTTGCTTCATTGAAAAACGGAAGAGTTCCTCAAACTGATCTACCAACAAAAAGAAGTTTGAATTTTTAGTTTTCCGAAGCGGGGTCAATGACATCCAATATTGCGGAAACCCCTTCTTTTTTTATTTGTTTTACGAAATCTAAAATTTCTTCATTTTCAGTTTCTTTTTCTATTTGATTGAAGAATAGTTTCAGCCAAATTATACATTGGGTTTTGCCCAGGTTTCATTTTGGCTACCAGCCATTCGCTACTGTTTTCTACCAGGTAGCCCCCTTTTAATGCAGGAATTAGCCCTGCACGAATAATGAAGATTTACCGCTGCCGGAACTGCCCACCACGGCCACAAAGCGATTATGGTGCAAGACGTTGCAATAATTCAAGGGTTTGTTCATCGCGGCCAAAAAACAAAAGATTTTCATCATCACGGAATGGACGGAGCCCAACATATGGATTAAAGGAATTACTGCTCATAGATTATCGGCTCTTAGATCGTTCAAAAAAGCTTCCAATAATTCGCCTTCGAGAGTGGGATTGTTGCTTTGGTCCACCAATTTCACCATAGGGTTTTGCGCCACTTTTATTCCATCAACGGCTTTTTCCGGTGGAGTTACGTAAATAAAAATGTCCTGCCCATAACGGTCATAATCCATCAATTTTTTCAAGGTATTTTTTACACGGATATCCACCCAATCTTTATGGGTCTCGTTACCATAAAGAAAAATGAATTTTTTTGCCTCGCTTATATTTGAATAAAGCGATTTTATATTTTCCTGCGGGTCACCATCCTCGGGATTGAAGATGAGATCGACGTTATAGTCGTTCAATATTTTTTTCAAATTAAAAGCTTGTTTGAAATCATCGGTATGTGTGTCCAACAATACTTTTATGGGTGCACCTTTCGGCATTTCTTTTTTGGAAGCCTGTTGTTTTTGGATTTCCTGAAGTTGTTTGGCGTAATCACCTATTACCATTGCCAGCTCGCCTTCATTTCCGCGGATAAATTCGTATTTTTTTGAAGAGAGGGTGGCATCTTCCAGACTTTTTAGAAAATCTTGATGTTCTCTGTTTTCAATTTTATCAATTTCCACATCCCGGGACATCCATATTAATTGGGGCGTTTTTTCTTCCAGGCCAAGCTCCACTTGCCTCTGGATATACCGATGCTCCGTTTCGCCCGGAATTTTTCTTCCGGGAAATTTTCCCAATAAGATGCACTGCCAATTGGGCATTGGCAATACTTTCCTTGGTATGGTATTTCGTGGGTTTCCGCATCGGCAGTGGAGGGGTCGCCGGTTACTACGTTGTAGCCATTTGCCTTTAATTGGGCAATGATTCCATCGCGCCGATCGAGAAGGGAATCGTTTACTTCTGCCAAGAAAATTGTGAAAGTCATTTTCATTTGTCATTAGTGGTTTGTTTAGGTTTCCGTAGCAGCGGGCAATTCCTTTGAAAGATCTTCAAATATATGAACAAGGCATTGCGCAATTGTATCATCTGATTGCCAAATTCTGGACTCGTATTTTTTAGCGGATCGCCATAATCATTTCCATCGTGAAAGGGAAAACCACTCGTGCCGGAAAGGCTTTCAAGCCATTCGGTATAGGGAATATTGGATAGGAAAACAGGAATAATCCGAGAGCGATTGCCAACGGTGAGGCCTACTTTTTCCTTTTCGGCTTTTTTATGGAAATGCTCCAGTTCCTTCAAACAATATTCAGATTGTGGGTAAAGGCGGCTGTAAAGGCAAATCATTATAGCAGATTTGTCTATTGCCTCGGCGATGGAATTGTCGAAAACTTCGCTACGGTCCAGATTTTTGGAATCCCACCAAATTTTAATGTTTCGGGAATGTTTGTTGAGCTTGGTATCCAGATATTTATAAAATTGGTCTATCCAGCCATCTTCCTCAAAGGTTTCCGATTCATTATCGGCATGGACGTAGCTTATAAAAATGTCGTATTCGTACCCAGGGATTAGTGCCATAACATTTCAATTTAATAACAGTTATAATAGAAAGCATTATCACTAATGCGCTAAAATTGGGTGAGGAGAGGGGAGTAATTCGGTACTAATTTACAAATTGCATAAGATTTATCTTCCTTAATTTCAATAAAATATGAATTTATAGGTTCTTCAGTCTCTAATTTCATCCATAATAAAATAAAATGGTGATTTTTCTAATTATATTTGCTTTCATTTTTAATCCCTTTGAAAGTGCACCCAAAATACTATCTTCGTACCCTTCCAATTTTGCCATTAGCATTATGAGCCAACCGAAAAATACCACCCTAATCGTTCTCGCTTTTTTTGCCATTTATGTAATTTGGGGCTCCACCTACATGCTTAATAAAGTAGCGGTAGGGCAGTTGCCACCTTTCTTTTTGGCTTCCATCCGGTTTACGAGTGCGGGACTTTTAATCTTTATAATTTCAAAAATTATGGGGAAAAGTCTGGCCATTACGCGCAAACAATTCATAAATGCTTTTATAGTGGGAGTTTTGTTCCTGTCCTTTGGAAATGGGGTAGTGGTTTGGGCACTAAAATTTGTGGACAGTGGGTTTACGGCTTTGGAAATTTCCGCGCAGCCTTTGGTAGTTTTATTGATGATGTGGCTGTTGCAGGGAAAACGCATAAAGCCAATGTCCCTGGTAGGAGTAGGGTTGGGGGTACTGGGCATATTTCTGCTGGTAAGCCAAAAACAGATTATTACCAAAGAAGGTTCTATTTTGGGAATGTTGATGATTTTTGCCTGTATGCTCAGCTGGGCTTACGGAAGTTTATTTGTGGGGAAAGCGGATCTTCCAAAAAACTTTTTCGTGAATACCGGCTACCAAATGTTTACTGCGGGAATTACCTTGGCAATAGCCAGCCAACTTTTGGGTGAAAAATGGATTGCCCCGACCCAATGGCATCAACCCGTACAAATATGCATGGTACTTCTAATTATATTTGGAAGTATCATTGCCTTTACCTCCTTTAATTATCTGCTAAAGGTGGTTTCGCCAGATAAGGTTGCAACCTCCACTTATGTAAATCCTATAATTGCGTTATTTTTAGGATGGTATTTTCTGGACGAAGAGATTACACTACAATCCATTCTCGCCGCGGCCGTACTTTTAACCGGCGTCTATTTTATCAATACCTCCAAAAATTCTGTAACCCTTCCGCGTTTTGCAGGAAAAATTTATAAAAAGAGGGGCGCAAGGTCTTCTTCCGAATAAAAAAATTTGCACAAAAAAAGCTTTCAGAAAAATTCCTGAAAGCCTTATAGTCTAAAAACTCCGAGCCGTTGATTAATAGCCGGCGTCCTGTAAGTAATTTATAAATAATTACAATTACCGCAATCACTAAAAGGATGTGGATAATTCCACCGATTGCCGGAAAAAGAAAAAAGCCGAATAGCCAGCCCAGTACGAGCAGCACTACGATAATCCATAAAATGTCTCCCATTGTTTTAATTTTTAGTGATTAGTGATGGGAAGTTAAGACTATTTTTTTAAAATTTTAGTTGCTATGGATATATAAATAACCCTAAAACTTCCCTTCTAAAATTAAGCTCGTTTTACTGTGTTAAAATCCACACATTCAGATTTTGCACAGAGCCCACCAAATTTTAGTGAAAAGAGAAATTTAGGATGGAATACGAGAAACCAATGTCTAGCAAATAAAAAAGCTCGTCGAACTTTTACGAAAAAACAATGTATAAAATAGAATAAACAGAAACCGACTGATGGTTTTTACTCTTCTTCCTGCTTGTCCTTGTTTGCCCCTTTTCCATCCGTTTGCGACTTCGGGTGTAGGTTATCGTCCTTTGCGATTCCTTTTGCGTGGGGGATAGGGTGTTTTCCTTGTTTGTCGTCAAAATTTGGTGTTTTCATAACATATATGGTTTTAGATGATTCAATGCAGTTTAGTGTGTTTAACAAAAGCTATCAAATTTCCTGTATGTGACCATTCTTCCTAACATTATTTAACACTGATTTTCTTGTAAAAGTTAAATTGTTGCGGTAGGCTTTAGATGATTGTACTTAGGAAAAAGCCTATTTAATCCATTGTACTATGAGCTAAGAAAAGAGACAAATGGCGACACAGCAAAAAAAGTTTTATAGCCTGTTAAGATTGATTCTTCAATTATAACCCAAAATCTTCCGAGTCCTATAAATTAGCTGTTTATACTGTGGGTAAAAAAATTATCTTTATGGTATAACCGCAACAACGATTTTGGAGAAGGAAAGATTCACTGATTAAATAAGAACAGTATGAAAAAGTTAGAATTCAAAGTAATCATTGACGCCCCAGTGAGCAAAGTTTATGACTCTATGCTTGGCGCAAACACCAAATCCACCTATGAGCAATGGACTTCTGCTTTTAACCCAACATCAACTTATGAAGGAAGTTGGGACAAGGGAAATAAAATTCTATTCATTGGAGTAAATGAGAAAGGAGAAAAAGGCGGTATTGTTTCTAGAATAGCTGAAAATATTCCCAATCAATTTGTATCCATCCAGCATTATGGTCTTTTAAAAGCGGGCGAGGAAATTACGGAAGGACCGGAAGTTGAAAAATGGGCAAATGGTTTTGAAAACTATTCCTACGAAGAAAAAAATGGGAAAACTACCGTTACTGTTGACTTGGACAGTACAGAGGATTTTGAGGATTATATGCAACAGACCTACCCAAAAGCATTAGACAAATTGAAGGAAATTTGTGAAAAATAGAATATTCAATTATTATTTATCCCAACATAAATGAACACCCAAGAAAAAATCGAGGCGTATATAAACAGCCAAGCCGAGCCAAAACGTGCCGATATGGAATTTCTAAATAGGCAGATTCTTCAATTAAATCCTAACGGAAAATTATGGTTTTTAGATGGTACCGATGAAACAGGCAAAGTAATTTCAAACCCTAATATTGGCTATGGGCAATACACCATTAACTATAAAGATGGCTCCTCGAAAGAATTCTATCAAATTGGTTTAAGTGCCAATACAACCGGGATTTCAATATATATTATGGGGCTTGAAGACAGAAAATATTTACCGAAAACATACGGAACAACAATTGGTAAAGCCAGCGTATCCGGTTATTGTATAAAATTCAAAACTTTAAAAGATATAGATATGGAAGTTCTTGCTGAAGCAATGAAATATGGGTTTGATCATACAACACTATAGGTAAAGATAATTCTGAAAAAATATGAAAAAAATAATCTGTGGCCTTTTTATTAGCGCAAGTTTAGTTGGCTGTAAGAATTACATACAAGAAGCAAAAACCGAAACGCACTTAACAGACACCTACGAAATTACCAAGCCCTCGGATAACACGCGTGCTACTTTATTTTTATTTCCTGCCTACGGCGAATCCATCGAAGACACAAAAATAGAATTCAATATTGCCGATATGGCTGCGGCGAAGGGTATCGCGGTGGTTTACCTAAATTTTAACGACAAGTTATTTTTAAAGGAGGAAGAAAAAACTTCATTGGCCCAGCGTTTGCAGACCCTTTTAAAGGAAAATGAACTCACCGATACAGAAGTGTATATTGGTGGCCATTCCGCGGGTGGTGCCGTTAGCTTGCTTATTGGCAATTTTCTTCAGAAAAACGATCAATTCGGAATTGCGCCCAAAGGAATTTTTATATCAGACTCGCCAGTGGATTTATTGGCATTGTATAAAAAATGCGAATTGAAAATTGCCCGGGACAGCACGGAAACTACGGGCAGTGAGTGTTCCAATATTGTGAACTATTTCAATAAAACCATTGGGAGTCCTAATGGTGGCATTTCTGAATATGAAAAATTTTCTGTCTATACTTTGGAATCCGGAAATATTGAAAACCTGGCACGGTTAAAATCCACCAAACTCAGATTTTATACTGAGCCCGCCAAAGATTGGTGGAAAGAGAAATTTGGAATGAATTACGAGGAGACCAATGCCTACCAAATAAAAATGCTTGACGAATTATTGGAAAAAAACAATTTCAGTAAAGTTGAGTATATAGAAACCGTAAATAAGGGCTACCGAGCGGATGGCACCAGAAATCCGCACAGTTGGTCAATTATTGATAAGGATGCAGCTGATTGAGTGGATTATCCTTTGAGGTATCGAGGCTTACCCATCCCTTTGGGTTTCTCCATAATTTTTTGCACCCTTAGGAATTGAAAATTGTTGTATACACCTTTGATTATAACATATGCAGACTAAGTGCTATAACAAATCTATCAGTTGAAAACCTCACCTTTTTTTGCCCAACAGTTGCATTTTAATTTTTATATATTTGTAAATCTTTATGAAAAAATTACTTGCCATATCAATGTCGTTCCTCTTTCTTTTCCAAGGAATAGCCGCTAATATGGAAGTATGTGAGCAGATTGAAGAATTATCACATTTTGTTGCCCATTATCAGGAACATAAGGAAGTTGATGGATATTCATTTCTTGAATATGTTTACGAAGATTACGTAGATAATGACGGAACTCCCGAAGACCATCATCAGGATTCAGACCACGAAAATGCCCCCATACATACTAGTCATCAATGCTGCCAACATTTTGTGTTTTTTGCATCTATTCAACCCGCTTTAATCAATGATGTTTCCTTTGAGGCGCAAAATCAATTCAACCACTACACCTTTCAATTAAATTCCAGATATCTGGAATCCCTTTTCCAACCCCCAAGAGTTTAATGAATACCTGCAAAAAGCAGGTCTTATAAATTAGTGTTGTCCATCTAAATAATGGTCAGCATCCTACTTTTTATAATTCATTAAATTTTTTCTATGATTAACAAAATCATTTCATTTTCCATTAATAACAAGTTTATTATTGGATTATTCATTGTGGCACTTGTAGGCACAGGCATTTGGTCTATGGCCACAATTAACTTGGGTTCTGTACCCGATATTACCAACAACCAAGTACAGGTAATTACCACTGCCCCCAATTTGGGAACGGAAGATATTGAGCAGTTTGTTACCTACCCTGTAGAATTGGCAATGGCCAATCTTCCCGATGTTATCGAGCTCCGTTCGGTATCACGCTTTGGTCTTTCTGTGGTAACCATTGTCTTTAAGGATGAGGCAGGCACCTATTTTCCACGGCAATTGGTACAAGAAAAATTAACCGAAGTTGCCGGAGAAATCCCCGAAGGTTTCGGCACGCCTTTTATGGCGCCCATAACAACAGGCCTTGGCGAAATATTTCAATATTCCCTAAAAGTAAAAGACGGCTACGAAGATAAATATGATGCAATGGAGCTTCGAACCATCCAAGATTGGATTGTAAAACGCCAAATGGCATTAGTGCCGGGAGTGGTAGAGGTCAATGCCTTTGGAGGGTATGTAAAACAGTACGAAGTTGCCATAAATCCTGATAGACTAAAAAGTTTTGGCATTACAATGAACCAGGTTTTTGAAGCCCTTAAGGTAAACAATGCCAATACTGGCGGTGCTTATATCGAAAAAAATCACCAAGCCAATTTTATCCGGGGCGAGGGGTTGGCTCGAAGCATTTCCGATTTGGAAAACACGGTAGTCACGACTAAAAATGGCAATCCGGTTTTGGTAAGGGACGTTGCCGAAAAAGTGGGCTACGGCAATCAAGTTCGTTATGGCGCATTTACACAAGATGGACAGGAATCCGTAGGGGGACAGATTTTAATGCTGAAAGGTGAAAGCCCAAATAATGTGGTTGAAAATGTGCAGGCACGTATCTCGGAAATTCAAAAATCCCTACCCGAAGGAGTATATATTAAGCCATTTTTAAGCAGAAGCGACCTCATTGACCGAACCACAAGCACGGTGGAGAAAAATCTAATTGAAGGTTCACTGATTGTAATTTTTGTTTTGGTGCTATTATTGGGAAGCTTCCGTGGTGGTTTGATTACAGCTTCGGTAATCCCTTTGTCATTGCTGTTTGCATTTATCTTGATGAAACAATTTGGGGTGTGGGCAAATTTAATGTCCTTGGGTGCAATCGATTTTGGAATCATCGTGGATGGTGCGGTAATCATTGTGGAAGGAATGGTGTTCCAAATCCATCAACGGATGAAAAAAACCACAACTGCCATAGGTCAGCCCGAAATGGATGAAATAGCCTATGAGTCGGCAAGTACGATGATGAATTCGGCATTTTTCGGACAGCTTATTATTCTTATCGTCTTTACACCGATTCTCTTTTTGACTGGTGTGGAAGGAAAAATGTTCCGGCCAATGGCTTTTACCTTCGGATTTGCAGTTTTAGGAGCGATTATCCTTTGTCTTACGTATGTGCCAATGATTTCAGCACTATTCCTAAAACCTGCAAAAAACCAAAAGGGTTGGTTTGCAAAATTTGAAAATAGAATTAATAGGTTTAGTGATAAAATAATGTCGGGGTTAAATAGAGCGTATTTGCCATTGCTCAATTTTGCACTTCGTTTTAAGGCTGGTGTTGTTATAGGTGCAGTCGCTTTGCTATTGATTGCGGGATTTATTTTCAGCAATATGGGTGGCGAATTTATCCCAAAATTTGATGAAGGCGATATTGCATTTCAAGCCTTGGTAAAACCGGGAAGTAGTCTTACAGAATCCATAGAGGCTTCAAAAAAACTTCAAAATTTAATCAATGAATTTCCAGAGGTAAAAACAGTAATTTCAAGAATTGGGGTTGCCGAAATCCCAACAGACCCAATGCCTATGGACATTGCGGATAGTTACATTATTCTTGAAAAAGATAAGAGTAAATGGACTTCCGCAGAGAGTAAAGAAGAACTCATAGAAAAAATACAGGAAAAAATATCGGTTGTTCCCGGTGTAAATTTCGTGTTTACGCAACCTGTGGAACTTCGTTTTAATGAATTGCTTACAGGTGTTCGTGAGGACGTGGCAATCAAATTGTACGGAGAAGATTTGGAAGTGTTGGCAGACAAAATACAGGAAATCGCTGCCGTCATTAGAACCGTTCCCGGAGCGGCTGACCTTAATGTGGAAGCTACAAGCGGTTTACCCCAGATGACGGTGGAATACAACCGTGCGAAAATGGCCCAATATGGTGTAACCGTTGACAAGCTGAATGATTATGTAAGTGCCGCCTTTGCAGGCGAAAAGGCAAGTGTCATTTTTGAAGGAGAAAAAAGGTTCGATGTGGTTATTCGGTTGGCAAAAGAATATCGACAGGACATAAATAGCCTGAAAAACCTGTACATCGATTTGCCCAATGGGTCGCAAGTACCACTTAATCAAGTAGCAGATATTAGTTACAAACCGGGACCCATGCAGATTTCAAGGGACAACACTTCGCGTCGAATTTCGGTGGGTGTAAATGTGCGTGGCCGCGATGTAAAATCGATGGTGGAGGAAATACAGCAAAAATTGGAAACCCAAGTAAAATTGCCACCGGGATATTTTGTAACCTACGGAGGTTCGTTCGAAAACCTGCAACGTGCTTCTGACCGTTTAATGATTGTAGTGCCCATCGCACTTTTCCTGATTTTTATATTGCTCTACTTCGCATTGAACTCGTTTTCGCAATCTATTATGATTTATATGGCAGTTCCTTTGGCAGCCATTGGTGGGGTGTTTGCGCTTTGGATAAGGGGAATGCCATTCAGTATTTCGGCAGGCGTTGGTTTTATTGTGCTGTTCGGAGTTGCGGTTTTAAACGGACTTGTACTTATAAACAAATTCAATGAATTAAAAGAAAGTGGAATGACAAATTTAAAAGAAAGAATATACGAAGCCACCCACGAGCGTTTACGTCCCATTTTGCTTACGGCAACCGCTGCCATTATGGGCTTTATCCCGATGGCGGTTTCAACCTCTGGTGGTGCAGAAGTGCAACGGCCTTTGGCGACGGTGGTTATCGGTGGTTTGATTACCGCAACTTTTTTGACCCTCGTTGTAATTCCAGTATTGTACTATTGGCTGGAATCCCGAAAAGAAAAGAAAGAAAATGGTGGAGAAGTAAGTTATATCAACAAAACAACAACAGTAGTTAACATATTGTTTCTATTGGGCGGTGTATTTTCATCAGGTAGTGCTTTTGCACAGGATAAAAACATTGGAGAAGAAATTCCTGTTACCATTACTTTGGAAGAGGCTATTGCTATGGCAAAGCAAAATTATCCATCACTTAAAGAGAGCCAAGCTTTTATAGAACGGGAACAGGCAATGAAAGGCACAAGTTTTGACCTTGGCAGCACCCAAGTTTTTACTGGAAAGGAAGAATATGGCAATAATCTTCCCGGAATCCAAACAACCATCGGCATACAGCAAGGAAATATTGATTTGCTTTCCGGTTTTTCAAAATCGAAGTTTTACAAAGAACGCATCGCTCTGGGCGAAAAATTCTATGTGCTGAATGAACAGCAATTGGTCAAAAATGTAATGCAGGCTTATGACCAGATAAACTATTACAAGGCACAATTGCATTTTGCGGAACAGTTGGACAGTGTGTACGTCAATTTTAAAACAGCCGCACAATTGAGATACGATACAGGAGAAACGGGTAAATTGGAATTTATCGCTGCATCTTCTGAATACCAACAGATTCAAGTATTAAAACAACAGGCTTATGACGATATAGAGATTGCCAAGCGTGTCCTAAAACAATATTTGGGTATGGACAAAGCCATTGAGACTTCAACCGTTCCCTATGAACCTATGGAATTTATAACGGTACTGGATTCTGTTTCAGTGGCGAACAATCCGATGTTGCAATATTCCCAACAAAATGCCGAAGTGAGCAAAGCCAATGTAAGCGTTGAGAAATCGGAGTTTCTTCCCAAATTCAGTTTTTCCTATGGCAGACAGGTGGTTGATGATGTTTCCGGTTTCAATACCTATCAGGCAGGTATCAATATTCCACTTTGGTTTTTTCCGCAGAAAGCAAGGGTAAAGGCGGCCAAGGCAGATGCAATGGTGGCAGAAAGCCAATATTTGGAGCAAAAGGCAACCACCGAAAGTAAAGTTTCGCAATTGCTAAAATCCCTTGAAAAAACACAGAAGACATTGCAATATTATGAAGAAGGTGCCTTGCTTTTGGCGGAAGAACAGATAGCCACCGCACAATTGGCTTCCAAGGAAGGCGAAATAGAGTATGTAAATTATATCACCATCCTAAACAGTGCAATCAAGATAAAGCAGACCCATTTGCAATATATCAATCAGTATAACCAACAGGCCATTGAGTTGCAATACCAATTGGGCAATCTATAATTAAAAATTCATCAAATTATGAAACATATAAAAATATTCAGTTCAATAATGGCCATACTCTTATTGATGGCCTGCAATAATAAACCCGATAGCGAATCGGGTCACAGCGATGAACAAACCGCTGAACTTTCCGATGGCGAAGAAACAGGACACAAAGAGGAAGAAGGTGTAGTGGAAATTACCCAAGCACAAGCGGAAACGGTTGGACTCGAAATGAAACCTTTGGAACAAAAAAACTTGGGCAATACCATAAAAGTCACAGGACAGTTGGAGTTGTTCCCACAGGATAGAGCGAACATCAGTCCTTTTGTTGGTGGTAATGTCCGTTCCATCAATGTCATTGAGGGCGACAAAGTGAACAAAGGTCAGGTATTGGCTTATTTGGAGCATCCAGATATCATTACAATGCAACAAGAATATCAGGAAAAGAATGACGAACTGGTCTTTTTGGAACAGGATTTTGAACGTAAAAAAATCCTTCACGAGAAAGGTGTGTCTTCCGGAAAGGAATTTCAATTGGCACAGTCCAAATTCCGTGCTACCACCTCCAGCGTTAATGGATTGCGTTCAAAACTGAAACTTTTGGGCATCAATACGAGCAAGGTTTTGGAAGGTCAAATATATTCGGCAGTGCCCATTACATCGCCAATTAGTGGTTTTGTAGATGAAGTGATGGTCAGCCTTGGCGATTATGTGGCACCACAGACTAAAATGTTCACTGTAAGTGACAATACAGAAATCCACGCCGACTTTAAGGTCTATGAAAAGGACATTCATAAAGTGAAGGAAGGACAGGAAATATATTTTACCGTGGCATCCAAACCTGATGAACTTTTAAAGGCAAAAATACACGCCATTGGTAAAACTTTTGAAACAGACCCAAAAGCATTGCACGTCCACGCAGACGTACACAATGAGGATAAAGAACTGCTTCCCGGAATGTATGTGGAAGGTAGGATTGCACAGGATGAAAAGATGGTCTATGCAGTACCCGAAGAAGCCATAATCAAGGATGGACGAACAATCTTTTATTTTTATTTTGGATGAAAATGGCGAAAAAGAAAAGAACAAAATGAAGTTTAAAATGATTCCAATAAGCACAGGAATTACAGATTTGGGTTTTGTGGAAATAAATCTGCCTGCCGATGTTCCAAAAGAAACTAAAGTGGTTACCAAGGGAGCATACACGCTATCGTCTGAAATGGTAAAAGGCGAACTGGAACACGACCATTAAAAAATTTGTAATTGTTGAACAAAATAATATTCAGATGAAATGCCTTTTGACCATTTTCAAATCCACCCAGAAAGATAATTAAGGCATTACTCACAATAAAAAAAATTAAAACTTGGGAGTTCTTGAACCTTCGGTTTCCATCTTCCATTTTTATCAAATATCTTAGAAAGATGAAAGAAATAAAAGCATTTGTAAAGCCGAACAGAATTCAGAAAGTTATTGAAGCCCTTGCTGATAGTGGCTTTCACAGTATGACATTATCACAGGCAGAAGGCACTGGAGCATTTAAGACAAAGGGAGCGAAACCTTCGCTCGATTTTCACGTAACAGACAGCCCTGTGGTAAAATTGGAGTTGGTCTGTCAAAATGAAGAGGCACAAGATGCCATAGACTTAATCATTGCCAATGGCAGAACCAACGAACAGGGCGATGGTATTATCTATGTAATGGATATTGAGAATGCCTTTCAGATAAAAACGGGAGATTCCCTTAAAAAACAATAATGTTAAATTAGATAACAATGAATGAAGTTGAAGGTTTTTTAGAGGGTAAAAAGGTTCGTCCTACGGCAATGCGCATACTTATATACAAGTATATGGCACAAAAAGAAATAGCGGTTGCACTTACAGATATAGAAAAGGCTTTCACAAAAGCGGAAAGGACTACTTTGTACAGAACCCTTAAAACTTTTGAGGAAAACGGCATTGTACACCAAATTAATGATGGCACGGGAATTTCAAAATATGCCCTTTGCGAAGATGGTTGCAATTGCGAAATAGAACAGGATTTGCACCTTCACTTTCATTGCTCAAACTGCAACGAAACGGTTTGTTTAACGGAGCACAAAATCCCGCATATCAATTTACCGGAAGGATATTTGGCAGAAGATGTAAACCTCGTTGTTAAAGGAATATGCGAAAAATGTAGTGGCCAATAAATGCACTTCCATTGCAACATAAATTGAGTGATATTGTAAGCATTATGAAAAAGAAAAAAGTAAACCTTCGGGATATTGATACCCAGAAACATTCCGGCGAGCACTCCCACAATGACGGCCATACGCACGGTATGGAAAAACCAAGTTTAAAGACCTATCTGCCTGCGATTTCCAGTTTTTTTATGTTGATTATCGGCATTGCGATAGATTATTTTGACGTAGCATTTTTTAAAGATTGGGTACGTATTGTTTGGTATGTTGTGGCATATCTTCCCGTAGGTTTGCCGGTAATTAAAGAAGGATGGAATAGCATCCTAAAAGGCGATTTCTTTACGGAATTTCTGTTGATGTCCATTGCCACCATAGGTGCATTTTCCATTGGGCAATATCCCGAAGGTGTTGCCGTAATGTTGTTTTATGCTGTTGGTGAACTATTTCAAAGTGCTGCGGTGAAAAGAGCTAAAGGAAATATTAAAGCCTTGCTTGATGTACGTCCAAATGAAGCCTTGGTGTATCGAAATAATGATTATGTTTCAGTAAATCCAGAAACGGTTGAAATTGGCGAGAAAGTGCAAGTTCGTGTAGGCGAAAAAATTCCCCTAGATGGCGTTTTGTTATCTGAAAAAGGTTCGTTCAACACGGCAGCCTTAACAGGCGAAAGTAAACCTGATACCATTGCAAAAGGCGAAAAAGTATTTGCAGGAAGTATCAATCTGGAGGGTGTTATTGAAATTGAAACTACCAAGGAATTTAAGGACAGTTCCATTGCGCGAATCCTCGATATGGTGCAACATGCCACCGCCCGAAAATCAAAGACAGAACTGTTCATTCGGAAATTCGCAAGAGTTTATACGCCTATTGTGGTATTTTCTGCAATTGCATTAACGTTTTTCCCTTACTTTTTTGTTGAAGAGTATGTGTTTAGCGATTGGTTGTACAGGGCATTGATTTTCTTGGTTATTTCCTGTCCTTGTGCCTTGGTAATCTCTATTCCATTGGGTTATTTCGGTGGATTGGGAGCAGCTTCAAAAAATGGGATTCTTTTTAAGGGTGCATCTTTTTTAGACGAAATGACCAAAATAACAACTGTTGTAATGGACAAAACCGGAACCGTGACCAAAGGTGTGTTCAAAATAAAAGAGATTAAAGCCATTGGTTGGGAAGAACCTGAATTTATGAAATACCTGATGGCGATGGAAGAACAATCCACCCATCCCATTGCCAAGGCCATAATGGAATACAAAGCCATTGGGGAAGATTTTCACGCAACCCAAGTAAGCGAAGTCGCAGGAAAAGGATTAAAGGGAACAGTAAATGGCAAAACGGTGTTGGTAGGAAACAAAGCGCTAATGACTTTAAATAATATCTCAGTTCCTACAGAAACCGACAATATTGTAGAATCCATTGTGATGGTTTCCATTGAAGGTGAATTTGCTGGCTACGTAATCATTGCAGATGAATTGAAGGACGATGCCCACCAAGCCATCAAACATATTCGAGAATCTGGTATTTCCGAAATCATAATGCTTTCCGGCGATAAGGATTCCATTACCCAACAAGTGGCTAAGGAAATGGGCGTTAATTGGGCAAAAGGTGGATTGCTGCCCGAAGACAAATTAGCCGAAGTGGAAAAACTGATGTCTGAAACCGACAACAAAGTTGCCTTTATAGGCGATGGCATCAACGATGCGCCCGTATTGGCTGCAAGTGATGTTGGTATTGCGATGGGTGGTTTGGGTAGCGATGTGGCCATCGAAACGGCAGATATTATCATCCAAACAGACCAACCTTCCAAAATATCAAAGCCATAAAAATAGGACGTTCCACACGTCGAATCGTTTGGCAAAATATCGGTCTGGCATTTGGCGTAAAAGCTGTGGTTTTGATTTTGGGAGCAGGTGGTCTGGCGACCATGTGGGAAGCTGTCTTTGCGGATGTTGGAGTGGCTTTGCTGGCGATTTTAAATGCTGTACGATTGCAAGGCATGGATTGGAAATAGCAGGTTCAACGGAGTTAATCCTATGGACCTAGATATTATCGTGAAATAATTAAACCCTAATTTTTCTTAAGAGGAGATTTTTTAATATCTCGAGAGTCACTATAACCTGCAGGATCATTGGATTCCGGCACCTTTTTTGGGTTTTCCTTTTTAGGCTCTTTTACAGCCTCTGGTTTCGAATTCGGTTCTTTAGGCCCATCTTGCTTTTCAATGTTCTGTTCATTTTTATGTTTTGGGTATAACATGGGTGTTTTCTTATCCATCATAGTATTTTTTAGCTGTTGTTACACCTTATTATTTTTTTTACTCTTCTTCCTGCTTTTCCTTATTTGCCCTTTTTCGATCCGTTTGCGATTTGGGGTGTAGGTTATCGTCCTTAGCGATTCCTTTTGCGTGAGGGATAGGGTGTTTTCCTTGTTTGTCGTCAAAATTTGGTGTTTTCATAACATATATGGTTTTAAGTGATTTAACGCTTTTTAGTGTGTTTGAGATAAGCTATCAAATTTCCTGTATGTGACCATTCTTCCTAACATTATTTAACACTGATTTTCTTGTAAAAGTTAAAAATTGGTGAGGTAGGGGTTTTGAGGGTTCTCACAAACTCACATACTCACATATTCACATACTCACATATTCACATACTCACATATTCACTAATTCACATATTCACTAATTCACCAACACTATTCATAATTCACAATTCACAAACTCACCATCCAGTCTAAAGCTTACAGCCTAAAGCATACAGCCTAAAGCCTACAACCTACAGCCCTGTACTCAAATCTGTAACACTGAACGCAGTCGAAGTGCCAAATCCCAAAATCCCGAATTCACAAATTCACAGATTCACATATTCACATATTCACAAACTCACCATCCAGCCTAAAGCCTACAGCCTAAAGCTTACAGCCTAAAGCCTAGAGCCTAGAGCCTAGAGCCTAGAGCCTAAAGAAATTCGTTCAATGCTAATAGATAATTGTTATATTTGATTTCTCCCCAGAAAAAGAAACGCTTGGCGGCAGTGACCTAGGCGGTTTTGGTTTGTGTAAAAATTAATTTATAAACAAGTAGATCGGAAAGGAACGCGATGCAATCGCGCACTAGCAGGGTTATGGATGAACTTTACAATAAAATAAGTACGACAGATATTTCGTATATTTTAGATAATCCTTGGGAGCTAACCAAAAGCGAGTGGGGTTTACACGATAAAAATTCGATGGCTATTGCACTTTCGGATATACAAAGACGCCTTAAATTAACGCTTGCAGATGGTTATTCCAAAATATGGAAAACACCAAATAATGAGCCCATTGCCATTTTGGGCGGTTACAAAATTGAGCCCAAAAAATATGAAACCTTCTTTATTGCAAGTAACCACATGGATGAATATGCGCTGAAGTTAAGTTTTGATATGCGCAAGATATTAAAGGAAAAGGCTTCCGTTTACAAAGGCTGCACCTGTGGATTGTATTCTACTTCAAACCATTCAAGCCAGATTAGCTGGTTTCGGTTTTTGGGTTTTAAATATATTCCAGAAGCAAATCTTGGGGAGACTCGCTATTTTGAATATAAATCGCCAAATTTCCAATAAAAGGAATTCCAAATATCCTGCTTCACTTTTATAAAACAACATTTAAAATTTATTTTAAAACGGATTCGATAACAAAATGGGCATATTCGGACATTAATTTGCTGATTTCGCACAAGTTTAAGATTCTGATTCACAGTATTTTATTAACTTAATACTCTAATTAGTAGTACTAACCTTAAAGAACATAATTATGTGCGGACCAAAACCACCAACCAAGATCAGCCTTACCATTGGCGCAACAACGGCAATTCCATTTCCACCTACTTTAGCGGATGATTCCGGATTTACTTCCATTACCGAGACGGGCGACCAGAACACCATAACTTTTGTGAGCCCCGGGAATATTATGATCTGGAAAAAGACTGAAGATATTACCGAAATTAATGCCGTAACCGAAACAGGAGGAGAGGATGTATTTAGCAGCAACCCAAAACAACAAGCTGATGGAACCTGGCAGGCCGTAGTTGGCAATTTCCCCGTCGGTAATGAGCAATCCTACAGTATAACCTATACTGTAAAGGGCGCGCCAGACAACCCATATACACAGGATCCAGTTATGAAAATTAAACCGCCACAAACTTTTTAATTATTACGATTCGAAACAAAACAGCCTATTATTTACTGATAGGATGTTTTAGATGAGTTAGCCGATCTGTAGCAATAATTATGAGATTTCGCATAAGTTTAATATCCTGATTCACAGTATTATATTAACTTAATGCTCTAGTTAATATTACTAACCTTAAAGAATACAATCATGAGCACACCAAAACCAACGAAAATTACTATAACCATTGGTGCAACAAAAGCTAAGCCACATCCACCAACTTTGGAAGATGATTCCGCGCCTTGTGATGTTGTCGACCAGAAACCAACAACATGTGCAAAGGTTGGAGATACCATTATTTGGAAAAAAAGTGGAGATATTACCAAGATCAATCATGTAAGTAAAACAAGTGGGGATGATGTTTTTAGTACAAATCCTACAAATCAATCAGACGATACATGGAAGGCTATAGTTGGTAATTTTAAAAATGATATGAGTCAAGAATATAGTATTAACTATACTGTAAATAAACCGACTCTGGGTACTTATAGCGTGACGGCAATAATGAAAATTAAACCACCCCACATTATTGGCCCTCATGGATCTAAATAAAATAGCCTATTATTTACTGATAGGCTTATTTCAAATTTTGAGTTTTTCCGCAAAAGCCCAGGACCAAAAAGTCGCGGATAGTCTGGTTATTATATATCAAGCAGATACGCTTTCGGGTGAAGCCAAGTTAGAATTATTAGAGAATCTATCTTTTAATGAAGTAAACAATAATCAATTAGGCCTGCAATATGCCGAAGAGTTAATAACCCTTTCCGAGAAGCAGGAAGATTTATCGTATTTATCACAAGGTTATTTTCAAAAGGGAAGTTCCCATAGATTGTTGGGCAATCTACAAGAAGCTCTTTCGGCTTTTTTCAAAAGTGCGGAAATAGCAAAAAAAGATAATCAGATTCCGCTCGAAGGAAGTGCCTATGGTGCCATTGCGGCCATATATGCTATTTCAGATAATCATAAAAACGCAATGCTGTATTATAACAAGGCCATTGCTACCCTGCGAAAAAGCGAAGCCAAAATTGCATTGGCCTCCACAATATTGAATGCTGGTGACGCTTTGCTCACAAATAAAAAATACGATTCGGCCCTTGCGTATTTTAAGGAATCCGGTGAAATTTTTGAACATGAAAATTATGTAATCGGCAAAGGCTATACTCTTGGAAATACAGGGATGGTTTATGCCAATACCGGAAAAAATGCTTTAGCCGAAAAAAACATCAATGAGGCAATCCGTATTTTGGAAGAATATGAGGACTATTACCCAATTAGCGTCTATCTCATCTCTATGGCCGATATTTACTTGGAAAAAGGGGAGTGGCAGACCGCAATTGATTATTCAAAAAGAAGTCTTACCCTCGCAAAAAAATACGGCCTAAAGGAACAAATTAGCGATGCCAACAAAAAAATAGCTGAACTCTACGAACAGGCTGGCGATTCTGTGCAATCCTACAAATATTACAAGGCACATATCACGTACAGGGATAGCCTGCTAAATGTGAAAAATGTGCAGCAAATGGCCGATTTGCGTACCAATTATGAAGTTTCGCAGAAACAGATAGAAGTAGATCTGCTTGAACAGCGCAGAAAAAACCAACGCAATATAGCAATCGCAACCGCCATCGCACTGTTTTTGTTAGGCATACTTGCCTTTATGCTATACAGGCGAAACAAATTCATCAAAAAAACGAAAAAGATTATTGAAGAAGAGCGGGATCGTTCGGATACGCTACTTCTAAATATACTCCCAGAGGAAACTGCCGCCGAATTAAAACAAAGTGGTGCGGTAAAAGCCAAAAAATACGATTCCGTAACGGTGCTGTTTACAGATTTTAAAGGCTTTACCAGTTATTCGGAAAAACTGTCGCCAGAAGCTTTGGTAGAAACCGTGAGCTTTTACTTTTCAAGATTCGATAAAATTGTAGAAAAACACGGACTGGAAAAAATAAAGACTATTGGCGATGCGTATATGTGTGCCGGGGGACTTCATGGCAATACGGAAGATCACGCCGAAAGAATGATATTGGCCGCTATTGAAATTGCCGCATTTGTGCAGGAAACAAAAAAAGATGTAGCTGCCATTGAGCATTCTTTTGATATTAGAATAGGCATCAATACAGGACCGGTGGTTGCCGGCGTAGTCGGCACAAAAAAGTTTGCCTATGATATTTGGGGAGATACCGTAAATGTCGCTTCCCGAATGGAAACTATGTCCGAACCCGGAAAAATAAATATTGCTGAAAATACCTTTGCGCTTGTAAAGGATATATTTGATTGTGAATACCGCGGAGAAATAGCTGTTAAAAACAGAGGATCTATGAAGATGTATTTTGTGGGCACTTAAGTAATCATAGAGTATGTATAATTGTTCTATAATTTATATTATGTAAAATAGAAAATAAAGAAGCCTCTGTCTTAAAAGAAATCCCCAAGATCATTTCAACCTAATACCCCTCTTCATCATTATAAGCCGTACTTGTAATATTTCGGTCGTACATAACCCCGGCCCAAATATTATCATTCGTGTCAACCCACACATCCTGCACCAAAAGTTTTTGTCCGGGTTGCACGAACACGCCATTCCGAACATAATCCGCGCCCTCGTAAATCTCACTTTTAAACAGCGGAGTAATTATATCATCAAATTGCGGGGGCGTACTTTGGTCACCAGCATAATAAAGATATTTTGTAAAATGGATTTCGCCACCTTTTGTTCCGTACCAAACGGTCGCCGTATTTGGCAAAAGCATTTTTATTTCGTCGTAGGCTTGCTTATAATATTTGGCGGGCTTTCCGTAGCTGTACAAATACGCAATATATCCATCCAAATTATTTTTGGAGTATGCCGCGTTCCAATCCTGATCTTCGGGTAAGCTCGAAGACGAAGTGTCATCATAGGTATTCACTATATCTTGTGAATTATCATTCGAATAATCATATGGATCCTCCTCAGTGTTGCCCGGTGCGAAAATTGCCACCAATAAAAATACGAAAGCTACCACAAGCCCTCCGCCAATTATAATCCCACCAATAATGTACAGCACATTATTGCTGGATTTTTGGGGTCTGAATCGGTGGCTTTATCTGTTGTCGTTCCGGTGGTACAAAGGTTCCCTTTTCCACTACCACATTTTCGGAATTGTCCAAATTGGAATGTATATCCTTTATCAATCGCTCAAATCCCGCTTCGTGCCCCATTTTGGTAAAATCCAAAAATTGTTTGCGCGCCAGCCGCATGGGGATGATGCACTCCTCTATTTTAATTGGGTTTACGCTTTTGCCCATGCTCATGGCAAAGGACATTTCATCCTTCACATTGTCAGATTTTACTGAAGTTTTGGACAAGATAATCACCATGGCATCGGCGGACTTTATTTCTTCCTCAATGGTATCGTCCCAATCGTTTCCGGTTATTATATTTTTGTCGAACCAAACATCGAATCCCTGTTTACGGAATGCTTGCACAAGAGTTGAAACATATTCTGTATCACTTCGGGAATAACTGATAAATATCTTTTTTGAAGCCATAATTACAGTATTTTAAAAATAATGAATCCATTTTCACATATTTATTTTATTGGGGCTTACAGCAATATTTATTTACAGAGGTCGTAGGTTTTTTCGAATATGGCATTGTCACAGGCGTATTTTTCGCCATCAACACCTACCATTAGCCAATCCCCCGCTTTTCCCTTCATAATCCCTTCCATCGTTTCTACCTCAAAGGGTTCGTGTATTTGCACACATTTTATGGCAATTGGTTTTTTTATCGCTTTCTTAAAGGGTAATTCCGGCAATTCCTGTTGGGTGAATCGGCGCATATTTTCATTTTTCAATTTCATAATGAAATTACGACAAATAATTCATTTTGAGGAATCTGATAAAAGGTTCTTTCGGATTATCGGTGCCCATCAATCGCGTATAGGCATTATAGGCATTGGCATGTATGGAAATTTTCTCCCTTATTCCGGCCATTTTTGCCGCCTTCCCATAAAATTCCATGGCTTGGTCCAATTCACCTTTATAAAGTGATGCCTCTGCCACGGTAGCAAGTTTCCAAATACTGTTGAAAGGGTCTTTTTCAGTAGCATTTAGTGCCTTTTCGGCAAATTCGGTCATGGCTTGTTCCTCCCCTTTCAGCAGACTTAAAAATGCCAGGTTAATGGCGTGATAATATATTTGCTTGTAATCCTGCTTTGGCTCGGCCATTTGTAATGCCTTATTGTAATAATTATACGCCTTATCCCTATCCTCGACGGAAAAAGTATTTAAATATCTCCGTTTGTAACGCCCGCCTATAACACCCAGAAGATTGCTATTGTCCTTAGCCACCGGATGCTCCTGCAAAATTTTGCAGGGCCTCCCCTTCCCTATCTGCGCCTTCAAAAGCGAATATTAGCCGTTCGAGGCCTTTGGCATCAAGGGATTCCAAATTGGGAAGTAAGCTTTTTATTACTTCGTCATAATCTCCCAGGGCAATATTTATTTCCTCGAAGGATGAAAATTTATTGAAGAATGTATTGTTAGTGAGAAATTTTACGATCAATTGATAACTGTCATTATCCTCGTTCTCCACGTTTACCATGGAAAAATGGTCTCCTTCCACCATTTCCCTATATTCTTTTGAAAAGGGCTCCAAGCTTGAAGTTGTGGGAATAAAGGCATCTTTGGTAGCCGCCACGGTTTTGAAGGCAAAAGGATAATTATTGGCAAAAGTGAGCTTCCATTTTTCACGTAGGTTTTTAATGTAGCTACCAGTTTCGCTCAGTTCCTTCAGTTTATTTTGTCCCAAAATTTTCAGGGATTTATCCGAAAGTCCCCCACTCGGAACGCCCAAAAGCAAAAGGTGGCTTATACGTTCACGGTCTGCCATTTCCAGATTTAGGATTGCCTGCTGGGCTACGAGTCCGCCCAGGCTGTGTGCCACGATGGCCAGCCGTTTGTAATTTCCAAACTTATGCTTTATAGAGGTAATAAGGTAATCTGAATTCCGCTTTAAATCGTCTATGGAAGCCCAGACAGTCTTGCCCATTTCCGGCGTTACGTTTTCGCTGTAACCAACGGGGAACATGTCCCAACCATCCATTTTCTCATTTTCCATTAACAATGTTGGCGCCTGCCCAAATGTATCTTCTGCTTCTCCGGAAAAACCGTGGATAAATAGAATGGCACTATTGGCGTTTTCAGTTTTTCTAAATTCCGTAACTAATTCTTTTTTAGCGCCTTTTACAGCATCACTTAAATTTTTGGTAGGAGTATCAACAATAGAATCTTGAAGATTTTCCGGTACGTAACTCAATATGAAATCATCATAAATTTGAAGATTCGCATATGGGTTTTGATTGGGATTTCCCTCGGGAACTTTTTTAAAAATGTATTGTACCACTTCAGAAATACGCACATAGGGATCGTCAAATTGGGTTTTGCTTTTTCCTTTTAAAACCTCGACCATACATTTGGTATAAAGACTGTTGCTATCGCCCTCCATAATGTACGATTCCTGATCCTCGCGGCAGGAGCTTATAATAGACATTCCCCGGCCATCGTCGAGATTTTGGGCAAGTCCATCTGCCTGCGTAAGTTTGGGCGCGCCACTTTGGTTGGCAGCAAAGCCCTGCGTGATCCCTGCGGCATGGCAACAATCCAGAAAGAATATTAACCTTCTCGATTTAAGTTGCTTGGATTTTTTCCCTTATTTCTTCTGCCTTTATCCAGGTTTCCTCGTAATTCACCGGGTCATAGTCATAAGGGCATAGATGAAAATATTTTTTGTTTTCCGCTTCGGGTTTCCAGTGTTCTTTTCTCAGAAAAGTATTGTCGCTGTATGTGCCGCCGTGACCGGAATAAAAAAGCATCACGGAGGAATTCTCATCCGTTTTTGAAATCAGGTTATTGAATGCTTTTATAATTCCTTTTCGGGTTGCCTTATAGCCAGTGAGTAGGGTTATATTTTCATTATCGTAACCGGCAAAATTAGGATCGGCAAGAATAGCACGAATGGCTTTTGCGTCCTTAACCGTTACGGGAATGTCCTTCCCTACTCCTATCAATAGCGCGTGTGCATTTTTTAAATTGGCCATCGGTTCATTTTTTATCCTCAATGCCAGAAGTTTAAAACATCCTGAAATTTTTTGGTGGTTGCATATTCCTTAAAAATGGGATCGTTCTGAAATGCGCGTGCCCCATAAACTTTTCCCGCTGCTACTGCCTTCAACAAATGTTCGTACATACGATCCTCGTTATTTGAAACGGCATAATAACGCGCCAAGTAATAATCAACGTTTCCGAATTGATATTTACCCCTTAATTTTTGAAGTTTATCAACATACTGCTGGGGGTTTTTATCATTATTTTGAAGCGAGGTCAAGGCCAATAATCCCAAAACCTCAAGGTTTTGACCGTTATTCTTATGCATTTCCGAAAGAATCTTTTCAGCTTCGGAATATTTTTCACTCCCATAAAGCGCCTTGGCCAAAATCAACTTATCGTTGGGATCGTTCGAATTCTGTATTATTTTATCAAAATATTCGTTGGCTTTGCCCCTATTATTTACCATCAAAAATTCCGTTCCGGCCCAAAGAGCCAAATCTGGATAGTTTTCTAGAGGGAGTGGTATATTCAAATTTGTTCAATAAGCTATCCACTTTTTTTATGGCACCAGATTTTATATATCCAGTAACCAAGGGTTTTATTAGGAAATTTATGGTATTTGTTTTCAGAATAGGCTCCAACAGCGCAACTGCCGATTCTGGTTTGCCCAAAGCCAAATCGGCGTAAGCCTTTACGTATAAACGATCCAGACAGTCCAAACAGTTTTGGATATCAAGACTGTCCATTTTTATTTCGTTATAAATTTCGGCTACCTTTTCGGGTTTGTTTACATATTGCAGCGCCGCGACCATGGCGCTTTTATTGGTTTTCAAATCCCAGGGAGCTATATTGTATTCTTCCATAATTGTCTGGAAAACCCTTTTATTATTGCCGTTGAGCATAGCGCCGTACATTTCCAATAAATTCAGCTGCCTTTTGTTTTGGTTTGAAACTGGCTTTATGGAATTAAGAAGGGAATCTGCCTTTTCATAATTTTCAACCCCAAAATTGTAACCCACCCGAAGTACTTTTGGTTCAAAATACGTACTGTCCGCAGCAATGGACTTATTCAAAAGGGAAATATATTGTTCATTATCCGGTGCCGACTTTGCTTCCAATAGGTATTGGTATGCTTCGTATTTGGGCGGAGTGTTCTGCAACATTTCCTTTTTCTGATCCTTGGTCATTAAATAACCGATAATCGTTTCCTTTAAATCGTCAATGCCATCCAAGGGAGCGTTGCGGTCGCACTCGGTGGGCTTAAAGGCAATAATGGTCTTATCTGTAGCACCATCCTTTAGTGCGCATTGGAAGAGCAATTTGTTTCCCTTTAAATAAAAATTGCCCGAAATAATCTTTCCGGGCTTAAAGTATTCCTTTACTACAGCATCTTCAGTTGCATACACCTTGTTTTTTTTGAGGTGTTCGTTGTAATCATTTATTACTTCCTGCGAGATTACCTGCCCCGCCTTATTTTCGGTAATACCGTGGGTTATCCAGTCTGCGGTCATTTTACTTACCACATCGTATTGGGGGTCACCGGTATTGTTGCCAAATTTCAATACCGCTATTTTATCGCTTTCCGTACGGGTTGGGAGCTCATTTTTCTGACCAAAATTTTTATCGACGATCAAAAAAATAGCGCAAACCGAAATCATACTGATAATGCCCAAGGCGGAAAAATACATTTTGTGAAAGGCCGCTTTTTTACGTTTGTCCTCTTGGTCTGTTTCGGTTTCTGAATTTTCGAGGGGAGCTATTTTGAATTTCCAAATTAGAAAAATATATAGGGGGAAAAGAATGAGCAACAGAAGGATTAAATAGGTGACCGATTTCTGTGGAAGCCCCAAAGGCTGCCAAGTAACGGAAAGCACCTGTAGGATAACCCACGATGAAACTACATAGATGGATAGCAGTTTAAAAACCTCCTTTTTATGGCATTGTTTAATGAATGTGTTGAACTTCATTTTTTGATAGCTAATTGTTCACTAAGTTACTGAAATTAAAAAAGGAAGAAATTATTTATATCCAATAAATTAAAATAACTATCTAAAAATGAATACCTTTAAGTGATGTTTAACTTAAAATATGAAGGTATGCCAGAAAAAAGCAAAAGCCCCCAAAAGAAAGCAAGCGCGCCTGCAAAATCGGGCAAAACGAGTCCTACAAAAAAGAAAGCAACCTCTAAACCAGGAGCCGATATTAGGCCGAAGTTAGATTAGGTTTCTCGGCTTCGTTCTTACCAAAACAAAAAAATCCCTTTTAGTTATAGGAGGGATTTTTTAGTTTTGAAAAGGGTACGGAAAAGTGGCGCTGTACCATTAATTTCAAAAAATAAATTGATGGCCAAGGAATCAAAACTGTCAATTTATGGAGCTATAATCGCCAATATCCTCATTGCCGCAAGTAAGTTTGTAGCTTCGGCGATAACAGGGCAGCTCTGCGATGCTTGCAGAGGGAATACATTCCATTATTGATACCGGCAACGGTTTCCTGCTGTTATTGGGAATTAAAAAAGGGTGCAAAATCTGCGGACCGGATGCATCCTTTTGGATACGGAAAAGAGGAATATTTCTGGAGTTTTGTGGTAAGCATTATGATTTTTGCGCTTGGGTGGAGGGTTTGCCATTTATGAAGGAGTGCATGCAATACAGGACGAAACTCCACTCCTCGATCCAACTTGGAACTATATCGTCTTATTTTCAGCAATTGTTTTTGAAGGTGCGTCCCTTATAATTGCCATTCGGAATTTTAAGAAACTGAATCCATCCGGCAATTTGTTCAGCAATATGGTGAAAAGTAAAAATCCGCCTTCCTTCGCCATAATTATTGAAGATAGCGCTGCTGTTGGCGGGCTTACTGGTCGCCCTTGGCGGGGTCTTTTTTTCCCATTATTTCGAAAGTCCTTTAATTGATGCAATTGCCTCATTATTAATCGGTGTTCTTCTTTTATTGGTAGCAACGTTTTTGGCTCATGAAACTAAGGGATTGTTGGTCGGGGAAAGTGCAACACAAACCCGTGATTTCTTCCATTGAAAAAATTCTTTCTTCGTTTGAGGAAATTAAAGGATTGGTCACTTCCCAAAATCTATGCATATTGGTCCCGAAGTTATTTTAATTGTCTTGGAGATAGAGTTAGATGAGGCCATTTCACTTTCAGAAAACAGAAGAAATTATTGCCGAATTGCACAGAAAAATAAAGAAGGATGTGCCCAAGAGCAAAACAATTGTTTATTCAACCCCTATTGCAGGAAATAGGAGGAATGGGTAGGCGAATAACTATCCCTTTACGTCATACACAAAGGCCCGATATTTTAGAAGGGCAACGAAGACTGCTCCTCCCACGGCATTTCCAAAAAGCGTAAGGGCTTCAAAAGAAAGATAGGTTGAAATTGTAATAGCTTCAGAACTAATCAATCCCGCAAAAACCTCTACATTGCCCACAATACTGTGATGAAGGGAAGCGAATGCCAAAACAGCTGTAACGAGCCAAATAACCACGATGCGGCTCAACGTATCCTTCGAGGCGGCAACCAACCAAGAAAGGAGCCCCATAAGCCAACCGGCAAGAATGGAACTTACCAATAAAACCCAACTACTATGCTGGGTTACATGCACGGCAATGTTTTCAACACTTTCAATAGTGAAAATCCCCAAATTTGGGCCAATCCATATCACCACGCCGGCTATTAAATATCCTCCAATTAAATTTCCCACTATAACCAAACCCCAAAGTTTCAGAAGGCTTACAAAAGTTCTTTTTTTATTCAAGACCGGAAGAGTGAGCAGAGAGGTCTGTTCTGTGAAAAGAATCGATTGCCCCAACACAACCATTATAAAACCGATGGGATAAACGAAAGCCATTATTTTGAAAATGGATTCCTCACTTATTTTATCGAAGAAAAATCCGTAAATAGCGCACATCAATAAATAGCTGAAGCCTATTTCAAGGCCGGCAGTGAAGGAACTGAGCAAAATACTGATGGGATTTTTGTTATAGGTTTTTTGCCCTTCAATGATTTGCTGCTTTAAAATTTCGCCGTGGGATTTTGCGGTATCATCTTTCGAATCCCCGGATTTTTTCAGTTCCGAATCTATATTTTCCTGATTATCGGATTTTTCCTTTTTTGTCATATAGTTGATTATAGAAAGGGCATCAATCCCCTAATTTAAACATAATAATGCTAAATGGGAACAATGCCCTTTATTGAATATATTTCTCCCTATAATTAAATCATAGAAACCAATTCCTCTCTACTCACTGATTTTCCGTAGATTTTTTGATCTGGATCCATAATTTTTGTTTTGCTCAAATCCCCAATATATACAGGGTCAAAACCGATATCCTCTATCAGTTTTTGCGTTACCATTTTACTGTCTTCATCCTGCGATGCGAAGGGAATGGCCAATTTATCTGTATCCCGGAATGCCATTTCCTTTAAATCTTTCGCATAAATTGTGTTGAAGGCCTTGGCAGTTTTTGCCGTGCCGAATTTCATTGCGGTATATTCTGATGCATTTCTGTTACTGTCCCTAACTTCCTGGGCCATTTCGCCATCGCGTTCAGGATACGGATTTGTAGCGTCAATTATAACTTTGTTGCCATATTCGCCGGCATATAGTTCTGCCAGTACATCAATTGCCTTAAAAGGAACTGCCAATAAATAAACGTCTGCATTGGCCTCAAAGGCTTTTTCCACGCTCATGGCTTTTGCGTTGTTTCCTGCTTCCTTTACAATATTTTGCAATTCATCAGGATGTCGTGAACTGAACAAAACCTCATGCCCTGCCCTAGCCCAGTGCTTTCCTAGATTTCCGCCAATATTACCACTTCCTATTACACCTATTTTCATATCTCTTTTTTTAATTATTCTTCTTCATTTATTTTTTTGAATGCGTCGGCAATTTTTTCTTTGTCGGTTTCATTTTTGCCAGGCTTGCCTTCTGCGACTTTCACCTTTCCATCACCAGCGATTTTAAGATTATCCGGCTCATCTGCATTATTGAAATTTGAAGAGCGGGTATATTCATCCTGAAAATCGGCGTGTTTCTTTTTTCGTTCTTTTTCCATAGCTTTTTTAGTTTTCATTTATTTTGAAATTGCCGTTAAAGGCAAAATCCTCAATTGGTTTTCTTTTTCTATTTGGGTTTGTTTCCTTTTTTTCCAAATCTTCCGGCAAGGTTGAAGGGTCGCCCCCGTAATATCCCAGTGCTATTCCGGTTGCAACGTGATATTCTTCGGGAAAATTGAATTCCTTCTGCGCTTTTTTAAACTGAATCCCTGCCATTTGGTGCATGGCAATGTCCATACTTTGGGCTTGTGTGTAAACATTGGCCATAAATAGTCCCAAATCGTGGAGCGCGTGAAAGTTTTCCTTATCGTCCTTCATTGTTTTTTTAAAGGCGCCCATCATTAGCACTTGCGCACTGCCAGCCCATTTTTTATTGAAATCGTCAAGGCAGTCAAAAATTCGGTCATAGGTTTCGGTGCCTTTTATTCCCCAAATAATTCGCCACGGCTGCAAGTTGCTGGCGCTCGGAGCCCATCTACCTGCCTCTAACAATGTCATTAATGTTTTTTCAGTAATGTTTTCATCGGAAAATACGCGTGGGCTCCAACGGTTTTTCAGTAATTCCAGAATTGGATATTCGGTATCTGTTTTCTTTTCTACTGCTTGATCTTTTTCCATTTTTTATTTTCAATTTACCACCTTTCATCCCATTAAATAGGGTCTTTAAAAAAGATTTAACGGTTAGCACTATTATTAACATTTTTACAATAACAAAATATTTCCATTCTTCTATTTTTGTTCTTTAAAAAACATATGCTGGTCTGGGGTATTTTTATCGCATTCATTATTTTATTTTTAGCGTTGGATCTTGGGGTTTTCAATAGAGAGCCACACATAATTAAAAGTAAGGAAGCCGGCATTTGGACCGCAGTTTGGGTGACTTTGGCGCTGGCCTTTTCCGGAGTTATATTTTGGTTGTTCAAAAATGGGCTTGTGGATAATCCTACGGGGTTGAGCCCCAATCGCGCCGTACTCAAATATATAACTGGCTATCTTATAGAACTTTCCTTGAGTATTGATAATGTTTTTGTGATTGCTGTCATTTTTTCGTCTTTTTCAATTCCACAGAAATACCAGCACGAAGTATTATTTTGGGGAATTTTAGGAGCTATTGTCTTTAGGGCGCTAATGATATTTTTTGGGGTTGCACTGATCAATAAATTCGATTGGATCATCTACGTTTTTGGTGCTTTCCTACTTTTTACTGCATATAGAATGCTCGTTAATAAGGAAGAGGATTTCGACCCCAAACATTCAAAAGTTTACCGGTTTTTGAAAAAATTATTCCCCCTAACAACAAAAATGGAAGGTGATAAATTTTTCATCAAAAAGCGCCACATACGGGCGGCCACTCCCCTTTTTGTTGCCTTAATAATTATTGAGCTTACAGACATTCTTTTTGCACTTGGACAGTATTCCTGCAATTCTTGCAATTACTGCCGATCCTTTTATTGTATTCAGTTCGAATATTCTGGCCATTTTAGGTTTGCGGTCTATGTACTTTTTAATTTCGCGGATGTTGGCAAAATTCCGTTACATCAATTATAGCCTTGTAGTTATCCTGGCCTTTGTGGGTATAAAAATGATACTTTCCCACCATATTGAAATGCCTGAATGGTTATCGCTTTCGGTAATTGTTGTGGCTTTGGTGGGTGGCGTTCTTTCTTCCATCTATCTGGATAATGGGGCTACCATAGAGGAAACTGAAGATTAGTTTCACAAAATCCCCTTAAAAGTTTGGAATGGCTTTTTGCCTATTGTATCTTTAAATTTGATTCTAAAACATACAATATGAACATCAATTTTGAGTACCATGAAATTGCCGCAAGCACACGACTTGAAGCGTTTGCAGCAGAGAAACTGAACAAACTTGAACATAAATATGACTTCATAATAAGCGCCGACGTTTATTTTAAAAAAGAAAACACTTCCAACCCTGAAAACGGTAAAATCTGTACCGTTCGTTTAAGCTCTTCCGGGCCCCGCAATATTTGCCGAAACTGCTGCTGCCTCCCTTGAGGCTGCGGTAGCTAAAGTTGTTACCGAACTGAAAGCACAATTACAGAAACGCAAGGAAAAAATGAAAACTCACTAAACGATGATGAAGGATATGGGACAAATAGCACGAGATGAAAAGCAATTAACGCTTATCTTCAGCAGCAATACCCGCGTGGGCAAAAGGGCCTATGCATATTTAAAAGGGCTTGAGGATAAAAGATTTTTAGGTATTGATATTGCAAAAACAAAAATACCCGATACGCAATGGGTTGAGATTGCCGATGCCTTGGATATCCCAATTGGTGATTTGGTCGATAAAAAACTATTGGACATTAGATACCGGATAATAATGATGAATTTGGACCGAATGATTGGATAAAAATTATTCAGAAAAATGATAAGGCGCTTTATTATCCAATTGCCATTAAAGGAAACATTACGCGGCAAATTGTTAGTTCAACTGAACTTCTGGAATTCTATGAAGTAGATTCCGCCGGACTTGAGCAAAGTCCATCAAACGACACGCCGCCTGATATTGAAAGAACCACTAAAGGCGAAAACTTTATTGAAAGGGAAAAGGAGTAATTAATTACTCCTTTTTTACTTTATCTACCGGCTGTATCACAGGCTTCACTTTTTTATAAACCACCATTTGCGGACGGGTAAGAATATCGTTCATTTCGGCAGTTTCCTCTTGTTGCATCTCAAAAAGTACTTTAAGTTTTTCCTTTCCCGTAAGCGATTTTTCTATTTTATCCCTTCGGATGAGAAATTCCTCCACTTTTTTCTGGAATAACATCTGTTGCTTGCTGGTAAGCGAAAGTTCATTGTTGTACCGATCTGCAATTTTTTCTGCCTGCTTTTCTAATTGTGGATTTGAATTTTGCAGAAAGGTATCCTGCGCAAATCCTAAAACACAAATAAAAAATAGGGCTATTGATAGTAAGGCTTTCATATAGTTTAAATTTTAAATTGAATAAAATTTAATTATTTGAAGCCCTAAAAACAACCATTTTAACGTAGTTTAACGGGAAAGGATTTTTAAATTAACTGACTTCTAAGAAAATTATTTGAAGGGAAGTTGAACCGCTTTTATGAAATTTTCTGCTGAATAATATCGATGGTATCATTCACGGTCCGCAATTTTTCCATATCGTCATTTTTGAATTCTATATCAAAAGCATCCTCAATGTCCAAAATAATATCCACCAAATGGGCGGAATTTATATTCAATTCCTTCGTTAAATCACTTTTCGGGTTTATTTCGGAAGCATCAATATCTTCGGGCAAATAGGTTTTTATAATCGGTTCGAGGGTAGCATAAATATCATTCGATGTCATTATCATTAAATTTTTCTAAAGATAACACAAGCGTTTACATCACCAAAACCGAAACTTGCCTTTGCGATGGTTTGTAACGGCATTTTTAAGGTTTTCATCGGAATTTTATCCGTGGATATCAATGAGGCTATTTTTGGATGGATGTTTCCACAATTTATATTCGGAAAAATGAAGCCTTCATCCAATTGAAGCAACGTTGAAACAATCTCCATGCTACCACTTGCAGCCAATCCATGGCCCACCATTCCCTTGAGCGAATTTATATATGGAAAATCATTTCCACGCCTATCTAATGCCCGGCACCAATTTTCTATCTCTTCCGGATCCTTAATGGTGGCGGTAAGATGCCCATTTATATAATCTATTTCGGCGGCATTTATTTCGGCATCTGCCAATGCATCTTCAATACATTTTTGAATAGCAATAGTATTAGGAGCTGTCATACTTCCCGAACCTCTTTGCCCTCCGCTATTTACCGCTCCGCCCAATATTTCACCGTAGATTTTAGCTCCTCTTTTTTGCGCGTTTTCCAACGATTCCAAAATATAGGCCCCTGCCCCACTCCCGGGTACAAAACCGCTGGCATCCGCACTCATGGGTCCAGCGACTTTTTCGGGTTGGTCGTTAAATTTATAGGTGGTTACTTTCATTGCGTCAAAGCCACCCCAAATATAGGGGCCATCCTCTCCCGTACTCCCACAGAGCATATAAGTTGCCTTCCCGTTTGCAATCCTTTCATAGCCCATCAATAAAGCCTCGGTGCCTGTCGCGCAGGCGGAAGAATTGCCAGTAACCATATTTCCTGCACCAATCATCCCACTTAAATATGCGCTGACACCGCTGGCCATGGTCTGCAACACCGAATTGCTCCCCAATCTTCGCACATTTTTATCGTCAATTTTATAAATGGCTTCCCGGAATTTTTCTACTCCGCTGGTCCCCGTTCCGAAAATTATTCCTAAATCCCAAAGCGGATCTGCATCGGGCTTAGCAGGTTGTATATTGGCATCAGCTAAAGCATCCATTCCGGCAATTACACCATATAAAATGCCACTACTGTTGAAGTTTCGCAATTGAAGTTCCGTAAAATACTCTCGCTTTTTTTCTTCTGAAATAATTGGTGAAGCCCCAAGATGGCAGGAAAAGTTCAATTCTTTGAGTTGTGGAAAGAAACGGATTCCAGATTCTCCATTTTTTAAGGCTGCAGTAAATTGCGGAAGTCCCACCCCATTTGGGGCGGCAATTCCTAATCCGGTTATTACGACTCGTTTTTTAATTTTATGGATTTTATAAACTAAGAAAAAAAATTCTAAACGGCATTTTCGCTATTTAAATGGGTACTAATCATTCCGCTGATAATACCTTTACAAACTATTTCACCTCTGCTATTTGTCATTTTTACTTTGCATTTCAGCTTTTGAAATCTGAAATATACTTTTTCAGAAATAACCGTAACCGTCTCTCCGGGAAAAACGGGAAGATAGAAATCTACCTGAGAACTGCTCAGCGCAAAAGAAGGTTTCTTCGTTTCATTTTCCTTCGAAAATATAAAGATTCCCAAACAAACCAAACCTATTTGAGCCATGCATTCTGAAAGGATTACACCCGGAGTTATTGGGTTGTTTTTAAAATGACCTTTATAAAAATATTCATCTTTTGCAAATGTGTAACTGCCTTTTACCCCCTCTTCCGAAATGGAGATTATTTCATCAACAAACAAAAATGGTTTTGAATAGGGAAGCTGGGCGATTATATTTTCTTTTTCAGAATCTGTCATTTTTATTTGAAAAGTTTTTAAAAATCAACGCAAACTTTCACCACCGTCCACATTAAGGACTGCACCGTTTATCCAATCTGCTTCGGGCCTTACCAACAGATAAACTACATCCGCAATATTTTCAGGAGTTGTTAGCCGCTTAAAAGGATTTCTAGTTTTTGCCATCTTTGCAAGATCGTTACTCCCTGGAATAGCAGAAAAGGAAGGAGTTTCAGTAGTTCCGGCTTGAATACAATTGGAAGTTATCCGGGGTGCAAACTCTACGGCCATATTTCGCATCAATGATTCCAATACTGCTTTGGCGGCGGACACGGCGCCATAGCCTGGCCAAACTTTGCGGTTTCCCTCGCTGGTGAAAGCTAAGTTCCGGGCCTTTTCCGAAAAGCAATCGTTACTCACCAACGCCTGTGTCCATTGGTACCAGCTGGTTGCCATTGCGTGAATGGTAATATCAATATCTTCTTTTTTTAAAATTTCTTCTTTGGTATCGTTCATTTTTTTCAGACTTCCTTTCGCAATGCTGTGGACCAATATTTTTACGCTTTTTTTTTCAAAAGAAGAAATGATATTTTTTCTGACTTCCGAATTTAAAGCATCCTTATTGAAGGTTTTCACTGTAACTCCAAAATCTTCCATCGCTTTTATTTCACTTTGGAAATCCTTCAAATTACTTTTTCTATCCCGATGTACGATACAAATATTTAAGCCATGCGACGCGAGTTTTTTAGCGGTCGCCAGTCCAAGGCCGCTGCTACCGCCCAATATCACTGCCCATTGGTTGATGAATTCCTTCATTTTTTTCTTTAGAAAATATCTATTTCACAAAATAATTAAAACTTCAAAAGCACTCTCTGCGCCGAAAATCCCGGACCAAAACTAAGCATTAGACCCAAATTTCCTTTCGGGACATTTTGGTCCATAAATCTTTCCAATACATAAAGAACAGTTGCACTGCTCATGTTTCCGTATAGTTTTAGCACTTCCTTGGTGTCGTCAATATTTTTGCCGAGGCTTCCGAATAAATCCTCCACGGTCTGTACGATTTTTTTTCCTCCGGGGTGGAAAATTAAATGGTCTATATCATTTATTTCCAAATTGTTTTTTTGAAGAAATGGATGGATTATGGCAGGAAAATGTTCTGCGATTTTTTCGGGTACTGACTTGTCCAACACCATTTGTAACCCCGAATTTACCAGTTTGAAACCCATCATATCAGTGGCGTCATAAAAATGGTACATTTCCTCCGCCAATATTTCGGGTCCGTTGTCCTCTTCCTTGGAAGAAAGCAATACACAAGCCGCACCATCGCCAAAGATCGCAGCGCTAACAATGTTTACCATCGAGAAATCCTCTAATTGGAAAGTAGCTGTGGGAGCTTCCAAAGCCACAACTGCAGCGCGCTTTCCAGGATTTGCCTTTAAAAAATTCTGGGCGTAAATAATACCGGAAATACCTGCGGCACACCCCATTTCGGTAACGGGTAAACGCACAATATCCTGCCTCATTCCCAATTCATTGATAAGAAAAGCATCTACCGAAGGAATCATAATACCGGTGCAGCTTACCGTAATAATGTAGTCCACTTCCGTGGCTTTCCAATTGGCTTTTTCCAAGGCTTTTTGGAGACAGGTTTTTCCTAATTTGGTGATCTCGCGGATGTAAATATCGTTTCTTTCCTCAAAGCTGCTGCGGGTAAAAACCTCCAAAGGATCCATTATTGAATACCTTTTATCCACCCCGGCACCTTCAAAAATCTTGATTACCTTTCGCTTAAAACGCTTTTCCTTTCCGTCCAGCCAAGTTTCCACAAACGGGATAATTTCAGATGTGTTCCTGCTGTATTGTGGCAACTGCTTTGCCACCGTCGTTATCTTTACGCTCATCTATATTTTTTTTGAGCAGCCATTGGTATCGATACGCCCATCGCCATTCAATGCTGGTTTTGTTGATTTGGGATTTTTTCTGAAAGAGTCCAAAAGTTCATTTTTTTTGAAACCCCTGGCTATGGAAACTAAGCCGTCGTGCTTGGCCGTACGTGTTTTCAGAAAAATTTCGCTTGCGACTTTAAAAAGTTGAAAGGCATTTTGGCTTCGCTGTAAATCATTTACTACTGCTCCAATTTTTGCTTTTTCAAGTATTTTTTTTAAAATAAATTCAATTCTTTCATTGCTGAAATGGTGCAAAAAAAGTGTTGATAGTGCAATATCGCAATTTGGGATTGAATTTTCAGTATCTAATATGTCCGTTTTTTGAAATTTTATATTCGGAAAGGATTTACTTTTTCTATCCGCTATTTTTAAGATATTTTCGTTAAAATCCAGGCCGATACATTGAAAATTATAGCCGTGTCTTTTTGCGAAGGAAGCACACTGCCTCAACATTTCCCCGTCTCCGCAACCTATATCCACAATTGTTATTTCTTTTGATTTGTCTACTTCCACCAATAATTTTGAAACTCCATTTAAGGTAATGTTATTGCCTCCCAACCATCTATTGACTCTTTTTAGGTCGTTGAGCAGGTCACCCATTTCGGTTCCCTGCCAATCGAAATTATCCATAATTTCAGATTGGGTTGATCTATATTTATTGCTGAAGGATATCATATAGTTTCTGCTCCGTGGGTTCTTTTTATTATTTCTGGCAGGACCGCAGGGATATTCTTTACCACTTGAAAACCAATTTTTTCTGTAAAAGGGTTCATTAATATATTTTGAATCGCTCTTCCTGTTTTTAGGCGTTTGCTGAAAGTTTTGTTCCAACGCATAATATATTCACGTTCGAGCTTATTTCTGTTTAAATCTTCCTTTCCATAATATTCCATCAATAGTTCTGAAAAAATCTTTGCTCCATGAATTGCCATCGCCATTCCGTTACCACAGAGAGGATGGATAAGTCCCGCACTGTCCCCAACCATAAAAATATGGTTTTCTACTGGACTTTTATTGCTAAACGAAATCTGGCTTATTGTCAATGGTTTAGGAAAGAGAGGTGTCGCTTGGGCGAAAAAATGTTTCAAATTTGGATTTTGGGAAAGAACGTTTTTTTGGAAACTCGTCAATATTCCCCATATTTCTTGAAATGATTTAAATGTAGCGAGATAGCAGGCATTTACGGCATTGGTTTCCGTTTTGCTCAGCCCGCAATAACCGCCACTAAAATTATGCAATGCAACCTTATCCTCCGGCATGTCGTATTCAAAATGGGATTTTACTGCCAGCCAGGGGGAATTTTGCATCATAAATTTTCTATTTAAAAAAGAATCGAGGTTAGAACGTTTGCCGTAGGCCCCCACAATGAAGTTCGCATTGTAACTACCTTTTTGTTGGGTTTTAATATTAAATAGATTTTTTTCAAAAACTATTTTTTCAACGGTTTCAAATATGAAAGCAACCTTTTTTTCGGCCTTTTGAAAAAGTAAATTGTCCAGTGCGTACCTACTCATTCCGAAACCTCCCAGCGGTAAATTCAATTCAATGGATTTGCCATTTCTATCCGTGAATTCAAGTTTAGAGATTTTCTTGGCCCCTTCATTCAGCGGATCAACCCCTAGAAAATTTAGGTAGGGCAATACTTCGTTGCTAACGTACTCCCCACAAACCTTGTGATGCGGATAGGTATATTTTTCAATTAATGCAATTTCAAATCCAGCTTTGGACAAATGGAGCGCCGTGGAAAGACCTGCCAGCCCACCCCCAATTATTATCACATCCCATTTTTTTCCCTGAATCATTACATTAAAACTAAAAAAAATCCCGTCCATATTAAGAACGGGATTTTTATACACTTTTATATAAATTTAATTACCAGCCTGATTTTGGGCATCTTGTTTCATTTTTTCATTAGGTACAATGGCCAAATTTACACGCCTGTTTTTTGCGCGTCCCGCAGCCGTACTGTTATCTGCGACTGGGGCAGTTTCACCAAACCAGTTAGTCGTGAACCTTGATGGGCTAAGGCCTTTGTTCTGTACAAAATAATTTGTCACGGCCTGTGCCCTATTTTTTGAAAGGGTCATATTCATTTCCTCTGCACCTACACTATCTGTATGTCCTACAACAAGCACATCGGTGTCTGGATATTCTTTCAACACATTTGCCAATTTATTCAAAGTGGCTTGGGAGGCTTCATTGATGTTGTATTTTGCGGTGTCAAAATAAACACCACTGTTTTCATCAAATGTAACAACGATACCATCGTCCACGCGTTCCACTTGGGCACCGGGAATTTCCTGCTCAATTTTTTGAGCCTGTTTATCCATTTTTGCACCGATAAGTACACCGGCACCACCACCAACTACACCACCAATTACGGCTCCTATCTCACCATTCCCGCCTTTTCCGGCATTGTTACCGATAATGGCTCCTAAAATGGCCCCACTCGCAGCTCCAATTACTGCTCCTTTCTGTTTGTTGTTGGCATTTCGGGTAGCCTCACAGCTTGTAAAACTGACCACAAGGAGAAGGGCGAAAGAGAGAATTGTAAATTGTTTAAAAATTGTCTTCATAATTATTGTTCATTGATTTTTGAAAAGTTCATATTGATTTTAAAGGGCTTGCCTTCCAACGTTACCGTTTGTTCCCAGCGCATTGAATTTTCATTCAACTGTGCCAACCTAACCCTGAAACCTGAGTTATCTTCAGATTTGCCTTTGGCATTTGTTGGTTTCACGAGAAAATCGTAAAGACCTGATGCGGGGTCAATTTCAACTATTGTAAAAATGAAATTGCGCTCACCAGTTGGGCAATTGGGGTTGTCTATTGTATAATTACCGGTATTGTTATTCGGAATAAAACGCCAGGTGCTACCTTCAAAACATTCGGCAGAGGTGTCGTTAAAAACGGTAACATTAAAAGTACCGGAAGTATTATAGGAAATATTGTCTAAGATTCCAATATCCTTTAATAACCTTTCGGGATTCCTGTACGGTCTTGGGTGCACCGCAGGAGAAAGCTGTGGCCGCAATTAGGGCCATAATGAGGATTTTTTTCATAAAAAATTTGAATTGTTTAGTAAATTAAGTTGATGATCTTTCTATTTTCTAAATAATCTCGAAAGAACCGCTAGTACAAGAAGCACTAAAAATATCCAGAAAATAATCATTGCGATATCTGTTGCTCCTTCGGCGATTCCGCCAAATCCAAAAATAGCTGCGATGATTGCAATAACGAGAAAAATAATAATCCAACGTACCATAATATTGAGTTTTTAATGATTAGTATTTCACTAAAGTAAACAACAATTTTAACGTTTGTGGAGTCTTTATCTAAAGTTTAACAAACAACGTTAAATAATTAGTAAGACAATAAATTAAGTAGGATTCCTTTGAATTTTTCCTTAGGAAGATACTGAGATTCTAAATTTGCCGCAAAGGGAACAGGCGTTTCCAAACTCGCCACACGTCTGACGGGGGCATCTAAGAATTCGAAACAATTTTCCATAATTAGCGAGGAAATATCGGATGCGATTCCACCAAAAAGCGAATCTTCCTGAAGGATTATAACCTTCCCCGTTTTCTTCACCGAAGTATAAATGGCTTCCATATCCAACGGGACCAGCGTTCTTAAATCAATAAGATCGGCAGAAATATCCAACTCTCCTTCCAATGTTTCCAAAGCCCAATGCACACCTGCTCCGTATGTTATTATTGTAACATCATTTCCTTCCCTTAAAACTGAAGCTTTTCCCAATGGCAGTGTATAATAATCGGTGGGAACATTCTGCCGGATACTCCTATATAATGCCTTATGCTCAAAAAACATCACCGGGTTGGGATCTTCAATACTTGTGGCCAATAATCCTTTGGCATCATACGGAAATGCGGGATAAACCACTTTCAGACCCGGCGTGTGCGTAAACCACGCTTCATTGGTTTGGCTATGGAAAGGCCCAGCGCCTACCCCGGCCCCACAGGGCATCCGTACCACCACATCGGCCTTTTCATTCCAGCGGTAGTGACTTTTAGCCAAATAATTGATTATAGGGTTGAAACCCGATGTGACAAAATCGGCAAATTGCATTTCAACCACTGCTTTATAATCATTTATCGAAAGCCCCATTGCCGCAGAAACAATTGCAGATTCGCAAATAGGTGTATTACGAACCCTTTCCTTTCCAAATTGCGCTACAAATCCTTCGGTTATTTTAAAGACACCACCGTACTCCGCCACATCCTGTCCCATAATCACAAGATTGTCATGACGTTCCATGCACTGTTTCAAACCTTGCGAAATAGCATCAATTAATCGAATATTTTCTGTTTCGGAATTCTCTTTTACTTCTTGATAATTGAAGGCTTTATAAACATCATTTAATTCCGTAGTTTCGTTTGCTTCTATTTTTGGTTCAGCGAAAGCGATGTCAAGATTTTCGTCTATTTCCTTTTTAAATTCAGTCCTGTACTGCTGGATTTCCTCTTCAGAAATAATTTCCTCTGAAAGCAAATAACTCTCAAAATTTTCCAACGGGTCCCGAAGCCCCCATTCATCTATTAAATCATCCGGAACGTATTTCGTTCCGCTCGCTTCCTCATGGCCGCGCATTCTAAAAGTCTTGAATTCCAACAAGACCGGACGAGGATTGCTCCGCATGCTTTCAACCAAACTTTTCAGTTTCGTATAAACTTCAAGGATATCATTTCCTTCAATAATATGCGATTCCATCCCGTATCCCTTTCCGCGGTCGGCGAGATTTTCACAATTATATTGTTCGTTGGTAGGCGTTGAAAGTCCGTAACCATTGTTTTCAATACAAAAAAGAACCGGTAATTGCCAAACTGAGGCAACGTTCAAAGCTTCGTGTATATCGCCTTCGCTGGTTCCGCCCTCTCCGGTGAAAACAGCACAAACCTTGTTGTTTTTCTTCAGTTTATTTGCCAAGGCAATTCCGTCTGCCACGCCAAATTGTGGTCCCAAATGGGAAATCATTCCAACTATATGAAACTCCTGCGTTCCAAAATGAAAGCTTCTGTCGCGCCCTTTTGTAAAACCGTTCGCCTTTCCCTGCCATTGGGAAAATAATCTGTATAGCGGAATATCGCGCATGGTAAAGACCCCGAGATTTCGATGCATTGGCAAGATGTATTCATCTTTTTCCAAAACCGCCGTGAGCCCCACTGAAATGGCCTCCTGCCCTATTCCGCTGAACCATTTTGAAACCTTTCCCTGCCTAAGCAAAATCAACATTTTTTCTTCTATCATCCTCGGTTTCAACATCCCGCGATAGAGCATTTTCAATGTGGCGTCGTCTATATTTTTGCGGTCGTATGGATAATAAATATGTGGAGAAGTTTCAGATTTCATCGGTTTTATTTTGGTATCCAAAAGTAGAAAAAAAGCAAGTGTAATTCAGATTTTCAAGTTTATTTTTCGCTTCCAAAAAAAGGTTATTATTGGTATCTTTGTAACCATCAAAACAAAATGCTATGAATAATATCCCAAGTGTAGATTTGGCAGATTTTCTTTCTGAAGACCCAAAACGAAAGCAAAAATTTGTAAATGAAATAGGCAAGGCTTATGAAGAAATTGGTTTCGTTTCGCTTAAAAACCATTTTCTCAGCGACCAATTGGTTGGAGAACTTTATAAAGAAATAAAAAACTTTTTCGCCCTTCCGTTGGAGGTAAAAGAAAAGTATGAAATTGAAGGCCTGGGTGGGCAGCGCGGTTATGTTTCCTTTGGAAAAGAGCATGCTAAAGGCAAAAAGGAAGGAGATTTAAAGGAATTTTGGCACTTCGGGCAAGAGCCCACTGAAGATGCAAATCTTTCAGAAAAATATCCAAAAAATGTTTGTGTGACTGAATTGCCCGATTTCAACCACACTGGGATGGAAGCATACAGAATGCTCGAGAAAACGGGAATTTATGTACTCCGGGCGTTAGCACTATATATAGGGTTGGATGAAAATTATTTCGATCACTGGGTCTCAAACGGAAATAGTATTTTACGGCCAATCCATTACCCGCCAATTACCGAAGAACCAAAAGGTGCAGTGCGGGCAGGCGCTCACGGCGACATTAATTTAATTACTCTATTAATGGGCGCATCAACCGGCGGTCTGCAGGTTTTAAGAAAGGATGGCGAATGGATTGATGCCATTCCGCAGGAAGATGAATTGGTTATAAATGTGGGCGATATGCTGGAACGGCACACCAATAACAAGTTGCGCTCCACGATTCACCGGGTAATTAATCCACCAAAAGAGGAATGGGCAAATCCACGTTATTCCATCCCATTCTTTATGCACCCCCGCGGCGATATGAAGTTGAATTGTCTGGAGGAATGCATTGATGAAAATCACCCAAAAGCCTACGATGATATTACTGCCGGGGAATTTTTGCACCAGCGTTTGGTGGAAATCGGTTTAATTAAAGAGTAGCATTTCGACTCCGATTAATGCCCGAAATTGGTTTTTGGACATTGAACCACCCCAAAAACAAAAACCTAAAAACCAAAAACTTGAAACCTTGAAATCGTTAGAAGATCAATTAAAAAACCTGTTCCCGGAGCACGAACCCGAGCCAGAAATTGAACAAGATAATCAACCCACGGTATGGCTGCAGGATGAGCCGTTGCTTTGCAAATACGAGAAGCGAAAGGGCAAACCAATAACCATTATTGAAGGATATAACGGGGCGGATTCTGATTTTAAAATTCTTTCAAAGGAAATTAAACAATTGCTCAGCGTTGGCGGAAGTTTCAAAAATGAACAAATAATAATCCAGGGCGATTATCGCGATAAAATAATGGATTTTTTAAAAGAGAAGGGTTTTAAGGTAAAACGAGTTGGGGGATAATAAACGTATGGCAATTAAAGAATCCGAATTAATATTAAATCAAGATGGCAGTATTTATCACCTTAATTTATTGCCGCACCAACTTGCTGATACTGTAATTACCGTTGGCGATCCGGACCGTGTGGATGCGGTTTCGAAATATTTTGACAAAGTTGAATTTGAGGTTCAAAAGCGTGAGTTCAAAACCCACACGGGAACCTTGAATGGCAAAAGAATCAGTGTTATTTCCACAGGAATTGGAACCGATAATATTGATATTGTTTTTAATGAACTCGATGCGCTGAAAAATATTGATTTTAAAACGCGGACCATAAAAAGTGAACTTACTTCCCTTGAAATTATCCGTATCGGAACGTCGGGCGCCATTCAACCGGAAATTGAAATTGACAGTTTTTTGATTTCTGAAAAAGCTATTGGTTTTGACAATCTGCTTCACTTTTACGGAAATATCTCTTTCTGTGACGAAGCTTTTTCCGAAGCATTTGTTTCGGCAACGGATTGGAATTCAAAAAAATCAAAACCCTATGTGGTTTCCGCAGATGAAAGTCTTTTAAGAAAATTTAGTTCAGAAAAAATCACAACGGGAATAACAGCAACGAACGTAGGTTTTTATGGCCCTCAAGGCCGGGTTCTTCGGCTTTCGGTTGAAGATGATAAGATGAACGAAAAAATAAAAAATTTCAATTTTCACGGAAAATCAATCACAAATCTCGAAATGGAAACTTCGGGAATCTACGGAATGGCAAGATTATTGGGACACCGAGCCGTGTCGCTGAACGCCATTTTGGCAAACAGAGCCAACGGAACTTTCAGTAAAAATCCTGAAAAAACAATAGACACTTTAATAAAATCCTCTTTGGAAATCATTTCATAAATGAAAAATCTCATCATCGGCGGGGTGCCGGAACATTTTAATTTGCCTTGGTATATCGCACTTCGCGATAAAAAATTCACTGAAAAAGGAATAAATCTTCGATGGAAGGATTACGCTGGCGGTACTGGGGAAATGAACCGGGCGCTCCGAGAAAAGGAAATTGATATGGCCGTGATTCTTACCGAAGGAATGGTGCGCGATATTATAAATGGAAACGAAAGCAAAATTGTGCAGGTTTTTGTGAAATCGCCTTTGCTTGTGGGGGATTCACGTTGCGGCGAATTCAGATTTTGAGACCGTTTCAGATTTAAAGGGCACTGATGCTGCGATAAGTAGATTTGGGTCTGGGTCGCATTTAATGGCTTTTGTAAATGCCGAAAATCTCGAATGGGACTTAAGAAATGATTTGAAATTTACAGAAATCCAGGATTTGGAAGGCGCGCTGGAAGGCCTTCCCAAAGGAAATGGCGATTATTTTATGTGGGAAAAGTTTATGACAAAACCCCACGTTGATAGCGGCATTTTTCGTTTGGTCGGCGAATCCCCTACTCCGTGGCCAAGTTTTGTGATTGCGGTTCGTAACGATATTTTAGAAAACGAAGCTGAAAGTATAAAAGCAATTTTGGAAGTGATAAATGAAGTAACCTCAGACTTCAAAAACATTCCCAATATCGACAAAATGATTGCGGAACGCTACGGCCAAAAAATTGAGGATGTGCGTGAATGGTTATCGTTAACCGAGTGGAGCGACCGCCAATTGACTTCCGAAGAGCTTGAAAATATTCAACAAAAGTTATTGGAACTAGATTTAATTGAAACTAAAATACAGAAAGACAGCATTTTATATAATTTATAAAAAAATCTTACTGTTTACGCAACCCGAGCGCACTTCTCGCATCTTTTCTATATAAAAAACCATCATCATGACAACATTTTTAATTGTTTTGGGTGCGCTGTTGGTTACAAATTTTTTGTTATTGCAGTTTAGCTGCAATGACGCAACAGAACCCGAAGTACCAGAAGAAGAATAAGAAAATCTCCCCATTTTCTTTTCTTTATGCTCGCTGGGCACAGCCGAAGCGAACTTGAACAACTTACCAAACAATAGGTTTTTTCCCTTTTTCATTTAAATATTCATTTGCCTTACTGAAGTGTTTGTTCCCAAACCAATAACCCCTATTTGCGGCCAATGGCGAAGGATGTCCGCTAGTGAGCACCAAATGTTTGGAGGTATTGATTTTTGCCCCCTTCTTTTTTGCCGGTCCACCCCAAAGCATAAACACAAGCCCTTCTTTTTCTTCGGAAAGCTTTTGGATTACGGCGTCCGTAAATTGCTCCCATCCTTTATTTTGGTGGCTTCCCGCTTTGTGTGCGCGCACCGTTAAAGTGGCATTTAAAAGTAAAACGCCTTGGTCTGCCCATCGTTCCAAATTACCATTTGTTGGGATGGGGGAACCAACATCGGTTCTAATTTCTTCAAAAATATTTCTTAATGAAGGCGGAACTACCCACCTTTTCAGAAACAGAAAAACATAAACCGTGTGCCTGTCCATCACCGTGATACGGGTCCTGCCCTATTATAACCGCTTTTACGTTATTAAATGGAGTATGGTTAAATGCTGAAAAAATCTGATTTCCGGGAGGAAAACATTTTGTCGAGTCGTATTCAGATTTTACGAATCCCACCAAATTTTTGAAATACGGTTTTTCAAATTCCTCACTTAAAATAGCCTTCCATCCCGGCTCAATTTTTACCTCCATTATGCTTACTTTTGTATTGCTGAAAAAGTAAAATTAATGGAAATAAAACGGAAAGTCCGTATTGACAACAAAACTTTAGAGGACCTTGAATTTCCTTCGGTCTTACTACAAATTTCCCAGTATTGCGTTACTGAGCCCGGCCGTGAAAAGGTTCTTAATATTCAGCCATTCCATGAATTTTCTGAAATACTTCCCGAACTTGAACGGGTAAAGGAATTTACTGCTTCTTTTGATGGCGAAAATAGCATTCCCAACCACGGATTTGATCCAATTTTTAGGGAACTTCGACTTCTAGAAATTGAGAACAGCAGTTTGGAAATTTCCGGTTTCCGTAAGATTTTGAGTATTTCAGAAACCACCCGCATACTCCAAAAATTCTTTAAAAAATATGAGGAATTTTATTCCCACCTGAATTCATTTTCGGAGGAGGTAAATTTCACTTCAGCCATTTCAGAAGAAATCAATAAAAAAATTGACAAATATGGCGAAGTAAAGGACGAAGCATCACCTGAATTGGGGACTGTTCGCCGCCGTTTGAATGTTGTAAAAGGGAAGATAAACTCCTCTTTCACGCGTGCGCTTTCGCAGTATGCACAAAACGATTATTTGGATGAAATCCGAGAGTCTGTGGTTGAAAACAGGCGTGTGCTCGCCGTTAAAGCTATGTATCGCAAAAAAGTGCGGGGCGCAGTTTTGGGAAGTTCAAAAACTGGAAGTATCGTTTACATTGAACCGCAGGAAACCCTTGAATATGCTAATGAACTCAGCAATCTTCTTTACGAGGAAGACGAGGAAATAAAACGAATTCTCAAGGCGCTAACAGAATTTGTGCGGCCGCATAGCGAACTGATTTCAAACTATCAAGAATATTTGATAGCTATGGATATGCTATATGCAAAAGCGAAATATGCGTTGAATATAAACGGCGTTTTACCGATTATTTCTTCGGAAAAGAGAATTTCTTTGATAAAGGCTTTTCATCCATTGTTGCTGGTTTCAAACAATAAAAGAAAGGAAAAAACCTTTCCACAAAGCATCGAATTGGTTCCCGATAAACGCATAATAGTTATTTCCGGACCCAATGCCGGGGGTAAAAGTATTACTCTGAAAACCGTTGGACTTTTACAGGTAATGCTTCAAAGTGGCTTGTTAATTCCCGTAAACCCGCAAAGTGAGGTCTATTTTTTCAAAAGGATTTTGACGGATATTGGCGATAACCAATCTATCGAAAATCATTTGAGCACCTATAGTTACCGCTTAAAAAAGATGAATCAATTCCTGAAAAAGTGCAATAAAAACACGCTTTTTCTGATTGATGAATTCGGTACGGGTAGCGACCCGGAATTGGGAGGTGCGTTGGCTGAAACTTTTTTGGAAGTGTTTTATGAGCGGGAAGCTTTTGGAATTATTACCACGCATTACACAAATTTAAAATTGTTGGCAAATGAACTTCCGCACGCCATCAATGCCAATATGCAGTTCGATAGCAAATCGTTGGAACCCTTGTATCAGCTGCATTTGGGCGAGGCCGGAAGCAGTTATACTTTTGAGGTTGCGCAGAAGAACGGTATTCCATACAGTTTGATAAATAAAGCGAAAAAGAAAATTGAGCGCGGAAAGGTGCGTTTCGACAAAACGATTGCGAACCTTCAAAAAGAACGCAGCAATCTTCGGAAAACTTCCGAAGCACTGAAAAACGAAGAGCAAAAAGCCCGCAGTGAAGGCAAGCAGTTGGAAGAAGTGAATGCGCGCGTGCAGGAAAAATTGGAAAGCTATCAGGAGCTTTTTGATGCGAACCAAAAACTCATCAGTTTAGGAAAAAAGGTTGATGTCCTTTCCGAAAAATATTTCAACAACCGAAAGAAAAAACAATTGATTGACGAGCTGATGAAACTCGTAATGGTTGAAAACAGCAAACGGAAAAAGCTCGCGCCCAAAGTGAAAAAAGCCGTTAAGGCAAAGGAACAAAAGGTGATAAAGGAAGTTGAACAGAAAGTGGAAGTAATTCGTGAGCGGAAAAAAGAGGAAAAGGAAAAAGCGAAACAATTACCACCCCCAAAACCGAAAGTAGCATTAAAAATTGGTGATAGGGTACGGATGATAGACGGGCGAGCCATTGGAACGATTGATACTATTGAAAAAAACAAGGCAATCGTGAATTACGGAATGTTTACCACAAATGTAAGTTTGGAAGAACTGGAAAAAGTGTGAAAAAGTATTCAGTGTTCAGTGGCAGTATTCAGTAAAACTGCCAACTGCCTACTAATAATGAATTATAATAAAGCATATAAAATTATCCTCTTCGATGGCGTTTGCAATCTCTGCAATAGTGCAGTCAATTTTGTGATCAGGCACGATAAAAAAAATGTCTTCAAATTTGCCGCGCTTCAAAGTGAAATTGGGCAGGAGTTAATTTCGAAATTTAATATTGACACTGAAAAAGTAGATTCCATTATTCTTATTGAAGGCGAAAAATATTACGAAAAATCCTCTGCGGCACTCCGTATTTCAAAAGACCTTTCCGGTGCCTATCCCCTACTTTTTGGGTTTATGATCGTGCCAAAATTTATCAGGAATTCGGTTTATGATCATATTGCCAGAAACCGCTATAAATGGTTTGGGAAAAAGGAAAGCTGTATGATTCCTACTGCGCGAGTTAAAGGCAAAATTTTTGTAAATATTTCGTTTCAATTAATTGTTTGGCCATCATTTAATGTTCCGGGAGAATCAGTCGGCAGGTGGATTCCAAAGAAAATCGCCGTATTTGTTTCCAGTTCCCTTGAGTTGTAGTGAAAAGCCAACTGGAGTCGAACTCGATTCTTCTACACCCAATATCCGTTGAATTTATTCCATTGGCAGGGCCACTGGTTGCCATAAATGTTCCTTCATAGCTAAGAAATTGAATAACTATACCAGCTTTAACTATTGCAATTCCATCTGCAGGTCCATTTTGAATACCTCCAGCAGGTAAAAAGGAAAGAGTCCCAACCCCATTCGATTGATCGGGTATAATTCCATTTAATGAAATTGTTTCATAACTCGTTCCAGTAACACCATTGTATAACTCTATTGTACAAGTGCTTAAATCATAACCCGCAGGACCACCTATTTCGATAAATTCTCCAGAATCTGTGCCTATATTCTTATAATGAAATTCATTGATCCAGATTTCCGGTTCGGGAATCGTTACGCAAGAAATATCCCTCCAAACTCCACCGTCCCAGATTTGAAGGCAGCTTTGTCCATTTCCATCATTCATTAAAAAAATCAATAACCCTGCATCAGAAATATTAGGAGTTATAGAATTTCGTGCTGGAATAGTTGGCACCCGTGGCGGCATAAAACCTTTATAAGGTCCCACCCCATTGGTTTGGCTACTAACTTCCAGCATCGAAGAACTTGTGGGATTTATAGTTCCAATCCCCACTTGGCCTATCATATTTGTAAAAGAAAGGCCAGCACAAAATAATAAGATAAATTTTTTCATAACTATGATATTTGGTCATAGCTAAGCAGATAAATTCAATAAAAATTTAGATTGGGCTTTTGTTGCCGGGGAGAAATTATAAACTAATTTAACAATTTATCGAATATACCAATACACGAATATGTTAAAAAGTATATGATTATATAATTTTAAGAGTCTAAGTCGAAAGTTTCGGTAGGATTATCCCTTGACTCATAATTCAACATGCCTTCGCCATTGGCTATTATTGTTGAAACGGTAGCATCGCCCGTAACATTTACTACGGTTCGGAACATATCCAGAATCCTATCAACAGGAAAAATTATGGCAATCCAGGCAGGATTTAATCCTACAGATTCCAAAACTATTATGAGCATAACCAATCCCGCGCTCGGTACGGCGGCGGAACCGATAGATGCCAAAGTTGCCGTTAATACAATGGTCAATTGCTGTCCAAATGTTAGATCGATCATATGTAATTGGGCCAAAAAGACTACTGCTACAGCTTGGTAAAGGCACGTGCCGTCCATATTTACGGTTGCCCCGATTGGAAGAACGAAACTGGTTATCTTTTTGTCCACACCCAAGTTTTCTTCCACGCATTCCATAGTTACAGGAAGCGTAGCGGCACTACTCGAGGTTGAAAAAGCCAAAGTTTGCGCGGGAGCCATTGCTTTAAAAAATCCTTTATATGGAATTCTTCTCACAAATAACTTCAGAATTATTGGGTATACAATAAATATCATGATCATTAAACCCAAGAATACTGTTAAGGAATACCAACTCAATCCTTTAAAAATTTCATACACTTTCCCAAGATCGTCTCCAGCCATTTTGCTTACAACGCCCGCCAATAGAGCGAATACGAAGAAGGGCGCTGCCTGCATAACCAAATCGACCATTTTTAAAAACACTTCCATCGCACTGTCCATAAAACTAGTAACGGGATGCGATTTTTCATTGGGTATCAATAAAAGACAAACTCCAAAAAAGAGCCCGAAAAATATAATTTGGAGCATAAGTCCATTATCGCTTAAAGAATAAAAAAAGTTTTCCGGAACTATGTCAACCAATGGTTGTAACGGGGTTGACTCTTTTGTTTTCTCGGCGGTTTTCATCTTTTCGGTTACCGAGGCATCCCGAAGCTCTCCTTTTGAGAGATCAGTTATTTTTTGGGCGCGCTCAAAAAAAGCTGGGTCCTGCAGATAATTAATTCCGTCTTTTATTTGTCGGCCTTCTGAAGCGGCCCAAACTTCATAGCTAATGCGGTTATCAATACGGCTCTGCTCATCCACCAATTTTCCAGGCTGGATAATGTTAACAATAGCCAATCCAAGGCCCACAGCGAATAAAGTGGTAACGAGATAAGCAATAAGCGTTTTGCCTCCCATTCTTCCCAAACTTGAAGGATCGCCAATATTGGCTACTCCGCTAATTATTGAAACCAATACTAATGGCACCGCAATCAGTTTCAGTAAATTGATGAAAATAGTTCCAAAGGGTGCGATCCAATTAATTGTGAATTCACTCCAGCCCATTTGACTGGAAAGGATTGCCCAAATTATACCTAATACCAATCCAATAATTATTTTCCAGTGTAATGCGAGTTTTTTCATGTTTAGATATTAGATTTGAGACGTGTGACTTTTTTAGATTATTTGATTTTAGATGTAATTAAAAATTTTGATTCAACCTTACAATTTTGAAACTTTAGACATCAACCAAAAATCCGACAAGACCAAAGCGGCCATAGCTTCCACAATGGGCACGGCCCGCGGAACCACACAGGGGTCGTGCCTACCCTTTCCTTCGGCTTCGGCTTTATTTCCTTTCTTGTCAATGGTTTCCTGCTTTTGCATAATAGTGGCAACCGGTTTAAAAGCTACGTTGAAGTAAATATCCTCGCCATTGCTAATTCCTCCTTGAATCCCACCGCTGAAGTTTGTCTTGGTACTTCCATCTTGCTTGAAAATATCGTTGTGTTCGCTTCCTTTCATTTTGGTGCCTATAAACCCACTACCATATTCAAAGCCCTTCACGGCATTTATTGACAACATAGCCTTGCCGAGTTCTGCGTGTAATTTATCAAAAACAGGTTCGCCCAACCCGATAGGAACATTTTGGATAACACAAGTTATTACACCTCCCACCGTATCACCTTCCTTTCGAATTTCTTTTATGTAGGCTTCCATTTTTGAAGCCATACTGGCATCTGCGCAGCGAACGGGATTTTTTTCTATTTCTGAAAAATCAAGTTGGTAATAAGGTTTTTTAAGTTCCATTTCTCCAACTGAAGAAACGTATGCAGTGATTTTAATGTCTTTAATTAGTTGTTTTGCAATTGCGCCTGCAACAACCCTACAGGCCGTTTCGCGGGCAGAAGAACGCCCGCCGCCACGATAATCACGGTTTCCGTACTTTTTATCATACGTATAATCTGCGTGGGACGGTCGGTAAACATCTTTTATATGGCTGTAATCCGCACTTTTTTGATTTGTGTTTTCAATTATAAACCCAATGGGAGTACCAGTGGTTTTTCCCTCAAAAATTCCAGAGAGAAATTTTACTTCATCTTCCTCTTTTCGCTGTGTTACAATGGAGGATTGACCTGGTTTACGCCGTTGCATTTCAGTTTTGATTGCTTCAAAGTCTAATGCCAATCCTGCGGGGCAGCCATCAATTATGCCGCCAATTGCCTCGCCGTGCGACTCGCCAAAAGTGGTGAGTTTAAATAATTTTCCGATGGAATTTCCTGCCATTACTGCGTTTTCAACAAATGTAAACTTTCGAGGTCAATAATTCAAAATTTATAAAAGAGAATCATGAATCAGGACTGAAGGGAAACAGGAACCACGCCTGAAGGGAACCATGAAGCACGACTGAAAGGAAAAAGGATTTTATTTATAACTATAAAATTGTTTTATTTCGGAACAATTTGTCTTGGCTCGTAGGGCGAAGCGGTCGTGGGTCAAACCGTCAAAATTATAAAAGTGCATTTTTAAGAATTGTAACAGGATGTAGCGCTTTTATGCCCGTACCGTCAAAAATTTGATGCCGGCAACTAGTTCCATTTGCTGAAATAACGCTACTTTCCGAAGATTTCCGTATTGCAGGGAAAAGCTTCAACTCCCCTATTTTCATACTTACTCCGTAATGTTCCTTTTCGTAACCAAAACTGCCCGCCATCCCACAACAACCGGATGGGATAATGGTAGGCTTAAAGTTTTTGGGAAGATTCAAAATATCAAAAGTTACCTTTTGGTTGCTCAATGATTTTTGGTGGCAGTGGGCGTGAATCTTAATGGTCTTTTCTTCGGAAGTGAATTGTGATGCGGTAATTTGACCTTTTGCAATTTCGGAAGCGAGAAATTCCTCAATCAAAAATGTGTTCTTTGCAATGTCTTCTGCCGATATTTTATCATCCGCCAATCGTAAATATTCATCCCTAAATGTTAGGATTGCGGAAGGTTCAATGCCTAAAAGAGGAACTTCATTTGAAACTTTCTCTTTCAAAAATGCTATGTTTTTGTTTGCCTCTTTTTTCGCTTCTTCTAAAAATCCTTTTGAAATTAAGGCTCGGGCGCTATCTAACTGAGTAATTACTTCAACTTTATAGCCCAATTGTGACAAAAGGAAAAATGCATCCTCTGCAATTATGGCATCGAGAAAATTGCTGAATTCATCTACAAAAAGAATTACATTTGTTTGAATTTTTTCAGCTAAACTAAATTCTGTAATGTTTTGATTTTTAATGTTTTTATGCAATTTATCAAAACTCATTGTTGACATTTTTGGCAACGTTCTTTTAGGATGCACATTACCAATTTTCTTAATCACTTTTGAAGTGAAATTGTTTTCAAATAACCAATTCGAAATTTTGGGAAAATGGGAAGCCCTTTTATTCAAAATTGAACTTTTACCAAATAACCTATCAGCCGTTGAAACTCCGTTGGCTTTGTTGTACTGGTATAGAAATTCTGCTTTGGCTGTACTAATATCAACATTACTCGGGCATTCACTTGCACAGGCTTTGCAGCTGATACAAAGATCGAATACCGCTTTTAAGTCTTTTGAATTAAATTTATTTGCGGCCTGATTATTCGTCAGAACTTCGCGCAGCGCGTTGGCACGACCCCGTGTTGTATCCTTTTCATATTTTGTGGCGTGGTAGCTGGGGCACATTGCTCCCGCCGCTTCAGCAGGTTTTCTACAATCGCCGCTACCGTTGCATTTTTCGGCCAAACGCAAAATTCCTTCTGAATCCGAAAAATCGAGAATGGTTTTAATTTCAGGTTCCATTCTATCGGTTTCATAACGAAGTGATTCATCCATTTTATAGGCATCAACAATTTTTCCCGGATTGAAAATATTTTCGGGATCGAAAGCAGATTTTATTCTTTTTAAAAGGGTATAATTTTTTTCTCCTATCAGCATTGGTAAAAACTCTGCGCGTACAATGCCATCGCCGTGTTCGCCAGAAAAAGAACCGCCATATTTTTTGCAAAGCTTTGCTACTTCAGTTGTAATTTTCCTGAAATATTCCACCCCTTCGCCATCCTTTAAATTGAGGATTGGACGTAAATGAAGTTCCCCTGCGCCGGCGTGGGCGTAATAAACTGCCTTTTGATTAAAACTCGCCATCAGTGAAGTGAATTCACTTATGTAAATGGGGAGATCTTCCAGTGCAACCGCAGTATCCTCGATACATGCGACCGCTTTTTTGTCGCCCACCATATTTCCCAAAAGACCCAATCCCGCTTTTCGTAACTCCAGCGACATTTCTATTTCCTCTCCGCGTAAAACAGGATTGCTGTACGATAAGTTAGAAAGTTCCAATGATTTTAAAAGTGCTTCAATCTGTATTTCTAAATCGGTTTCAGATTCACTTTTTAATTCCAATAAAAGAATGGCTTTTGGGCTGCCTTCAACAAAAAAACGGTACGGTTCGTAGGTTTTGTTCTTTTTCGTGCAGTCCAAAATTACATCGTCCATCATTTCACAGGTATGCAAATTGTGCTGCATTGCAACTATTACATCGTTTAAACAATTCTCCAAAGTTTCATAATGTGAAGCGATAACGGCGGAATAATTGGGTGGCAACGGATCCAATCGCAATGTAATTTCTGTAGTAAAGGCAAGTGTTCCCTCGCTTCCGCAGAGTAGTGAGCAAAGATTTATTTCTTTATCAAACTCGCCGAAAACAGAATTTTCAAGCAATGCATCAACCGCATAACCTGTATTTCTTCGGTGAATTTCTTTCTTCGGAAATTCCTTCCAAATTTCTTTCCGGGTTTCATCGGAAGACAATTCAGAATAAATTGTTTTGTAAATATTTCCTTCCAAAGTATCAAGTTCCACTTTTTTAAGAAATGCCTCTTTTGTAAGAGCTTCAAAAACAACTTCTTCTCCATTTGAAAGAATTGTTTTCAATTTTAAAACTTTGTCGCGAGTAACGCCGTATTGAATTGAAGTGGTGCCGCTGCTGTTATTGCCCACCATCCCTCCTATCATGCAGCGGTTGCTCGTGGAAGTGTTTGGGCCGAAGAAAAGTCCATATTCTTTCAAAAACCGATTTAGGTCGTCGCGGATAACTCCCGGTTGTAACGTTACGGTTCTATTTTCAGAATCAACGGCAAGAATCTTGGTAAAATGCTTCGAAACATCAACCACAATCCCCTCGCCCACGCATTGTCCGGCAAGTGAAGTCCCCGCGGTTCGCGGAATAAGCGATGCATTGTTTTCGGCAGCAAAATGAACCAATTGCTTTATTCCGAGGTCAGTTTCTGGATAAGCAACGGCCATCGGAATTTTTCTATAGACTGAAGCATCTGTTGCGTAAAGTGTGGTATGAAGGCTATCGAAATGAAATTCGCCTTCAAATATTTTCTGAAATTGTTGTAATTTTTCGGTTATCATTGATTCTGTAAATGTAAAGAACGCATCTAAATTCCTTAACAAAACTTTCTAAAAAATGGGTTTCACGTTAGCATGCCGTTAACGATATAGGCTACATAATACGGCTACATTTATAGCGTTAAAAAACTAAAACAAACAAATTATGAAAAAAACCATTTTAGCTATACTCGTTATTGCGGGATTTGGTCTTACTGCCACTTCACAGGAAATTGCAGAAAACGCCATTGGGCTTAGGCTAGGCGAAAACGACGGCTTTGGTCCCGAAGTCAATTATCAACGTGCCGTTGGTGATAATAACCGATTGGAATTAGGTCTGGGCTTCCATAGCCGTAGGCATTACGATGCTGTAAAAATTACCGGAATTTACCAATGGGTGTGGAATATTGATGGCGGTTTTAACTGGTACGCTGGCCCGGGCGCCGGGCTCGGACTGGTGAACTATGACAAGAAATATTATGACGATCGCGACTGGAATTACAATAATACGTTTGTATATCTAACCGGCGATGTGGGTATTGAATATTCCTTTGATTTCCCCTTGTTGCTGTCGCTCGATTTTCGTCCGCAATTCAATTTTGGATATGTGGATGACGTAAATTTTGGGCTCGGTTTGAGCGCCCGCTACCAATTTTAGGTTAAGAAATAAATAATTACTTAAGAAAGTCCTACAGAATACGTAGGACTTTTTTTTATGGAAAAATAGGAAAAACACTCTTTCGTAATACGAATATTTGTTGCAACTTTATGAATTTCAATAAATTGACTTATTATGGAAAAACATTATATTGATATTCACTGCCATCCTTCGCTGAAGCCATATAGCAAAAGTTTTAAGTATGATCCTCCCAAAAAAAACGCGCAGGATAGCAATCGGAAGAATTCCATTTGGCATTATAGCCCACCAAATTTCTTGGAAAAATTCATAAATAGACTTGTAACGCTCACCAAGTTTTCACAAACTGATTTAACGGCGCTCGCAAACGCCAAAACCAAAGTAGTAGTCGTGACGCTATATCCTTTTGAAAAGCATTTTTTCGGCAAGGAAGTTATTGGAATAAAAGGAGTGACCGATGTATTGGTAAATCTCGCCGCCAGCATAAGCCAGGCCAGAATGGATTACATTAGGAACCATATGGATTATTTTAAGGATCTAATGGATGAATACCATTATTATGAACAGCTTCACAACCAAGTTGAAAAAATTGACGGAAAAATTTACACCTATCGCCTAGTAAAAAATTATGAGGAAATAGAAAGCAATTTTAAGGCTGAAACCGAAAACAAAAAGATAATCAATATTGTGATTTCAATTGAAGGTGGGCATTGTTTTAATACTGGGCTTTATATGGAAAAGAATATGGCCAGCCGGGCTGAGGTGTTAGAGAATATTAAAGCCATAAAAAATTGGGAACATAGGCCAATATTTATAACGCTTGCGCATCATTTTTACAATGAACTCTGCGGCCACGCCCAAAGTATTTCAATTGGTGCCCTAAAAGATAACCAAAATAGAGGACTGAATACGGGCATCACCCCATTGGGAATGGAAGCGATAGATTTGTTATTGGATAATGGAGAGGGTAATAGAATTCCCATTGACGTTAAACATTTAAGTACGGCGTCCCGGAAGGCCTATTATCATTTATTGGATACACAATATGCTTCTGAAAAAATTCCAATCATTGCCAGCCACGGAGCCTGCACCGGAAAGCGATCCATTGTGGAATGGGACCAAACCAATTATCCCGACCACGCGGCATGGTTTTGCGATATTGATATTAACTTTTATGATGATGAATTGGTACGAATTGCACGTAGCAACGGCATCTTTGGAATACAGTTGGATGAAAGGCGAATTGGCAGTAATAAGGCTATTTCAGAAAGTAAAATTTACATACCCAATAAACGTAAAATGCTTATCAAAAAAGCATTACTGGTTTGGCGGCAAGTTCAGCATATTGCTGAAGTGTTGGACAAAGAAGAGCTATTTTGCTGGGGAACCCAAAGCATTGGAAGTGATTTTGATGGAATAGTAAACCCAATTAACGGGCTATGGACGGCAGAAAATATGAAAGATCTCGCAGAGGAAATGCTAAATCACGCGGAAGAATATCTTACAAAAAACAGCAAAAATTTAAAGGATTTCAATAGAATTGATGCCGAAACTATCGTAGAGCGGGTTATGCACGGGAATGCATTGGAATTTATAAAACGAAATTATTGAGATAGTTTTCCCAATTCCATATTTAATGCTTTATTGTATAAATTTTCGTACATCGGAATGATTTTCTTGGTATCGTAAATCCTCGCAGCTTCCACCGCTTGGGCTTTATACTTGGAAAGCGTCTCTTCCGAATCCAAAATTTTCAGGGCATTCTCAGCCATTTTATCCACATTGCCTACTTCGCTCAAAAATCCGCTGAATCCATCAATATTTACTTCTGGTAAGCCTCCGGTATTGCTTGAAATTACTGGTACCCCGCAAGCCATGGCCTCCAATGCGGCGAGTCCGAAACTTTCCTTTTCGGACGGCAATAAAAACAAATCGCTGAAACAAAGGATTTTATTCACTTCGGAACTGTTCCCGAGAAAGACGACTTTATCTTCGATTCCGTGCTTTCTACATAATTTTTCACAGGATTCCCGCTCCGGCCCTTCTCCCACGATAATCAATTTTGCCGGAATCTTTTTTTGGATGCGGTAAAAAATTTCAATAACATCCTTTACGCGCTTCACCTTTCTTAGGTTACTAACGTGGGTTATAATTCGCTCCTCTTTCTCAGCCATCATTTCCCGCTGGCAATCGGTATAAGGTCTGTGGTATTTGTCAACATCAATAAAATTAGGAACCACGTGTATTTCATTGGTAATATTGAAAAGCCGAAGTGTGTCATCCTTCAAACTTTGCGATACCGAAGTAACAATATCGCTTTTGTTGATGCTGAAGGTCACGGCAGGTTTATAAAAAGGATGGTTGCCAACCAAGGTAATATCCGTACCGTGAAGTGTCGTTACCATAGGAATACTTATGTTTTCCTCTTCCAACATTTTTTTGGCCATGTAACCGGCATAGGCGTGCGGAATCGCATAATGAACGTGTAAAAGGTCAATTTTATGAAGCTTTACCATATCTACCAACTTGCTGGAAAGGGCCAGCTCATAAGGTTGGTAGTGAAATAGTGGATATGTTGGTACCGTTACCTCGTGAAAATGGATATTCCGCGAAAGCAACTCCAATTTTACGGGCTGTTTATAAGTAATAAAATGGACCTCGTGGCCGTGGGCGGCAAGTGCCGTACCAAGTTCCGTGGCTACTACCCCACTCCCTCCGAAAGTTGGGTAACAAACAATGGCTATTTTCATATTTGTCTAATTTTTGACCCACGAAACACGACCGCTTCGCTATACGAATCACGACCAAATTCCAATTGAAAATATAATTTAAAATTTTTGTTATAAACTGTCCTGACTCACTTAAGTCGTGATTCCTGGTTCATTTCAATAATCTATCGCATCGTAAATTGCCTGCTGAATATCGCTTCTTAAATCACTTCTGATCAATTTTCTGTTCTCTGCGTCTGGAAAGGTTCTATTCGACAAAAATACATATACAATTTCCTTTTCTGGGTCTGCCCAAGTTAAAGTTCCGGTGAAACCACTATGCCCAAAGCTGGTCATGGAAACGCACCCACAAGTCGGCCCTGAAGTACCCAGCTGCGGCTTATCGAATCCTATGCCGCGCCGTACTCCTTTATTGCAATAATAACAAGTATTGAAAAGGTCTAAAATTTCGGGTTTAAAATAGCGCTTTCCACCGTAAAACCCCTTCCAAAGATACATCTGCATTATTTTTGCCACATCGTTCGCATTGCTGAAAAGCCCCGCATGACCACTTACTCCGCCAAGCATCGCAGCCCCTTGGTCGTTTACATATCCTTGGATTTTTTGTTGACGAAAAATATCATCCTGCTCCGTAGGCGGTATATTGTCTTTTGAAAATTTTTCCAAAGGCAGATAGGTGGTATAATTGGCGCCGAGTGATTCATAAAGATTTTCCTGCACCAAGATTTCCAAAGGTTTCCCATATTTTTCCTCCAGATATTTTTTCAGAATATAATAGGGTAAATCGCTGTACTTATATTCAAGCCTGCTATTTAAATCGCTGTCGCGGATAGTCTTAAAAATAGTGTCCTGATAATCCGTTCGCATATACATATTTTCGGCCACTTTTACCGTAAAATCCTTTCCTGCCACGTCGGAATAATATTTGGGAGATGGAGCGGTACGTGCTGGCATTTAAGCGTATATCTATAAAACGGAATCCAGGCCTGGAATCGCGCGTAATGCGAAAGCATCTGCTTTAAGGTGATATCTTCTTTGTTGGAATTTTTATACTCCGGAAGCATTTCTGAAAGCTTGGTATTCAGCTTCAATTCTCCTTTATCCACAAGCTGCATAACTAAGGGAAGCGTAGCCAGAATTTTCGTCATAGAAGCCAAATCGTAAATGGTTGTATCGGCTACTGCCCTATTTTTGTTGTATTCGTGGTAGCCAAAGTTTTTATTGTAGATAACCTTCCCTTTCCGCGCCACTAAAATTTGTGCTCCCGGAAACATGCCTTCGGCAATTCCGAGATTGGCAAGCGAATCTATTTTTTGAAGTTTATAGGAATTGATCCCTACACTTTCAGGAGTTCCATATTGAAGCCTTCGCAGCGATTTGGTTTCATAATGGGTGTTAACGGGAAAATCCTTTCCGAGGGAAACGGGCAGGATTCCTTTTGCCTCCCGGGCGCCAAAAATAAGCTGTGCCGAAAGTTGTTGTGAAACGGTACTATTTTGATAGGACATAACGATGCCTTCAAAATTGGCGGTACTTTTTAAATCAAGCATGGCGTACGGCCGCGCAAAAACGTCGAGAATCACCGTATTTGTGCGGGCAATTTCATAGAGCCAAACAAGTTCATTTTCGGTAAATTCAAAAGGCTTCCACGGATTGTCATTGGATTTATGGAATCCTATAATTACATAATTATAATTTTTCAGCGTCTGTATATATTCATCTAAACTGGCCGCTTTTACCCAATCTACATTTGCATATTTCCGAAGTTCACTTAAAAAATCGGCGCCCGAATCATCACCAAAATTTATGTAAGCTATCTTTTTTTCCTGAAGGTCTTTTATAGGTAATATCGCCTGGTCATTTTTTATGACCGTAAGTGCGTTATCTATCGCCTCTTCGTAAAGGGCAGCGTCATTAACCGTATTCAGGTCATCGGTTATATAGGAAAGGTTTACCGGTTTATAATTATTTAATCCTACTTTGTATTTGGCATAAAGAATTTTCTTGACAGATAAAGCCAATCTTTTTTCGGTAATAACCCCTTCGCGATATGCATTTACGAGTAATTGGCTCGCCTTCGGAATATCTTCCGAAATCAATAAAACATCATTTCCCGCCAAAAATGCCGCGAGATCTATTTCGCCGGGTTCCTTAAAATTTGAAGCTCCTTTCATATTCAAGGCATCGGTAAAAATAAGCCCATTGAACCCCAATTCGCCTTTTAAAACATCCGTAACCACTTTTGATGAAAGTGAAGAAGGATAGCCTATCTGTTCGGTCAACGACGGAACGTTAAGGTGCGCAACCATTACGCTGTTGAGGCCTTCGTCAATCAACCTTTTGTATGGATACAGTTCCAAAGTATCCAAGCGTTCTTTGGTGAAATCGAGGGTTGGCAAATTTTTATGCGAATCTACATCGGTATCGCCGTGACCGGGAAAATGTTTGGCGCTGCCAAGAATTCCTGCGCTTTGCATTCCCTTCATAAAAGCCAAGGCTTTTTCGGTGACATTGTCGCGATCCTCGCCAAAGGAACGGTTCCCGATTATAGGGTTTTTTGGGTTTGTGTTAATATCTACAACCGGCGCAAAATTTATATGCACGCCCAATCTTTTGGACTGTTCGCCAATGCGCTCGCCTATTTTTTTTATTATTTTATTGTCTTCAATTGCGCCCAATGTCATATTCCACGGAAAGGCATAGGTGGAGTCCAAACGCATTGCCAATCCCCATTCCGCATCCATCCCAACCATTAAAGGTACGGTAGCCAATTCCTGAAATTCATTGTTCAATTTTGCCTGTCGGCGTGGACCACCTTTTGAAAAGATTACTCCACCGATGTAATAATTGGAAATGAGGTCTTTTATTTTATCCGTTTTTTCCTTTGGATCGCTGGAGAAAACATCGGCCATAAATAGCTGGCCCACTTTTTCCTGAAGCGACATTTTTGCGTATATGCTATCAACCCATTTTTTTTGGTTCTGAAAATCGTCTTTTACGATCAGTGGATTTTTTTCTTGTGAAAAAAGAAGGGAACACGTTAGGAATAAAAATAAAATGGGCAGTATTTTTTTCATAGAATTGCTGAAAATATTATGATAAAAATCTACTGTGCCAGCTTTCGTTGGCGGGTACTTCCCAGTTTTCAAGATATTCTGATTTTGTGTTTACAAGATTATTAAAAACGATGGTATTTTTGGAAACCGATTTATCCTTTGCCATTTTCCGGAAATCGGACAAAGGTTTGTAAGCGATGTAATCTCCCGAATAAAAGGTAACGTTCATTTTGTCGAGCAGATCCACATCAAACTTTTCCTGGAGCGATTGTATAAAATGTACCGAAGCATCAATGCTACAGCCCGATGCCGAAGCATTTGCCTGATTGAGACCAATGACTATGAAGCGATTATATTTTAGCTCTAAAGCCGCTTCCAATTCGGCGCCGTGGGCGGTCCATTTTGTTAGAAATTCTTCTGTTAGTTGAGTGATTTCGTTTACCTCTTCATCACTCAACTTTCTATTTGCCTGATAGATCCAAATTCTGGAATCATCCGGCAGGTTTTTAAAATCTGTCAACATTTTAGCTTTTCTTTCTTATTCATTAAACCTACTAGAAAACCTTATTCCTCAGCAAAAACTTAAAGGATTTTTAAAGATCTTCTGCATTTGCAATCATTTCGGCCACGTCCAATACCTGCATCTCGCCTTCTTTGTGTTTGGCCTTAACGCCGTCCGTTAACATGGTATTGCAAAACGGACAGGCGGCGGCGACAATCTTTGGATCGGTCTCCATCGCCTCTTCGGTGCGCTCTACATTAATGTCCTTATTTCCGGGTTCGGGTTCCTTGAACATTTGTGCGCCACCCGCGCCACAACAAAGGCCTTTCGCCTTGCAGCGTTTCATTTCAACCAATTCCACTTCCAGTTTTGCAAGTAAATCGCGGGGAGCCTCGTATTCGCCATTGGCTCTTCCAAGATAACAGGGATCGTGGAATGTAATTCTTTTTCCCTTGAATTTACCGCCTTCCACTTTCAGTCGTCCTTCTTCCATCAAGGATTTCAAAAATTGGGTGTGGTGAACTACTTCAAAATTTCCGCCGAGGCCGGGATATTCATTTTTCATTGTGTTGAAACAGTGGGGACAGGCCGTCACTATTTTCTTTATTTCGTATCCGTTCAGCACTTCTATATTTGCCATTGCCTGCATTTGGAAGAGGAATTCGTTCCCGGCCCTTTTTGCGGGATCGCCGGTGCAACTTTCCTCCGTTCCCAAAACGGCAAAGTCTATATTTGCCTTGTTGAGCAATTTTACAAAGGCCTTGGTAATTTTTTTCGCCCGATCGTCAAAACTGCCGGCGCAACCAACCCAGAATAACACTTCGGGTTGTTTGCCCTGTGCCATATATTCAGACATTGTTGGGACTTTTATTGTTTCGCTCATTTTATTTAGTTTATAAATAGGGAAACTTTTTTTTCTTCAAGAACATCCCCCTGCCCCCCTTCAAAGGGGGAATTAATTTGTTTTTGTTTTCAAATTCATATTAATCGTCAAAAACTTCAATGGTTACTTCTTTTTCTACCAAATCGGTAAATTTTCCTTTATATCGTGTGGCTTTTACCAAATGGTTATCTACCCAATGATAATTTCCGCCACGCGGTTTGCCCATAAGCATGCTGTGGTATTTGAAACCGTGCTTTTTCAACCAGGTTTCTGTAACCTCGCGATGTTTTTCGGTACGCGAGGTGAAGAAGCAGATAATATGCCCCTCTTCATACCATTTATTCAATGTTTTTAGCGCATCGGGAAAAGGTTTGCAGGTGGCCATCCGTTCGGGTTCTTCATTTGGGATATCTTCGGTAATGGTACCATCAATATCTATCAAGTAGTTTTTTATTCCCTTGGGCAGAATGGGGCTTACATGCGAACCTTTTTCAACCTTTTCGTGCAGCATTTTTTCTACTTCCTCTTTCTCCATTTTTTTCAATTTAAGCGAATCAAAATATACCTTTTTGAATTCACATTAACAATCATCAACCTTCATTTTTCCAGTTCAGCCTGTCCATTTGGTTATAGGGCCAGGGCGCGCCGTTATTTTCAATATTTGTCATCGCTACATTCAGCTCGGTCGGGGCGGCAGATTGTTCCATTACCAAATATTGGCGCATATCCATAATAATACTCAGCGGATCGATACTGACGGGACAAACCTGGACGCAGGCGTTGCAGGTGGTGCAGGCCCAAAGTTCTTCGCGGGTTATATAATCGTCCAATAGTTGCTTGCCGTCTGGTTTATACTCCCCATTTTTATTGATGTTTTCGCCAATTTCCTCCAAGCGGTCGCGGGTGTCCATCATTATTTTGCGCGGCGAAAGTTTTTTACCGGTTATGTTCGCCGGACATTCGCTGGTGCAACGGCCGCATTCGGTACAGGTATAAGCGTTTAAAAGTTGAACCCGATTTAAATCCATTACATCGCTCGCGCCAAATTTTGAGGGAGCTTCCGCAGCGCCTTCGGCCGGGGCGGCAAATGGATCGGCATTTGGGTCCATCATCAATTTTACTTCATTTGTAACTGATTCGAGGTTTTGGAATTTTCCCTTGGGAACCACTTTTCCGAAATAAACATTCGGAAAGGCCAAAATTATATGCAGGTGTTTTGAAAAATAGAGATAATTCAGAAATATAAGTATTCCCAAAATATGTAGCCACCAAGCGGTACGCTCAATAATTATGAGGGTTGTTTCAGAAAAACCTTCAAAAAACGATACAAAAAAACCACTAACGGGAAACATTCCAGCTTCTACGTAATGGGAAGCACCAAGTGTCTGTAATTGCTGATCTGCGGCGTTCATGGTTAAAAAAAGAACCATCAAAACCATTTCAAAATACAGAATGTAATTGGCGTCATTCTTTGGCCAGCCGGTCATTTCCCTTGCCCAAAATCTTTTTATTTTTTGAATATTTCTACGCGTCCAAAAAAGAATGACTCCTACCAATACCAGCAGCGCAAATATTTCAAAAGAGGCAATTAGGAAATTGTAAAGGCCCGAGGGAATTACCGATGAAAAAATACGGTGGGTACCAAAAACTCCATCAATGATAATTTCCAGTACTTCAATATTAATAATTATGAAGCCTATATACACAAAAAGGTGAAGGATGCCGGGAATGGGGCGGATTACCATTTTGCTCTGGCCCAAAGCAATTCGCACGACGTTGCTCCATCTTTGGGGAATATGGTCTGAAGTATCAACCTCTTTTCCGAGTTTTATGTTGCGGATTATCTTACGGATATTGATAGTGAAATATCCGATACCCGCGGCAAGGGCGATTATGAAAAGTATATTGGAAATGTAATGCATGGGTTATTGGTCTGGATTCTCGGGCTCGACGTATTCGGTCTGTTTTCTTCCAAAAACCGAAATATGCACATACCGTTTTGGATTCAATTTTATGTCCTGTATTAATTCTTCCAACTGTCGGGAAGCACCTTCAAGGTTTTCGTACATTTTATCGTCCTTCAGCAGTTTGCCCATTGTGCCTTCGCCCCTATCCAATCCGTCTACCAAACCATCCAGTTTTGTTACGACATCCTGAATATCGGTAACCAATTTTCCGGTTTCAAGTTGGGAAAGTGAATCTGAAAGTGTGGCAAAGTTGGCCGCCGTCTTGTCTAAATTGGTAAAGGTACGATCGAGTTTACCGTTGTTGGTGGCAAGAATATCATCCAGTTTTTTGGAAACTCCCGAAAGTGAATTTAAAGTATTGTTTAAGTTGGAAATTGCCTCTTTAAGATTTTGTCGGGTACGTTCATCAACAATATCGGTAAAATTGAGTAACAGGGTGTCTACGGTAGCGAGCGTGTTGTTCACCTTTTTTTCCAACGGCCCCAGCGCTTTGGTCACTGCTTTTAACATACCGTCTTCAACATCTCCTCTAAGGGTGTCGCCGGATTTTGCTATTTCGTTAATATTGTATTCGGGATAAATGGCCAGGGATTTTCCGCCTATAAGGCCGGTACTGTAAATTTGTACCACGCTTTGTTTTGAGAAATCGAATTTTTCCTCAACTGAAAACTTTACAATCAAGCCGCCTTGTTGGTTGGCGAAAGTAATATCCTGCACCTTTCCCACCGTAAAACCATTGATGGTAACTGGAGCTGATTTTGCCAGCCCTTCAACGTTGTCGTACTTTACATAAAAGATTCTATTTTTTTCAAGCAGATTGGTACCTTTCAAATAACTGTATCCGAATATTAATAATAATATCGCGCCAATGGCAAGTATTCCGGTCTTTACTTCTTTAGAGAGTCTCAAATGCAATTTTTTTGGTGATGGACAAATTTAAGTTATAAATATAAAGAAAGCCCATTAATTGTCTTTAGATTTTAACACTTCGGGAAGATTGGTTTTTTTCCCATTCCTTAAAGGCAACGATGTAAGCCGTGGGATAGCCTTTTTGTTGGGCATACGTTTTTCATTAATGTTATTTTGTTGTAGTCGGAAGTTTCACCGTAATAATATTTGTAAAGACCGTCTTCCCTATCCCTACTTACTTCTTTCAACCCTTTGAAATTTCGGGGTTTGGTATCGAGTTTTTTTCCGCTTGCGGCTAACTGTACCTTAAAAACAACATTTTTGTATTCATCTTTTTCGGTTGTTTCAATGGCTTTATCAATTTCCTTTTCGGTAATAACCGGATTCTTAAAATTATCGGTTGCCAAAGAAAGTTGGCTTTTATAGGAAAGGATTCCGTTGGCGATTTCCCGCGCCAGTTCGCTCCTGCCCTTTTTAGAATTTACATAAGGCCCTTCGGAATTATTGGTTAAAAAACCCAATTCAATTAAAACACTGGGCATATAGGAACTGTGCAGTACCCAAAATGGAGCCGACTTAACGCTGCGATCATTTCGTTTTAGATTGTTCACAATATTATTCTGAATTAGTCCCGCAAGCATAATACTTTGGTCTAAATATTCTTCCTGCATCAGGGAGAAACCTATGAAGGATTCTGGGGCATTCGGGTCAAAACCGGCATATTTTTCTTCATAATTCTCTTCCAGATAAATTACCTCGTTCTCCTTTTTGGCCGTTTCGAAGTTTTTGCTGGATTTATCGACCCCCATTACAAAGGTCTCAACCCCGTTAGCCTGTGAGGAATGTGAATTACAGTGAATGGAAACAAATAGATCGGCATCCACCTCGTTGGCAATTGGCCCCCTTCGGTACAAATCTATAAACACATCGGTTTTACGGGTATAGACCACTTTTATATCGTCGTGGGCCTCCAAAAGTTTGCCTACCTGCAGGGCCACATCCAACACTATATCTTTTTCATAAAAACCATTTCCCCTATTTCCGGGATCTTTTCCGCCGTGACCGGCATCCAGCACTACTACAAAGGGTTTTATGGGTTTTTCTGCAGCGGAACTTCCAAAGGGACTTAAAGTGAGGCTAATAATTAGTACTAAAGGATAAAAAAATCTCGTTGTCATATACCTGTTAACGATTAATAAAATTTGATGTTTCAAAAAAACGGCAATAAAAAACATTCCCGAAAAAATATGTTTATTTTTGACCGTTTCAAATACTAAGCCAAAACTACAAAATAATAGCATCCTAGCATTGCAAACACACAGGCATTACTTAACAATCTTCTTAACATTCCTGCTCTTTTGCAGTGCGGTTTTACACGCGCAGGACATACCGCCAAAAGATGCTGCCCAGCTCCCAAAAACGACTGAGGATGATACGCTTACCATCGGCATAAAACCCATTATTGAAGAACGAAACGAACAGGCAATTGATACAGTAAAAAATGATTCAGTAAAAGCACCAAAGGAAACGTTGACCGATGTCGTGGAATATTATGGCGAAGACTACGTACTGCTGAACCGAAAGGAAAAAAAGGTGTACATGTACAACAATGCATATATTATTTATGAGGATATGCGGATTGACGCTGGGTTGATAATTCTGGATTATAATAAAAACGAAGTTTATGCCAAAGGTATAGACAGTGCGGGCGTTTATAGCCAAAGACCCATTTTCGTGCAGGCAGCCAATAAGGTGGAACCGGATTCAATTCGATATAATTTTAATACTGAAAAAGCCTTGGTCTATAATTCACGCACCGAGCAAAATGGTTTCCATGTATTGGCTGAAGTTACCAAGAAAGTGAATGATTCCGTAGTATATCTGCGCAATGTAAAATTCACTACTTCAAAAAATATTGAGGATCCCGAATATTATTTTTACACACGGAAAGCAAAATTTGTTCCGAAAGAAAAAATCGTTACCGGCTTAACCAATATGTACATTGCCGATGTGCCTACACCTGTGGGACTTCCGTTTGCCTATTTTCCGTTGACCGAAGACCGCACTTCCGGTTTTATAATTCCAACTTTTGGGGAAAATAACAATCGCGGTTTTTTCTTTCAAAATGGCGGATATTATTTTGCCATCAATGATTATTTGGATTTAAGCCTTTTGGGCGATTATTATACCAACGGAAGTTATGGACTGCGCGGGCAATCTACCTATGCGAAGCGCTATAAATACCGTGGAATCGTGAATATTCGTTATGAAAACATTGTAAATAGCGAACGAGGTTTCCCAGATTTTAGCCAAACTTCATCCTATAATATTCAATGGAACCATACGCAGGATACGAAGAGCAATCCCACTTCCCGTTTTTCGGCGAGTGTGAATTTGGGAAGCAGCCGATATTTCCAGCAATCTTTGAATGTTACCAACAACAGCAGTGCGTTAGTGAACAATCTAAGTTCATCCATTTCGTATGCAAAAACCTTTGAAGGCGAACCTCAGGCAAATATTAACCTGGCAACCACTTTTACGCAGAATACCCAGACGCAAAATGTTTCAATGTCGCTGCCCAATTTGGATGCGAGTATTTCGAGGGTTTATCCTTTTGCGCCAAAAGACGGCATCAAAAAGGGAATTATCCAAAATATAAATCTTCAATACAATCTTTCAGCGGAGAACCGAATTTCGATTCCCGATACACTTTTCTTCAAACCGGAAATGTTCAACGCAGCACAAATTGGCGCCCGACATACTATTCCCTTGACAACGAACTTCAAAATACTGAAATATTTAAGCGCATCCGCAGGGACGAATTTTCAGGAAACTTGGGTTCTGAAAAGTACCAGAAAACGATACGACCCCAATGCAAATAATGGGGATGGTGCAATTGTACAGGACACCGTTCCCGGTTTTGAAAGCTACAGGACCTATAATTTTTCAACAAGTTTGGGTACTACTATTTATGGGCTGTTCAATTTTGGAAAGGATAATAAAATACAGGCAATAAGGCACGTTGTTCGGCCTTCGGTCAGTTATAATATAAACCCCGCCTTTGACCAGTATTACGATGAATTTGTAGCTCCCAACACCGCCGATCCTGAGTTGGACGATCAAATTATTGAATATTCCCGTTTTGAAAATACACTCTACGGTCCGCCGAATAAGATTTATTCCAGCAGTATAGGAATGTCTCTCAGCAACACCTTTGAAGCAAAAGTGAGGGACAAGGATACAACGGCCGTTGAGCCCAAAAAAGTCACTTTGCTCAACAATTTAAACTTTTCCACGGCTTACAATCTCGCGGGGGATTCGCTGAATTGGAGCCCATTAAATTTTACGGGGAGCATTCCAGTGGTTCCGAAACTGGACTTCAACTTCAGCGGGCAATTGGATCCTTACGCTTTGGACAACAATAACAATAAAATTGATGTTTTCAACATCAACAATGGCGGTAGTCTTTTCAGGTTAACCAACGCAAATATTAGTATAAACTATTCCTTTTCCAGCAAGGATTTTAAGGAACAGGCGAAAGATTACAGCAAAATAGAGAACGAAACTTTCAGGAACGGTGGGCGCCCGGACGATTTGTTTGGGGATACTTCAGATATTTACGACGGCGACATTTATAACAAAGACGATGATGAAGAGGAGGACGTGGATAAAACTAATGTAGATTGGTACAATTATGCCATTCCATGGGATGTTCGGCTGGCTTACACAATTACCTACGGAAATGCGCAGCGGCAGAATGAAATTTCGTCGCAATCGCTGATGTTCAGCACCAACTTAGAACTTTCGCCTCGATGGACTGTAGGCGCTTCGTCTGGCTATGATTTTAAGAACAATGGCGTAACGCTTACCCAATTCCGTTTTCAGCGGGATTTGGAGAGTTGGCAATTCAGCTTTAACTGGACGCCCATCGGCAGTATAAATACCGCTTGGTATTTTTATATTGGTATAAAATCTTCCGTATTAAGCGATATTAAATATGATAAACGACGGGAGAGCGATAGAAGGCTTTAAACGGTTGCAAGTTCAAATTTAAAGTTTAAAAATTAAATATTCATATAAATGAAAAAAATAATAAACACACCCAACGCCCCTGCCCCAATCGGCCCTTATAACCAAGCAGTGCTTAATGGCAATATGCTTTACACTTCAGGACAAATAGCCATTGACCCAAAAAATGGAAATCTGGTTACGGATGATATTAAAACCGAAACCAAATTGGTAATGGAAAACTTAAAAGCAATTCTCACGGAAGCGGGAATGACTTTTGAAAATGTAATGAAAGCCTCTATTTTTATTAGTGATATGAATAATTTCGGGGCAATAAATGAAGTGTACGCCTCCTACTTTAACGAAGCCACCGCCCCAGCCCGCGAAACCGTTGAAGTCGCCAATTTGCCAAAGTTTGTTAATGTGGAGATTTCGGTGGTTGCGTCTCTTTAAAATTTAGCAGAAACAGTCTTATTTATTCCCCATCCTCCTTTATCGTAGCTGCAGGTTTAAAATCTACAGGATAACTGTTATCGTCCGGAGTGATCGGTAATTCAGATTCCAGAGTCAGTTTTTTATTGAAAAGTTTTTGCACCAATTCGCGGATGGTATTAAAATCTACCGAATATGATATTCCTGCCCCCTGTTCAAAAATCTGGTCTTCCCCAATAAATTGAAGGTCGGCTTGCCTATTGAAAAAGCTAATGCGCAAACTACCATCCTCATTTACCAGCCATTGAACTTCAATATCACCAGCGACGGCAGTTTCATTTACGCCACCAACAGGAACACCCACTTTCCCGTTAATTAGGATTCTCTCACTAATTTGGGTGGAAAGTGTAATTCCAAAACGGTCCGCCGTTTCCTGGTCGGGTGTTCTATTTCCCACTGAATAATCGAGCCCCACCCTAAATTTACCATCCTGATCCGCAAACAAATTGTTCACCAAACCAGAAACCCTATCTGCCAAAGTTCCCGCAAACGCATTGGTGCCTGCGTAATTATCATTTACAAAACTGTTTGAGGCCAACAGGAACAACGCCTGGTTTTGTTTTTGGTCCTCGGTCTGTAATTTATACTCCAGCTCGCTTTTTAAAGTAGAGCTAACCCGCGGAAAATCTATCCGGAAATTCAGATCGGGTTGTACCAATTCGCCTTTAAGATCGACGTACACATTTACGGGAATCTTTCTGTTTATAGTAGGATTATCAAGCAAAACCGAGGGATTTGCCTCAGTTTTATAAAGCGCGCTCAGGTTTAGGTTTGCACGTTCCGGCGAGCCGTCCCAAATAATATTTCCGCCGGGAACAACTTCTATGTTTTTTTGAATAATTCCGCTGTACCTAAAGTCGTATTGGCCTTCAATTACCGTAAATTCTCCAAACATTTGGAAGGTACCAATGGATGGATTTATTCGAATCAAAAGCGTTCCAACCCCACGACCTTTTAAAGTGGAATTGTTTACTTGGTCCACCACTACTTCCACTTCAGCATTTTTATTTATATCCAAATCGAAGTCAAGTTTCAAACCTTTATTGTCTTCGGAAAGGGTAGTTTCTCCCCGAATTCGCGCTTGTTTTTCGTCCGGCGAAAGAAAATGTACAAAGCTGTCATCACCAATGGTTTCGGTATCACTGATAGGAATTTTAAAGGTGGTGCCCTCTTCGGTGGTTGCGTATACATCTATTGCCAGTTCCTGTATAGGGCCAACTATGGAAGCATCTCCGCTAATAAATGCGGTGCCGTAATAAAGCGCATCCTCATCTGGGGGCGTATCCAGCACGAGCAACCTATCGGGCGCTTCAATATTTAGGTTAAGTTCCCAATTCCTGAAATTTGAATGTGTCGCGAAACCTGAAAAAACGCCTTCCGTACCGTATTTTGTATCAGTAATGTCCGCATTTTCTATTTCGAATTTATTTTTTGTTACAACAACTTGGGTGTTGTTTTGAATATCAAAATCTGTATTCAAATATGGAATTTTCAGTCCACTTTGTTGAAGGGTAAAACGCCCACGAATGTCTGGCGATTTATAGTTGCCGGAAACCTTTGCATTTCCCGTAATCAGCCCGCGAATATCCGTGATTACTTCGCCGCCGAAAGGGCTAAACGCCTGCATATTGAATTTATTCAGATCAACATTCAGCTGTATTTGTGGGTTCTTTGCCGACACATCAATCTGCCCCACGGCATTGATTGATTTTACGTTATTATTAGTAAGCGTTGTGTTGATGTTATATTTCGTCAAATCTTCGTTGCCGTCTATTTTTAGGTTGAGGTCCCCGAAAGGAATTTCGTTTATAATCACCCCGTCCACAGTTACCGCCGAATTGGGATAATATGCCCCATTTTTCTGAAGAAAATCAAATTTTCCGTTTACATTTCCCTGTAAACGAAGGCTGTCAATATCTGGCGTAATATTGCCGATATTCACATCACGGAATCGAACTTTTAAATCTTTATACGTAGAATCCCGAAGCACGCCCGCCATCTGTATGATTTCGTTGTTGTGATTCAACACCAATGAATCTATCCTTATTTCGCGGAAATTATCATCAAACACCACCTTATTCAGTCGGTTGTTTTTTTCGTTTATATACCACACATTATCCTTGTAGGTAATATCAGATTTTTTTACGCCAATGACGGATTTTCCCTCTGGATTGATGGTGTGGTATAGCGAAAGATTGAAAAGATCTTCCTTCTTTTTTCCGCCTTTGAATTCCGTGCGCACGTACATTGTGTCGTTAAGCGTTTTATTGATGACGCTCAAATCCTTTAAATTATAAAAACCAGTATAAACAGAATCCACGGATATATAGGTGTTATACAGCGGGTTATCGTTATCTACTTGAACGTTTACCTTTCCTAAATAATTTTTGAAAAGAAGAATTTCCGGTGAACGGAAATCGAGCTTAAACTGCGATTCGTCTGAAGAAACCGAACCTTTTATTCGTGTATTGTCACCTAATTTTAGCTGCGGGACAAACAAATCAACTATTTTATTATAGACCACAAATTCGTAATCTATATATTGGTTTGTGGTTACTTCCGTTGGAATGTAATTGGCGTAAATGCTGGCAATTCCGTTTTGGAAAAGATTCGGAATATCTTGAATTAGAAATTCCCCCGAAATTTCCCCATTGATAATATCGGGGGAATTTATTTCAATGGTGCGTACATCTCCGTTGAAGGAAGAAATTATTTCAAAATCATCAAAATAGTAGTCATCGCGCTCGTTTTGATAAAAAGTTTGGTTGAAGGAAATTGTGCCCACCACATCATCAATGGTTTTTCCGGCCATGTCAACCACCACTTTCCCCGTGAAAACCGAAATACTATCACGCTTAATTAAGTTCAATTGGTTAAGCTCGGCAAACTCCACGTCCGCTTCAAAATCAAGTTGGTTCACATCGGACGAAGCATCAATCAAACCTTTAAAATCCATTTTCAGATTTGGGTCATCAATAGTGAGTTCGCCATTAAAAAGGGGGTTTTTCAGATTTCCTGAAACCACAATATTTTTATAATTGTACCCTTCAAAATTAAAGGAGGAAACGGTTCCTGAAATCTCTGTATTCACCGTGTTTTTACTAAAACCGCGCCCATCGAAATCAAGGTTTCCGGAAATTTTTCCCAACGAAGTGGTATTTGAAATTTTCCCCAGATTAAAATCTGTAAACACTACATTTCCGTTATAATAGGCATTGTCAAAATTATTGATATTGCCCATTTTTAGGTCCACTTTTGCTTCCCCAATGGCGCTACTTAAATTGCTGTTTGTATTCAGTTCTTCGCCAATAATCGTTGTATTGCCAACCAATCTGAAATTGCCAAACTCCTTCAATTCCACGGGAAGCAACTCTCCCAAAATCACTGGCATAAACCTGCGCAGATCGTAATAATTGGTAGCAATGTTGTGGTTGGTAGCGGTTATGGAATACTGATTTTCCGCATCCAACAAATTCTGAAATGTAAAATCGCCGCGAATATCGGTATCGCCCGTTTTTAAAGTGGCATTTTTTACAGTAAAGTCGTTCAGCGTTCCCTGCATTTCAGCATCCAAATAGACAATTTGATCAGGACCGAATTCATTGTAAAAAGCATTTAAATCATCTGTAGAAATCAATGATTTTTTGAAATTGGCGGTAATGACCACATCGTTAAGAAAATCGGCCATTCCTTTTCTCGTGTCGAGTATTACATCTCCAACTATTTTGGACTGCTCGGTTTCAAGTTTCAGATTTTTCAGTGTTATCGCTTCCTGCGTATATGAAAAATCTGATTTCAGATTTTTAATCGTAATGCCGCGGTCTGCCACGAGCGATAATTCGTTGATGTTCGCTTCAATATCGGGGCCATTTATTTTTAAATTATCCGCCTGCAGATTTACATTTTTCAGTATAAAAACATTCGGATTTTCAAGGTTTTCATTGATAATTTTCACTGTACTATTGCTCAAAGAAACATCATTCCCGAATAGCGAAAAAGGATTCGTGCTCGGTTTACCGGTATCAAATTTTTGGGCAAAAATTGATAGGTTATCGGTTTCCTCCCCCTTATAGGTTTTTACGTAAAGTTTGGCTTTATCGAGTTTTATATCGCCAAAACCCAAATCGCCCTTAATTAAATTTTGAAAGCTAATAATATTGGTTTGAAGCTCTTTGGAATAAATTAATGTGTCTTCGTGATGGTCTTCAATATATACCTCGCGAACGTCAACCTCCCCTTTCCAATTAAGCCCGAGACGCTTTATTTGAATATTGGTGCCGTAGGTTTCGTTAAGGTTTGTGGTCACTTTTTTTGCAACCCAAGTCTGAACCGAAGGGATTGAAAAAATAATAATCAAAAGCACCAATAGCAGCACGATGGCAGCAAAGGTGCGAAGTATTATTTTCCGAAGTTTTTTGATACGCTTTTAAAGTTTTAATTTTACGACCAACAAATGTACTTCTTTCATTTTGACTCAAGAAAATTGTTTTATACTCGGCATAGAATCTTCCTGCGATGATACCGCCGCGGCCGTAATCAACAACGGAAAAATCCTTAGCAATGTTGTGGCTACGCAGACTATTCACGAAGAATACGGCGGCGTGGTGCCCGAACTTGCTTCACGCGCGCACCAACAAAATATTGTTCCCGTGGTGCACCAAGCTTTGCACAAGGCAAATATCGACAAAAATCAGTTAGCTGCCGTTGCTTTTACACGCGGACCGGGGCTTATGGGCTCGTTGCTCGTAGGTACTTCATTTTCAAAATCTTTGGCGATGGGATTGGGCATTCCGCTTATAGACGTGAATCATATGCAAGCGCATATATTGGCCCACTTTATTGAAGCCGAAGGACAGACTGCCCCCAACTTTCCATTTTTGGCATTGACAATCAGCGGCGGCCACACACAAATAGTAAAAGTGACCAATTATTTTGAAATGGAAATAATTGGCCAAACCATTGATGACGCCGTAGGAGAAGCTTTTGACAAAAGTGCGAAAATCCTCGGTCTGCCCTATCCCGGCGGGCCATTGATTGATAAATATGCCCAAAAGGGAAACCCGAAAACCTTCAAATTTCCAAAGCCGAAAGTGGGACCTCTGGATTTCAGTTTTAGCGGATTGAAGACTTCGGTGCTTTATTTTATTGAAAAGGAAATGGACAAAAATCCAGATTTCATTTCCGAAAACATTGAGGATATTTGCGCCAGCCTTCAATTTACCATCGTGGATTACTTAATGGATAAATTGAAAAATGCCGTGAAAAAAACGGGCATAAAAGAAGTAGCGATTGGCGGTGGGGTTTCCGCGAACAGTGGAATACGCACTGCTTTGAAAGAAGCCGAAAATAAATACGGCTGGAAAACGCATATTCCAAAATTTGAATTCTGTACCGATAATGCCGCGATGATCGCCATTGTCGGCGAGCTGAAATTTAAAAAACAAATGTTCGCAGAACAGAATGTTGCCGCAACCGCGAGGATGAAATTTTAAATGGATGGATTTTGGAAAATTGAAGTAGGAGTCCACAAAAATTAAAATAAATGCAACTTTTTTATAACCCAAACATTTCTAATCCCGATAGCTATCGGGACTCGAAGGAAGTAACTTTCGATAAAGAGGAAAGTAGGCATATTGTAAAGGTTTTACGGCTGAAAAAGGGCGATATGTTTAAAATCACGAACGGTAAAGGTTCTTTTTTTGATGCCGAAATAATAAGTGCCGATCCAAAAAAGTGTGTTTCAAAAATCCTTTCGGAAGAAAAGGTTGCACCCCTTCCCTATTCGCTCCACTTGGCCGTGGCGCCCACAAAACTAAATGACCGCTACGAATGGTTTTTGGAAAAGGCCACGGAAATCGGTATTTCAGAAATTACACCAATTATCTGTGACCACAGCGAACGGAAAAAAATAAAACCGGAACGCTACGAAAAAATTCTGCAGAGTGCGATGAAACAATCGCTGAAAGCTTATTTGCCGATTTTGAACGAAGCGATTTCGATTAAGGATTTTATAAATTCAAAAAAAAAATCAGAAGAGTTAAAATGCATCGCACACTGTGAAGAAACGCAGAAACAATCGCTTAAAAATATTTTGCTTCCGAAGAAAAATATCACAATCCTAATTGGTCCCGAGGGCGATTTTTCTTCCGAAGAAATTGAAACCGCAAAAAAAGCCGGATTTCTACCCGTAACCTTGGGCGAAAGCCGTTTGCGTACGGAAACCGCTGCCATTGTTGCCTGTCACAGCGTTGCTTTTATCAATGACAATTAATTCAAATTTATTTCAAAATGCTCTTAGTGATTCTGGAACAAGTATTAAGCTAATTCGTATTTTTGGAAGCTTATGCTGAAACGTTTAATTTTCTTCTTATTTGCTCTTTGTGCTTCGTCAATTTGCGCACAGGAAATAGCGCTCCTGCAGTATAGCGGTGGCGGCGATTGGTACGCCAATCCAACCTCTTTGCCCAATCTCGTAAAATTTTGCAATGAGCAAATAAATACCACCATAAAGTCAAAACCGGCGACGGTAACACCGGGAAGCATTGATCTTTTTGATTATCCGTTCGTGCATATGACGGGACACGGGAACGTATATTTTTCAGAAGAAGAAGCCGAAAATTTGCGCAATTATTTGCTGAGCGGCGGTTTTCTGCATATTGATGACAATTATGGGATGGACGAATATATCCGGAAGGAAATCGTAAAAATATTTCCAAATAAGGAATTGACGGAACTTCCCGCAAACCATCCACTTTTCAATTACTTTTTCAAATTTCCACAGGGATTGCCCAAAATACACGAACACGATGGGCTACGGCCCCAGGCCTTTGGCATTTTTGTGAACGATCGTTTGGTTTTGCTCTATACTTTTGAAAGTGACCTCGGCGACGGCTGGGAAAACCCAGAAATCCATAACGACCCGCAGGAAGTTCGCTTAAAAGCGCTGCAGATGGGAGCCAATATTGTTAAGTATATTTTTGAGAATTAGATTCTTATTGAATTTTATACTGAAATTTTTTAATTTTAATGAAATCTAAAATCTATAATTATGAAAACATTAAAGAATATTTCAATCTTAATGACATTATTTTTATTGTTTGTAAACTGTAATGATGATCTAAACGAAAAAAACAAATCGTCTAAAAATCTTTCCATTGATTCAAACAAAATTTTGGAACAGATGACTGCTGATAAAAATTACAAAATAATTAACGGGAATTTCGTTGTTTGGCAGACTGAAGATAATGAAATTGTTGCGGTTAATACAAACGCAGATGAACGAAACATGTTTATTCTACAAGGTGCAACTAAAGATATTGATTTAAAAGATGGCAATTATGAAATTCTCTACTTGAAACACAGTTTGCTTTTGCAAAATAAGGATACCGGAGAAAATGTTTATTTAAAAGTTCCAAAACCGGAGGAAAAAATTATCACTCTCTCTGTTAAAAAAAATATTAATTTACAAAATGAAATAGAAGGTATTGGATTAATTTATGAAACATTGCCTATTAAACAAAACCAGAGTATGCGCATAGATGTTGTAAAAAAACAACCATCTATAATTGAATTTCTCACTGCAACTACAAATACCACTAACATTGATGGCGATTGTTCTTCGGGCGGTACCGGTTCAAGTTCGTGCAGTAACAATAATTGTAGCGTTTCCTGTCAAAGTGGATATTATGCCTGCTGCAATCTACTATGTGATTGTAAGCCCAATCCAGATTCCGACCCTGTAGGCTAGATAAATCTTTATAAAATTGAAACCGTAAAACTCTGTTTTGTGGTTTTTTTATGAAAGTATTTTAAATTATTACATAGCTATATTCGTTAACAAAAAATTGCAATTTTTCTAATTCGGATTATACTATATTTACAGCGTGAAGACCCCCGCAAAAGCAATAACCGTTGGTATTTTAAGGGCATTGGCTGTAATCGTCGGTATTATTCTTCTTTTGTGGTTTCTCGTAAAAATAAGTACACTTTTACTTTTCATAGGCCTCGCTTTTGTACTTGCTCTTATTGGCCGGCCGTTGGTCAATTTCTTAAAAAGAAGGCTCAAATGTCGCAATACGCTTGCTTCCATTATTACGCTCCTGTTAATAATTGGTACGTTTTCACTCCTACTTTACATATTTGTTCCCATAATTATTGAACAGGGAAAGTATATTTCAAAAATAGATTTTGAAGAAGTAAAAACAGATTTAAATGAACTGAACATCCAAGCCAGCGATTACCTTGGGGTGGACCATTTCCAGATCGTAGAGGCCATAAAGCGTACGGAATACGTGCAAAATTTAAATATTCAGGTTATACCCAGTTTTATTGACATTTTCTTCGGGAATATCGGTTCAACTATTGTGGGGTTGTTTGCCGTGTTGTTCATTTCATTTTTTCTTTTAAAGGACGAAACGATGATTGCACGAACATTTTTGGCATTTTCCAAACGTGGGGATGAAGAAAAATTTAAACGAATTCTCATAAAGACAAACGAACTTCTGTCCCGATACTTTATTGGTTTGGTAATGCAGTTAATGATACTTGCCCTATTTTATTCGGTTTTGTTGCTTTACTTGGATATCAATAATGCCGTGGCCGTAGCGCTGATCTGTGCATTTTTGAATATTGTTCCGTATTTAGGTCCAGTAATTGGCTGGGGGCTGATGTTGTTGGTTGTTGTGAGCAACAACTTGGGAGCGGATTTTTCAAGCGGCCTCCTCCCCCTTTTGGTAATAGCCACAATAGGTTATGCGCTGGCACAACTGTTTGATAATTTAATCAGCCAACCCGTCATTTTCGGCCGGAGCGTAAAATCGCACCCATTGGAAATTTTCCTCGTTATACTTATGGGCGGCTATCTTTTCGGCATTCCCGGAATGATTCTCGCCGTGCCTACATATACTACACTTAAAGTAATTTCGAAGGAATTTCTTTCGGAATATAAAATCGTGAAACGGCTCACAAGAAATCTTTAATCCTTGCTCAATCCCGCTATTTTAAATACGGAAACCCAGGAATTTATCAGGAATTATTCCGGTTCCATTTCTAAACTTGCCTTTGCCGGAAGTCCTTTTAAAAATGTTTCGGTTAGGGAACTCATCCAGCAGATTGAAGGAAGGAAAAAGTGTGAAAAAAAACTGTCTCTCTGGTTTGAAACTTCAAAAATTTACTATCCACCAAAACTAAATCTAGAACAAACTTCCTCTGAAATTACAGCAAAATATAAGGCTTCGTTGGTTGAAGGGAATTCCCTTGCAGATATAACCGGCGGATTTGGGATAGACAGTTTTTATTTTTCAGCAAATTTTGAAAATGTTTTTCATTATGAAATAAACAAAGAGCTTTCAGAAATAGCGGAACTTAATTTTTCTGTTTTGGGTGCAGGAAATATTGAATGTTCTTCGGAAGATGGACTTCAAAAAGCTTTATCTGAAAAATACGATGTCATTTACGCAGATCCTTCACGAAGGCATGAGGCAAAAGGTAAGGTTTTTTTTCTGCAGGATTGCCAGCCAAATATTCCCGAAAACGTTGAAAAGCTCTTGGAAAACTGTAATATTCTTATGTTGAAGACATCGCCCATGCTGGATATTTCGGTCGGATTGAGCGAATTGAAGCACATTTTTGAAATACATATTATAGCCGTTGAGAACGAAGTGAGGGAATTGCTTTGGCTTCTGAAAAAAAACTCATCTGCAGCACCGAATATTAAAACAGTAAATTTTTCAAAACTTGAAAAAGAAACCTTTAATTTTACTTGGAATGAAAAAGGTTTTGCGGAATTTTCAATGCCGGAAAAGTATCTATACGAACCCAATGCCGCAATAATGAAAAGCGGCGCATTTGATTTGGTTTCGCAAAAATTCAAATTAAAAAAGCTTCACAACAACACACATCTCTACACAAACGACAAGTTAATTGATTTTCCGGGCAGGACTTTCACGATTGAAAAAACCGTTCCATATTCAAAAAAGGAAATGCGCCAAGCATTGAGTTTTAAGAAAGCTAACGTTGCAACAAGAAATTTCCCCGAATCTGTGGAGACGCTCCGCAAAAAATGGAAAATAAAAGACGGAGGTGAAATCTACTTGTTTTTTGTAACCAATATTGATACCGAAAAGATTATGCTGGTGTGCAAAAAAGTGGAAAACAAAAAAATCCCCAAAACGGGGATTTCGATGTGATCGCGACGGCCCCGACCCTTCGGGGGAACCTGTGACCGCCGCTCGAACTGAATATTCTATATTCAGAAAACAAAAAAATCCCCAAAAACGGGGATTTCGATGTGATCGCGACAGCCCCGATACTTCGGGGGAACCTGTGCCGGTTCTATTTTGCAATGGGAAATCCCATGAAAAATCCCCTCAAAAAGGGGATTTAAAGTATTGCGACAGCCCCGATACTTCGGGAGAACCTGTGCCAGTCCTATTTTTGCAATGGGATATCCCATAAAAAAATCCCCTCAAAAAGGGGATTTAAAGTGATCGCGACAGCCCCGATGCTTCGGGGGAACCTGTGCCAGTTCTATTTTGCAATGGGAAATCCCATGAAAAAATCCCCTCAAAAAGGGGATTTAAAGTGATCGCGACAGCCCCGATGCTTCGGGGGAACCTGTGCCAGTTCTATTTTGCAATGGGAAATCCCATGAAAAAATCCCCTCAAAAAGGGGATTTAAAGTGATCGCGACAGGATTCGAACCTGTGACCGTCTGCTTAGAAGGCAGATGCTCTATCCAGCTGAGCTACGCGACCGGTTATAAATAAAAAAACCGAACTCTTTGTCCGATTTATTTCGAGTGGCAACAATGCGACCCTTATTTTAATCAGCTGTTAATCAACAATTTTTTTGTAAACAACATATAAAGTGTTCCACTAAATTTCAATTTTGTTGAATGAACGTTGACTTTTGGTGTGCAAAGATAGAATTTTAACACGATAAACCGCAACAAATATTATGATTAATTACACTAAATATTCTTTCACTTTTTTGAAAAACCGTCTGCTTTGTTTGGTTTTCAGTCTTTGCGTTACGCTTTAATTTATTTCGTCGGTAATACTTCCACAGTCTATCATCTCGGCACCAAAATAAGGATTGTGAATTTCCTTTTCATAGGTCAGCCAATACGCACCAACATTATTGTTCGCCATAGGGCAGAAACCCACATATACTTTCTGATTTATTCCAAAGGTTTTTATTGCGTTAATTAAATGTGCGGACAGATGTATAAAATGTTCTCTTTGCAATTTAATATCTGAAGTTTGTACTATTGACGTGGCCGATGATTTCAATTCCTTTTCCAATTGCATCCAATGGGTATGTGCCTCACTGTTTTTCAAAAGTTTCATGTCGATATTTTTAATTGAATTAAGGAATTGATTTCCTCCCTTTTTTGCGGCTTCCGAATTATCTTTAGTTAAAGCATTCTGTATGGAGGTATAATTTTCAAATAATGCTTTTAGCTGTGTTTGGAATTTTGATGAAACCTTTATTCTTTTTGTCTGCGCAGGATGGTTTGTTTTTTCCGCTTCCGAAACATTAGTTGACCCTGCATGACTTTCGTGACCTGGGATCGTCTCGTTGTCTTTGGTATTCATCATACTTTTTTTGCCCTGTAATTGTGCCGCGGCATCCACTGTAAATGTGCCATTGGTCACCACTTCCTCCCCATTTTTAAGTCCCCCAAGAATGGCATAAACATCGCCATTTTTAGTCCCCAATGTAACTTCACGCATTTCAAAAATTGGTTGGTTGGGATTTGTTTTTACATATACTAAGGATCGATTCCCGGTCCAAAGAACTGCGGTCGCAGGAACTGAAATTTGTGTTGCAGGTACATTGCTATTCGTCATTTGCACCTTCGCGGAAACGAACATTCCCGGTTTCAATAGGTCTTCTTTATTATTTAAGGTAGCCCTAACGGAAACCGTTCTAGAGGTGGTATTCAAAGTGGGATCGATAAATGAAACCGTTGCCTCGAATTTTTTATTGGGATAAGCATTTGTAGTGACTGCAATTTTCTGTCCTTCCTTCAATTGTGATATTTGGTTTTCATAAGCATCGAACATTGCCCAGACAGTACCCAGGTCACTCACTTTAACAATGGGCTGTCCTTGTTTTACGTAATCGCCTTCTTCAACCATTTTTTGGGAAACCGTTCCTGAAACAGTTGCATATATGGGAAATTTTTCACGAACTTTTCCCGATTCCTCGATTTGGTTGATCTGGTTTTCAGAAAGTTTCCACAATTTTAATTTATTGCGAACAGCGTTGTAGAGCGCAGGTTGAGATTCCTTCATAGATGCGGCCGTTAACAACTCTTGTTGTGCGGCGACAAGTGTTGGGGCATAAATAGTTGCCAATAATTGTCCCTTTCGCACTTCTTCACCCGTAAAATTCACATTCAATTTTTCGATACGCCCTTCAAAATAACTTGCCTGAACTGCATTGGCTTCTTCATTCGCTATTATCTTGCCCGATAGCGATATTTTATTTGCATCAGTTTCCAACATACCAACAATGGTTGTCTGAATGTTTGCCAATGCCATCGCATTGTCGGTCATTTTAATTTCGTTCAACGCCAATCCATCTGCGCCAGATTCCGCAGGTATCAAGTCCATCCCGCAAATTGGGCAATCTCCAGGTTCGGGTTGCATAATTTGTGGATGCATGGAACAAGTCCACATTTGATTAACCTTTTGGGAGCTTTCAGACATATCAGAAAGATCTTTTGTATTTGCTGTTTCTTCCGAAGATGTTCCAAAAAAAACATAACCCAATACCAAGCCCAATCATTAATATTGCTATATAAATGATGTATTTTTTCATAATTGAATTTTATTTTAAATATTCTTGCTATAAATTATTTTGAAGACCTTTTATTCGTTTTGAAAATCATTCCGTCCATAAATATCAGCCCATTTCCATCCATCACTTACAAGCATATTTGAAAGTGCTTTTCTATTGGTTTGATGTTTTTCAGGCAAATCAATTTTTACCTTTTCCATAAAAGAACTTTGCCTTAATGTTTCCATAGAAATTTCTTCTGGAAAGTCGCCACTGTTTTCCGTGCTCCTTACCATTTTCACTGTATTTATGTAATTATCTATTGATTGGAATAAACCTGATAGTTCCGGGGGATTGGGTCGCAATTCGCTGTTTCACTCCAAATTTTAAGATCAGAAGCGCATCATAAAGTTTTGAGATTTGAATAATTATCGAAATATTTTTATCGGTACTATGAAAGTAATGTATAACAGGATATGCCAAATGATTTTGACTGTGCTTAAAAATGTCATTTGAAAACTGAGAGGCCTGGTTTACCAACCGACTAAAATTTTCGCCATTCCAGCCATTTTCGATAATATTATATGGACTGGAGCCCAAACTGTTTAAGCTTAAAGCCAGGCGTCTTTGGTTTAAAACAGCAGATAAAACAGAAATAAAATAAGTTATAGACATTGTTACAAATACAAGCCCTGTAAAGGAATAAATGTCTGTTATTATCCTCCAAAAATTGTTTGACGGAACATAATCACCTACACCAACGGTGGACAAAATAAAGCCCGCATAATACAGTTTTTCCCACATATCTGCGGGAAGGTGCGTTGTACTATTTATTATTGAATTGTGGTCCGACAGTAATAATGAAAAAAGACTAGCCCATAATAAGAGGATCCATAAAGCAATCATAATTAACAGAAGCAAATAGCCTGTATGCTTTAGGATTTTCGATTTAGGGTTTCTTCCGGAAAGATGAAGAGAAAGTTTCCAAAAAACATCGAGAGTATCAATTTGTAAGCCAGCCTCCTCCCTGTATTGAAATTGTGGTTTTAACAATATCAATCAACAAGAGTATGTAAATTACTGTTCCAAAAAAAATGTAAAGAGAATTATACATGGTTTACGATATTAAAGGCGAAAACTACCTTTATTTAATTCATTATTTAGCTTCCAGTCTTTTGATATATGCTTTCATTTCGGCAATTTCCTTTTTCTGCGCTTTTATGATACCATCTGCCAACTCGCGAACTTTTGGGTCTTTGATGTCGGCTCTTTCACTCGTTAGGATAGCAATGGAGTGGTGTGGAATCATCGCTCTCATATAAAGGATATCTCCAATAATTGGACGTTGAGCCCTAACCAGTCCAAGTGCTCCAACAAATAGCACCAAACTGCCCAATAGAATGGCAATATTCTTTTTTTTATTTTGATACATTTTTCTCATAAAAAAGAACATAATTACTGCCATTGCCGCAATACCTAAACAACTCATATAAAATCGTGTAAGGCTAAAATAAACGTGGTCTATTTCGTAGGTGTTCAGATACATTGTTATGTACATAGCCACAAATGAGGCGGCGAGCATTAAAATGAATTTTGTGTAATTGTTGTTTTTTGAGTGTTGATTGGAATTTTCCATAATATTATTTTTTAAAGTTGAATATTTCTTAATCTCAAAGAGTTTGCAATAACCGAGACCGAGCTAAAACTCATTGCCAATGCTGCAATCATTGGCGAAAGAAGCAATCCGAAAAGAGGAAACAGAACTCCTGCCGCAATGGGGATTCCCAATGTATTATACCCCAACGCAAAGAATAAATTTTGCTTGATGTTTCGCATTACGGAATCACTTAAATTCCGAGCTTTCACAATGCCGTGCAAATCGCCTTTTACCAAAGTTATCATTGCGCTTTCTATGGCAACATCGGTTCCAGTTCCCATCGCGATACCGACATCACTTTTTGCCAGGGCTGGCGCGTCGTTGATGCCATCTCCAGCCATGGCGACAATTTTTCCGCTTTGCTGTAATTTTTCTACTTCCCGCAGTTTATTTTCGGGCAACATTCCAGCCTTAAAATCGGTGAGGTTTAATTCTTCTGCTACGGCTTGGGCTGTCTCGTGGTTGTCGCCCGTGAGCATTATTACAGCAATCCCTTTGTCCTGAAGTGCTTTAATAGCCTTGGCGCTAGTCGGTTTTATTTTATCGCCAATAACCACATATCCAGCAACCTTGCCGTCAATGGACAGATAGGAAACCGTTTTTCCCTGTTTCTGAAAACGTTGTGCTTCAGTTTCCATTTCGGATGAAAGTTCTGCATTGGCATATTCCATCATTTTTGCATTGCCCAATTCTACTTTTTTTCCGTTGACTGTTCCTTCTACACCCTTTCCAGTAACGGCACTAAATTTATCCGCATTAAATATTTCGACATTCTGTTCCTTTCCATATTTAACGGTAGCTTCGGCGAGCGGATGTTCACTTTTACTGTTCAGCGAAACGATGTATTGCAGCACTTCCTTTTCAGAAAGTGCACTGTTGAACGCACCTACTTTTTCAACGGTCGGTTTACCTTCGGTAATCGTTCCTGTTTTGTCAATTATTAATGTGTCCACCTTGTCCATTTTTTCCAAAGCCTCTGCATTTTTAATCAATACGCCATTTTGCGCACCTTTCCCCACACCTACCATTACTGACATGGGTGTAGCCAATCCCAAAGCGCACGGACAGGCAATTATTAGCACTGCAATTGCATTTACAAATGCATAGACATACACAGGTTCGGGACCGAAAATTGCCCATACCAAAAATGTAAGGATGGAAATTAGCACAACGATGGGGACAAAATAACCAGAAACCGTATCTGCCAATTTTTGAATTGGTGCACGACTGCGACTGGCACTATTGACCATTTGAATAATTTGCGATAGCAAGGTATCTGAACCTACTTTTTCGGCCTTCATTAAAAAAGATTGATTTCCGTTGATCGTACCGCTGCTTACTTTGTCGGCGACAGTTTTATTTACGGGAATTGGTTCCCCTGTAATCATCGACTCGTCAACGGTAGTTTCTCCTTCCGTTATTACACCATCTACGGGAATCTTATCGCCGGGTTTCACACGTAAAATGTCGTTAAGCTGAATTTCTTCGATGGTCACTTCTTCCTCTTTTCCATTTTTTACACGAATGGCTCTATTGGGGGCGAGTTTCAGTAATTCCTTTACTGCGGAATTTGTTTTGCTGTGCGCCCGAGCTTCCAAAACCTGACCGAGCAAAACCAAGGTCAATATAACCGTGGCCGCTTCAAAATAAACGTGTACCGCGCCTGATTCGGTTCTAAACTGTGCAGGGAAAAAGTCTGGAAAAAGCATTCCCATAACGCTAAATAACCAAGCTGCTCCCGACCCGATACCGATAAGGGTAAACATATTAAGATTCCAGGTTTTGATGCTTTTATAGGCACGCTCAAAGAACATCCAAGTAGCGTAAAACACAACAGGAATGGACAAAGCGAACTGAACCCAATTCCAATATTGCTGCTCCATCCAACCATACAAAGGATTGCTCGGAATCATTTCGCTCATTGCAATCAAAAAAATGGGTAATGTAAACGCTACGGCAATCCAAAATTTCCTCAAGAGTTTTTTATAGGTCTTTTCCTCGGCAGAAAGATTGGGTTTCATTGGTACTAAATCCATTCCGCAGATGGGACATGCCCCTGGCTCGTCCTTTATTATTTCTGGGTGCATTGGGCACGTCCATTGTCCCGAAGTTGGTGCGGATAGATTCTGTTCTTCAACCAAATCCATTCCGCAAACGGGACAATCGCCCGGTTTATCATAGGTTTTATCGCCCTCACAATGCATTGGGCAGTAAAAAGTTCCAGTACCTTTCCCGGTGGGTTTCTTTTCACTTTTTTCCTCTAAATGGTGGTGATGTTCTCCAGGCTTATGAATGGTGTATCGGCCCCCATCATTTTTAAGGGCTTCCTGAAATGTTTCGATAGGAATATGATTTTCCATCTCGATGGTTGCTTCCGCTTTTTCTAAATTAACCGAGGCACTTGTTACTCCGTCCACTTCAGACAGAGTATTTTCAACGTGACCCCGACAGCCATTGCAGGTCATTCCGTGTATATGATAGGTATGTTTCATTTTATTGTATAAAAAATTTAACGATCAATCCGCCAGCAAGCCATACATAGCAGATAAATGCGGCGTATTTTAATATATTTTCCAAAAGTTCACTTTTGGGTGCCATTTCCTTCATCTGTTTTACATCTTTTCTTTTGAAAAAACCGAGATATATCAAAAATCCGGAAATTGCTATAAATGCTATATTCAAAAAGAAGGTGTAATCAAATTTGAAATAATCAGTATTCTGAATTTTCACTTGCGATGGGTCGGGTAAAATACCCATCAAATCAAAAGAATAATGCAACAGCAAGGATGCGCCTACCAATGATGTGAATAATAGAAATAGTATAAACAATGACATTTTCCAGCCATAGTATTTTGCGTTGATGCGAAGAATTGGGAATACCACCAAATCGCTAAAAATAAAAGCCATAACTCCAGCAAAGCTCACGCCCTTACCAAATAATAGCGCCGCCAATGGAATGTTTCCCATGGAACCGATGAAGGTTAAAAAAGCGGCGAAAGGCCCCACAATTATATGCTCCAATATTTGAAAAAAAGTAAAATCGGTATTGCCGTTCCCGCTGTTTATAAACAAGGTCTGAAAAAAGGAATCCGGCACAAAGGCAGCGACGATACCGGCTATGGTAAAGCCCACGGAAACATCTTTCCAAACCATTTTCCATTCCATCCCGTATTGTTTTGAAACTTTTGCCCATCCTTTTTCCGACTTCATTTTCTTTTTCCACGATTTGGATTCGTCCATATCGTCATCATCTTTGTCCTTTAGGTTTTTGCGAGCTTTTTCAATTAGTTTTTTTGGATTTATCAATCGTATCAATAGCCAAGAAATCAGTATCAACAAAATGCCGCCAAGATATTCGCCCACAACAAACTGCCAGCCCAAAAAAATTGAAATGATAATTCCAAGTTCTATAACAAGGTTTGTCGATGCCAATAAAAAAGCAATAGAAGAAATAAAACTTGCTCCTTTTTTAAATAAAGACTTTGTTGAAGCTAAAGCCGCAAAACTGCACGAACTACTTATAAAGCCGAAAAACGTACCGAGCAAGACGCCCTTACCCTCATTCTCGCCCATTGTTTGCTGCATCTTTTTCTCCGTTACAAAAACCTGGATCATACTGCTTATAATGTAACCGAGTGAAAAAGCCCAAAGTGCCATCCAGAAAAATCCTGCCGTTGTAAAGGCTGCTTCTGCCCATTGTTTAAGAAAGTTTTCCATAATTATCTGGTTAAATAATTAATTTTTGTTGTTTGAATATAATAGTTTTTCACTGATTCTATCTGACTAATCTGAAATTTCAATTGCAGTTCCTGTATGTCCAAAACATCATTAAAATCAATAGTTCCAGTCTCATAATTTTTAATCAGAATTTCCTCCGCATCTTCGGCCTGTTTTAGATTTTTCAGTTGGGTATTGTATTTTATTCGCGCTTGGTTGCGCTGTGAAATTGCTTTTGCCAATTCAGCTTCTAAAATATTAAGGCGTTCCTTCTTTTCCGACTGGATTTCCTGTTGGCGCAAATCATTCTGTTTGGTAATGGATTTGTAGCGATGGCTGAAAAGGGGAATGGAGATTGAAACCATCGGCATTACAATATCTTTTCCATTATCAACAAAATTCATATCTGTACGTTCTGAAACGGGAATATAATCCAATCCAAAACCAAACATTGGCTGGGCTTCACGAGTATTGAGAAGTTCAGATTGTGCTACCGATTCGTAGAGCTTGTCATATTTCAACAGTTCCGGATTTAAGGAAAGTGCTTCATAGGAAAGCTGCATATCTTCAATGGGCATTTGCAAGGTGTCAACAACTATTATAGTTGCATCATAATTGCGATTCAACAAGCTGTTTGTGGCCGCTTGAATACCTTTCGATTGTTGGGCAAGCACTTCTTTTTCCTGTTGCAGTTCGTTTTGCCGTATTTGCAAACGCAATACATCAACAGCCGATGCCTTACCGACTTCAACAGAAGTGAGGGCAAGGCGTTCGTAAGTCTTTAGCAGTTCAATATTTTGGTCGAGTACGAGTTGTTTGGCCCTGATTTCATATAATTGATAATACAATTGCGAAACAGAAAGTGCGAGTTTGCGTTTGGCAATCGTTACTTCCACATAATCGGCTTCTGCCATGGAGGTTGCATAATTTTCCCGTGCCGTAATCGTACCGAACCAAGGCAACATTTGTTTTAATGAAAATCGCGCCCGTTGTGCACCTACGCGTGTTTCGGGTTCGCTCACAAAATACCCTGCACTTATTTCTGTGTTGGGAATCCAATTGGCTTCGTTCACTTTTTCCGAAGAAATATCATAACGCAACTGAAATTTTTGAATTTCGGGGCTTTTGGAAATAGCTTGGTTTATGTAGGTCTGGAGATCTTGACCATAACTTAAAAGAGTCAAGAAACAAGAGCCAAGAAACAGGACGGCTTTTCGTTTAGGATGATATTTTGAGTGTTTCATTTTCATCTTTTTAGTCGTGGTTTTTGATTCTTGATTCTCTCTTCAACCTTTTTGCAGCAATCCGCTCTTTCCTCCAACTATATAATACAGGGACAAGAAAATAGGAGGTTGTGTCCAAAAGCATTCCGCCGAAAATGGGAATGGACATTGGTATCATAATATCACTACCTTTTCCTGTGGAAGTCAAAACCGGCAAGAGTGCCAAAATGGTTGTAACCGTTGTCATTAAACAAGGACGAATACGCTTGGCGGCCGCTTCCAAAGTCGATTTTCGGATTTCATTTATATCAGTTGGGTCTTCTTTGTCAAAAGTTTGTGTGAGATAGGTCGCCATTACCACCCCATCATCGGTAGCGATACCGAAAAGAGCAATAAATCCTACCCAAACCGCCACGCTCAAATTGACGGTCTTTATATTGAAAAGCACTCGCAGGTTCTCGCCAAAGAAGTTGAAATTCAAAAACCAATCCTGGCTATAAAACCAAATCATGACGAAACCACCCGCAAAAGCCACGGCAATTCCCGTAAATACCATAAATGTTGTTGAAACGGATCGGAACTGAAAATACAGAATCAGGAATATAACCAATAATGCCAAAGGCACGATAATGGACAGGGTTTTCTCCGCCCGCAATTGGTTTTCATAGGTACCCGTAAATTTATAGCTGATCCCTTTTGGGAGGATTAATTCGCCAGTGTCAATTTTTTGTTGAATAAGCGCCTGTGCGTTTTCTACCACATTCACTTCGGCAAAACCGTCCAATTTGTCAAACAAAACATAGCCAACCAGGAAAGTATCCTCACTTTTTATGACTTGCGGACCTTGCTCGTACCTGATGCTTGCCAATTCACTCAATGGAATGGGGCTGCCGTTTTCAACCGGAATATAAATATTCTGCAAATCTGAAGGATTGTCCCGCAGTTCCCGAGGATAGCGAACCCGAACCCCATAGCGCTCCCTGCCTTCCACGGTTTGGGTCAATACCATTCCTCCGACGGCAACTTTCAAAACATTCTGCACTTCTTCAATGGTTGCCCCATAACGAGCCAGTTTTTCTCGGTTTATGTCAATGAGCAAATACGGTTTGCCCACAATTCGATCTGCAAAAACAGCTTCCTTTTTTACGCCTTTTGCCTGTTTTAGAATTCCTTCCAACTGTATCCCAAAAGCTTCAATCTGTTGTAAATCCTGACCTTTTACCTTGATGCCCATTGGTGCGCGCATTCCTGTTTGCAACATTACCAATCGGGTTTCAATGGGTTGCAGTTTGGGTGCAGAGGTCACTCCCGGAAGTTTGGTAACCCTAACTATTTCATTCCAAATATCATCTGGGGAAATGATTTCCGGTCGCCAGTTTCGGAAGAATTCGCCATCATCATCGGCAATCAGTTTATTGGCAGGTTCATCAACGGTAATGGAAACTTTTTTTCCGTTTTTCCTTGCATTTTCAATTTTTTCAGAACCAACAGGGTTATTTGGGTTTTCAACCAAACTGCTATCTTTCAGAATAAAAAATCCATCGTCATTTACCCTGAAACGTTGCCTTTTGCCTTCATTCAACATAAATTCCGACTTATATTGAATTACATTTTCATACATAGAAAGTGGCGCTGGGTCGAGTGCAGACTCTGTTCTTCCAGATTTGCCTACCACAGTTTCAATTTCTGGGATGCTTGCCACGGCCATGTCCAATTGTTGTAATACACGTTTGTTTTCTTCAACACCAGCGTGCGGCATTGAGGTTGGCATTAAGAGGAAGGATCCTTCGTTTAGGGAAGGCATAAATTCCTTTCCTGTATTTTTGAATATGAGGAAACCAAGGATTAAAAGGGTTGTTGGAATGGACAAAAAGAGCAATCGGTTTTCCAATGCCCATTTCAAAATTTGAGTGTAGTAATTTTTGAACAGTAAAAATCCTGCTAAAAGCCCAAAACAAATGATTGCTACGAAGATGAGGTTCCACAAAACATTTTTGTCCACTCCTAAAGGCCTCCAATATTCTGCCAATAAGAAAACAATTGCCGCAGCCGAAATATAGATGCTGTATTTGTTGGAACGTTCTTTGGACCATTTTCCGCGAAGATTTGCAAAGGCAACAAAACTAAAGCCAATAAGTATAAGCCCAATCCAATGCCCGAAAATCACGGCTACGAAACCAGCAACCAATAACAATCCATTAATTCCATAATTTGTACTTTTTCTAATATTTCTATTTTTAAAGAAAAATGCCGCGAAAGGGGGAATTATAAACAAGGCTATAATAATGGAAGCTGTAAGCGCAAAGGTTTTGGTAAACGCCAAGGGTCTAAATAATTTACCTTCAGCGCCAATCATTGTAAATACTGGAATAAAACTAATTATGGTGGTTAAAACCGCAGTTACGATAGCGCCAGATACCTCAGCTGTTGCATTATAAACAACTGTGTTTATAGGCAGTTTTTTGTCGTCCTCATCCAAATGCCTAATAATATTTTCTGAAAGGATAATACCCACGTCCACCATGGTACCAATAGCAATGGCAATACCCGAAAGTGCCACTATATTGGCATCTACCCCGAAAAATTTCATTGCAATAAAAACCATCAAAACCGCTACTGGCAACAATCCTGATATTAGAATGGATGCCCGAAGATTAAATACCATTACAATAATTACCAAAATGGTAATAAGAATTTCCAAGGTCAAAGCTTCATTCAGGGTCCCCAAGGTTTCTTGAATCAGTTCTGTGCGGTCATAAAATGGTACAATGGTCAATTGTGAAGTGCGTCCGTCTGCCAATTTCTTTGATGGCATTCCTGCGCTTAATTCGTTAATTTTTTCCTTTACATTATTTATGACTTCCAAGGGATTTGCACCATATCGAGCCACGACAACCGCTCCTACTACTTCTGCCCCTTCCTTATCCAGAATGCCCCGCCTTGTTGAAGGACCTAATGTAACATTTGCAATATCCTTAATTCTAATTGAAGTATAGTTTTCAGAAGTGACAACGGCATTTTCAATGTCTGCGATAGATTTTACATACCCCAATCCCCGCACCAGATATTCCACTTGATTGACTTCAAGGGTCTGTGCACCAATGTCCTTGTTGCTTTCCTTTACAGCTTTTACAACTTGATTTAAACCAATATTGTACTGGCGCATCAATTCAGGATTTACATCTATTTGATATTCCTTGACATAACCCCCAATTGATGCCACTTCCGAAACGCCACTTGCAGATGAAAGAGCATACTTTACGTAATAATCCTGGATGCTCCTAAGTTCCTGTAAGTCCCAACCACCCGTTACATTACCGTTTTCATCACGTCCTTCAAGGGTATACCAAAATATTTGTCCCAGTCCTGTTGCATCTGGGCCTAAGGCAGGGTTTACGCCTTCGGGCAATAAACCACTTTGGAGGGAATTCAGTTTTTCAAGAATACGGCTCCGGCTCCAGTAAAATTCTACATCTTCTTCAAAAATGATATAGATGCTGGAAAATCCAAACATCGAAGAGCTACGAATGGTTTTAACCCCTGGAATTCCTAAAAGCGATGTGGTAAGCGGATACGTTATTTGATCCTCTATGTCCTGCGGTGATCGACCCTCCCATTTTGTAAATACGATCTGTTGGTTTTCGCCAATATCTGGTATGGCATCGACCGCCACAGGGTCGCTTGGAAGTAAACCGGTATCCCAATGAAAGGGCGCATATACAGTTCCAAAACCCACAAAAGCAATAAGCATTAAAACGGCAACAAGCTTATTTTCTATAAGAAATTTGATGCTTTTATTTAGCATAAAGATTGAAAATTAGACAGTTATAATTTATGGAGTTTCCTTGAACCAATAAAATGGTACACAACAAAACGAGCCCAAACGGAAATAACGTAGGGCTAATCCCGATAACCATCGGGAAGATGTCTAATAATCAAATTAAATAGGTCTCGTCAAGTTTGAAGAGTTGCCTGACAAGATTGGGTGGTGGATAATCGGTTAAGGAAGGCGAAGGCCCCTCTGAAGTTATGAAAAGAGCATTATAGCTGTAGAAAAAAGCAGCTACGAAAATTTGTTGATCAAGTGAAATTTTTTCTAAAGTTAACTTTAACTCGCCCTGCCCTTTTATTATTTCAATTTCTTCACTACAGCAATTCTTAGTGGTAATTGAACAATTAGAGTTTTGAATCTTTTTTGTGGATGGATTTTTAGATTCCATTCCGCAAGTTTTCAATTTTGAAAAAATGGTACTATCTACCCGGGTATCTCCACAATAATGCGAACTTACGGTAAATGACATTGTAGAAAACAACACTGCCAGTGCCATTAAAAAAGAAGTTGCTTTGAGAAATACTTTTTTCATTTGAAACAAATTTACAAATTTTGCTTCTTATTTTGCAATTTATAATTTTTCAAATAAATTTTAATTTATTCTGGACCCCTATGATTGAGGGAAAAGTCCATAGATAAAATTATAACATATAAAAAAAGCCCGAAAACTTTCGTTTTCGGGCTTTAGTCGGGGTGGCAGGATTCGAACCTGCGGCCTCCTGCTCCCAAAGCAGGCGCGATAACCGGGCTACGCTACACCCCGTGAACAGTAAAAAATTGTCCACTGTATTTTTGAGCTATTATTTAACTCGTAATGCGGAGAGACAGGGATTCGAACCCTGGCGACGGTTGCCCGTCGACAGATTAGCAATCTGCTCCGTTACCACTCCGGCACCTCTCCAATATTTTATGAACGTGTCATCCTAAAATGCGGTTGCAAATGTAACTTTATAAATGGTATATAACAAAGAAAAAATTACGTTTTTTTCAGGAAAATTAATTGCCTTCGTTTTGAGGTATTTACAAAAAATATTATTCCGGATATTCCACGCGCAGGTGGTAAATGTTGTTCAATTTCTTCTTTAGTACCTTTTTTATCATCTCAATTTCCTTGAAAGTAATATTCGCGTTTAAAAATTGCCCCTGTTCCATTTGGTTGTTGATGATTTTCTCAACAAAATTGTCAATAATTGTAGATGATGGTTCCTTTAAACTTTTGCTGGCGGCCTCTACACTGTCGGCCATCATTAATATCGCAGTTTCCTTTGAAAACGGAATGGGACCAGGATATATAAAATCTTCCTTATCGGCCTGCCCTTCCTGCTCCCTTTCCTTTTTATAAAAATAATATACAAGACTTGTCCCATGGTGTGTTCTAATGAAATCAATAACACGATCGGGAAGATTATTTTTCCGTGCTATTTCAATTCCTTTTATTACGTGGTCAATAATTATTCTTGCACTTTCCTTTGGGTCAAGTTCATTGTGGGAATTAATAGAATTAGCCTGATTTTCGGTAAACATTGTGGGGTTGAGCATTTTGCCAATGTCATGATACAGCGCTCCCACCCGTACCAACATACTGTTGGCGCCAATTTCATTTGCAGAGGCTTCGGCCAAATTTGCAACGTTCAAGGAATGGTGAAATGTTCCCGGTGCTTTATTGGAAAGCTCTTTCAGTAGTTTTGAATTTGTATCGCTCAGCTCCAATAACGAAACATCCGAGACCAAGCCGAAGATTTTTTCATAAAAATAAATTAGTGGATGCGCAAAAAGAGTTGCGAGGCCACAAAGAATAAAATACTGGAAGTTGGCCCAATCCATAGTCTGTATATTTCCTTCCTGAATTACGAAGAAGGCAAAATAACCTATAATGTAAATGAGCGTAATCTGTCCCACTGAAATAAATAGGTTTGCCCTTTTGTACAGTTCCGAAACGGTCAAAATTGTTACAATTCCCGCAATAAACTGAAGAAACATATATTCAAAACTGTTGGGAACTATAAAACCGAGCAGCAAAATTGTGAGCACGTGAACGAAAAGTCCTGTTCGTGGATCGAAAAAAGCTTTCAAAATCAATGGCAAAATACAGATGGGCACCACATAAACATAGCTGGCGTGAACCTTTAGCACTACTGTGGTGAGGAATACCATTAAGAAAATATTAAAAAATATAAAAGTGACCTTCGTATTGTTATTATAGATATGCGAACGATATTTTTTCAGATATAAAAACAACATCAAAAAAACCAACGAAACCAAAAGCGAATAACCAACAAGAAGCCATAAATAATTGGATTTGCTCCAGATTTGCGATTGGTATTCTGCCTTTAATGAATTTAGGATTTGAAACTTGTCCCCTTCCACCACTTCACCTTTGGCTATTATTCTTCCGCCCTTTTCTATTATTCCGCGATTGGGGTTTATGGTCTTTAATTGCGAGTTTATGGCACCTTCGGTAAGTTTTGTGTTTAAGGTTACGTTAGGTTCAAGTACTTGGTTCAATAAATTGTACAGCAACACCTGAACATCTTCAGCATTATTGGTTTCTATTATATCGCGTACTTTTTTATTGAGATTTTCCTTTTTAAATAGTTGGGAGTAATTGCGCTCCTCTATTTCATTTCCCTTTTTCAGATAGATAAGTTTATCTTCATCATACGGATGAATTTCGTCCGTAACCCCATTTTCGTAAGCACTTTTAATGATGCTCCTCCCCATTCTATCAACCACGGCGTAGGGTGTTTTGTAAAGACTATCAACGTATTGCTTTTTCAACGCATTGCGAAAGTTTTCCGTAACGTCGGTTACTTCGGCACTATCGTATTCAAAATAAGGAATGGCATTATCACGAATAGCGGCCTCTTCCTTTTTAATGGCTTCGGCATCTTTCTTAATGGTGAAACTGAAAGGGGCATACAGATTTTCGTACTGCCAAGGTTTTCCCTTTTGAAAATTATATTTGAATTGCCCACCCTTCGGAAGAAGATAAATAATAAGAAATGTGGCTACAATAAAGAGAAAAACCTTGTAAATAAGCGATTGGTTTTTTGCAAAGAGGGTAAAAAGGTCTTTCATAAAAATATTACATATAGTAAAGGTATAAATTCGGAATGACTAATCCCAAAACCAACCTTTGCAAAGATTGATATTTAAGTTATAAATATGTAATTTCGCAGTCCTTATTTCAATCATAAAAAATCGCACGATGAGCAAGAGAGTAGCAATAGTAGCCGCAGTACGCACCCCCATAGGAAGTTTTATGGGCAGTTTATCTTCATTGACCGCCACACAATTGGGTTCGGCAGCCATTAAAGGTGCTATTGACCGAATAAAGTTGGATCCCGCTTCGGTTGACGAAGTTTATATGGGCAATGTTGTTCAGGCCGGCGTAGGCCAAGCTCCTGCACGACAGGCTGCTTTGGGTGCCGGAATTCCGGATACAGTTCCATGTACTACTGTTAATAAAGTGTGTGCCTCCGGTATGAAAGCAGTAATGAATGCTTCCCAAGCCATTGCTTTGGGCGATGCGGAAATTGTTGTTGCCGGCGGAATGGAAAGTATGAGTAATATTCCACACTATGTGCATATGCGAAATGGTAATAAATTCGGCCCCGCAACCTTAATTGATGGGATGCAAAAAGACGGACTGGTTGATGCATACGACCATAATGCAATGGGAACCTGCGCAGATCTGTGCGCTACAGAATATAATTTTTCGCGTGAGGATCAGGACGCTTTTGCGATAAAATCTTACGAGCGTTCAGCCAAAGCCTGGGCGGATGGAAAATTTAATGAGGAAGTAATTTCAGTTGAAGTACCGCAACGTCGCGGCGAACCTGTCATAGTTTCCGAAGACGAAGAATTTAAAAATGTAAAAATGGACAAGATCTCGAGTCTGCGTCCGGCATTTTCAAAAGATGGTACTGTTACCGCTGCAAACGCCTCCACAATAAATGATGGAGCCGGCGCGGTAATATTAATGAGTGAAGAAAAGGCTAAAGAACTCGGACTGACACCTTTGGCCTTTATAAAAAGTTACGCCGATGCCGCACAAGAACCAAAATGGTTTACAACCGCGCCCGCTAAAGCGTTGCCAAAAGCACTTGCGAAAGCAGGTATTTCAAAAGACGATGTAGACTATTTTGAATTTAATGAAGCTTTTTCGGTGGTTGGTCTTGCCAATATGAAAATTATGGGGCTGGACGATTCAAATGTAAATGTTAATGGCGGAGCCGTTTCATTGGGTCACCCGCTGGGCTGTAGTGGCGTTCGAATTTTGATAACGTTATTGAACGTGCTGAAACAGAATGATGCCAAAATAGGCGCTGCCGCAATCTGCAATGGTGGCGGGGGAGCTTCGGCTATGGTTATAGAAAATAATAAATAACCAGTATCTTCAATATTTTCTGAATGGATTACGGTATTTGCCATTTAAGTATTGCTCCGGTTCGCGCCGATGCCAGTGATAGCAGTGAAATGGTTACCCAAATATTATACGGTGAACATTTTAAGGTTTTGGAAAAACGCAAAAAATGGAGCCGAATCCGAATATCCTTTGATGGATATGAAGGCTGGCTGGACAACAAACAATACATGTCTGTTACAGAAAATGATTACCAATATTTTGAAGAGTCACCGCTTCAACTTTCAACGAATCTTGTAGATGTACTCACCACGCCCGAAAATCAATTGATTTCTATCTGTTTGGGAAGCTCGGTTTCTGCTTCAAAATTTCTAAAGCACCATTTTGAAGGGAGTTCGGTTTCAGAAATTCTTCCAAAGAAAAACATTGTCGAAACTGCGCTGTTGTATTTAAACGCTCCCTATCTGTGGGGCGGAAAAAGCCCTTTCGGAATAGATTGCAGCGGACTCACCCAAATGGTCTATAGAATGAACGGATATAAATTGTTACGCGATGCCAGCCAACAGGCCACACAAGGCGAAGCGTTGAGTTTTATTGAAGAGAGCGAACCGGGCGATCTTGCCTTTTTCGATAATGAAGAAGGAAAAATAACCCACGTTGGTATTATAATGGAGGACAATTATATTATCCACGCGCACGGAAAAGTAAGGATTGACAGACTGGACCACAGTGGAATATTCAATTACGAGGTCCGCAATCACACCCATCAATTACGCGTTATTAAACGCGTTATTTAAAAAGAAAAACCTCCTGAAATTCAGGAGGTTTTTTATTAATTCTATAAAGGAATTATTAGCCTTTGGAAGCGTCCAATTTAGCTTTCATTTCCTTAAACTTCGCGTCTTCACCGGTTTGACCATAAATATTCATCAAAGTGCGGATTACCTCAGTATTGTTCGGGTTTAGCTCATAGGCTTTTTCCAGATAAGGCAATGTTTCGGTGTATACTTGAAGGCGCTGTTTTTTAAGCTCATCATATTTTTTATTGTCGGCTGAAGAATTGCCCAAACCATTCATTTCCTCTACAAGTTTATCCTCTTTTGAAAGTTTTAAAACAGAAAGGTTAATAAGGGCAGCTTCGTAGTTTGGCTTTAGCTCCAAGGCTTTTTTGTAATATTCAATTGCTTTATCAGTTTGGCCAATTTCACCGCTACCAACTCCGAGATTAAAATATATTTCGGGATTTTCTGGGTCTGTTGCAACAATTTTATTCATTAGCATATTATAACGTTCCACATCGCCCATTTTGTAGCTCATATCGGCATCGGCACGCATTAAGTAAATGTCATCAGGATTTTCGGCACGTGCCTGTTTCATTAGGCTGGTGGCTTTTTCATTATCTCCTTTTTCTAAATAAATCAAGGTCATATTTCTCAAAATTTCACCTTTTCGGGAAGCAGTCACTCGTGTATCGGGCTTAATAAATTCGCCAGTTTTTATTGCGAGATTTCTAAGGTTTTCGTTTTCGAATGCTTCTATTTCGCCGGTTTCTTTATTGGTGGCAACAAATTCCTTGGTTTCTCCAGTATAATTTTGGTCCAAAAGCATTTGGTAATACTTGATCGCCAAATCATAATTTTTGGCATTTACGGCATTACCTGCAGCAAAATAAAGATCGGAAGGATCTTTTGAAATGCTATAGCTTAAGTAAAGTTTGTCCGCAGCCGGCATATACTGCTCCCCATTTTGATCTTTAATCGCACCGTTTATCAATTTAGCGCGCAAATTTTGAAGGGAAACATCTAATTGAGTTTCCATTTGGCTATTAAGGGAAATAGCCTTCTGAAAAGATTCGGCAGCGGTTTTAAGTTTCTCGGTATTGTCGCCGGCGGTCCCCAAATAGGCATCGCCCTTCGCCGCGTAAAATTCGGCTTTAAGATCATTATCCGCAGAAGACAACATTCCTTCAGCCTCGTTCAAATAGCCCATAGCTTCGGAATATTCATTCGATTTTATGGCTTTTTGCGCTTTTTTAACTTCCTTTTTTTGCGCGAAGGAACCTACGGTTATAAATGCCAATCCTGCTATTAATAATTGTTTTTTCATTGTTTTAAATTTATTCGTTGTTTTCGGTTTGAGATTCGTTTGTATCAAGAGTAGTGCCATTATCTGGGGCGTCAATTTCCTCAACATTTTCAGCCTCATCTTTCATTGCCTTTGCCACTGCCGCAATCGCATCGTCTTCCCTAACCTTTATAAGTCGAACGCCTTGTGTTGCGCGGCCCATTACCCTAAGATCGGCAACTTCCATTCGGATTGCGATTCCGGACCTGTTGATAATCATTAAATCATCTTCGTCCTTTACATTCTTGATTGCCACTAATTTACCGGTTTTTTCAGTAATATTAATTGTTTTCACGCCTTTTCCGCCACGGTTGGTAACACGATAATCTTCTATTGAAGATTTTTTGCCGTAGCCATTTTCAGAAACAACAAGTATGTCTGAAGTAGGATCGTTAACGGCTATCATTCCTATTACTTCGTCAGTTTTACTGCCGAGGGTTATTCCACGAACCCCGGAAGCATTTCTACCCATAGGTCGTGTTTTCTCCTCCTCAAATCGAATTGCCTTCCCGGATTTTACGGCCAGCATTACTTGGCTATCGCCCGTGGTAAGTTTTGCTTCTAGCAATTCATCATCTTCACGGATAGTGATGGCATTGATACCGTTGGTTCTGGGACGGGAATATTGTTCCAATGGGGTTTTTTTCACCTGCCCTTTTTTGGTTGCCATAATTACGTAATGGCTGTTTATATATACCTCATCTTTCAAATCCTGTGTGCAGATGAAAGCTTTTACCTTATCATCCGGTTCAATATTTACAAGATTTTGGATTGCTCTTCCTTTTGAAGCTCTAGTGCCTTCGGGAATTTCAAAAACCCGCATCCAGAAACATTTTCCTTTTTGGGTGAAGAATAACATATATTGGTGGTTTGTGCCTACAAAAAGATGCTCAAGGAAATCCTCATTACGAGTGGCTGAAGCTTTTTGTCCTACACCTCCCCTATTTTGTGTTTTATATTCTGTAAGGGAAGTACGCTTAATATAACCCGCATGCGAAATGGTAATTACCACTTGTTCATCCGCAATTAAATCTGTGATGCTTACGTCGCCGCCGGCATATTCAATGGTGGAGCGACGCTCATCCCCGTATTTGGCTTTTACTTCCTCAAGTTCTTCCTTAATAATTTGCATCCTGCGTTCTTTTTTGGCAAGGATGTCCTTGTAATCATCAATGGTTTTCATCAAATCCTCATACTCACTTCGCAATTTGTCCTGCTCCAGACCTGTTAATTGACGAAGGCGCATTTCAACAATTGCTTTGGCTTGTATTTCTGAAAGCTCGAAAGCTTCAATTAATCTTTCGCGGGCTTCATCTGCATTTGAAGAAGCTCGTATCAAACGGATCACTTCATCAATATTATCTGAAGCAATTATCAATCCTTCGAGAATATGTGCGCGTTCCTCTGCTTTTCTGAGTAAATATTCAGTTCTACGAACAACTACTTCATGACGGTGCTCTACGAAATAATGGATAAGATCCTTCAGATTCAGCATCTGCGGTCTTCCTTTAACCAAAGCGATATTATTCACGCTGAAGCTGGATTGCAGCGCAGTGTATTTATATAAGGTATTGAGAACGATGTTTGGAATTGCATCCCGTTTCAAAATATAAACGATGCGCATACCCTTCCGGTCACTTTCATCGCGGATATTTGAAATACCCTCAATTTTTTTATCGTTTACCATATCAGCGGTTTTTTTAATCATATCCGCTTTGTTTACCTGGTATGGTATTTCAGAAACAATAATGCATTCGCGTCCATTCACTTCCTCAAAACTTGCTTTGGCACGCATAACTACACGGCCCCGGCCAGTATGAAATGCTTCACGAACACCCTCATAGCCATAAATAGTCCCACCAGTAGGAAAATCTGGAGCTTTTATATGCTGCATCAAGCCATCAATGTCTATATCATTATCCTCAATATATGCCACCGTTCCGTTTATAACCTCAGTTAGGTTATGGGGGGGCATATTTGTTGCCATCCCTACAGCAATACCGGAAGCGCCATTAATAAGCAATCCTGGAATTTTGGTAGGAAGCACGGTGGGTTCCTGCAGTGTATCGTCAAAATTTAATTGATGGTCAACGGTTTCCTTATCAATATCCGCAAGCATGTCCTCAGAAATTTTCTGCATCCGTGCTTCAGTATATCGCATTGCCGCCGGGCTATCGCCATCTACCGAACCAAAGTTTCCTTGTCCGTCCACAAGCATATATCGCAAGCTCCATTCCTGCGCCATACGAACCATGGCGTCATAAACGGAAGTATCGCCGTGAGGATGGTATTTACCAAGAACCTCCCCTACAATTCTAGCAGATTTTTTATGTGCGCCCGTAGCCCGGATTCCGAGTTCGTGCATCCCGAACAAGACCCGCCTGTGCACGGGTTTCATTCCGTCGCGAACATCTGGCAGGGCACGTGACACAATGACCGACATCGAGTAATCGATGTAAGCCGATTTCATTTCATCTTCAATATTAATGGGGATTAATTTTTCGCCTTCAGCCATACAAAAAGTATTTAATTATACTAGTTAAAATAATGAGGCAAGATACATATTTCTGTAGGTTTAGCGGGAGTTTTTGGCAGGTCTTATCCACGAATTTATTAACAAATTGAGTGTCTAAAACCGTTAATAAGTATCCGGGATTATATTTTGAATTTCAATGGATATTTTGTCCTTTTACTAAAATGATTTCGAAATAGGAATAGTTTTTGCCCCATTAATAGTAATTTTAGTATTTTTAGAAGAGAGGATTTTAAATATGGATGATAATTTTTCCCCAAGAGTAAAAGATGTAATTGCTTACAGTAAAGAAGAAGCATTAAGGTTGGGCCATGACTTTATTGGCACCGAGCACCTTATGCTGGGTCTTTTAAGAGATGGTAGCGGTAAAGCCGTAACCATTTTAAATGCTTTGGCAATAGATTTAAATCACCTGCGACGCAAGGTTGAAATATTGAGCCCCGCCAACCCGGAAATAGCAACTACAACACACGATAAGAAGAACTTGCACCTTACGCGACAAGCGGAACGCGCATTAAAAACAACTTTTCTGGAAGCCAAGCTTTTTCAGAGCAATTCCATCAATACAGCGCATTTGTTGCTTTGTATTCTAAGGAATGAAAACGACCCCACCACAAAGTTGTTGAATAAAATGAAAATTGATTATGACGCAGTAAAAGATCAATTCAAACTTATGATAACAAATGATGACGATTATATAGATGCTCCCAGTGCCGAATCATTTCCTAATGATGATGATGCATCTGCGGAAGATGGTGGAAAGGAAAATCTTTTTTCCGGCACCGCTGCCAAAACAAACAAAAAATCCAAGACTCCCGTTTTGGATAATTTTGGAAGGGATTTAACCGCCCTCGCCGAAGAAGGAAAACTCGATCCAGTGGTTGGCCGTGAAAGCGAAATACAACGCGTTTCACAAATACTTAGCCGAAGAAAGAAAAACAATCCTTTGCTCATAGGCGAGCCCGGCGTTGGTAAATCTGCAATTGCTGAAGGATTGGCACTTCGAATTATACAGCGAAAAGTTTCCCGTATTCTTTATGATAAAAGGGTTGTAACACTAGATTTGGCAAGTCTTGTGGCGGGTACAAAGTATAGAGGACAGTTCGAGGAGCGAATGAAAGCCGTGATGAACGAGCTCGAAAAGAATAATGACATTATTCTATTTATTGATGAAATACATACCATTGTTGGCGCGGGCGGCGCAACCGGTTCCTTGGATGCATCAAATATGTTCAAGCCTGCATTGGCCCGTGGTGAAATTCAATGTATTGGAGCAACAACTCTGGACGAGTACAGACAATATATAGAAAAGGATGGCGCGCTTGAAAGACGTTTCCAAAAAGTATTGGTGGAACCTACAAGTGTTGAGGAAACTGTTGAAATCCTTAAAAATATAAAGGATAAATACGAGGCGCACCATAATGTAATCTATACCGATGAAGCCATAGATGCGTGTGTAAAACTCACCAATAGATACATGACGGAGCGCTTTCTTCCAGACAAGGCAATTGATGCAATGGACGAAGCAGGTTCCCGTGTACATATTACCAATATTCACGTGCCTGAAAAAATTCTGGAAATTGAGGCAAAACTAGAAGAAGTTCGTGAGCTAAAGAATACTGTGGTAAAAAAACAGAAATACGAAGAAGCCGCGAAATTGCGCGATGACGAAAAAAATCTTGAAAAAGAATTAGCCACCCAACAGGAACAATGGGAAGCAGATTCCAAATTGCACAAGGAAACCGTTAGCGAGGAAAATGTTGCCGAAGTTGTATCCATGATGACGGGCGTTCCAGTTAACAGAATTGCACAAACCGAAAGCACAAAATTAGCCGCCTTACCCGATCGAATTAAAGGAAAGGTAATTGGCCAAGACGAAGCTGTAGCCAAAGTTGTAAAGGCAATTCAGCGTAACCGCGCCGGATTAAAAGATCCGAATAAACCCATTGGTTCCTTTATATTTTTGGGACAAACAGGTGTCGGAAAAACCCAATTGGCAAAAGTATTGGCACGAGAACTTTTTGATTCAGACAATGCCTTGGTGCGGATTGATATGAGCGAGTATATGGAAAAATTCTCTATTTCTCGTCTTGTTGGTGCACCTCCGGGATATGTTGGTTATGAAGAGGGTGGACAATTGACCGAAAAAGTACGCAGAAAACCTTACGCCGTGCTTCTTTTAGATGAAATAGAAAAAGCGCATCCCGATGTTTTCAATATGCTTTTGCAGGTATTGGACGATGGATATTTAACGGACAGTCTTGGAAGAAAGATTGATTTCAGAAATACCATAATTATAATGACCTCCAACATTGGTGCCCGCCAAATCAAGGATTTTGGGCAGGGAGTTGGTTTCGGGACTTCTGCTAGAAAAAGCCAGGAAGAAACCCACACCAAAAGTGTTATTGAAAACGCACTGAAAAAAACCTTTGCGCCCGAATTTCTGAATCGTATTGATGACGTTATGGTCTTCAACCCATTGGATAGGGACGATATTCATAAAATTATCGATATAGAACTGGATCAATTATTTTTGCGTATTGCTGAATTGGGTTACGATTTGAAGTTAACCGATAAGGCAAAGGACTATATCGCAGACAAAGGATTTGATAAGGAATACGGAGCAAGACCGTTAAAAAGAGCAATCCAAAAGTATATCGAAGACGCACTCGCCGAAGAAATTATTAATAGTAGTTTGCAGGAAGGTGATGGTATAACGATGGATCTCGACGAAAAAACGAACGAGCTCACAATAAAAATCAAAAAACAAAAAAAGCCTACGGAATCGTAGGCTTTTTTTTTCTTCTTAAGATTTCAACCCAAATATTTCACAATTCTATTATTGGATTGCCTTTACTAGCTAAAATTTTGTAACTTAATTCTTGTAAGTTCCAAAAAATGAGAAAAGCTTTATTTTATGAATTTGGTGAAATAAATGTCTTCAAAAATTTCGTTATCGCCATTATGAAGGAAGGAACCACGGTCAAACCTGAATATAATCAGGATTTGATTAAAGTGGCGGAAACCTATTTTCAAGACCGGCCTTTCGGATATATTACTTTTAGAAGAAATTCCTATGCCGTAGATCCCATGATTTATATGAAAACTTCAGAAATAAAAAACCTTGCGGCCTTTGCCATTGTTTCCACCGATGGATTAAAGATTTCAAATGTGGAGCTGGAAATGAGGTTTCTGAAAAAACCCTTCAAACATTTCCACAATCTTGACGATGCGAAAAATTGGGTGAACGAAAAAGTAGCGGAAAGTCCTTCCGAAGATTAAAGGTTATTTTATTCGAATAGAATATCTTCCGAAATGGAGAAACTCTGCAAAAAGCCAACTGACGCGTGAATATCATCCGCCAACAAACGATCTTCTTCCACAAAGGGAACAATTTCCCGATACGATTTCAATAAAGATTCAATTAACGGCGAAGATTTTTTAGGCTCCCGAAAAGCCAAAGCCTGCGATGCATTCATTAGTTCAATGGCGAGAATGGTTTCAATATTATCTAAAATCCGCAAACATTTAGTTGCCCCGTTCGCACCCATACTCACGTGGTCTTCCTGCCCGTTTGAAGACACTATTGAATCGACTGAAGCCGGTGTAGCCAATTGTTTATTCTGGCTCACGATACTCGCCGCTGTGTATTGCGGAATCATAAACCCACTATTCAGTCCCGGATTGTTCACCAAAAACACAGGCAAATCGCGAAGTCCTGAAACCAATTGATACGTTCTTCTTTCAGAAATACTTCCCAACTCCGCCATTGCTATCGATAAATAATCGAAAGCCAAAGCTAGGGTTTGGCCGTGGAAATTTCCGCCAGAAATTATTTGGTCTTCCTTTACAAAAATGTTTGGATTGTCGGTAACCGAATTCATTTCGGTCTTAAAGGTTTTATGAACAAAATTTATAGTGTCCTTGGTCGCGCCGTGCACCTGCGGAATACAGCGAAACGAATACGGATCCTGTACATTCTTTTTCTCTGAAAGTCCCAACTCACTTTCCTGTAAAAATTCAACAATATGCTCCGCTGTTTTTACCTGCCCCCTGTGAGGCCGCACTAAATGCACCAACGGGTTAAAAGGGCTCATATTACAATCAAAAGCATCGATGGAAGCAGCGCTGATTAAATCTGCCATATAGGAAAGTTTATAACTTTTTAATAGACAATGTACGCCGTAAGCTCCCATAAATTGTGTTCCATTTAATAGCGCAAGGCCTTCCTTCGCTTTTAATTCTATTGGGTCCCAATTATGCTCCTTTAAAACTTTCTGAGAGGAAATTCTTTTTCCTTGATAATAAACTTCGCCCTTTCCAATAAGTGGCAGGGCCAAATGTGCGAGGGGAGCCAAATCGCCCGAAGCTCCCAAACTGCCTTGTGTATAAATTACGGGAAGAATATCGTGGTTGTAAAAATCCATTAACCGCTGCACCGTTTCTATCTGGACCCCACTATAGCCATAACTCAGGGATTGTATTTTTAACAGTAACATCAATTTAACGATGGATTTTGGAACTTTTTCGCCAGTTCCGCAAGCGTGGGACATCACAAGATTTTCCTGCAACTGATGCAGATTTTCAGAAGAAATTTTCACATTACACAACGAACCGAACCCTGTATTTATACCATAAACCGGGGTTTCGTTGTTTTTCATTTTATTGATAAGATATTCCCTTGCTTTTTTGATATTGAGTTGGGCTTCCTCGGAAAGTTCCAGTTTTTTCTGATTTTCAAAAATATCTTGTATGGTTGCCAAGTCCAGAATATCTGAACTTATGTAATGGATGTCGTGCATTGTAAGAATGGTTGTTTGCACAAAAATAGTATTTTTTACTCGCCTAAATCTGTTTCTTCTTTAACAATATGGTTTCACCTTTTCAAAATCCATCCATATAAATTTTAGTTTTTGGAAGAAAGTATTTCGCATTCAATACGTACATTTATGCGGAATTTAAAACCTAAATATGAAAATATCAAGCTTGTTTATAGTGTTGCTGGTTCTCATTTCCTGCAACAAAAAAGAAGATCCCGACTACGCTTTAATTAGTGGTACGGTTGAGAACAATACCGCCGAAACCGCCCTCGTGCGCGGTAACGATTTTGAGGCGCGTATTCCAATTATGGAAAATGGAACATTCAATGATACCCTCCGCCTAAAAAAGGATGGTTTTTACGAATTGTTTATTGGCCGCGAACGCACTGGAATTTATCTTGAAAATGGAAAAACCCTTTCGGTAAATTTAGATGTCAATGAGTTCGATGAGTCCTTAAAATACTCCGGAACCCTCGCCCCTGTTAATAATTATCTAGCTCAAAAATATCTTTGGAATGAGCAGAATGTTGATTTTCAAAAAATGTACTCCCTGGATGAAAAGCAATTTATGCAGGAGTTGGACAAAAATGATAGGCTTTTGGACAGTCTTTACACTGCCAATAAGGTTGAAAATGAAAATTTCAAAAAAGCATTGGATGAAGAAAATGAATATGCCCGTGCTGCTCTTATTGAAAATTACAGCGATGCCCACCGTTACTTTACCGGCGATGCAGAATATAAGGTATCTACGCAGTTTTATGATGTTTTGAAAAACATAAATTATAAGGATACGGTAGCTTTCAGAAACTCCGCAGCCTATCAAAATTTGCTTGAAACGCATTTCAACAGGTTGGTAAGCGATAAAGTCGCCACTAATGAAAATGCCGATGAATCGCTTCTCTATTTAAAAACCGTGGATGAAACTTTGCCCGACGGATACGCAAAGGATAAATTGATGAACTCCTATCTTCAATTTGGTCTTAAGCCCGACAAAAATCTGGAGGCCGCTTACAACATTTATAAAAACAGCAATCCAAATCCTGAAAATTTAGCGGAAATCACTGAGCGCTACAACAAACTCAAAACCCTTACCGAAGGAAATCCATCCCCTACTTTTGATTATGAAAACCATAAAGGCGGGAAGACAGCTTTAAATAGCCTGAAAGGAAAATATGTTTACGTAGATGTCTGGGCAACTTGGTGCGGTCCCTGTTTAAGAGAAATACCTTCATTAAAGGAAGTTGAGGAAGATTATAAGGATAAAAATATTGCCTTTGTGAGTATCTCGATAGATGAACCAAAGGATTATGATAAATGGACCGGAATGGTTACGGAAAATTCTTTGGGTGGAATACAATTGATAGCCGACAATAATTGGAAATCAAAATTTGTGGAAGATTATGCCATTTTGGGAATACCGCGTTTTATATTAATTGATCCACAGGGAAATATTGTTTCCGCCGATGCTCCTCGGCCTTCCAACCCTGAATTGCGAAAGCTTTTGGATGAATTGATTTAAAAATAATATTCGGAAATTTTTAGCCACGAATGCACAAATAATTATTTGTGAATTCGTGGTTTTATTTTTTCCGGCTTTCTTCAGAAGAGCTTTCCTTTTGAAACAATTCAAAATAGGCCTCACCAAGATTTTTAATAATATCGCCTGCCATCACTGCTTCATAACCCATTTTTTCGGAAGCGATATTTCCGGCACTTCCGTGCAGGTACACACCGAAAACAGAAGCTATTAAAGGGTCGTAACCCTGTGACAACAATCCCGCAATTATGCCACTAAGCGCATCACCACTTCCCGCGGTAGCCATTCCCGGACTCCCGGAAGTATTAATATATTGCTTATTCCCAAATACCGTAAAAGTATAGGTTCCTTTTATCAATATGACAACTTGATATTTTTCTGAAAATTTTCGCACTTTTTTAAGTTTGTCATAATCGTCTTTCCATTCGCCAATCAAACGTTTCAATTCGCCGGGGTGTGGCGTTAGCACCGAATTTTTCGGAAGTAATTTTAATAACGATTTATTTTCGGAAAGTATATTCAAGCCATCCGCATCAATAACAAGCGCCGCTTTTGTGTTTTTTAGAAATTTTTCCAACGCATTAACAGTGGCTTTGTCCTTCCCTATTCCCATCCCGATGGCAACGGCTTTTGGTTCAATATCTATTGAAATATCACTTATAATTTTTTCATTCGCATCAGTAAGAACCATTGCCTCGGGAATCTTTGTCTGTAATATTTGGTAACCGCATTGCGGAACGAAATGCAGTTACCAACCCCGCACCAATCCGGAATGCCGCGGTTGAAGAAATAACTGCAGCTCCAATTTTGCCGTAACTTCCGGCGATAATAAGGGTATGGCCATAAGTGTTTTTATAGCCGAATTTTCCCCGCGGCTTATAAAGCAATTGCGCCTCAGATTTTGAAATCAGTTGCGCCAGTGGTTCGGTGTTATGCAGGAATTCAGCATCCAGCCCAATGTCCAATACATCAAAAGAGGAAACAAAAGATCCCGTTTCAGGTAGAAAAAATGACAATTTTGGAGCCTGAAAAGTTAATGTATGATCGGCATTTATTACGGCTTCTTTATCTTCTAAAGCCTTTTCGGCATACAACCCGCTCGGAATGTCGATGGCGAGTGTAAAGGCTTGGCTTTCATTAATGTCAACTATCAATTTCTTTACCCAGCCTTTTGGCGGACGGTTTAAACCTATCCCGAAAATGGCATCCACAATAATATCATCCTTGGCTATTGCGGGAAAATCATCTTCTCCCGTCATTAAGAGAGGCCAATCATTGGTTACATTTTTTATTTTATCATAGTTCACCAAAAATTCCTTCGAACGTTTATCGCTAAAGTTTAAAATATAGGTTTTAACGTTATATCCATTTTCAATCAGCAAACGCCCGAGCGCCAAACCATCGCCGCCGTTATTGCCTATGCCACAAAAAATATGGATGGGCACCGATGAACCCTTTAATCGCTGGTGCAGCCAATTAAAAATCTGGGTAGCGGCACGTTCCATCAAAGCAATTGGAGTTAAGTCCTGTTTTTTAATTGTTTCTTTATCAGCTTCATATAATTGTTGGGAAGAAAATAGTTTCATTTTAAAAAATTATTAAGAAATAAACCATTACAAAACTTGGCAGATTTATTGCTCCGTTTAATTCCAAAGATACTAACAAACATAGGTATTGTTGAAAACAAGGTTTATAACTATTTGTGAAAATTCTGAACCTAAGTCGGTTAATCTTTAATTTTAAAAAAAACCATACAATGGAAACACGAGATAGTGCACTGTTAAGTATGCGCCCCAAAATTACTTCCGCAAAAATTTTGCCCGCAATGACAACCGATGAACATTTTCAAAACGGGACTTTACGTCCGGTGGTGAAACTTCAGAACGATTTGCTGATAGCTGTTTTTAAAAATTATGTGGCGAAGCATAAAAATGTATTTTATGACCTTAACATAGAGAAAAAACTGGATTATATTGAGAATGCCATCCATAAGGATATGAAATTTCGAAATTCATTAAAAGGGATTATTATCGGGCAGTTTACTTTGGAAGAATTCGATATTTATATTCAAAATTCCTCTGCACTCAACAAAAGAATGATGGATATTGTAAAGGAACGTTTGAAAGATAATTTGCTCCATTTCGAAAGGGAAAAATTCTTGATTGCTCAATAGCAGCTAATTAAAATTTCATTAACTACTGGCATTTGCATTGTAAATGTTAAATAATATTTAAATAGCATCCCACTTTTTCACACCTGAATATTTGTAGGTATTTTCGTCGGAAAACCTATAAAAATGAAAAAAATATTACTTGCACTTTCACTTTTAACAATATCCCAAGCCTTTGCCCAAGAGGAAAAAAATTATGATTTTGACCGTTGGTCAATAGAGTTTGCTGGTGGATTTCACAAGCCTTCGCGACCTTTCGCGGAAGAGTATTATACGGCAACCCCAAGTTTTGGGCAATTTAGTTTAGGAACGCGTTATATGTTCAATAACAGATTTGGTTTAAAGCTCGACGTCGGCTATAATACCTTCAAGGAAGGAAAGGAAAGTCTCCCTTTTAATGCCAATTATTATAGGGTTTCGCTGCAAGGTGTTGCCAATGTTGGCTCCGTTTTGAAATTCGATAACTGGACAAATACTATTGGACTGTTATTCCACGCCGGTGGAGGATATTCACTTTTGGACGTAAAAGAGCCAATTCAAATTGACGGCAAAGATGGTATGACGAATTTTATTGCCGGACTCACACCGCAATTCAAACTCGGAAACAGTGTTGCCCTTACCACGGATCTTTCGGTAATTGGAAATATCGACCAAAACTATACTTGGGACGGCACCGAGACTACGACCCCCGATAGAGGTTTTCGTGGATTTTTGGTGAATTTTTCTGCAGGTCTTACCTTTTATTTGGGAGGAAATGAAAAACACGCAGATTGGTATTCCGAAGAAAATATGATGGCCGATAAAATTGAGGATCTTGAATCAAGAATCGCAAAACTGGAAACCGATCTTATCGATTCTGACCAGGATGGCGTGCCGGATTATTTGGATAGAGAACCAAATACAATGTCCGGCGTAACTGTAGATACCAAAGGAGTTGCGGTTGACCGTAATAAAAATGGCATTCCAGATGAAATTGAGTCTTCGCTTGATCAGCGTTTTGTGAACGAGGAGGATTATGTAAAAGGCGGAAACAACATTGCCGAATTGTTGAACAAAGGATACGTAAATGTTTATTTTCAATTTAACAGCGATAAGCCCGAAACCTATTCGCTTGAAGCCATCAATTATTTGATTAAATATATGAAAGACAATCCCGCCGCAAAGGCAGAATTGATTGGGTATGCAGATGAATTAGGTAATCCGGAATACAATGAGAGACTTTCAGAAAGAAGAGCGAAAAGAGTTTATGAAATACTCGTTGCCTCAGGCGTTGCCGAAAGTAGATTGGAATATAAAGGAAATGGTGAAGATGCTTCGGTTGATAAATCTTCCGCTCCCGCACGACAGTTGGTAAGAAGAGTAACATTTAGATTAAAATAAGCACCTTTTTAGAATAAATTAAAAGCCTTCAATTTGAAGGCTTTTTTTATGTTTTATTCTTTTGAAATAATCAATCTATTATTGAAACACCGTTTAAATCTGTCGTCAAAACATCGCTCATATAATTAAAATAAGGACGAAGCAACTGATAGTGATGCAATAAATTCTCTTTAAAATTTTCAGCAAATACTTCCGCATCGGTAAAAGGGTGCCGTACGAAAAAGTTTTTCAGCCTAATCAAATCTATATTGGAATCGTTTTTATCAAAACCTTTAGGCGCAGTCTTTAAGGCATATTCCCGATTAAAACCTCCAAAAGCCTTTTCGAAATTTTGATCTGACAAAATCTCACGAATCTCTGAGGAATCCAGTTCGAATTCTTTTCTTATTCTCAATAAATCCGCAGGGTTTGGATCGAAAAACCCGCCTGCCATATAACTGTTTCCCGGCTCAAGCCTTAAATAATATCCTCCTCGATTTTGCAAACCTGCCCTACTGAAACTTACACTCCTATGAACATTATACGGGGTCTTATTTTTACTGAATCGAACATCCCGGTGTATTCTGAAAATTTTGGAAGAGGCAATTTCATCGACCAAGTTCAATCCCATTTCCACTTCAGCATAAAATGATTTTAGTGCCATTTCATTTTTCTGATATTCCTTTTTATTTTCCTGCATCCACTCACGCGTGTTATTCTGCTTGAGTTTTTTTAAAAATTCAAAAGAAGATTTCGGGATTGATATGCTCATAGCTATTTTTTCAGCAAAGATAAGTATAAAAGAAATTAGCTATATTTATGCACAACAACCTTAAAACCAATATTTATGACAACTGTAACGAAACCAAATACAGCATTTTGGATAATTGCCGTACTTGCACTTTTATGGAATTTAATTGGCGTATTTTTCTGGATTTCAGAAAATTTCCTAATGACCGAAGAGATAAAGGCTACCCTCCCTCCCGAACAATTGGAATTGGTTAACGATGCTCCTACCTGGGGTGTAATTGTATATGCCATTGCCACAATTGGGGCGCTTATCGCGAGCATTTTACTTTTAATGCGAAAAAGATTGGCGATAGCACTTTTCGGAATTTCCCTTTTGGCAATTCTAATCCTGCAAGGGTACTATATTTTTGCGATGGACACCGTGGGAAAAATGGGCCCACTAGAGGCGCTTTTGATGCCACTGATTGTTATAGCTGTAGCGATTTTTGAATATTTCTACAGCAAAGGTGCGGCCCGCAACGGCTGGCTGGCTTGAGCAACGAAGTATGAAGTTAGAAGTACGAAGTTAGAAGTTTTAAAAATATTTCGTACTTCGTATTTCTAACTTCTTATTTTTTACAGCCATTTCTTTCGTTTGAAATACCAAAGCATTCCGATAAAAACCAAAACCATCGCCCCCAAAAGATAGAAATAGCCATACTTAAAATGAAGCTCGGGAATGTTCTCAAAATTCATCCCGTAAATTCCGGCCATAAAAGTTAGTGGTATAAAAATGGAGGCCATAATTGTCAGCACTTTCATTACCTCGTTCATTTTATTGCTTATGGTGGTCATGTACATATCCATCAAGCCCCAAATCATATCGCGATAGATTTCAACACTTTCGTTTACCTGTATAATGTGGTCATATAAATCGCTTATATATTTATTGGTGCGTTCTTCAATTAATGGCGTTTCTATTTTTTCTAGTCGGTTTATAACCTCTCGAAGCGGTAAAACTGCTCTTCTAATTTTCAGTATTTCTTTTTTAAGATCCTGTATTTCTTGGGTAATATTGTCATTTTCACTATCATCAAACAATTTATCCTCAAGAATTTCAACTTTATTGCTTAAAAATTCTATTACGGTAAAATAATTATCTACCACCGCATCCAAAATCGCAAACATCAAATAATCTGCGGACGCTCCACGAATTCTGCCCTTTCCGTGCTCTAATCTGTCCCTTAAATCACCAAAGACATCCCCTTCCGCTTCTTGTAATGTAAGCACGTAATCCTTGCCCATTACCATGCTTACGTGTTCGTTAATCAACTGTTCACTATCACTGTAATGCAGCATTTTGAAGACAATAAAAAGGTAATCATCATACTCATCAATCTTTGGGCGTTGGTTAGTGGTAACGATATCTTCCTGAATAAGTGGATGGAGTTCAAAATGATTTCCGAGGTTTATAATATCCTCGGTATTGCTTAAACCGTTAACGTTAATCCATTGAATATGTGGAGAATCCTCATACTTAAAAGCATCCTGAATATTGGTTGTCTCAAAACGATCATAATTTTCTTTTGAATAATCTATTATGTCCAACTTTGTCACCGAAGTTGCTTTTTTGCCTGTATAGGTTACAGTTCCTGGCGAAAGATTTCTTGCTCTTTTGGGTTGTATTTTGGTAGTCTGTTGTTTTTTTCGCTTTCTGGCAGCCATAAAAATGTTTTATAATTTTAAAGGTAGGGAAACGGGGCCATAATTTTAGCCATCGATTACAATTAAATGTTAAGCTGAAGCGTGCCTTTTAAAAAGTAATTCTTCTACATCTTTTAATGTGAAACCCTTTGCTTGCAGCAAAATCATATAATGAAAAAGTAGATCGGCGCTTTCATTTAGAAAAAGTTCGTTGTTATTGTCCTTGGCTTCAATAACAACTTCAACTGCCTCCTCTCCTACTTTTTGTGCTATTTTATTAATGCCTTTTCTGAAAAGTGACGAAACATAGGAATCCGCATTTTGTGAATCCTCTTTTCTATTTTGAATAATTTTTTCCAATTCTGAAAGAAACCCAAAACTCGAAGTATTTTCTTCCTGCCAACAAGTATCAGTGCCTTTGTGGCAAACCGGCCCTACAGGATTCACTTTTACCAAAAGCGCATCATTATCACAGTCCACGGCAAAGGAAACCAATTCCAAAAAATTACCGCTCTCCTCTCCTTTTGTCCAAAGCCTTTTTTTGCTCCTGCTAAAAAATGTGATCTTTTTCAACTCATTTGTTTTCAAAAACGCTTCTTCGCTCATGTACCCCAACATCAATACTTTATTAGTGGAATAATCCTGAATTATCGCCGGAACCAGTCCATCGTCATATTTTTCAAAATCTATTGTCATCTTTGTATATTTTAATAATTATAATTTTCTTTCACCTCTAAATCCTCTTCGCTCATCGCTAATCGCTCGTAATTCGAACAGCTATTCCTTGATTTACCAATTCATTTTTTAAATCTGATATCGTAATTTCCTTAAAGTGAAATACGCTCGCGGCCAAAGCAGCATCAGCCTTTCCCTCAATAAAAGTATCAGTAAAATGCTGAATATTTCCCGCACCGCCCGAAGCGATTATAGGTATATTCAATTCGGAAGAAAGTTTAGCCAAAGCTTCATTTGCAAACCCATTTTTTGTTCCGTCATGATTCATTGAAGTGAAAAGGATTTCTCCCGCGCCTCTGTTTTCGACTTCTTTTGCCCAAGCAAATAATTCTAAATCTGTTGCAACTTTTCCTCCCATTAAATGGACTTTCCAATTGCCGTCAATCATTTTAGCATCAATTGCAACAACAATACATTGAGAACCAAATCTTGAAGCCAACTCATTGATCAACTGTGGATTTTTAACTGCGGAAGAATTCACGGAAACTTTGTCGGCGCCATTATTTAAAAGAATTTCAACGTCTTCCACGGAAGAAATTCCACCACCAACCGTAAAGGGAATATTTATAGTTTCTGCTACTTTTAAAACTAAGTCTGCCAAAGTTTTCCTGCGTTCCTCAGTGGCAGAAATATCAAGAAAAACAAGTTCATCCGCTCCGTTTTCGGAATAGAATTTTGCCAATTCCACAGGATCTCCGGCATCGCGCAAATCGAGAAAATTAATTCCTTTTACGGTTCTTCCGTTTTTGATGTCTAGGCAAGGTATAATTCGTTTAGTTAGCATTTAGAATGAAATTTTCAAGTTGTTTTAAACTGATTCTGTTTTCATAAATGGCTTTTCCAATTATTGTTCCTTCGCATCCCAACTCAGCAAGCTTTGGTAGTTCTTCAAAAGTGGAAATTCCACCGGAAGCAATCAATTTTACATTTTCAACCTTCGAAAGTATTTTTTTGTACAAATCAAACGATGGGCCTTGTAGCATTCCATCTTTACTGATGTCTGTGCAGATAACATAGCTAATACCTTCCTGTAAATATTTCTGTATAAAAGGAATGAGAGCTTCATGTGAATCTTCCGTCCAACCACTTATTGCGACTTTTTCATCTTTTGCATCGGCTCCCAAAATAATTTTTTCACTTCCGAATTTTTCTAACCAACTTTTAAAAATATCAGGATTTTTAACGGCGATACTTCCTCCGGTGATTTGGTTTGCGCCACATTCAAAAGCAACCCTCAAATCTTCATCCGCTTTTAATCCACCTCCAAAATCTATTTTTAAAGAAGTTTGCGATGCGATTTCTTCCAAAATTTTATGGTTTACAATATGTTTGCTTTTCGCCCCATCCAAATCCACCAAGTGCAAATATTGAATTCCGTGGGCTTCAAATTGTTTCGCAACCTCTATCGGATTTTCATTATAAATCTTTTTGGTGTTGTAATCGCCTTTTGAAAGTCTTACACATTTTCCGTCGATGATGTCTATTGCTGGTATTATTCGCATTTTTAGATTTGAGATATTAGTATTGAGATTTGAGACTTAAAAAGTTTTTCAAAATTTGTTCGCCTGCTGTGCTGCTTTTTTCGGGATGAAATTGAACACCGTAAAAATTATCCTTTTGCAAAGCCGATGAATAATGGATTCCGTATTCGCTGATTGCAATGGTTTCTTTACATAAAGGCGCATAAAAACTGTGAACCAAATACATAAATTCATTTTCTGAAATGTCTTTGAAAAGAGCCGTTTTTAAATCTGAAATCTGATTCCAACCAATTTGTGGAACTTTTACATTGTTTGAAAACCCTACAACATCCACATCAAAAACTCCCAAACCCTTCGTATTTCCTTCTTCGGAATTATTACAAAGCAGTTGCATTCCCAAACAAATTCCCAATACGGGCTGTTTCAAAGTGGGAATTACTTTATCCAAACCCGAAGCTTTCAGCTTTTGCATCGCGCTACTCGCCTCGCCCACACCGGGAAAAATCACTTTATCTGCAGCGCGGATTTCAGTCTCGCTATCTGTCAAAATAGCGTCCACTCCCAATCTTTTAAAAGCAAATTTGATGCTCTGTATATTTCCCGCGCCGTAATTAATAATCACTATTTTCATATTTCTAAATACATATTTTCCACTTCGAATTTCACCTCTCGTCGTTCGTCGCTCAAACCTCACACTTCAATTTGTCGCTCGTATTTCGTACTTGGTATTTCGCAATTCCAACTTACAACATTCCTTTTGTTGATGGTAAAATCATTTTTTCAGCATCGCGTTTTATCGCCATTTTCATCGCTTTTGCAAAAGCCTTAAAAATTGCTTCTATTTTGTGGTGTTCATTGGCGCCTTCAGCTTTAATGTTGAGGTTTGCTTTCGCGCCATCGGTAAAGCTTTTAAAGAAATGGTGAAACATTTCCGTTGGCATTTTTCCAATCATTTCGCGTTTGAAATCTGCATCCCAAACCAGCCAATTGCGTCCACCGAAATCAATCGCAACTTGCGCCAAACAATCATCCATCGGCAAACAGAAGCCGTAGCGTTCCATTCCTAATTTATCGCCCAAGGCTTTATTGAAAACTTCGCCCAACGCAATTGCCGTGTCTTCAATGGTGTGATGCTCGTCCACTTCCAAATCGCCTTTTACGGTGATTTCCAAATCCATTTGGCCGTGGCGTGCTAATTGATCGAGCATATGATCAAAGAAGGCAATCCCTGTATTTATAGTGCTTTTTCCAGTTCCATCTAAATTCAATTTTATTGATATATCGGTTTCATTTGTTTTTCTATGAATTTCCGAAACGCGCTTTTTTAGTTTTAAAAACTCATATATTTTCTGCCAATCGTTCGTTTCCAAAGCGATGTACCGCTGAAGTTCTTCGGCTTTCAAAGAGATTTCCGAGGTTCCCAAATTTGTATCATCGTTGATAAAAATTCCTTTGGAACCTAGATTTTTGGCCAGTTCCATATCGGTCAGCCTATCCCCTATCACAAAAGAATTTTCCAAATCGTAGTCGGCCGAAAAATAATCTTTCAGCAAGCCGGTTCCAGGTTTTCGGGTATCTGCATTTTCATTTGGAAATGTTTTGTCAATAAACACTTTTTCAAAAACAACGTCTTCGTTTTCAAAGGATTTCACTATGAAATTATGCACGGGCCAAAAAGTTTCCTCGGGAAAAGAATCTGTTCCCAAACCATCTTGGTTCGTTATCATCACCAATTCAAAATCCAATTCCGCGGCGATTTTCCCGAGATAAGTGAAAACTTTCGGGTAAAAAATCATTTTATCGAAAGCATCAATCTGTTCATCCACAGTTTCTTTTATGATGGTGCCATCGCGGTCTATAAACAATACGCGTTTTTTCATTTTTATAGTTCTTTTAAAATGGTAATTAATTTTTCGTTTTCTGAAGGTGTTCCAATGGTTATACGAAGTGTATTTTTGCAAAGTGGTTGCGCGCTTCTGTTCCGAACCACAATTCCTTTTTCAAGTAATTGTGCGTAGCGGTTTTCGGCATTATTTACTTTTATGAGAATAAAATTAGCATCGGTTGGATATATCTTTTTAATAAAATTAAATTGAAGCAAAGCTTTAAGTAATTTACTCTTTTGTTCATTTAATGAAGCAACATCAATTTTCACTTTTTCAATATTCTGAAGTTGTTCAATAGCTCTTTGTTGCGTCAATTCATTGATATTATACGGAGGTTTTATTTTGTTCAAAACCGAAATTATTTCTGTGGAAGCATAACAAACTCCAAGTCGAATTCCTGCCAAACCGTATGCTTTTGAAAGTGTTTGCGTAACTATTAAATTTGGAAATTCATCCAATTTCGAAATCCAACTTTCTTCGCTTGTAAAATCTACATACGCTTCATCAATTACTACTAAACCATTGAAACTTTTCAGTAATTTCAAAATGATTTCTGAAGAAATTAAATTGCCCGTTGGATTGTTGGGAGAGCATAAAAATAAAAGTCTTGTGCAAGTATCTACGCTTCTTAAAATTTCATCCAAATCTGGCTGAAAATCTGAATCTAGCAACACTTCCCTATTTTCAATATTGTTCAAATTGGCCAAAACGCTATACATTCCGTAGGTTGGCGGTAACGTAATTATGTTGTCTTTGGCGGGTTCGCAAAAAGCCCTAAAAATTAAATCGAGCACTTCATCGCTACCGTTTCCCAATAAAATTTGATTAACCGGAATATTTTTTTGTTTTGAAAGGATTCCTTTCAGTTTTCGCTGTTGCGGATCGGGATAGCGGTTAACGTCCGTTTTAAAAGGGTTTTCGTTCGCGTCGAGAAAAATCATTTCACTTTCAAAATCCTTAAACTCATCCCGTGCGGAACTGTATGGCTTCATTTTGGCGACGTTTGGACGGATAAATTGTTTTATATCAAATTTCATATTCGTACTAATTAAGGTTTCGACTGCGCTCAACCTGACATTGTTTTAAACTTTCCAATCTTAAAGTAACGGCATTTTTGTGCGCTTGCAAACCTTCGACTTCTGCCATTATTTCTATTGCTTTTCCAATATTTTGAATTCCTTCTTCAGAAATTTTCTGAAACGTCATGCTTTTCATAAAACTGTCCAAATTCACGCCGCTATATTGCTTCGCATAACCGTTGGTTGGCAACGTGTGATTCGTGCCCGAAGCATAATCCCCAGCACTTTCGGGAGTATAATTACCGATAAAAACCGAACCTGCATTTTGGATGTTTTCAACGAAAAAATCTTCATCTTTTGAAACTACGATAAAGTGTTCCGGCGCATATTCATTGATAAGATCGATTGCTTCGGAAATAGTCGAAACCAAAATAAGTTTTGAATTGTCAATAGCTTTCGAAGCGATAGATTTTCGTGGAAGTAACTTAATTTGTTTTTCAACTTCCTTTTCAACTAAACTTAAAAGCTTTTCTGAAGTTGTTACAAATATCACTTGACTATCTGCACCGTGTTCCGCTTGCGACAACAAATCTGAAGCTACAAAAGAAGCATTTGCAGTTTCATCGGCAAAAACCAACAATTCCGAAGGTCCGGCGGGCATATCAATTGCAACGCCCTGTTTGGTAGCTATTTGCTTCGCTACTGTCACAAATTGGTTTCCAGGTCCAAAAATTTTATAAACTGAAGGGACGCTTTCAGTACTAAAAGTCATTGCACCAATAGCCTGAATTCCGCCAATTTTAAAAATTTTAGTCACTCCGCAAAGATTTGCCGTGTATAAAATTGCTGGATTGATTTTGCCAGTTTTATCGGGTGGTGTACAAAGAATAATTTCTTTGCAACCAGCAAGAGTTGCAGGAACAGCCAACATCAAAACCGTTGAAAAAAGTGGTGCAGAACCTCCGGGAATATAAAGTCCCACTTTTTGAATAACGCGTTTTTCTTGCCAACAAATTACACCTTCAGTGGTTTCAACGGTTATTCTTTCGGTTTTTTGTGCGCTGTGAAATTTTTCAACGTTTGCTTTTGCCATATTTATGGCGTCTTTCAATTCGTTTGAAACTTCTTTTTCCGCAGCGTCTATTTCCTCTTTCGAAACCAAAAATTCATCAATTAAAATTCCATCAAAAAGTTGGGTGTATTTTTTTACCGCTAAATCACCTTTTGATTTTATTTCTGAAAATATTTCGTTTACGGTTGCTTCAATATCGGCAATGGATTGCGTTGGACGTTTTAAAAGTTCAGCCCAAGTTTCAGGTTTTGGATTGTATATTTTGTTCATTTTTTTAAGTTTAGAGTAGAAAGCGCTAAGCTTAAAGCTAAGATTTCTGATTTGAATTTTTTGCTTTTATTTCCTTTTCGCTCTTCGCTTATCACTAGTTTCAAGCAATCATTTTCTCAATAGGGCAAACCAAAATTCCTTCCGCGCCGGCTGTTTTCAACTCCTCAATCACTTCCCAAAAAGTATCTCGGTTTACTACGGAATGGATGCTGCTCCAACCTTCTTCAGCAAGCGGAAGCACAGTGGGGCTTTTCATTCCGGGAAGGATTTTTATGATTTCTTCTATTTTTTCATTGGGCGCATTTAAAAGAACATATCGCGAATCGCGGCCCTGCAGTACAGATTGAATCCGAAAGCGAAGTTTGTCGAGGATTTTATTTACGTTTTCTGAAATGCTGGGTGAAACGGCCAAAACCGCTTCGCTTTTCATAATAACTTCCACTTCCTTTAAATTGTTTTTAAATAGCGTGCTGCCACTGCTCACAATATCGCAGATTGCGTCTGCCAAACCTATATTTGGGGCAATTTCCACACTTCCATTAATGATGTGAAGTTCTGCTTCTATCCCTTGTTGGTTTAAATAGTTTTGAGTCGTTTCGGGATAACTTGTTGCGATTCTTTTACCATTCAAATCTTTTATAGAATCGTATTCAAAAAATTTAGAAACTGCCAACGAAACCCTGCATTTTGAAAATCCCAATCGGCCTGCAATTGTGATTCCCTCGCCCTTTTCCACCAAAAGATTTTCGCCAATAATTGCACAATCTACAACGCCATCCTTCAAATATTGGGGAATATCGCCATTGCGTAAATAATAGATTTCCAACGGAAAATTTGTGGAAGGAGCTTTCAATTGGTCACGCCCGTTATCTATGTAAATTCCACAATCCTTTAATAATGCAAGCGATTCATCGTGTAGTCGTCCCGATTTTTGTACCGCAATTTTTAATTTTTTCATCTTGAAAACTTTTTGGTTGAATAATTACTTGAGTAATAGGAATAAAAAAACCCGTTTGATTGCTCAAACGGGTTTTGGATATTGTAAAGTTCTACAAAAGCCATATCACCTCGCGTGAGCGTGGAAAATAATATGGTGGTGATGTAAAACTGTTTTGTTCATAATTGTGATGGCAAATCTAAACAAAAAGAATGTTTAAAAAACTGTGGATATTAAATTTAACGATTTATTAATTTATTGATCTAATTCTTTACTTTAACCCAACAATCGGAAACAACCGTAAAACCTAAACTTCTATGCATTTAGCCACGCTTGACTGGATTCTTATTATTTCTTTTTTTGTTATTTTTTTGATCATTGGAATTCTTGTAGCGAAAAAATCCGGAAAAAATACACAGGAATTTTTCCTTTCCGGACGAAATATGCCTTGGTGGCTACTCGGTATTTCGATGGTTGCCACAACATTTTCGGCCGATACGCCGAATTTGGTTACCGATATTGTTAGGCAAAACGGCGTTTCCGGAAACTGGGTCTGGTGGACGTTTTTGATTACCGGGATGTTGACCGTTTTTGTGTACGCCAAGCTTTGGCGCAGAAGTAAGGTTTTAACTGATCTCCAGTTTTATGAAATGCGCTATAGTGGAAAACCAGCGGCTTTTCTACGTGGGTTTCGGGCACTTTATTTGGGCGTATTTTTTAATGTAATGATTATGGCTTCCGTGTGTTTGGCGGCAATCAAGATTGGTGGGGTTCTTTTTAATCTTGATCCTTGGGAATGTGTACTGTATGCTTCAATCGTAACTGTAATTTACAGTTCAATCGGGGGATTACGGGGTGTTATTTTTACAGATTTTCTTCAGTTTATTATTGCAATGATTGGTTCAGTCTGGGCGGCCTATTACATTGTAAATCTTCCCGAAGTGGGCGGATTGCAGAATCTTTTGGCAAATGAAAACGTTTCCGATAAATTAAATTTTCTACCAGATTTTGGCGATACCAATACATTGCTCGTTCTTTTAATAATCCCTATCGCGGTGCAATGGTGGAGCGTGTGGTATCCTGGAGCGGAACCCGGTGGCGGCGGCTATATTGCGCAACGGATGCTTTCCGCAAAAGATGAAAAGAATGCCATTGGCGCGACCCTACTTTTTAATATTATGCATTATGCGCTGCGCCCGTGGCCTTGGATTTTGATTGCGTTTGCCTCGTTAGTTGTATATCCGCAGCTTTCTGACATACAATCACAATTTCCGAATGCGGTTTTGGGGCATGACCTGGGCTATTCCGCAATGCTTACGAAACTTCCCGCAGGTTTGCTAGGATTAGTGGTCGCTTCTTTGATTGCTGCTTTTATGAGTACCATTTCCACGCATCTCAATTGGGGTTCTTCCTATATTTCATTGGATTTTTACAAGCGCTTTATAAAACCCGAAGCTTCGGAAAAGGAATTGGTGGGCGTTGGGCAAATATCCACGGTTTTGTTGATGGCATTTTCGGCTTTACTTGCCTTGGTTTTGAGCAGTGCTTTGGAAACTTTTGCAATTTTATTACAGATTGGAGCCGGTACGGGACTGATTTTTATTTTGAGATGGTTTTGGTGGCGCGTGAATGCGTATAGCGAAATTACCGGAATGGCGGTTTCGTTTATCGTGGCGATTGTTTTCAATTTTGTGGAAATGGGTCTGGAACCCTATGAAAAACTGGTAATCGGTGTTGCTATTACAACGGTGAGTTGGATTGCGGTAACCCTCCTCACCCGCCCTACGGATACCAAAACGTTGGCAAATTTTTACAATGCAATTACGCCCTATGGCAACGGCTGGAAAAACTTTAAAAAAGTTGCCGCCAAAGCGAATATTAGCTTACAGCAAAGCCACGATGTGTTTACCATTGACCTTGCCTCGATGCTTTTGGGGATTGTTTTTGTTTATACCTCTCTTTTCGCCACAGGTTATGTTATCTACGGAAATGTTATGGGAGCGTCCATTCTTATTGGGATTGCATCAGTTTCGGCTTACTTCATTTTTAGACTTTGGAAGCGGAAGTAGTTTTATATGTTACCGCTAATGGGCGCTAACAAAGTCTAAGGAGGATAAAAACAGATTTTGTAAGACTGACTTTTTACTAATAAAAAAACCTTCCATAGCTGAAGGTTTTTTTAAAGTATTAATTTGTGCTTGCTACACTTTAATTATTCCCCAAAATCAAAGGCAATCCACTATCGCCAGAACCCACTATCACTACTTTAGAATTTGGCGATTTTGCAAGCTCGAGAGTAGCATCTATCCCTTTATCCTGCAGAATTTTATCGGTTAATGAGGCGCTCAAAATCTTGTTTGCATCCGCCTTTCCTTGGGCTTCGATACGAACTTTTTCGGCTTCTTTTTCTGCCGTAACCAATCTAAATTCATATTCCAATGATTCCTGCTCCTGCTTCAATTTTCGCTCGATAGCTTCTTTTATGGTGTTTGGCAAGGTAACATCGCGCACCAAAACTTCATTGAGCTGAACATATTGATTATCCAATATTTTTTTCAATTCGTGAAATATTTCGTCCTGTATGGCATCGCGCTTACTGCTATAAAGTTGCTCTGGCGTATAACGGCCAACAACACTTCTGGCCGCACTTCTTATTGCAGGTTGGATTACACGTTGTAAATAATCTGCACCCCGTGTTTGGTGCAATTTTCCTAAATCCTTATAAACGGGAACGTACCAAGCGGAAGCGTCAATCTGTATTTCAAGTCCATTGGAAGAAAGCACCTTCATTTGCTCAAAAAGTTCCTGTTGGCGCACTTCATATATAATGACATCATTCCACGGAAGGATAAAGTGCAAACCTTCGCCCAAAGGCGGCTCGTCGGTTACTACCCCACTGGAAAGTTTGTAAAGCACCCCGGCCTCTCCGGAGCCAATCTTTACAAAGGATTTGAACATTATAATTATCAGCAGTATAATCCCAATAATTACTGGGATGGTCAATTTTGGCAGTCGTTCCATTTTAAGTCGGTTTTGGTTGTTGTTATATAAGTCCATTGTATTTTCTGATGAACCACTCGGCGGCAAGGGCTAGAACTATAAGGCCGAGCAGATATTTCCAATCAATCAAAGGTATCAATTTTTCCTCGCTTCGTTGTATGTTTTGATAGTTCTTGTCTTCAACTAAAGCTTTAAGCAACGCATCGCTTTCGGTTACAAAATAGATTTTGCCATTTGTTTTTTTCGCAACACGTTTTAATTTTGCCACATCCGCATTCAAAAATTGCTGTTCCACATTAAAGTCCAAAATAGTGAAACTTCCGCTACGCTCAATTGCCTCGTCGCTCACGGAAACGGTGTAATTATAATTTCCCGCGGGAAGGCTATTCAGGTCCACTTCATAGAAATTGTTTTTTAGTAATAGCGGAAAAACAGTTTGCTTATTGGTTTCATTTTCGGTAACCGAAATATTCAGGGACGCCCGAGGGTCGAAAACAAAATTTTTGTCAAAATACTGGGCATCAATCTTGATGGAATTGTTGTTGTAATAGAAGCTTTCGGCCTGAACCTCCAACCTGCTTCGACGCTTGTTTGAAGCGAGATACTGTACCAAATTTCCTATAAAATCATCAAATTGCTGAAAGGATTCATTTTGAAGAAATGCACTTGCGCGCCATCGCCAAAATCCCTCGCCGTCCCAAATTGCATCGCGTTTCCCGTTGATTTCTATTGTGGCAAGCATCGGAGTGCCCGAGGCAATACCGTTAATGGATTGCTCCAACATAACCTCGTGCGGCACGGTAACGCTGAGGCCACCAAATAGCGTGTGCAGTGGGGGATAGTTCGTAAAACCAATATCTTCCACCGCAAAAGTGCCGTAACCACTGTTCAGAATTCCTTGCACATCTTCGGTCTGTTGGGTGATTTCTTTTTCGAAATTATTTTGGACGGAATTCAAAAAATTCCAATCGGTTTCCAATCCCGTTATAACGAACGTATTTTTTTTAAGCTTATCAATTTCGGAGAAAACATCGCTGAAACTTCTATCTGGCTGATAGAGGACAATCAATTGATAATCGTTCAATAACGCTTCCGCTTCCGAAGGTTTTTTGAAAGTGATACTTCGCTGTTCATTGCTGGTTATCGCCTTTTGCAGCGCGCCCAAATCAGGGTGTACAATTTCGCTTACCACCAAAACGTTCGTGGCCTGGTCTATTACTTCCACAGCGAATTGCTTGTTGTTGTTGGTTTTGTTTTTTTCATCCGCAAGCGGAAGAATTTGCGCGGTATATTTTTGAAGCCCAACGCTGTTAGCGGGAAGGGTGAAATTCAACGTTTTTGAAGTTTCGTTTTCAGAAAAAGAAACCTTGTTTCGATAAACCGTGGCATTGCCTTGATTTACAATGAATTCAGTATTCACAGAAGTATTTCCGCTATAGGTTAAAATAACTTCTATCGGAAATTGGTTTTTCAAAAAAGCATACCTATTGGTATTGAGCTGTTCTATTTTTAGGTCGGTATATTTTATGGAATCGCCGAGGATTACCGGGTAGATTGGGTTTTTGAAAGTTACTGAAGAAAATTCATAATCGTTGCCCAACGTTTGGTTTCCGTCTGTTATAAGAATTGTAGGAGCCGTTTGGTTTTTGAAAAGCGCGTTAACGGAAGAAAGTGCTTTTGAAATATTGGTGTTTTTTTCCGAAAAGGAAAGCGAATCGGTTTCCCGAAAATCGTTTCCGAAGGAATAATAGGAAACATCAAATTTGTCATTGAGTTCGGTATTCCCTTTTATTGTCTGAATTAATTCTGAAACATTTTTATTTTGGCCCAACTCCCCTATTGAAGAAGAATTGTCAATTAGAACGGGAAGTTTTGGCTTTTCAATGCTATAGGTTTCGCTTTTGAATTTTGGATTTATAATTAAAAGCAGTATCGAAAAAAGCGTTATAAACCGCAGTATCCCAAAAATCCAACGCAGCGAACCCTTTTGTTTCGACTTATTACCATACATAAAAATCGCCAAAGCAATTGAGATTACTCCGGCGATGATTATGTAAAAAATTGTTTCTGTAGACATTTTGATTTACGATTTACGAGCTACGATTGTAGATTTAAATTTTCTTTGAAATTTCAACTTTATTCATAAATCGTCAGTCTAAAATCGTAAATCGTAAATTTAAGTTAGCATTCCCCCATCAACATTCAGCACCTGCCCGGTAACATACGCAGAAAGGTCGCTGGCGAGGAAAACGCAGGCGTTTGCAATATCTTCGGGTGAACCGCCGCGTTTCAGCGGAATTGCATCGCGCCAACCCTGTACGGTGGCTTCATCAAGTTTTCCGGTCATTTCGGTTTCGATAAACCCGGGAGCGATTGCGTTGCAACGTATGTCGCGGGAACCCAATTCCAACGCCACTGATTTCGTAAAACCAATAATTCCTGCTTTTGAAGCCGCATAGTTGGTCTGTCCGGCGTTTCCTTTAACACCCACAACGGAGCTCATATTTATGATTGAACCTTTGCGCTGTTTCAACATGGCGCGCTGTACGGCCTTGGTCATATTGAAAACCGATTTTAGATTCACTTCAATTACTTTATCGAAATCCTCTTCTGAAATGCGCATCAAAAGGTTGTCCTTTGTAATGCCGGCATTGTTCACAAGAATGTCGATGCTGCCAAAATCCTTCAAAACCTCTTCCGCCAGTTTCTGCGATTCATCATAGGAAGCGGCATCACTTTTATAGGCTTTGGCTTTTATTCCTTTTTTTGAAACTTCATCTGCCAAAGCATTCGCAGCTTCAGCCGATGAGCTATAGGTAAAGGCCACATTGGCGCCGTGATTGGCGAATGTTTCCACGATTCCTTTCCCTATTCCGCGGCTACCGCCTGTGATGATTGCTGTTTTTCCTTCGAGTAATTTCATATAAAAATAATTTCGTTAACTAAAGAGGTCTCGACTGCGCTCGACCAGACATTTTATTAATAAAAAACCGCGAAACGGCGGGGATTCAAATATAACAAAAGGTTGCGGGTTCTCCATAAAAAAAGCCCCGTGAATTTCACAGGGCTTTTGTATATAATTTCGAACAATTAGCTTAAAACTTCCTTCACTTTCTTTCCTATTTCCGCAGGAGAATCAACAACGTGGATACCGCATTCGCGCATCACTTTTTTCTTGGCTTGTGCGGTATCCTCGCTTCCGCCAACAATAGCACCTGCGTGCCCCATGGTGCGTCCCGCTGGAGCCGTTTCGCCAGCAATAAAACCGATTACTGGTTTTTTAATCCCGCTGTTTTTGTACCAATTGGCAGCGTCAATTTCCAATTGACCGCCAATTTCTCCAATCATTACCACCGCTTCGCTTTCTTCGTCATTAATAAGCATTTCCAAAGCTTGTTTTGTTGTGGTTCCAATAATTGGATCGCCTCCAATACCTATTGCAGTTGTAATTCCCAAACCTTGTTTTACCACTTGGTCGGCAGCTTCATAGGTAAGTGTTCCAGATTTTGAAACAATACCAACTTTCCCTTTTTTAAAGACAAAACCTGGCATTATGCCAACTTTGGCCTCGCCAGGAGTTATAACGCCCGGACAGTTTGGACCAATCAATCTGCAATCTTTGTCTTTTATATAATCTGCAGCGGTAATCATATCCTCAACAGGAATGCCTTCAGTGATAGTGATAATAACCTTGATACCGGCGTTTGCGGCTTCCATAATGGCGTCTGCCGCGAATGCGGGCGGTACAAAAATAATGGTGGTATCGGCGCCGGTTTCTTTAACTGCTTCTTCAACTGTATTAAATACCGGTTTGTCCAAATGTTTTTGCCCGCCTTTTCCAGGTGTAACGCCTCCTACCACATTTGTGCCATATTCTATCATTTGTTCGGCATGAAAGGTTCCTTCACTACCGGTAAAACCCTGAACAATTATTTTTGAATTTTTATTTACTAAAACGCTCATTTTTAAATTTTTTCTATTGTTTAATTTTATTTATTATTCAAATAAATATTTTTTTGATTTTCTTAGGAATGGCCGCAAAGATACGGCTTTTGCCATCGGTTTTAAAGGATATTAAACCTTAACTTTATGGTAGGATTCCGTTGTGTCATCCTTATCGGTAACCGGTTGGCTTACTTGATAGCCGCGGTAAAGTTTTTCGTCTTTCACTTCCCAAATTGCAATAAAATGCGCAATGCCCAACTCCTCGTCCGGATTTTCCATAGTGCGCACATAATATTTATAGCGGATGGTAACGTGTGTATCATCTGAAAGCAAATGGCTTACTTCTATCCGAAGGTCATTGTAGGTGCGTTTTATTTCTGAAAAGAATTTCACAATATCATCATAGTTCATTATCGACAGGCCATTTGCGCTGTTCCAAATCAAAACCAATTCTGGATGGAAAAAACGCTCTAAAACGGTATCATCCCGTAAAATATCGGATTTATAAAATTTTCTAACTATTTCCTTTGCTTTGTTGCTCATTGTAATTTGTCCAATTTTTTAATTATTTCCGGTATCAATTTTATGGATGCCAATTCTTTATACTTACTTCTGAAATCGTCCGCAGGTGTTCCAAAATAGGATTTATGGCCCACCAAGGATTTGCTTACACCGCTTTGTGCGGAAATTACGGCTTTTTCGCCAATTGTAATGCCACTTGTGATTCCAACTTGACCCCAAATGGTTACAAAATCCTCAATTACAACGCATCCCGCAATACCCACTTGTGATGCGATTAAACATCTTTTGCCAATAATTGTGTCGTGGCCAACGTGAACCTGATTGTCTAGTTTAGATCCTTCCCTAATTGTTGTTGAGGCGCTCACGCCTTTATCTACGGTGCATAGCGCGCCAAGATCAACATTGTCTTCTATTACAACGTTGCCACCGCTTAAAAGTTTATCGAATTTTTCCGGTCGATTTTTATAGTAAAATGCATCACTGCCCAACACCGTTCCGGCATGAATGGTCACATTGTTGCCGATTATGGTATTGTCGTAAATGCAAACATTGGAATGGATTACACAATTGGAACCAATTTTCACGTTATTCCCAATAAAAACATTTGGCTGAATAACGGTATTCTTTCCTATTTCAGCTGATTTAGAAATAGAACTATTTGAGCTTTTGAAAGGCCGGAAATGTTGGGTAAGTTTATTGAAATCTCGAAAAGGATCCTCAGAAATCAAAAGCGCCTTTCCTTGGGGACAATCTACCTTTTTATTAATCAATACAACCGTGGCATCCGAATTTAGGGCTTTATCGTAATACTTTGGATGGTCAACAAATACAATGTCCCCGGGCCGTACAACGTGTATTTCATTCATGCCCAATACAGGAAAATCTTTTTCACCCACATAATCGGAACCGATTATGTGCGCAATGCTTTCAAGTGTTTGGGGAGAAGAAAATTTCATTGAATAGTTTTCTGGGGTTTTTAAATTATTTCCTCTTCGGAATTAATCCTTCATCCGTTCTTGGTATTGACCCTTTTCGGTATCAATCCTAATTTTGTCGCCTTCATTTATAAAAAGAGGCACGTTGATTTCAGCGCCCGTTTCAACAATCGCGGGCTTTGTTGCGTTGGTTGCGGTATTACCTTTTACGCCCGGCTCGGTAGAAGTTACTTCCAAAACCACGTGGGCAGGCATTTCAACAGAAAGCGGTGAACTATCTTCAGTATTTATCAATACCGTAACAACTTCGCCTTCTTTCATTAATTCCGGAGTGTCCAAAATTGTTTTCATCAATCGGATTTGGGTGTAATCATCGGTATTCATAAAGTGATAAATATCCCCTTCATTATACAGATACTGAAATTTATGGGTTTCAACCCGCACATCCTCAATTTTATGGCCAGCGGAAAAGGTGTTGTCTATTACTTTTCCGGTAGTTACGCTTTTTAATTTGGTGCGTACAAAGGCTGGTCCCTTCCCCGGTTTTACATGGAGGAATTCAATTACTTTGTAAATGTCATTATTATAGCGGATGCAAAGCCCTTTTCGTATGTCTGATGATGTTGCCATTATTTTTTTGAAATATTAAATTTTTAATTTTTTGAATTGTGATGCTTCAATTAATTTGAATTGAAATAACCTTTCATAATCCCTCTTTTTGAATTTTTTATGAATTGAAGTATTTCATCGCGTTCCGGAGTTGCTTCCATTTCGGCTTCAATAATTTCGGAAGCTTGGGAAGTATTGTAGTTTTTTTGATATAAAATTCGAAAGATGTTCTGGATCTCTGTGATTTTATCGGAAGAAAAACCTCTTCGGCGCAAACCTATTGAATTTATTCCAACATAACTGAGCGGCTCGCGAGCTGCCTTTACGAATGGAGGCACGTCTTTTCGCACCAAGGAACCTCCGGTTACAAACGCATGGTTGCCAATCATACAGAATTGATGAACAGCTGTCATTCCCGCCAAAACCACATAATCGCCAACCGTAATATGGCCCGCCAAAGTACTGTTGTTGGAAAATATACAATTGTCGCCCACAATGCAGTCGTGTGCAATGTGGCAATAGGCCATAATCCAGCAGTTTTTTCCGATAACGGTTTTGCCGCGGTCAACGGTTCCGCGGTTTATGGTTACGTATTCACGTATTGTGGTCCCATCGCCAATTTCGGCGGTGGTATCTTCATCCTTAAACTTTAAATCCTGAGGAATGGCAGAGATAACCGCTCCGGGAAAAATGTTGCAATTCTTGCCGATTCGAGCACCTTCCATTATTGTAACGTTGCTGCCAATCCAAGTTCCTTCCCCGATCACAACATTATTATGAATGGTTGTAAAAGGTTCTATAACTACGTTTTTTGCGATTTTTGCGCCCGGATGGACGTATGCAAGGGGTTGGTTCATAAATTTTTTGTTTTTACCATTTGGGCCATCAATTCGGCTTCCGTCACGAGTTTGTCGTTTGCATAGGCGTTACCCTGCATATGCACTATTCCTCGGCGGATTGGTGATATTAATTCCAACTTAAAAATTAGGGTGTCTCCGGGATTTACCTGTTGCTTAAATTTTACATTATTTATTTTCATAAAAAACGTAAGGTAGTTTTCAGGATCCGGAACGGTACTCAATGCCAAAATTCCACCCGTCTGTGCCATTGCCTCCACGATTAAAACTCCCGGCATTACTGGTGCTCCAGGGAAGTGACCCACGAAAAACGGCTCATTCATCGTTACGTTTTTAAGGCCTACCACGCCCGTTTCGGTCATCTCCATAATTTTATCTACCAGCAAAAACGGAGGACGGTGCGGAAGCATCGCCATTATTTCGTTTACATCTTTTACGGGAGTTTGGTTGATGTCGAATTTTGGGATTTTATTTCTACTTTCAAGTTTTATAATCTTCGAAAGCTTTTTAGCGAATTGTGTATTTACGTGATGCCCGGGTTTATTGGCAATTACCTTCCCTTTTATGCGCATGCCCACCAAGGCCAAATCTCCCACAACATCCAACAATTTGTGTCTCGCGGCCTCATTTGGATAATGCAATGTTAGATTGTCCAAAATGCCATTAGGCTTAACGGAAATACTTTCCTTTCCGAAGGCCGTACGTAGCTTTTCCATTGTACTTGGGGACAATTCCTTATCAACGTAAACGATAGCGTTGTTTAGATCGCCACCTTTAATAAGGCCGTTTTCCAGAAGCATTTCAATTTCGTGAAGAAAACTAAAGGTCCGTGCATCGGCTATTTCTTCCTTAAAATCGGAAATATGCTTAAGCGAGGCATTCTGTGTTCCCAGCACTTTAGTACCAAAATCGACCATGGTGGTTATTTGGTATTCATCTGCCGGCATCACGATTATTTCGCTGCCGGATTCTTCATCTACATACGAAATAACCTCCTTTACAACATATTCTTCCCTTGCGGCATCCTGTTCAACAATACCCGCCTTTTCTACCGCTTCAACAAAAAATTTGGAAGAACCATCCATAATGGGCGGCTCTGAGGCATTTAATTCTATAATACAATTATCAACTTCCAAACCAACCAATGCAGCTAATACGTGCTCTGAGGTTTGAATGCGCACTCCCCTTTTTTCAAGATTGGTACCGCGTTGGGTGTTTACCACAAAATTGGCATCTGCCTCGATTGTAGGCTGCCCTTCCAAATCGGTACGCACAAAGGTATAGCCGTGATTTTCTGGAGCTGGCTTAAAGGTTATGGTCACCTGTTTTCCAGTGTGCAACCCTACGCCGGTTAAGGAGATATCCTTGGCAATGGTGCGCTGTTTTACCATGTTCTCATTCATTGTCAATTTTTTTTTCGAAAATATTGAACCTTTCCATTATTTTCGGAAGGTTTTTAAAGTGTACATAACTCTTGTTGAAATCGCCGTAATTCAATGCGGGAGAACCTTGTAGCGTTTCATTATCCTTCACGTTTCTACCTATTCCGCTTTGGGCCTGAATTTTCACATTATTGCCGATGGTTATATGGCCGGCAATTCCTACTTGGCCGCCAATCATACAATTTTTACCAATTTTTGAAGATCCGGCAATGCCGGTCTGGGCCGCAATTACGGTGTTTTCCCCGATAATTACATTATGAGCAATTTGTATTTGGTTGTCCAATTTAACACCTTTTTTAATTACGGTAGAACCTAAAGTTGCCCTATCAATCGTGGTGCCGGCTCCAATATCCACAAAGTCTTCGATGACCACATTTCCGGTTTGTGGTACTTTATTATACTCTCCTTCTTCGTTTGGGGTGAACCCGAAACCATCGGCACCAATTACAACTCCGCTATGTATAACGCAGTTGTGGCCTATTATGGTTTCAGAATAAAGCTTCGCTCCTGTAAAAATAATGGCATTGTCGCCAATGGTCACGTTATCACCCAAATAGACATTGGGGTAAATCTTTACATTATTTCCAATTTTCACATTTTCACCGATGTAAGCGAAAGCTCCAATGTAAATATTATCACCGTAAGTTGCCGATTCTGATATAAAAACGGGTTTTTCAATGCCCGTTTTATTCATTTTTACCTGATTGTAATATTCCAGCAATTGTGAAAATGCCTTGTATGCATTATCCACCCGAATTAGAGTGGTATCGATATTGTTTTCTGCAACAAAGTCTTTATTTACAATAGTAATGGACGCTTTGGTGGAATATATATAAGGAGTATATTTCGGGTTTGCCAAGAAAGTGAGGCTACCTTCGCTGCCTTCTTCTATCTTTGCAAGTTGGGATACTTCAACGCCTTCGTCGCCTTCAACCGTTCCGTTTAAAATTCCTGCTATTTGGGCGGCGGTAAATTTCATGGATAGGATTTAATCAATACTTCGAAGCAATTGGCAAACGATCCAATAAAAGTTTTATAGAATGTAAAATTGTTTCGGTTATTGGTTTTCATGCTTGCAAAAATAGAAAAAAAGGATTTAGCCCCGATAGCTATCGGGAGTGTTTTTTGGATAGCACATATAATACTTGATGACCGTTTTTGAAAGTGCCTCCAGGTTAAGTTGGTCGCTGGCAATGGCTACGTCAACCATTTTTCCGTTTTTTGTTAGGAGATTTATGTTGTCCCTATCCATTCTATACGCCTGGTTTTCCATATTGCCAGCAAACACAAAATAAGATGCCTCCTCTTCCGAAAGGTTGTGTTTTTCTATTAATTTCCTTTTTTTCTGAAGTAATCTTTCTTCAGAAAACGGCTGATTTTTCACCTTTATTTTCAGCAAGTTGCGGTTCAAAATCATTTTTGAAAGATTTTTCAAAACGAAATCTTCTTCATGCACCCAAGCTTTCATTGCCGAAATAATATCGGTGTCATCCAATCTTGAAAAAGTATCGAGCACTTCACCTGAAAAGTTTTCAATTGAAATATTATTTTTCAGAAAATAGGAAAGTGATTGGCTTGCTGGCAGATCGGCCCCTTTTTTTGAAAGTTGTTTCGCGCGTTTTAGCACCCGCAACAATAACTGTTCGGCAACAATCCCGGTTTTATGCAGATAAACTTGCCAATACATTAGCCGGCGGGCGATAATAAATTTCTCAACGGAATAGATTCCTTTGTATTCAACAACCAATTCGTCGTTATTCACATTCAGCATGGCGATAAGGCGCTGTGAGTTTATATTCCCTTCGGAAACGCCCGTATAAAAACTGTCGCGGCGCAGATAGTCAAGCCTGTCCATATCCAGTTGCCCTGAAACAAGCTGGTGCAAAAACTTTCTGGAATAATTGTTCTCGAAAATTTCAATCGCCAAACTCAATTCACCATTAAATTCAGTATTTAATGCTTCCATAAAAAACAACGAAATCTGTTCATGGCCCACGTTTTCAACAATACTGTTTTCCATTGCATGGCTGAAGGGACCGTGACCAATGTCGTGCAGTAGAATGGAAATATATAATGCCTCTTCCTCCTTTTCAGAAATAGCAACGCCTTTATAACGAAGTGTCTGCACGGCCTTTTGCATTAAAAACATGGCACCGAGCGCATGGTGGAAACGGGTGTGGTGGGCGCCGGGAAAAACAAGATATGAAAGCCCCATTTGCGAGACCCGCCGAAGCCGTTGAAAGTATTTATGTTCTACCAGCTGGAAGGGCAATCTGCCGGGAATAGTAATAAAACCGTAGATAGGGTCGTTTATAATTTTGAGCTTGGGATTCGTTTTCAAACTTTAACTTTAAATTAATAGCTGCAAAAATTTTTTGAGATAATTCAGGATTATTTTTGGGCACCATATTCGGATATTTTCGAATATAAATACTGAAACAAATATACATATATATGAGCGACATAAAGGTACTTTGGGTAGATGATGAGATAGATTTGCTGAAACCGCATATTCTTTTTTTAGAGAATAAAAATTATAAAGTAACTACTGCACAGAGCGGGTCTGAGGCATTGGAGGAGATTAAGAAAAATACGTTCGATATTGTATTTTTGGACGAAAACATGCCCGGACTCAGCGGCCTTGAAACCCTTGCGGAAATTAAGGAACAGCAAGCATCCATTCCCGTTGTTATGATCACCAAGAGTGAGGAAGAATACATAATGGAGGAAGCTATAGGGTCTAAAATCGCCGATTATCTTATAAAACCTGTCAACCCGAACCAGATATTGTTGAGCCTCAAAAAAAACCTTGACCATTCCAGGTTGGTTTCGGAGAAAACAACGTCAAATTATCAGCAGGAATTCCGAAAAATTGCGATGGATCTTTCTATGGTGAATAGTTTGGAAGAGTGGAAAGAATTGTACCAAAAATTAGTCTATTGGGAACTTGAACTTGAAAATATTGAGGATTCCGGAATGTTTGAAATTTTGGAATCCCAAAAAACAGAAGCCAATAACCAGTTTTTCAAATTCATTGATAAAAATTATCCGCAGTGGTTTACAAATAATGAGGAAGCTCCAACGATGTCGCACACCTTGTTTAAAGATAAAGTCGCGCCGGAATTGAATGAGGGCCAATCAACATTATTGATCGTGGTGGACAATCTTCGTTTTGACCAATGGAAAGCTTTTGAGCCTATTGTAAACAATAGCTACAAAAAAGTTTCGGAAGATATGTATTACAGTATTCTCCCCACGGCAACACAATATGCCCGAAATGCCATATTTTCAGGATTGATGCCCAGTGAAATGGAAAAAATGCATCCCGATCTTTGGCTCAATGATACCGACGAAGGTGGTAAAAATATGAAGGAAGAAGAATTCCTGGCGGCACAATTAAAGCGATTGGGGCTTAATATTGATTGGAGCTATCATAAAATATCGAGCCTTAAACAGGGCAAAAAATTAGTGGAAAATTTCAAAAGCCATAAAGATGAGGATTTAACGGTGGTGGTCTATAATTTTGTAGATATGCTTTCGCATTCAAAAACGGAAATGGAAGTAATAAAGGAATTGGCATCCAATGATAAATCGTACAGGTCATTAACGCAAAGTTGGTTTAAAAATTCGCCTTTACTGGAAATAATCCAGCAGGCTGCGCGCTTAGGTTTCAAACTCATTATTACAACAGACCACGGAACCATAAATGTGAAAAACCCTTCCAAAGTAATCGGCGACAAAAATACCAGCCTGAATCTTAGGTACAAAACAGGAAAAAGCCTTACCTATGAGGATAAAGAAGTGCTCGCCGCCAAAAATCCAAAGTCTATTTATCTGCCTACGCTGAATATGAGTAGCTCCTTCATTTTTGCGAAAGGGGATTACTTTTTTGCATATCCAAATAACTACAACCACTATGTAAGTTACTATCGAAACACCTATCAGCACGGCGGTGTATCGCTTGAGGAAATGATAATTCCTTTTGCGGTGCTAGTTCCCAAATAAAGAATCTAAAATTTATAATCAGAAAGTAGTTTATCCTTTAAATAATACATTTATTGGAGAAAATTATTATATTCGTCCTGTTTTTTAACAAATGGAGGCAACCTATACCGAAAAAGATCTACCTAAAATCGCCAGACAGATAATAGACTCTTCAACCTCAAAAATATTTTTGTTTTATGGCGAAATGGGAGTGGGAAAAACTACATTGATTAATGAAATAATTAAACTACTTGGCGTTAAAGAAACCCAAGGTAGCCCGACATTTTCAATTGTTAACGAGTACGAAACCGAAACCGATATTCTTTACCATTTTGATTTTTATAGAATCGAGAATATGGTAGAAGTTTTCGATATTGGACTTGAGGATTATTTAGATGGCGACAATTATATATTCATGGAATGGCCAGAAAAAATTGGCTCTTTAATACCCGAAAATGCTGATAAGGTAAATATTCAGAAAAATAAAAACGGAAGTAGAACTATAAAAATGATGCCAGTGAAATAAAAAATTGCAACGCTGAAATACCCTTGTTTATATCTTTTTAATCGTTTGCCCCAAATCGCAAAAATTAATTAGCAGGACGGTTATTTTCTTAAAAAACTTATAAATATAGTATAAAATTAGTTTAAAAGTTTTTCTTTTTTCATAGTAGGTTTGACCCAATATTAACCTCACAAACATATATAATATGAAAACTGTAAAAACATTATTTATCGTAGCAATTTTTTCACTTGGAACCTTCGTTTCTTGTAGTCCAGAAAGTATTCAAGATGAACAAGCACCCCAACAGATTAAAAAATCAGACATCATCGTACCTAGTCACGGGTAGTATTATTGCGCTAATTATAGCAGCATCCCCGTACATCTTTTATTCATATTCAAGTTTCCCACAAACCAAAACGTGGGAAACTTTTTTATTTACTTATGAAGCTAGATGGTATAAAATGGTTTATGTATCTGTTTGGACAATGATGGGCAAATTTGTACCATTATTTTTATTAATCATATGGTTCATAACATGTAAACATTGGTGGTACCATGTAATATTGATACCCATTGGAATGTTTGCCTTCCAATTATTCAACGTAATAAATGATGACGTAGGGCTTGTTGATGAAGTTGAAATATGGTGGCTATTCCCTATTATGCTCGTTATTATTCCATTGGTGTATTTGGTAAAAGCAAAACTGGCAAATACACTCGCCGGGGATGATCTACAGACTTTTGAAGAAGAACTGGGAAAGAAAAAGAACCTCTGGCAACAGCTCAAGGATTTATTTTAGGTCCACAGCACATGTGGAATAAAATATGTAACTTGGGCATCAAACGTGTTTCACAAATTTTATTTGAACCTGGCGACCGACCTCAAATAAATCGCTCCATTCAGATTATATGTGAAGGCAAAAAAGTAAAAAACTAACTAAAAACCGAAGTATCCCCAATATGCAATCCCAAGTGGTTTAGGAAATCAATTGAAAAGTAGAAGTGCATTTTTATTTGAAAATTAACATTTTTTTAAGGAATGTTATCGACTAAAAACCCAATAAATGTATTTCAACCTGTAAATATACGATTAACTTAATTAAACTACTTTTATTTTTTCCGTGTAAGTTTGACCCATATTAACCTCACAAAAACTTATAACATGAAAAACTCAAAGTATTTTATCGCACTTGCAATTTTTGCAGCCGGATTAGTAGCTTCTTGTACCCCAGAAAGTATCCAAGATGAGCAAACCCCACAACAAATCGACCCTTGGACGGTCACCCCTCCAAGACAAGGATAAAAAAAGCTTAATTCAAGGTGGCATTGTAGTTTTAATTGTAGCAATTACACCTTTTTTATATTATTTATATGAAAGTTTCCCAAATGATTCTCAAGTTTGGGAAACTTCTCTTTTTACCTTAACTACTAAGTTTCCTTCCATTTATCAATACGCCTGGTTTTTAACAGGAAAAATTATTCCCATTGTTTTATTGCTCATCTGGTTTTTCACCTGTAAACATTGGTGGCATTGGATCATCATTGTGCCATTGGCAATGTATTTGTTTCAGCTTTGGGGAGTCATAAACCAAAGCAGGGCTCAAGATGAGGTGGAAATTTTATACCTCATACCCCTTATGATGGTGGTAATACCATTCGTATATTTAATACGGGCCAAACTTTTTAATAAAATCAGGGAAGACAATCTGGAATCCTTTGAAGAGGAACTAATGCAAAAGCGCTCGCTTTGGCAGCAAATAAAGGATCTGTTCCGCTAAATCTTACTCCATTTTAGTTTGAAAATTATTGCGTAACTTGAAACAGCCAAGCCAGATTAGCTTAAAAATGACAAAACCAAAATCTCCCTTTACCCACGCCCAACTGCTGCCGCAGGAAGAAACCTTGGAAATTTCTCGAGAAAAAGGCGAACTGCATATTGGTATCCCAAAAGAAGCATACTATCAAGAAAAACGGATTTGCTTAACGCCCGATGCGGTAAACGCCATCGTCTGCAATGGCCATAAAGTATTGATAGAAAATGGGGCGGGAAATGAGGCCGGATTTTCAGATAAGGATTATTCAGAAGCGGGTGCACAACTTACCAGTGATACCAAAAAAGTTTTCGGCTGCCCCATGGTTTTAAAAGTAGAACCTCCCACTCTGGAAGAACTTCAGCATATTAAACCCAAAACCGTTCTAATATCTGCTCTGCAATTAAAAACGAGACAGAAATCTTATTTTGAAGCACTTTCAAAAAAGAAAATAACTGCCCTAGCTTTTGAATTTATTAAAGATGAAGACCACAGCTACCCGGCCGTAAAGGCTTTAAGCGAGATTGCCGGAACTGCCTCCGTACTTATTGCCGCAGAGTTAATGGTAAACGCAAAAAAAGGAAACGGTTTGCTTTTCGGAAATATTAGCGGGGTCCCCCCTATTGAAGTTGTAGTTATAGGCGCCGGAACCGTTGGCGAATTTGCAGTAAGATCAGCTCTTGGTCTTGGTGCTAACGTAAAAGTCTTTGATAGCTCCATTACAAAACTCCGAAATATTCAGACCAACGTAAACAGGATTCTATACACCTCTACGGTGCAACCAAAAAATTTAATGAAAGCCCTTTTGCGTTGTGATGTGGCCATAGGAGCGGTTCGTGGTCATAACCGCGCCCCCATTATCGTTACCGAAAATATGGTGAAAAACATGAAAAAAGGTGCAGTTATAATAGATGTTTGCGTAGATATGGGTGGTTGTTTCGAAACTACCGAAATGACCAGCCACGATAAGCCAACGGTTATTAAACATGAGGTAATCCATTACGGCGTTCCCAATATTCCTGCGCGTTACCCGAAAACGGCATCCATTTCAATAAGTAATATTTTTACCCCCTACATACTTGAAATTGCCGAAAGCGGTGGATTGGAAAATGCAATACGTTTTGACAACGGTTTAAAAAATGGTTTGTACTTTTACCGCGGGATTTTAACCAATAAAGCGGTAGCCGATTGGTTCGATATGTCTTACAGCGACATCAATCTCCTTATTTTTTAATTTTCTATTTTCTTTAAATGAAGTTGATTCACAGATTCGCCTATTTCGGTGGAGGTTTTATTGTTGGAATTTTGATTCTTGTTTTTATTCTTAGCGGAAAAAAAACGTCTTGCGATTATGGTCCGGAGTCCCGAACATTAAAAAATATTCGATTAAAAAAACACGCTTTTTCTGAAAACACATTAGTTTTTCTTGACCGGAATAATTTAGACACCACTTCAATAACCGAGCTTTTCACGGCGGGCGATGTAATCTTTTCCGAAAGCAATACCGCGTTGGATTCCTGTAAACAATATGTAATTGAAGGGAAAATTCAAAAAAAACCAATCCGGATAAAAGTTGCCAATTGCGATGAGGTAGCTACCGTATATGAAGCAAATTTTGAATAGATTTTATATTTCTTAAAATTTCAACTTCAAAATTTATTCAAGTTTTCTGCGTTGCTTTTCCTTCTTAAGAAGTGTTAATTCCCTGCTCGTCTGTCCAGCTACTGATGTATTTTCCTCGGCACGTCTTATAAGGTAAGGCATAACGTCCTTTACGGGGCCAAATGGAATATACTTTGCGACATTATAATCTTGCTTGCCGAGATTGAAGGTAATATGATCGCTCATTCCATAAAGTTGACCAAACCAGACTCTTCTATCATTTTTCGAAATGCCTTTTTCTTCCATCATCTGCATTGCCAGATAGGTACTGGCTTCATTATGTGTACCGATAAAAATGGAAATATCCTCCAAATTCTCAAAAATGTACCGCATTATTTCGTTGAAACTTTCGTCAGTGGCCATCTTACTTGCACAAATGGGAGAAGCATAACCTTTTTCCAACGCCCGCATCGCCTCCTTTTCCATATAGGCCCCGCGCACAATTTTCAATCCAAGCTTGTAGCCTTTTTCTTTTGCGCGTTTGTGCTGTTCTTTTAAATATTCAAACCTGTCCCACCTATAACACTGAAGAGTATTGAAAACAATAGCTTTTTCAGTATTATACTTTTCCATCATCTGCTCGCAAAGCTGGTCCGCGGCGTCTTGCATCCACGATTCTTCGGCGTCTATTAAGAGGCTAATATCACATTCCTGGGCAATTTTTGAAACATTTTCGTAGCGCTTTACTATGGCTTCCCATTGCTTTTCCTCATCGGGTGTAAGTGCAGTTTTTTCAGTTTTCTTTTGCCAGATTTTAAATCTTCCAAAGCCGGAGGGTTTAAATACCGAAAATGGCATTGCGGGTTTATTTTTTGCAAACTGCGTAAGTTCAATAACCTTTTGCACCGTCGCATCAAACTGCCCTTCCTCTTCTTTCCCTTCCACCGAATAATCCAAAACCGAATAAACCCCGACTTCATATAATTTATCCACTGTACCCATACAATCCTTTTCATTCACACCCCCACAAAAATGGTCGAAGACCGTGGAGCGGATCAATCCTTCAACAGGTAAGTGAACATCGAGTGCAAATTTTGTAACGGCAGTGCCTATTCTTACAAGAGGTTCTTTGGAAATCATTTTAAATAAAAAATACGCGCGTTCAAGCTCGGAGTCACTTTTTAGCTCAAAGGCTGTTCTGGTATTTTCAAAAAGGTTGTTCGATGTCATATACTGAAAATAAAGTGCACAAATATAGTTAGATTTGAAATCTATTTAAGGAAGAAAAACCAATCATAAATGAAAAAAATTTCAACAGAAGAAGGAGGTGTCTATTATAATGAAACAGGATGGGAATTGTTATCGCAATACATCCAAAATTTGAAGCCCTCGAAAATTTTTATCATAACAGATGAAAATACACGCCGGTACTGCCTGCCTTATTTTCTTCAAAGAATAAACACCCTTCATTCAAGCGAAACTCTTGTATTTCCTGCTGGGGAAGAACACAAGAACATTGATACCTGTTTAAAAATTTGGAATGAACTCTCCCAAAAAGGAGCTGATAGAGGGAGTGTTATAATCAATTTGGGCGGCGGAGTGGTTACAGATTTGGGCGGTTTTGTCGCATCTACTTTTAAGCGTGGAATTCCATTTATAAATATACCCACTTCCCTACTCTCGATTGTCGATGCCTCGGTTGGAGGGAAAAATGGGATCGATCTCGGTAATTTAAAAAACCAAATTGGCGTAATTAAAAACGCCGAATTGGTACTTATTGATACTAAATTTTTAAAAACGCTGCCGAAGAACGAACTTATTTCCGGATATGCTGAAATGTTGAAGCACGGATTAATTTACGGTGAAGATTATTGGAGCCGAATAAAAAATATCGATTTTTCAGATTCAGCCGAATTCGATTCTCTAATTCGCGATTCCATTGAAATTAAAGAAAATATCGTCGCCAAGGATCCACATGAAAAAAATCTTCGCAAAACCTTAAATTATGGTCATACTTTGGGCCACGCCATTGAATCCTATTGTTTGGAAAACCCTTCCAGAAAAAACCTATTGCACGGAGAGGCAATTGCGATTGGAATGATTCTCGCAACCTATATTTCTTCGGAAATGGCAAATTTTCCGAAGGAAAAATTAACAGAGGTCACCACCATTCTAACCCAACATTTTCCGAAGCAATCATTCGATAAAAAAGACATAGAAGCGATAATAAAGTTGCTCGTTTTTGATAAAAAAAATAGAAACGGGAAAGTTTTATTTGTGTTGTTGGAGGATTTCGGTACCCCAAAAATTGATGTTGTCGTTAATAAAGAATTGATTTTCAAAGCTTTTGATTACTATAAAAATTTTTGAAAAATTTCTTCCAAATATTTTTATGTCATTTTTTTTTGAATAGTTTTATAACCACAAACCAAAACGAAATTTTTTACCCAATGAAGAGAATGATTGTAGACTTCCGAAAATTAACTCCTGAAATACTTTCCCTACTTGTGGACAAATACCCGGACGGATATGACGATGATCACGTGATCACATTTAAGAATGCAAAAAACGAAACCGTGGAGGCGGTGGAAGTAAAAACGGAAGATACAATCTATCTCGTTAAAGTAAGTTCCCGACTTGAAACCACCATGGCCAATTTTGACGAGGATGATTACGAAGATGCGGACTTTAACGAACCTATAAGCGAGATTCCGGATAAGAAAAAATTAGACGAGGAGGAATAGTTTTTCTCGAACCAAAATAAAAAAGAGGCCATTGGCCTCTTTTTTCATTCTAAATATCTAGTCGGGATTATGCGTGTTGCATCTGATGTTTTCCCTCTTTTATTTCTTCAATTAGTTTTGAATTAAAAGCGGGTAGATCATCAGGATTTCTACTTGTTACAAAACCTTCGTCCACTACTACTTCTTCGTCAACCCAATTTGCGCCGGCATTGATTAAATCATCCTTAATCGAGCTGAAGGATGTCATTTTTCTTCCTTCTACTACTCCGGCAGAAATTAGGGTCTGTGGTCCGTGGCAAATGGCGGCTACCGGTTTCTTCTGCTCAAAAAAGTCTTTTACAAATTTAAGAGCATCAGAATTTCTTCTTAATTTATCAGGGTTTATTACACCACCTGGTAGTACCAAAGCATTATATTGTTCGGCTCTTACATTGCCAATTGTTTTGTCAACATTGTACTCATTGCTCCAGTTTCCGTCTTTCCACGCTTTTATTTTTCCTTCTTCCTCGCTTATTATTTCTACGGTGAATCCTTCATTTTTTAAAGCATCCATTGGAGATTTTAATTCAGATTCCTCAAATCCGTTTGTCGCTAAAATTGCAATTCTCTTATCCATTTTTCTTTCTTTTTAATTAGTAATTAATTTTAATTGAATATACCACGAAGGACAGCGATAATCAACTCTCCGGTACTAATCTTTTACTAAACTTTGTTAAGAAATGAATAATGGATTAGTTACTGTTTAAGGTCTCGGCTTTTTTTTTATTATCCTCTATTTTTTTCCTGTAATCCCGAAGCTCCTCAAGTTCCCGCTCGTAGGAAAGGGTTGCATTTTCCGTGGGTTCCACTTTAATATTACGGTGAAGTGCCCAATTAACCGTAAACTCCGCACCAAAGAAGAGAATGAGACAGGTATAATACACCCATAATAAAATAAGCACCAAACTGCCCGCTGCGCCATAGACCGAGGCGGGATTGGATGCGGCAAAATAAAAGCCAATTAAATACTTCCCGGCAAGAAAAAGAAGCGAAGTCATAAAAGCGCCAATAAGATTAGTTTTCCACTTTATCTTCACATCGGGAAGAAGCGTGAATATGGCCGCAAATAAAGCCGTAATGATAATTTGGGAAAAAATAAAATTGAGGATTTCAACCAAAACGGTAGAAAGTTGGGTATAATAATTCCCTATTAAATCGCTCAGAGCATTGATGGCCGTTGTCACGACAAGTGAAATGAGCAATAATAAAGCTATTGCCAGAACCATACCGAAGGAAATAGCCCTTCTTTTCACAGTATCGAGAAGTGTATTTTTTTTAGAGCGAACGCTCCAGATATCATTCAAGGCTTTTTGAAGTTGAAAAAAGACTCCCGTCGCCCCAAAAACCAACATTCCGATTCCAAAAATTATAAAAAGGGTTGAACTGCCGTCCAGGGAAGCATTCACAATCATTGCCTGAATCATCTCCGCACTACTCTTACCTATCAATCCGCTAATTTCGGCGGTTATTCTACCTTCAACGGCTTCCTTTCCGAAAAAAACACCTGCAAAATGAACAGTAATAATTAAGAGCGAAGGCAGTGAAAAAAGAGCGTAATAAGCAATGACAGCACTTTTTGCCCAAGGATCATTTTTGTCCCAACTTAAATAAGTATCCTTTAATAATTTTAAAAATTTCATATGAAATATCGCTCTGTAATTATGTTGAGGTGATGTATTTCATGGCCGCAAATAACAAAACCGGCAGCTCTTACGGACATTTTACTGTTGTTGGCAATACCGATTTTTTTAAGTTCCAAATCATTAAAACTTTTAAACAGACAAATACTGGCAGTCCTTACCGCCATATATTCATTTAAAAGATCGTCCAAAGAACGGGTGTCCGCGTTGGCGTGCTTGGCAAAAAGGTTTTCGTCAAAACCAGCTAAATTCGCGTTTTCATCCCTTGAAAAATATAAAGCCCGATAAGCAAAAACCCTTTCGGTATCAATTATATGAAGCAAAATATCCTTTGGCGTCCACTTACCCTTGGCATAACTGAAGTTTAAAATATTCTCTGGCAGTTCCTCAAAAAAAGCCAATGTTTTTGGCAATCCTGTCGATAAGGCATCAATCAACGGTATGTTGTCGACGAGGTCTATGTATTTTTTATAATAGGGATTAAATTCAATGGGGTCAATTTGTTTGGCCAACATAGCGGGATACTTTTTATATAAAGATAAAAAAAAACCTTTGCTGGATGCAAAGGCTATTTCGGTTTAAATTTCTGTTTTATATTTCCTTAAAAATGGAATGCAGCAAACGTTTTTTGTCATTAATGCTCTCTTCCATTGAAATCATTGTTTCGGTTCTACTAACCCCTTCAATATCATCTATTTGATAAATAATATCCTTCGCATGGCCGGTATCTTTCGCTCTAATCTTACAAAAAATATTGAATTTTCCTGTGGTAACCGAGGCTACGGTTACAAACGGAATTTCACTGATACGCTCCAAAACGAACTGGGTTTGTGAAGTTTTGAAAATAAAAACCCCCACATATGCTATAAAGGAATAACCCAATTTTTGATAATCAACCTGTAATGAGGAACCGGTTATAATTCCAGCTTCTTCCATTTTCTTCACTCTAACGTGCACTGTTCCCGCGGAAATGTCCAGTTTTTTAGCAATATCTGTAAAAGGAGTTCGGGTATTATCAATGAGCATATCAAGAATTTTGTGATCTGTCTCGTCTAATCTAAATTTCGCCATTTTTCTCTTTTTATTTTTTTGCAAAAATAACGAGTTTCATCAAACTAAGAAATAGAATCATTGAAAATAAATGAGGGATTTATCATATTTATCAACAATTTTTGAAATTTGTTTTCCGACATTGAAATTTTCTTGTGAATCCACTAAAATTTCTGAAGAATCTGCGTTCTCCTCATTATGGGCAAAATAACTTTGCAGATTGCCTATATAATCTATAATTGGAACAAATTCTATTTTTTCAGCTCTTAGCTCCTCCTTATATTGAATGGCTAAGTCCTGGGATTCACCAGTTTCCGGTAATTTTATATTTCTGAGAATAAAATCCTTGTAGTTTTTTTTATTTTGGGGTATTTCGAAATATTCCTTAAAATCAATTACTTCATTGTTTCCGATTATTCCAAAAAGTGCAAGCAAAGAATAGAAAACAAATTCCCGGGTTTTTTCTCGCAGGTAATCGTTCTTGAAATGACCCGCTTCGAATAGAATAGTTGGCACCTCCATCTGCTGAAATGTATCGCCAACACAGGCATCATTAAAGGTGTCATCGTACCTTCCAATCTGGTTGGGAAGATAATTTTGCATTATTTTGTTAATCTTAACGATACTTTCCATCGCAACTTTTCTACTTTCCGTGACCGATCGTTCCTCATCAGCGGCGGGTGCCAAAAATGAAAGCGTTGCCGATTTGCCATTTTCAAGACCATAAATAGACCGTTGATCGTGCAGATTAAGGCAAAGGGAGGGATTTACAGTTTTAAAAATATTTCGCAGACAGATGCTCTCTTTTTGCGAAAGTTCCTGCGCATCACGGTTAAGGTCCACTCCGTTGGCATTTTCACGGGTATATAATTGCGCACCATCCGGATTGAGAATGGGAATTATATAAAGTGAATAATTTTCCAAAAATGAATTTATTTCCTTTTGAAAATGCCGTTTTTGGTTTACGAATTTTAAAAAATCGAAAATGGCTTTAGTTGTGGTCGATTCATTTCCGTGCATCTGCGACCACGCCAAAACTTTCTTTCGACCTTGCCCAACTTTGATCAGCGGAATATCTTTTCCCAGTTCGGAGACTGCCGGAACGGAAATTTCCCAATTCATTTTGTACATATCCAAAAGAGGAAAAATAGATTCCAACGTAATATATCTCCCCTTTAAGTGGAATTCATAATGTTCATTATACCATGATTCAATATTCATAAAATGTCATTAATTCACAAAGGTAAACAAAGGCTTGTTCACAGATGTAAACAGAAATTAGTCGTACTTTTTATTACAAGTGTAAACATAGGATGCGTTTTAATCGCTAAAAATTGAAATTAAAATATCAAAAACATAAAATAAACTTTATTCTATTTATTTTCAGTTATTTATTTATGTTTAATTAAAGTGTAAATGTCAAATATAAAGAGGTGTTTTAAATTATATTTGCTGGATATTTTACAATCAATTACATTTGTGAACTAAAGAAAATAATTTATTTTTTTACAATGGTAAACAGTGCTGATTTTGCGAAGAGACTCGAGAAAGTGTTGGAATATTATGGACTTTCCGCAACGGCTTTTGCAGAAGAAATCAATTTTAACCGCTCCACCATTTCGCATATTTTTTCCGGTAGAAATAAACCTAGTTTGGAGTTGGTGATGAAGATTCTCCAAAAATTTCCTGAGGTAAAATTAAATTGGTTAATGAATGGAAAAGGTACCTTCCCCGCCACTGAAACAAAAACGAAAATAAACGAGGCTTCCATTTCTCCTTCCCCTAACCTATTTTCCGATAAGGAAAATCCGGAAAGCAATTCAATCAATAAAATTTCTGAAGCTTCGGAAAAAATTGAGCGTATTGTAATTTTTTATAAGGACGGAAGTTTTAAAGTGTACGAAAATTAAACCGTCTCGGTAAAATTTCAGAAATTCGCTTAAAAATTAAAAAATGCGATTTTTTCTTTTATTCCTTTCTTTCTCCGTATTTCTTGGCTGCTATTCTCCAGAACGCAATTGTGCTGATTTTAAAACCGGAACTTTCGAATTTGAGGCGCTTTCTGGCACCGAAGTATACAAAACAACGATAATCAGGAACGATTCCATTGAAATAGATTATTATAAAGGCAAAACCGATACATCTTCAATTCGGTGGATAAATGACTGTGAATATGTGGTAAAGAAATTAAACCCTAAAAACATGGCGGAAGAAAAAGCCATCCTCATAAAAATTCTAACTACGGAGAAAAACCGATATACATTTGAATTCAGTGAAGTGGGGAAAACAAAGAAAAAGAAAGCCACCGCGCGTAAAATAAAGTGATTTTTGCCTATCCGAAGTACTTATCCAGGGTGGCAAACAAATTTTTCTGTTCAATGGGTTTGGTTAGATAATCATTCATTCCAATGCTTATTCCATATTCTATCGCGTGTTTGGTGACATCTGCAGAAAGTCCTAAAATAATGCTTTCGGTATCGGTTTTCCGAATTTGTTTCACGACTTCAAAACCATCCTTATCTGGCATATGAACGTCCATAAAAATTAGGTCGTATTGTTTTTGGTTGCAATTATCTAACGCCTCATCACCGGTGGAGGCAGTATCGGCCACAATATTTTTTTTGGAAAGGATTTTCACTAAAATTAATTGGTTCAATATATTATCGTCCACTACGAGCACCTTTAAATGGCCATAGTCCGATTTGGAATTTTGAACCTCCGTGTCAGAGGTAATCTGGGCCTCCAAAGGAAGATTTAGCTTTACGGAAAATGTGGTTCCTTCGCCTAACTTGCTGGAAACTGTTATGCTCCCGTTCAACAGGTTTACCAATTTTTTGGTTATGGCGAGGCCCAAACCGCTTCCTTGGTGCTTTTTTGTGACCACTTGATCGAGTTGACTGAATCTTTCAAATATAACTTCCAATTTCGATTCTGGAATTCCGATGCCACTGTCGGCAATTTCAAAATGTATTTCCAGAAAATCGGCAACGGGAATTTCGCGGTAAGTTATTTCAATGGTGCCCCGTTCGGTAAACTTTATTGCGTTGCTGATTAGATTTATATAAATCTGTTCCATTGCCGATGAATCCCCAATTGCCGAAATCGCCGGCGTTGTAGAATCGAGGTTACCAATTATCCGAACTTCCTTTTTTACGATATTATGTGAATAGGTATCGATGGTTTTTTTTAGAAGCGCTTTCGGCTGAAATGGTTCTTGGGAAAACTCGATTTCCCCCGACTCAATTTTATCGAAATTAAGAATGTTATTCACCAACTTTAAAAGCGTCTTTGAAGAGTGCCGCATTAAATGAATATATTCATGCTCTTCCGGGCTTAGTTTCTGACCTTCCAAAATTTCAGAAATACTTAAAATAGCACTTAAAGGAGTGCGTATCTCGTGGCTCATATTGGATAGAAATTGGGTTTTCGCCTCCGATGCTTCCTGCGCCCTGTTTTTTTCGGCATCCAAATCCGTGTTAAGTATTTCCAACCTCTTAATGGCTTTTTCGAATTTATGGGATTGTTGTTTTGCCAATAAATAGAAATAAGCCAATAAGCTAATAATAGCTGAGAAAACAAGACCGATAACCATCGCAACTTTTTGTGATTCGGTTGCTAATACTACCGTTCCTTTTTTGAACATAAATTGAAACATCCAAACATTCTGGCGCGCTTTGGTGGGAATGAGTGGCGCTTTAAAAACCATTGGATCTTTATACATTTCGGGCAAGGGATTATTATATGCATAAAATGTGGTCCCAACATCATCCTTTATTTGAATACTATAATCATCCAATTTGGAACTTATATCATCGAACTGCGACTGAAAATCCATACCCGCCGTAATGGTTCCCTGAAAACGATTGTTATAATATAGCGGAACATCCACTAAAAACGCCTTTCCTTTCTGGGTCAAATCTACCCACGGGGTAATATTTGTAAGAGTGTCTTTGGTATTTTCCTGCCAACTTGGATAGCGGTAGGCTATTTTCTTGATATCCAGATTTACTATGGCTTCATTCCCCGCCAGAGGAGTAACCTTGCGAATAACCCCACTGCTGTCAATATATTCTATGAATTTTAAGGCAGGATTTTGCCGTATGATGCGGTAAGAATCATTTTCGAGATATTTTATAAACTCCCCTTCACTTTCAGCGAGACGCTCCTTCAGACTTTCGAGGGAAATAATATTATTTTGAATGGTTTTTTGAAATTCCTTCTCAGCAAGGCTTCCCGCTACCTGTAATTGTTTTATTTTTTCATCTTTATGGTAAAAAACGGAATGCACGAATACAATGAAGCAAATGGTTGAAAGGACCAGAAATAAGAGTACAGAAAAAAAAAGATATTTTTTTGAATGTAACTTTATCATAGATTCATTTTGGCTAATGCAAAATTTTACCAAAAAAAGGTCGGTAATGTACGAAGCATCTTACAAAAATATGATTTTTTTTAAATTCGGCCTACTATGCGGTCCTTGGCCAATTGTAGCGCCACGTGGAACTGATCATCGAGGTTCATTTCAGAATTGTCTATCTCAATAGCATCGGCTGCTTTTCGAAGGGGAGAATCTTCTCGGGTGGTATCAATAAAATCCCTTTCTTCAATATTCTTCAGGACATCCTCAAAATATACTTTATCACCACGTCCCAAAAGTTCGGAATATCTGCGGTGCGCGCGTTGCCGGGAAGAGGCATTCATAAATATTTTAAGTTCTGCTTCCGGGAATACAACGGTACCAATATCCCTACCATCCATGACCACTCCTTTTTCCAGTCCCATTTGTTTTTGCTGCGCAACAAGTTTTACACGTACTTCATGTACGGCGGCTATTGGGCTCACAAATTCTGAAACGTGCAGATTTCTTATGTCGTTTTCTACGTTCTTCCCATTTAAATAAATTTCTGCCTTGTCAGTTTGTTGGTTTTTTTTGAAATTTAATTGAATCGAGTGAAGAGCTCCTATCAATTTTTCTTTGTCAAATTTTTCCGAAGAAATTATCCCGTTTTCCAAAGCGAAAAGCGTTACGGCCCTGTACATTGCGCCGCTATCTACATAAACATATCCCAAAGCATCGGCAAGCTGTTTGGCAACGGTACTTTTGCCAGTAGAAGAATAGCCGTCAATTGCAATGGTAATTTTTTTCATTTTATTGAAGATCTAGGTTTAGTCCGAAATAGCTAGAAGCCGCAGCGGTACTGAATTTAGCGTAGGAATAGCTCAACCTTAATTTGTTCAGTTTTATTGAGAATCCTCCACTTAAACCAGCAAAAGATCTTTTTTCTACAATACGAAGTTCCTCGCCCCTTCTTAAATTATACCCTAGCCTTATATTGAAACCGCTTTCGGGAAAAAGCTCCACGCCCAAAATCATATGCCTAAACGCATTATCGATAAAATTGATTTTTTCTTTCTGTGTATTTCCTTCCAAATCTGTTTGCTCGCGCGAGGGGTTTGAAAATGCGACATTCCATTGTTGCATATTTTCCAAAGTAAAATGCCAACGAAGCGGAATGTTCTGCAAAGTCTGCGAAATTCCGAAAACCAATTCAAAAGGCAGCGGCTCATATTCTTCGGCATAAGGGGTAAATTGGGTGCCCAAATTTCGCGCAACCCCGGTGATATTTAGGTCCCAATCCTCGTAAACATACATTACTCCAATATCCAATGCGCCTCCAAAAGAAGAATATTGCTCTAATTTGGATGAAATAAGTTTCACATTAAGTCCTACATGAAAGTTGGTAAATGCAATGTTACGGGCGTGCCCAAAAGAAACCGCAACCTCACTCCCGCTAAAGGAATTTGTGGGATTACCAGCTTCATCGTATCCATCAAACTTTCCGTAATTCACATATGTAATCCCTGTGTGCAGAACTTGAGTTCGGCGGTCCCAAAGATAGGCGTACGTGGCCGTACCGTAGTTTACGTCGCCAATATAATTGGTATAATTGAGCGATAGTTGGTTATCCATTTCTGGATTTATACTCGCAGGATTAAAAAGGGCCTGCGTGGGGTCGTAGTCATAATTGGTTACCACCTTTCCTCCCAATGCGGCACTACGGGGGTTGTTTATTAAATTTAGGAATTGGTAGGTAGCTTTACCTCCCACCTGTGCCGTGGAAGCGGTCGCTAGAAAAAGAAAAAACAAAAAGGAAACCTTTTGGGCCATAGGTGTAAGTTACCGTAACTGAAATCTAAAACGAATGCAAGTATAATTTATTTTCGCAACATTCAAGAATGTCAGAATAAGATTCCCTTTTTAAATTGAAAATAAATAATCCAAAAGCTTATAAGTTTTTGGCATTTTTCACTTTTTCCTTTGTCAATGCAAGCTCTAGCACATCAGCCATTTCTTTTACGTAATGAAAAGTTAAGCCTTTTAAATATTCAGGTTTTATTTCATCTATATCCCTTTTATTATCCTCGCACAATAAAATTTCCTTGATGCGGGCCCGTTTTGCGGCAAGAATTTTTTCTTTAATTCCACCCACGGGTAGTACTTTGCCACGAAGCGTAATTTCTCCGGTCATCGCAATACTTTTCTTCACTTTTCGCTGTGTGAACAAAGAAACCAATGAAGTAAGCATAGTGATTCCAGCACTCGGGCCATCCTTCGGTGTAGCACCTTCGGGCACGTGGATATGGACATTATAATTTTCAAATACTTCCGGTGAAATACCAAGTTCTTCTGCGTGCGATTTTATATATTCCAATGCTATCGTGGCTGATTCCTTCATTACTTTCCCGAGATTTCCGGTTAAGTTAAGATTCCCCTTTCCTTTAGAAAGCGCCGATTCAATAAACAAAATATCACCGCCCACTTTCGTCCATGCCAGACCAGTAACCACGCCGGCAACGTCGTTATTCTCGTATTTATCGCGTTCCATTTTGGGCGCGCCCAACACTTCAATAACAAGTTCATTTGTTACCTTTACCTCATATTCCTCCTCCATGGCAATTTTCATTGCGGCATAACGAACCATTTTCGCAATTTGTTTTTCCAACGAGCGCACTCCACTTTCGCGGGTGTAACCTTCAACAATTTTTTCAAGTTGTGGTTTTCCTATTTTAAGATTTTCATCGCTTAAGCCGTGCTCCTTTAACTGTTTCGGAAGTAAATGCCGTTTGGCTATTTCCACCTTTTCCTCGATAGTGTAGCCGGTAACATTTATAATTTCCATCCGGTCGCGAAGCGCGGGCTGAATGGTGCTCAAACTATTGGAAGTAGCAATAAACATTACCTTTGAAAGGTCGTAGCCCAATTCCAGAAAGTTGTCGTAAAACGAATTGTTTTGCTCCGGGTCAAGCACTTCCAACATAGCGGAAGAAGGATCGCCTTGGTTGCTCACGGAAATTTTATCAATTTCATCCAAAACGAAAACGGGATTACTCGTGCCCGCTTTTTTGATACTCTGCACAATTCGTCCCGGCATAGCGCCGATATAAGTTTTACGGTGACCGCGAATTTCGGCTTCATCCCGCAAACCTCCAAGTGACATGCGCACATATTTTCGGCCCAATGCCTCGGCAATGGATTTCCCCAAAGAAGTTTTACCCACGCCGGGAGGTCCATAAAGACATAGAATTGGCGATTTCATATCATTCCGAAGTTTCAGTACCGCCAAATATTCAATGATTCTTTTCTTTACATCTTCCAACCCGTAATGGTCGCGGTCCAAAATTTTCCGGGCGCGTTTTAAATCGAATTTATCTTTGCTGTACGAATTCCACGGAAGGTCGAGCAGAAGATCCAAATAATTACGTTGGATGCTGAATTCAGCTACCTGCGGGTTCATCCGCTGCATTTTTGAAAGTTCTTTCAAGAAATGTTTTTCAACTTCTTTGCCCCATTTCTTCGATTTTGAACGCTTTCGCATTTCCTCAATTTCCTCCTCCATAGAAGATCCACCAAGTTCCTCCTGAATGGTTTTCATTTGTTGTTGAAGAAAATACTCGCGCTGCTGCTGGTTTATGTCGCTCTGCACTTTCGATTGAATATCATTGCGCAGGGAAAGCTTTTGAATTTCAATATTCATATATCGAAGCGTTTCCAGAGCGCGGTCCTTCAAATCGTTTATTTCCAGCAAAGTCTGTTTTTCCTCAACAGAAATATTCAAATTGGAGGAAACAAAATTTATCAGAAAACTGGAGCTTTCAATATTTTTAATGGCAAATGCCGCTTCCGAAGGAATGTTCGGGCTGTCCTTAATAATCTTCAGCGCCATCTCCTTTATGGATTCAATAATGGCTTTAAATTCTTCACTTTCCTTTGCTGGACGGGCCTCGGCAACTTCCCTAATAGTTGCTGTAATATAAGGCGAAGTGGTCATTACCTCAGCAACTTCAAAACGTTTTTTCCCTTGAATTATAACTGTTGTATTGCCATCAGGCATTTTTAACACCCTAAGAATTTGGGCAACGGTACCAATAGTGTTGATATCGTCAACTCCCGGTTCCTCTTCAAATTCGTCCTTTTGCGAAACCACCCCAATTACCTTAGTGCCTTTATTGGTTTCATTGATAAGTTTAATGGATTTGTCGCGGCCGGCAGTAATGGGAATTACCACTCCGGGGAAAAGCACCGTATTGCGCAAGGGCAAAATGGGAAGTATTTCCGGTAACTCCTCTTTATGCATCGCGTCCTCATCTTCAGCGGACATAAGTGGAATAAAGTCTGCTTCGTCGTTTAAATCCTGTAATGACAGTTTGTCTAATGATGTTAATTTTGAATGGGCCATATATTTGTTTAGGACATTGTGTCACAAATGTAATGCACACAACGGCTCGTTTCTTTTGATTTCTAAAAATTTTAAACAAAAAACCCTATAACTTGTAGGTTTTAAGGTCTTTCTGAAGGTATATTTCAAGAGTTGTGCCATTTGGAAATGTTGCAGGTTGCAGGTTGGAGGCTCAGAATTTTAAATTTTGAACTTTCGATTTTGAATATTTTTTTTATAAAGTGTAACATTGAACAAGAAATCAAGTCTTTAGAATATAGTTTTAGAAAATTTTAAAAACCCACCATTATGAAAACAATCACTCAATTCGGCGTTGCAATTTCACTTTTGTTATTGGCAAATTTTCAAATTTCGGCCCAAAACAGAAATACAACTTCTATTAAGGGAAGTGGAAATGTAATAACCAAAACAGTAACCACGCAGCCGTACGACCAAATATCGGTGCGAGGTTCGATGGAAGTATATTTGGAAAAAGGCACAGAAGGAAACATTCAGGTTACCGCCGAAGATAATGTACAGGAGCATATTTTGGTAGAATCTGACGGAAAGGAACTCATTATTTCAATGAAAGGAAATACCTCGTTGCGCAATACCAAAACAATAAAGATAACCGTGCCTTTTGAAAAGGTAAGTGAAATTTCACTGCTTGGTTCAGGAAAAGTGGAAGGAACAGAGGTCGTAAAAAATGAGTCGCTATCTTTAAATTTAAGAGGCTCGGGAGAAATGGAATTGGCTGTTGATGCTTCATCAATTGATGCACAATTAAACGGTTCCGGCGGAATGAAATTATCGGGAAGTGCAACCGATTTCAAAGTAAAAACAACGGGAAGCGGCAATTTTGAAGGTAAAAATCTCAGCACCGAAAATACCGAAGTTTATGTTGCGGGCTCGGGAAATGCAAAAGTGAACGCAAAAAGTAAATTAAAGGCAAGAATTCAGGGTTCCGGAAATGTAGTATATAGCGGCAACCCGGCTTCAAATGATTCTAAAGTGATGGGTTCGGGAACTATTAAACCAATTTAAAATTATTTCAGAATTAATGGAAACCTGCTTTCAAAATTTATATGGAAGCGGGTTTTTTTAGTTTTAGGCCGTGACAACTTTTTTCCGTGGAACTCTTAGCAAAAGGACAACACCGACAATAAAAAACAGAATAAAAAACAAAATGGCGTAACGGATACTTCCCGTGACCTGAGCCACAAAACCATAGCTAAACATCCCGATAACAATTCCAATCTTTTCGGAAACATCATAAAAACTGAAATAGGATGCGGTGTCCAAAGTATTTTCAGGAATCAATTTTGAATAGGTGGAACGCGAAAGCGATTGGATACCGCCCATAACGAGCCCTACAACCGCCGCCGTAGCATAAAATTGATACGGCGCGGTAATAGTATAGGCATACACGCAGATGCAAATCCAAATGATATTCAATACTATTAAAGTCTGGATATTCCCAAATTTTTCGGAGGAACGGGAGGTCAATACCGCGCCCAAAACCGCTACCAACTGTATTAGAAGTATGCTTACAATTAATCCTGTTGTAGCGTCGGTGGTTCCCCAATCCAATTCCTCGATCCCAAAATAAGTTGCCACAAGCATAATGGTCTGTACTGCCATGCTATAAACAAAAAAGGCGGCCAGATATCGTTTCTGCGCTTTGTTGTGTTTCAATTGGCTCCAGATTTTCTGAAGCTCCTTAAAGCCATTGAACAAAAGATTTCTTGTGAATTTCTCTTTTTTGTTTCCCTTCGGAAGATAATAATAGGTGTACTGGCTAAAACCAATCCACCATAATCCCGTGAGCACAAAGGAAAGCCGCGTTGGCAGACCTTCATCTTCAAAACCGAAGGTATCGTGCATTAAAATCATGGCAAGGCAGATTACCAATAAAATAACGCTGCCCACATAACCCATGGAGTATCCTCGTGCACTTATCCTGTCCTGCTGCTGGGGAAAAGCAATGTCGGGTAAATACGAATTATAAAAAACGAGACTGGACCAAAATCCAATGAGCGCCAAAAAATAGCATAAAAGTCCAAACCATAAATATTCCATATTAAACCAAAAAAGCCCGATGCAAGAAACAGCGCCCAGATAGCAGAAAAATTTCATAAACACTTTCTTATTTCCCACATAATCTGCAACTCCGCTGAGCAACGGACTTAAAATGGAAACCATTAAAAAAGCTGCCGCCGTAACGTAGCTAATAAGCGTATCGTTATTGAAAGCGAAACCCAAAAAGTGGACGGTATCATCCACTATTTTTCCGTTTTCGTCCTTCACCAAAGTCAACGCACCATAAAAAATAGGAAATATTGCGGAAGCGATTACAAGACTATATACCGAGTTGGCCCAATCATAAAACGCCCATGCATTCAGCAGTTTTTTACTTCCCTTGGGTAAATTTTTCATAAATATTGGTTGGTTTTTTCGCAACTAAACTAATAAAAAAATCCCGCCAAAAGCGGGATTTAAAATTAAGAGATTATATTTTTCAGGATATTATTTTCTAAAGGTAGTAACCCCGAACTTGCGAGCTTCTGCCTTGGCCTGTGGCGCCCAAGCCTGTATATTTTGTATTCGCGTGCTACTTGCGGGGTGGGTACTCAAAAATTCCGGTGGTGCGCCCTGCTCCTGTGCTTGCATGCGTTGCCAAAGCTGTGCGGCAACAATTGGGTCGTAACCTGCGATAGCCATAAGCGTAAGTCCAATTTTATCGGCTTCAGTTTCGTGGCTTCGGCTAAAGGGAAGCATCACTCCCACTTGTGTTCCTAGGCCATACGCGGTATTAAAAATTTGTGCATTTTCAGAATTTGCGGTTGCAACTCCTACTCCCACAGCTCCTAACTGCTGCAATTGTGTTGCGCTCATTCTTTGCTGTCCGTGGTTTGCTAATGCATGTGCAACTTCGTGGCCCATTACAGCAGCAAGTCCGGCTTCATCTTGGGTAATGGGCAATATACCTGTATAAACTACAATTTTTCCACCGGGCATACACCAAGCATTAATTTCTGGACTTTGCACTAAATGGTATTCCCATCTATAATTTTCCAAATAACCGGCATACCCATTAGCGGAAAGATATCGTTCGGCGGCATTTGCTATTTTCTGGCCCACATTAGAAACCATTCGAGCCTCTGCGGTGTTTGATATCACTTTGTTTTCAGATAAAAATTGGTCGTATTGCTGAAAGGCCATTGGTAAAATTTCCGAATTTGGCACCAAAGCCAAAGTTTGTTTTCCTGTAAAGGGATTAGTGGCGCATCCTATAGCAAAGGCTGCGACAATAAATAAGGAGAATATTGTTTTTAATTTCATAATCAAGAAGAGTTTAATTTTTTTAAAATTAGGAATATATAAATACTATTCCCTTAAAATTATTCTAAAATTGAATCGAGCTATATTTTACGAAACCATATAAATTTTAGTGTTTCCTTAGTATTGAAAACCTATGAAACCCTTTAAATTTATGCACTTCAAAAGTTGGAACGACTTTTGTAAAATTACATTTGAACATAAATTTATCACTATGAAAAATATACTTCTATTTTTAGCTCTTTCAAGTACCATTATTTTTACTTCCTGCGAAGGCGATCCGGGACCTCCGGGAGAGCCGGGCGGATTGGTTTACGCACAGGTTTTTGAGGTAAGCCCAAATTTCACCTATAACGATTATCCTGAAAACACTTACTCTACCACTACCTATAGTTATCCTTTTGAAGTATTCGAGAGCGATGCCGTTTTGGTGTACCGTTTATCTGGTCAAGATAACTCCGTAAATCCACCAGCGGATGTTTGGACGCAATTGCCACAGAATGTATTTTATAATGACGGAACTGGCGATTTTTTCCAATACAATTTTAACCATACCTTTTTTGACGTTCAATTTACCATAGAAGGTAATTTCGATTTAACGAATATTGACCCAGCAGATGTTTCAAACCAGACTTTCCGTGTGGCCGTGGTTCCCGCCGAATTCGCAAAAACAAATCCTACAATGGAGCAGGTTATTGAAATGATGCAGGTTGACGGCAATCAAATTGAAAAAATCCAACAATAGTAATTTCAAAATGGAAAATCCAAATAAATACCCCGTAACAAAATCTGAAGGTGAATGGCGCGAACAGCTGGACGAAAAACGCTACCACATCCTTCGGGAAAAAGGAACAGAATTTCCCCGAACAGGCGAGTATAACCTGCATTTTGAAAACGGAACCTACGTTTGCGGTGCTTGCCACACCCCGCTCTTTAAAAGCGATAATAAGTTTAAGAGCAGCTGCGGCTGGCCTTCCTTTGACGATGCCATGGAAGGTGCCGTTGAATATGTACAGGACACTTCGCACGGAATGATTCGCACGGAGATTCTCTGCTCCAACTGCGGCAGCCACCTGGGCCACGTTTTTAATGACGGTCCCACCGAAACAGGGCAGCGATTCTGTATCAATTCGCTTTCGTTGGATTTTCAAAAGAAATAAGTTTAAGACACTCAATTCTAAAGCACCAAATTCCAAAAGACTTCATTTTGGGATTTAGTGCTTTTTTTTGAAGTGTTCTTTGGGAATTTGGATTTTGGAATTTTATTTTTTTCCTTCAGTATTTTGTAAATTCGTTGCTTCAAAAGAAATACACATAAAATTAAGAAATGAGCAAGTACGACGTAATAGTATTAGGAAGTGGTCCCGGCGGATATGTTACCGCGATCCGGGCTTCGCAATTGGGTTTTAAGACCGCCATAGTTGAAAAGGAAAGCCTTGGTGGAGTTTGTCTTAACTGGGGTTGTATCCCCACAAAAGCATTGCTGAAAAGTGCACAGGTTTTTGATTATTTGAAACATGCCGATAGCTACGGATTATCAGTAAAAGAATTTGACAAAGACTTCGGAAAAGTAATTGAACGCAGCCGTGGCGTTGCTGATGGAATGAGCAAAGGCGTACAGTTTTTGATGAAAAAAAATAAAATTGAAGTCATCAACGGTTTCGGAAAACTGAAGCCCGGCAAAAAGATTGACGTTGACGGAAAGGAATATTCCGCAGACCATATAATTATTGCGACCGGCGCACGCTCCCGTGAGCTGCCAAACCTAAAACAAGACGGTAAAAAAGTAATTGGCTATCGTGAAGCAATGTCACTGAAAACACAGCCAAAAAGTATGATCGTGGTAGGCAGTGGCGCCATTGGGGTGGAGTTTGCACATTTCTACAATTCAATGGGAACCGATGTTACCATTGTTGAATTTTTACCGACCCTTGTGCCTTTGGAAGACGAAGATGTTTCAAAACAATTTGAGCGTTCCTTCAAAAAAGCTGGGATAAAAGTGATGACGAATTCTTCAGTTGAAAAATTGGACACTTCCGGAAAAATGGTGAAAGCAACCGTAAAAACAGCTAAAGGTGAAGAAACACTCGAAGCCGAGATTGTACTTTCCGCAGTCGGAATCGCCACGAATATTGAAAATATAGGCCTTGAGGAAGTAGGAATTGTTACCGACAAAGGAAAAGTAATGGTGAACGATTGGTACCAAACCAATATTCCCGGATATTACGCAATCGGCGATGTTACTCCCGGTCCTGCGCTCGCACACGTTGCTTCCGCGGAAGGAATTACCTGTGTTGAAAAAATAGCGGGCCTACACGTTGAACCTATTGATTACGGCAATATTCCCGGCTGTACCTACGCTACTCCAGAAATTGCAAGTGTTGGAATGACCGAGAAGCAGGCAAAAGATGCCGGTTATGAAATTAAAGTAGGTAAATTTCCATTTAGCGCAAGCGGAAAAGCCAGCGCCGCAGGTGAAAAAGATGGTTTTGTAAAAGTAATCTTCGATGCCAAATACGGCGAATGGCTAGGCTGCCATATGATTGGCGCCGGCGTTACCGATATGATTGCGGAAGCTGTTTTGGGGAGAAAACTTGAAACCACCGGTCACGAAGTGCTGAAAGCAATCCACCCGCACCCAACCATGAGCGAAGCGGTAATGGAAGCAGTAGCTGACGCCTACGGTGAGGTGATTCATTTGTAGTTGTAAGCTGTAAGCTGTAAGCTGTAAGCTGTAAGCTAAATTAAAAAAACCGCAAGTATTGCGGTTTTTTTATGTCTTGTTTCTTGGCTCTTAGCTCTTGAGTCTTGAGTCTTGTCTCTTAATTCCTTTTCTCTTCGCTTTTCGCTAATTCCTATTCCCTTTTATTCCAAAAAACTCTGCAATGCCAGCTCATAACTCTGCAGTCCGAAACCAACAATAACGCCTTTCGCATTGGGTGATATGTAACTTTTATGGCGGAAATCCTCTCTGGAAAATGTATTGCTTATATGCACTTCAACCACGGGAGTGGGCACCGCTTTCACCGCATCTGCAATGCCTACTGAAGTGTGGGTGTATGCGGCGGCATTTAGAATTATTCCGTCATAGCTATAACCTACTTCCTGTATTTTATCAATCAACTCACCCTCAATATTTGATTGGAAAGTTGACAGTTCTATTTCAGGAAATTTCTTCTGCAGTTTTTCGAAGAAGTCGTTAAAGGTTTCATCCCCATAAATGTCGTTTTCTCGCTTTCCGAGAAGGTTAAGATTGGGGCCGTTGATGATTGTTATTTTCATACTTCAAATATAGAAAATAAAAAAAGCGGAAGATAAGCCCCCCGCTTTTAAAGTGTTTTAGTGGTTTTTAGTTAAAAAAATATCCAATTGAAAGACTTGCCACAGAATTTTTAGCATCAAACTGCTCTCCTCCAATTTCTTCAAAAATATTGGTTACGCCAATAACATAACGTGCCTGAAAAAATAAATTCATCGGCAAAATGTATTGCGCACCAATGCCCACGCCGAAATCTATGGTTTTTACATCCTCTAAATCTGTAGTGTCACCATCGTATTTGGCATCTGCAGAAATATTGAAGCCAATCTGGGGTCCTCCTTGCAGACTAAATCCTTCTGCCAAGGTTATATCTGCCATAACTGGTAAGTTGATGTAGCTTAACCGCACCTTTCCATCTTCGCCCGGAAAATTCACTTTGTAACCTTGGCTAGAAAAGACCACTTCTGGCTGTATTGCAAACATTTCGGTGAGCCCTATTTTTGCTACACCACCAAGGTGAAAACCTGCACGACTATTTGCATCATCTGCATCGTCTCCGTTAACATTTGAAAGGTTGGCTCCTGCCTTAGCGCCGAAACGAACTTCTTGAGCTTGCACGTTTAGTGCGAATACCGCAATAGCAGTAAAAAGTAAAATTGTTTTCATAATTATATTGTTTTACGGGTTAGTAATTAAACTAAGATACTAAAAAATCTATCTAAATTTAACGTTTTGGAAATAACAAGAGGTGTACATAAAAAATGCCGCCCACATAGGACGGCATTCATTTTCAATATTTTAGCACTTTCTTATAAAAACGAATATCCCAAAGCTACGGAAAACACGTTGTTTTTATTATTTCCGCCGAAATTCTTTGAAACATCGCTGAAACCAAAATTATACCTGGCGTCCAAACGTACCCCAAACGGAAAATCGTAGCCAGCGCCCACGACTCCGGAAACGTCTGTTTTTTCGGCATTGTAATCTTCATCTCCGCCTATAACTTCCGGCAAATTATCATTAACTATAAATCCGAATTGAGGCCCAGCCTGTAAGTTTAATCCCTGGACCAGATAGACCTTCATCACAACCGGAACATTAATATAACTCAAATCAAAATCACCGGCGTCAAATTTGGCTCCCTGTTGCGAATACAGCAAATCCGCCTGTACGCCAAGATTATCGGTAAACTTCACACCCGCAAAGAGACCTGCTTGGAAACCTGTTTTGTTGGAGAGTCCGGAAGCATCAGATATATTCGCAAAATTTGCTCCCGCTTTTACCCCAAAATCCAAGTCTTGGCAGAATGCCGTAGTTCCGATAAATAGTGTTACAACAATTACAATCAGTTTTTTCATAATTATGTTTTTTAGTTTTTTCTATAACGTAAAGATATCCTTCTTATGATAGTCAAAAACATCTTTAGTTTTTTGTTAACTTTTTGTTTTTGCAGTAATATAGCGGAATGAAATGGCAACAGGCTCTCAAGGATTATCAAAATTACCTCCGTTTGGAAAGGGGGCTTTCCGAGAATTCCATTATCAATTATTCGCTGGATATAAAAAAATTGATGCGCTGGCTGGAAGAAAATTCGCTGGAGGTTTCCCCTATTTCTATTTCCGAAGAAAACTTGCAGCAGTTTATCTATGAAATTGCCAAAAAAGTAAATCCCCGGTCCCAGAGCCGACTCATTTCTGGGCTGAAAGGTTTTTTTAATTATCTCATTTTTGAAGATTACCGAAAGACAAATCCGTTAGAATTAATTGAAGCGCCCAAACTCGGGAAGAAAATTGCCTGACACCCTCGCAATAGAGGAAATTGACACTTTAATCGGCGCTGTAGATTTAAGTTCAGATCAAGGCGAGCGCAACCGCGCTATTTTGGAAACCCTTTATGGGTGCGGACTGCGGGTTTCAGAACTTATTGGTTTAAAAATATCTGATCTATTTTTTGACGAGGGATTTATAAAAGTTACGGGAAAAGGCAATAAAGAACGCTTGGTTCCAATTGGCCCCGTTACCGAAAAATATATTGACTATTTATAGGAAGGAAGTTCGTGTGCATCAGGAAATCCATCCATTCGCGAAGGATACACTTTTTTTAAACCGAAGAGGAAAACCGCTCACCCGCGCAATGATTTTCACCATAGTAAAACGTTTGGCGGAAAAGGCTGGAATACGCAAAACCATCAGCCCACATACCTTTCGGCATTCCTTTGCAACCCATCTTTTGGAAAACGGAGCAGACCTGCGCGCAATCCAACAAATGCTCGGCCACGAAAGCATTACCACTACCGAAATTTACACCCATATGGATCGGAAACATTTAACGGAGGTAATCAATCGTTTTCATCCTCGGAAATAGGATCGATTGATAGGTAGCTAATATTTCGAATTGGTAAAATTTCATTTCTTAAACATTTCAGCTATTCTCCCATCAACTCATCACTCAGCAACTATCGGCTTCTTCAATCTGGTTAAAAAAAACCTAAACTCTCCAAAATCCTTTATGGTGCGAGTATTGTTTCGTATTTTCAAGAGAAAAATTTTTTAAATCAAACAAACCACTATGAAAACATTGAAATTCAGTAACGGAGACACGATGCACGCAATTGGACTTGGAACTTGGAAGTCTACCGGAAAGGATGTGAAAAAAGCTGTGATAGAAGCGTTGCATGCCGGATACAGACATATAGACACTGCCGCCGCTTATGGCAACGAAGAACAAATAGGCGAAGCGCTTGAAGAAGTATTCGCAGAAGGAGATATTTTTAGGGAAGATGTTTTTATTACATCCAAACTTTGGAACGATTCCCATGCCGAAGGACAGGTAATTCCTGCCTTAGAAGAATCCTTGAAAAAATTGAAACTTGATTATTTGGATCTTTATCTTATCCATTGGCCCGTTGCCTTCAAAAATGGGGTCGATTTTCCTAAAAGACCAGAAGATTACCTTACGCCCGAGGAAGCTCCAATCATTGAAACTTGGAAGCAAATGGAACAGGCAAAGGATGCTGGATATACAAGACATATTGGCGTATCAAATTTTAGTGATATTAAGTTGAAGGATTTAATTAGCAAAGCAACAATAAAGCCCGAAATGAACCAAATAGAACTGCATCCGCTGTTACAGCAGAATGATTTTGTAAATTTTTGCCAATCTGAAAATATAAATGTTACTGCATATTCCCCTTTAGGTTCCGGCGATCGTTCCGAAAACATGAAAGGCAAGGACGAGCCAAATTTAATGGATATTAAAACCATTCAGGAAATAGCGAGAAAACACAATGCCAGTGAAGGGCAAATTTTAATAAGCTGGCAAAACCACCGCGGGGTCGCCGCCATTCCAAAATCTACCAGCAAGGATCATATTGAGGAAAACTTTAAAGCTGCCTCTATTGAATTGGATGAAGATGATCTTAAAAAAATTGCCCAATTGGACGAGCATTACCGTTTTATAACTGGCAAATTTTTTGAAGAACCAAGTAAAGGTTATAAAGATATTTATGATGAAAATTCTCCATTAGTAGAAGGTGTAAAAAAGGGAATTGAAAAAGTGAAAAACGTTTTGAAATAGTTTTGTCCACAGACAATTTAAAATTGAATTGAATAAAAAAAGCTCCAAATTGGAGCTTTTTTTCATATTCTAATTCCCCTTTCGGGGGCAAGGAGGCTTTTTACTTCGCAATATTAACCGCTCGTGTTTCACGGATAACGGTAACCTTCACTTGCCCCGGATAGGTCATATCTGTCTGTATTTTTTGTGAAATTTCAAAAGAAAGCTGTGCTGCTTTTTCATCGCTTACTTTTTCACTTTCCACCATCACGCGTAGCTCACGACCGGCTTGGATTGCATACGCCTTGTTTACACCACCGAACCCAAAAGCGATATCTTCCAAATCCTTCAAACGCTGGATATAGCTATCCAACACTTGGCGTCGTGCTCCCGGTCTTGCGCCGCTAATGGCGTCACAAACCTGAACTATTGGCGAAAGCAACCCTGTCATTTCAATTTCATCGTGGTGGGCACCTATGGCGTTGCACACTTCTGGTTTTTCACCGTATTTTTCGGCCCACTGCATTCCTAAAAGTGCGTGTGGCATTTCGGTTTCTGTTTCCGGAACTTTACCAATATCGTGAAGCAATCCGGCACGTTTGGCGAGTTTTGCATTCAACCCCAGTTCTGCTGCCATTACACCGCAAAGTCTGGCGACTTCTCGTGAGTGGTGCAACAAGTTTTGGCCGTAAGAAGAACGGTATTTCATTCTACCCACCGCTTTTATAAGTTCGGGGTGCAGGCCGTGAATTCCTAAATCGATCACCGTCCTCTTCCCTACTTCAATAATTTCTTCCTCAATCTGTTTGGTTGTTTTTTGAACAACTTCCTCAATTCGGGCAGGGTGAATACTTCCATCGGTAACCAATTTATGAAGGGACAAACGTGCAATTTCACGTCGAACCGAATCAAAACACGAAAGTATAATCGCTTCCGGAGTATCGTCTACGATAATTTCAACTCCCGTCGCGGCTTCGATCGCTCGGATGTTTCTACCTTCGCGACCAATAATTCTTCCTTTTACGTCGTCGCTTTCAAGATTGAAAACCGAAACACAATTTTCAACAGCTTCTTCCGTACCAATTCTTTGGATTGTATTTATTATAATTTTTTTGGCTTCCTGTTGGGCGGTCATTTTTGCTTCTTCCATGGAACTTTGCACGTACGACATTGCCTGTGTTTTGGCTTCATCCTTCAAACTTTCCATCAGTTGTCCCTTGGCATCTTCCGCAGATAGGCTGCTTATAACCTCCAATTGTTCTATTTGGCTGCGGTGCAGTTTTTCTACTTCATTTTGTTTCTTGTCTAAAATAGAAAGGCGCTCATTGTAGTCTGATTGTTTGTTCTCCAGCTCGGCGCTCAATTTTTTGTTTTTCGCCAATTCACTGGAAACCTGCGATTCCTTATCGCGGATACGTTTTTCTGCTTCTGAAATCTTTTTGTCGCGCCCAAGAATTACCTTTTCGTGCTCGGCCTTCATCTCCAAAAACTTTTCTTTGGCTTGCAGTATTTTATCCTTCTTAATTGATTCGGCTTCGTATTTGGCTTCTTTCAATATGCTTTGGGCACTTTTTTTGGCTCCTTTAATCAATTGGGAAGCATTGTTTCTCTCGAGTAGCTTCGCAATAAGAAAACCAATTGCTATACCCACGATAGCCGCTATTACATAATATATAATTTCCATTTTTAGTTGAGTTATATGTATAAAAAAAGCCTACATCAATATTATTATTTTGAATAAACTCCTTAAAAACAAGTTTAGGGTTAACAAGCTGGTCAAGTATCCGCTCAAAGACGGCGCGCTTTTACAACTTCAACTCACCCTTTTTAAAGAATTCCTGTTGAGTTTACCAAAAATTAGTATTAATGTAGGCAGTAACCTTTTTTAATGTAAAGAACGTTTATGATAATTGCTCCTGCAACAATCGGTCGAGGGCCTTTAGCCTTTCTTCCGTTTCTTGGGTGTCGCTGGAGGTATCAATTTGTTTTTGCTCCACCTGGGCCGCAAATTGTAAGGCACACATGGCCAATACATCTTGCTTATCCCGTACGGCATAACTTTGCTCGAACTTTTTAATCATCTCCTCTATCTTCTTGGTTGCCAAGCGCAATCCTTCTTCCTGTGAAGGGTTGATGGTCAGTGGGTAAACCCGGTCCGCGATCGATAGTTTTATTTTTAATGGTTCGGCCATTGTTATATTTTTATTCGGAAAGTTGCGTTATACACTGGTCAATTTCCCGAATGAGAGCGTTTATCTTGAGTTTTGTTTCTCGTTTGTGCTGGTCGCTGCCAAGCATTGAATTTGCTAGTTTTAATGAACTACACTTTTCTGTCCACATTTCTATTTCTTCCTGAAATTGATGTTGCTGTGCTTTCAAAATTGTTAATTCTTCTTCCAATTTAGCATTCGCATTTTTCAATTTTTCGTGCCTGTTAAGCAGCTTGCCAATCCTATTTTCAAGAGAATCAACTATTTCTGAAAGATTGCCCATTAAATTCTCATTCAATACTTCTTTCACAAAGTTAACATACGCTTATTAATAAGCAAACTGTTTTCCATAATTTTTTGTATTATTGAACTTCATATACAATAAATCAATCCCCACCTCCTTTTAACTGTAGCGTATAATATTTTTACACTATGAGAAATTCTTTTTTACTGCTCCTTTTCATGGGCAGCTTTGCCTTTGCCCAAAACGATATTCCTACCGACTATTTTTCAAATCCGCTTGATATAAAATTAGTGCTCGCCGGTAATTTTGGCGAGATGCGCGCCAACCATTTTCATAGTGGGTTGGACATAAAGACCGAACAACGCGAAGGCCTGCCTGTGTATGCTCCGGCAGATGGATATGTAAGCAGGATTGAAGTGCAACATTACGGCTACGGAAAGGCGCTTTATATTCTTCACCCCAATGGTTACACTACTGTTTACGGGCATTTGCGAAGCTATGCCGGCGATATTGAAAAATACGTTAAGGATACGCAGTATAAAAAGGAAACTTTTGAGATTGAACTTTTCCCCGATAAAAATCTACTTCCCGTAAAAAAAGGCGATTTGATCGCGTATTCGGGAAATACTGGAGGAAGCGGTGGCCCGCACCTTCATTTTGAAATTCGCGACGGCTCACAACGGCCGATGAATCCGTTATTGTTCGGAATCGAGATTCCCGATACAAAAGAACCTATTGTTAGTGCCGTTTTCGCTTACCCAATTGGTGAAGACGCACAGGTTAACCAAAGCCAGAATATGACAAAGCTGCGGTTGACCAAACAAAAAGACGGCACCTATAAAACGGAAGATGTCGTTGCCTTCGGAAAAATTGGCTTCGGAATTACTACTTACGACCAGCAAAATGGGGCTTCAAATAAAAACGGTTCCTATAAAATTGAAACCAAATACAACGGAACCCAAAAGTTTGAGGTTCGCTTCGATAAGTTTTCATTTGCGGAATCGCGCTACCTAAACAGATATACCGATTACGGTTATTATGAAACCAATAAAAGTATGGTCCAAAAACTTTTCCGTGAAAAAAACAATCCGCTCAGCATTATAACCCAAGAGGATACCAATGGTTTTATTACCGTTGCCGACAGTATAAATTCCATTTACACTATTGAAGTAGATGATTTCAAAGGCAACAAAATGCTCATAACCATACCCATTGAAGGCAAAAATCTTGAAATATTGGAGCCGAGAAATATTGAAAAAACAGACGATTATATCTATTCCGATAACGCCACCTCAATAACCAAGGGTAAATTCAGCATCTATATTCCCGCTAACAGTCTTTATGAAGATGCCTATTTGAATATTGAAGCCAAAGGGGATACATTAAAATTTCACGAAGATGTTATTCCCATTCACACAAATATTTCAATAACCGCAGATATTTCAGGATATAGTGAAGAGGACAGAAACAAATTATACTTGGGAAGACTCAATTACAGAGGGGTTCCTACCTATAATTCCACCACTCGTAACGGCGATAAACTTACGGCAAAAACGCGTACTTTTGGCACCTACACGATCGCTTCCGATACAACTGAACCAAAGATAAAACCGGTAAATTTTTCTGATGGAAAATGGATAAGCAACCAAAATTTCCTAAAAATCAAGATAACCGACGACCTTAGCGGCATAAGCTCCTACCGTGCGACCATCAACGGAAAGTTCATTTTGATGGAATATAATTACAAAAACAACGTTTTAACCTATAATTTTAACGATAACGTAAATCTGGAAACAGAGAACAATTTGAAAATTATAGTTACCGATAATGTGGGAAATAGTGCTACATTTGAAGCAAAATTTTTCAGAAAAACACCCTAACCATTGCTTTTGAAAACTACTAAACTACCCCTTTTCCTCTTTCTTTTTTTATTTGTAACCATAGCATTCGCACAGAAAGCCACCGTTAGAGGAATTATCCTAAATGAAGCAAACAACCCTGTGGCGGGCGCCAACGTTACTTATGGCGACTCCGGAACCATCGCGGACTTCAATGGATATTACGTATTGCAGATTCCTGCAGATCAAAATGTAACTCTTACATTTTCACACGTAAGCCACAAAAAAGTCCAGGTTACCGTAAATCTTTCCCCAAATGAAGATTATGAGTTAAACCCGGTAATGAATACCACAGTGGAGCAAATTAGCGAAGTCGTTATTTCCGGGCGCGAGAACAAACGCGTTGAGGGTGTTACAACGCTAAGCCCCGAAACAATTCGAAAAATGGTAGGCGCCAATGCCGGTGTCGAAAACCTTTTAAAGTCGCTTCCCGGCGTAAACAGCAATAACGAATTGAGTACGCAATACGCCGTACGCGGTGGAAATTACGATGAAAACCTTGTGTATGTAAATGAAATAGAAGTCTACCGCCCATTTTTAATCAGAAGCGGCCAACAGGAAGGCTTGAGTTTTGTGAATAGCGATCTTACCAGCAACGTCGATTTTTCGGCGGGCGGATTTCAGGCAAAATATGGCGACAAACTTTCTTCGGTTTTGGATATTACCTATCGCAAACCCGTGGATTTTGGCGCTTCGGTTGATTTAAGTCTGTTGGGCGCAAGTGGTTCCGTGGAAGGAATTTCAAAAAATGGTCGTCTTTCCGGAATATTGGGCGTTCGCTACCGCGACAATAGCCTTTTTGTGGAAGCAAAGCAAACCGAAACCAACTACCGTCCCAAATTTGCCGATGCACAAACTTTTTTAACCTATAAACTCACCAACAATTTTGAACTCAGTTTTCTGGGCAATCTTTCCATAAACGATTATAGTTACAGGCCATTGACCCGCCAAACTAATTTTGGAACCATTACAGACCCCATTGCGCTTTTGGTTTTTTATGAAGGTCGCGAAGAAGACCAATACAATACGTATTTTGGAGCGCTAAAATCTACTTGGGCGGTTTCTGAAAATTATACTTCAAAATTTATCGCTTCCCTTTACCAAACTACGGAGCAGGAATATTTCGACATCCTTGCCGAATACCGTTTAGGTGAAGTAAATACAGATATTGGAAGCGAGAATCTTGGGCGATGTGGAATTCACCGAAGGTATAGGAGGCCAATTAACCCACGCCCGTAACGATCTTGACGCGCTGATACTGAATGTGGAACATAAAGGCAACGTTGAAATAGACGACAACCAAATTGAATACGGCGTAAAATACACCCGAGAGGACATTCGGGACCGCGTTCAGGAATACGAGATCATCGATTCTGCCGGATTCTCCATTCGTCCGCCTATTTTTCCTCCAAATAATCAGCCTTATGAACCGTATGCGTCGGAAATTGTTCCGTACACAAATATTCGCGCTACAAACGATGTGCAGATAAATCGCTTTTCGGGTTATGCCCAATGGAGCCGAAGAACCACTTTGGGAAATAACGACCTATGGCTCAACGCCGGCGTTCGCGCCCATAATTGGACCGTAAGCGGGGATGCTTTTGAAAGTGTAACCCAAACTGTCTTTAGTCCTCGTGCGCAAGTTGCGCTAAAACCGGATTGGGATATGGACATGCTTTTCCGCCTTTCGGGAGGTGTGTACCAGCAACCTCCTTTTTATAGGGAATTACGGGATTCCACTGGGACCGTTCGGCCGGAGGTTAAAGCACAAAAATCGTATCATATTGTATTAGGAAATGATTACAGTTTCAAAATGTGGGGCCGTGCGTTTAGGCTGAATTCTGAAGCGTATTACAAAAAAATGACCGATGTAAATCCATATACTTTAGAAAACGTTCGCATCCGTTACCGCGCGAGAAACAACGCCATTGCCTATGCCTACGGACTCGACGTGCGTTTGGCTGGTGAATTTGTGCCCGGCACTGAAAGTTGGTTGAGTTTTGGTTATTTGAAAACGGAGGAAAATATCGACGATCGCGGTTACATTTTCCGCCCTACCGACCAACGTTTAAAGTTTGCGATGCTTTTTCAGGATTACGTAAAGGTAATCCCCGATTTGAAGATGTATTTAAATTTAACCTATAACACCGGGCTTCCCGGCGGCTCTCCAAGTTATGCAGATCCTTATGATTATCAGGTAAGGTTGCCGGATTACAAACGTGCCGATCTTGGGGTAAGCTATGTAATTGTAGATTCGAAAAAATTGCGCGAAAGTGGTTGGCTGAAACCGTTTAAGGAACTGACCATCGGCGCGGAGATTTTCAATATTTTTGATGTGCAGAACTCCATTACAAATACATTTGTAAGAGACGTTTATACGAAAGTGCAATATTCAATACCCAATTATCTTACTCCGAGAGTATTTAATGTGCGGGCAACTATGAAGTTTTAGTGAATGGTGAGTAGTGAGTAGTGAGTAGTGAGTAGTGAGTAGTGAGTAGTGAGTAGTGAGTTTATTTGTAACTTATAAAATTTCGTAGCTTGTATCTCGTATCTCGTACCTCGTAGCTCGTACTTCAAATTATTCTTCAATAAATTTCTTTAGCGTTTCCACCACATAATCAACTTCCTCTTTTGTGTTGAAACTTGAAAATGAGAAACGAAGCGATGGTTTTTTAAGGTCTTCCTCTGAAAGAAACTGCCTTAAAACGTGCGAACCTGTATTGCTTCCACTTTGGCAGGCGCTGCCTTTGGAGCAGGCAATTCCCTTTAAATCCAATTGAAAAAGCAACATAAGCGACTTTTCTTCCGAAACAGGCAAACACACGTTCAATAAGGTATAGGTGCTTTTTTCATCATCATCACAGCCGCCATTGAATTTCACGCCGGGAATGTTCTGTCTTAGTTTTTCCTTAAAGTAATTCTTTAATTCGAGAATATATTCCCTTTCCTTTTCAAGGTTTCTATAGGCTAGTTTCAACGCTTCCGCCATTCCGGCAATGGCATATACCGCTTCAGTACCGGCGCGCATGCCTCGCTCCTGCTCCCCACCCAAAATGAGCGGTTTCAATCCTGAATTTTTTCTTATAAAAGCAAATCCCGCTCCTTTCGGTCCGTGGAATTTGTGCGCAGCCGCAGCGGCAAAATCAATCGGGATTTCAGAAAAATCAAGTTCAAAATGCCCTACGGACTGCACCGTATCGCTATGGAAAAGGGCGTTGTATTTTTTGCAAAGCTGTGCGGCACGTTTCAGATCCAGCACATTTCCTACCTCATTATTTACGTGCATCAAGCTCACCAAAGTTTTTTCGGAAGAGTTTTTCAATAGTTCCTCCAAATTTTCAAAATCCACCTGCCCGCAGTCGTCCAGCTTTACGTAATCTATTTGCACATTTTCATTTTTCTCCAAGGAATCCAAAGTGTGCAAAATGGCGTGATGTTCAATCTTGCTGGAAATAATCCGTTTTACCCCCAAATCCTTCACGCAACTAAAAAGTATCAAATTGTCCGCTTCGGTTCCGCCGGAAGTGAATATTATTTCGGAAGCAGACACGTTCAAAAATCCGGCAATTTCCTTTCGCGCATTTTCAAGCAACGATTTAGAAGACCGTCCGTATGAATGTGTAGATGAAGGATTTCCGTATTCGGTTTTTAAAACTTCGGTAATACAATATATAACTTCGCTCCTTAGTTGGGTCGTGGCGGCACTGTCAAAATAAACCTTTTTCATTTTAAAAAAATTGAAGAAATTTTTGGGAATTTATTGCAAAAAAATAGGTGGTAAAAATACATATTAAAACACTTTTACCCGCGTTTCAGTAAAAAAGAAATGCGTTACTTTGTAGCTGTTCCGAATTTTTCAGAAAAAATATGAAGCAACTTTTTGCCATCTTAATATCCGTATTCCTTCTTCAAAGCTGTAACGACGGCGATATAATTGTAACTTCTTTTGATTTTACCGATGCCAATTTGCAAACTTGCGGCGGGGTGGGCAATTATGTCTTTTTTAAAATAAATCCGGCCGCGCAGGAAAGCCTTTCGCTTAAATTGACCACAACGGACAGCATTTATAAATTGCAGGAAACCAAATCCTACACTTTGGATGGAACATCAAATTTTGTGAACTACCGAATTTACGACGGCGATGTTGACAAAAATTACTTTTGCAACAGCATTCCGCCCGTTTCCCCTCGGGTTACAACCAGATTATTTGGGCGCTTCCGGCACAGCGCTGCTCAAAAAAACCTTTGTTTACGACGACAATGATAATGTGCCAGCGGAAGATGAAAAACCTGGCGACACAGATGGAGACGGTATTCCCGATCTGTACGATGTGGATGACGATGGCGATAATGTGCCCACTTCCCGTGAACTGGATATTGAAAATTTAGATGGTGACAATAACCCGCTTACCAACCCGAAGGATACCGATAGCGACGGCATCCCCGATTATCTGGATGACGATGACGACGGCGATGGTGTATTGACGCGCAATGAAGATGAAAATCGTGATCTGGATCCCACCAACGATATTACGGACCCATCGGTCGGCCCAGATTTTTTAAACCCCGCAGTGGTCCCCACCTATTTGCCCATCAATATGTATAGGGAGCATAAATACACCATTCAAAAAAGTATACAGATAACCTTAAAAAACATAGTGTTGGTAAACGGTGATGAAGAAATTACCCAAGAAACGCTGAATATGGGAACCATCGAAAATATAGTAACAACCACCGTTACCACCACTCCCGAATTTCCTCCAGCAAAGTAAGTCTACAGCGAAAAGCGAAAAGTGTAGCAAAGAGCTAAAAGCCAAAAGCAAAGCAAAAACTCTCATTGTTTATTGCTAATAGCCTAAAGCCTACCGCTTATAGCCTATAGCTTATAGCCTACAGCCAACCATCTAAAGCTTACTCTGAAAAATATAAACTTCCGTGGCGCCGCGACCGTATTTTTGATAATCGGCATCGTAAAATTTCAGGTTTTCGTAGCGGTTAAAAAGATATTCAAGTTCGGTTTTTAGGACGCCCTCTCCCACTCCGTGAATAAAAACGATTTTCTGTATTCTTTTTGAAATGGCAAAATCCAGCTGCCGTTTTGCGGTATCCAACTGTATCGTGAGCATTTCATAATTGTCCATTCCGCGGGTTTTTGGCACCAATTGGTTTATATGCAGATCTACCTCCATAGGCGGCAGGTTGCGTTCCTTCGGCTTTGTTCGCTTTGTTTTGCCCGGTTTACTTTCCTGTTTTTCCGAAAGGATCCCCGAAAGATCCATTTGTGCCATTTCCCTTTTTGAAATGGAGCCGTCAATAACGATAAGTTCCCGTTTTTCAAAATCCATTTCGAAGCCGTCTGTGGTAGTAATTGAAACCTTTTGGCCATCAATGGCCGTAACCACTCCTGAAATAGCGTCATCCAACACCGAAACCCTGTCCCCTTTTTTCATTTTGAAAAATTTTATAATTACTGATTTATGGCCACTTTGCACGCCTTTTAAACGAAGATAACCACCTTAAAACGAAAATTTTACGTATTTTGGAACAATCACAACTGTATATTGAATATTATTTTTAAATTTAACCCCAAATATGAGGGCTGTGTTTGTCCCGCACAAATCTTATAAAAACCGCAAAAATATGAAAAACCTACTACTTTTTTCAGCACTCCTGCTAACATCCCTTTCCGCTTTCGCGCAATTAACCGTAAAGCCAAGCTGCAACAACAACGGCCTCCGATGCCTATATCTATGTTAACAGACCAAGTATTATATGTAGCGAATGCGTAAATCTTGACAAAAAACAATACTGCTGGTAAAGAAGCAAGTATCTATTTGCGTGGAGATGGCCAACTTATTCAAGCGGGTGCTTCTAATAACTCAGGTAACTGGTTTTCTTTCAATACAACAAAACGCGCCTGAAACCAATACTTGGGCTTATTCTGGAACAGGTTATCTTTCAGTACAACAAAATACTCCGGTAACCAATGCCTGGGCATACTATAACTGGTGCTCCCCTGTGGGGAATCCAGTTACGAATCTAAGCACGGGAAATGCCTTATTCGGGGTTAATAGTATATATGAAGATAAAAATGCCGTTGAAGGGAAAGGTACAAACGCCAGAATGAGCGATGTTGTAACCACAAAAGAAGGTTATACCTCCCCAAATTTAACGATTTCAAGAAGATGGCTTTATACCCATTTTGTACCGGGTGGTGAAGCTGAAGCAGATTACGTGAGAATAAACACGGCAAATGTCGTACCCGCTGGTGCAGGGTTTACCATGAAAGGCGTAAGTAAAGGTGGTCTTCCCGCAGTTCAAACCAGCCACGATCAACTTTACGAATTTCGTGGCAGACCAAATAGTGGAAATCTAGAGGTGCCAGTAGCGAATGGGCTAAAAACATTGAGCGGAAATCCCTATCCTTCCGCATTGGATTTAAACAGAGTTTTTTATGATACAGATAATGGGGAAATCGGCGCGTTTTGGTTTTATGATGAAGATAGAACGTAAAATGAGCCATTATTACAGCGGAAAACCGGCTGGGTATGGAACTTATGTTCCTGGCGACAGCGACCCTAATGGAACGGCTGATAATGGATTATATGCTCAAGCAACTTTATATTACTATGATGCAGCCGGAAATGAAGGAAATTCGGTAGGTACGGGAATAGCAAATGATTTTGCGCATAGATTTTCTCCTGTTGGTCAAGGTTTTATGATTTTAGCAGCATCTACCGGTGACGGAAAAATAATCCTTAAAAATTCGCATAGAAGATTTATAAAGGAATCACTCGCCACCCATTCTGTGTTTCATAGACCAAGCGATTCCAACAGTTTTAGCGCAAATGACAATACAGAAACTAATGGTGATGCTTCTTTTTCAACCAATGATTCTAGACCCGACACGCGTTTACCACAGATGCGACTTTTTGTAAGTTTCAATGAGGATGCGACACACGATTTACTTCTGGCATTTTCTGATCAAGCAACTGATGGTTATGATCGTGGCTTTGATGGTTTAAGTCCATCGGGTACGAAGATTCTGATGTTTATTTTCCGGTATCCACCAATATGGATTCCAATATTTTACCTTATGTTATTTCAACTGTTAACTATGATTATGGAAAACAAATACCTATCACATTTAAACTTGATACAAACAAACAAAATTTGAGGTAAAAGCAGTACAGGAAGTTAAAAAACCTTACGACGAAGCCTATCTTTTCGATAAGCAGGAATATACCTTTACGCAAATAACCAGCAATAAAAGCGCTACCCTTAATCTACCAAAAGGCGAATATAAGGACCGTTTCTATATTGCTTTCCGCGCACCAAACGGGTCCCGCGAAACCGAGGCAGCAGCCGCGGTAAGTAAAGTAGTTTTGGAAAATGTTAGCTTTTACCAAAACAACAAACTCGGTGAATTGGAAGTTAGGAATCCAGAGGGCTACAACATTGTATCAGCAAACATTTTTGATATGAGCGGCAAATTGGTCGTTTCACAAAAGAATGTGGGCGACAGCAAAAGATTCAGTTTTCCAACAGGAAATTTGAGTGATGGCGTATATTTGGTGAAATTACTTACTGACGAAAATGTAAGTATAGACTATAAAAGCATCGTAAAGAATCAATAAGAAAAAATAACCCTTATGTTTTTAAAGGGCCTTGAAGATTATATGATTCCTTGTGCAAACAAGAAAATCTTCGGGATGGAATGTTTAGGCTGTGGCGCACAACGCGCCACGGCTTTTTTATTTAAGGGCGAATTTGTCCTGGCCTTTAAAATGTATCCCGCCATTTTCACCCTCCTGTCCTGTTTGCGGGATTTATGGTGTTTGATCTTTTCGTGAAACTTAAATATTCCGAAACCATAAAAGTGGTGTTGGTTATTTCGAATATCTCCCTTATTCTTTTAAACTATATTTTCAAACATCTTATGTAAGCGTAAAACCTAACCTTATGGAAAAGCAAAAATTAAATACATCAATCATTTATATCCTATCAACCCTTGGCTTGGTATGCTGCTGTATTGGCGGCATTGGAATTGTGCCTGCGGGAATTTCGTATTATTTGGCTCATAAAAAAATGAACGAATACACGGCCAATCCCGAGGATTATGAGAATGGTCCTGCAATGAAAACGGCCAAACTTATAGCATTGATCGTGCTTATAATTAATGTACTGTATATGCTTTTCACCATATATAGGATTTATACTATCGGCTGGGATACCCTTGTAGAACGGTCGGAGCTAATGATGCAACAATGGGGAGTGGAGCGGCCGCAATAACCCTATTTGCCTATAAATAAGAAACCTCACAGTTTAAAAGCTGTGAGGTTTTTCTCTTTTGAAGTCTTTCGGTTATTCGAAACCTTTAAATGTTTCAATAATTATTGAAACGCAATCTCTCAATTGCTCCTCGTCCATTACCAACGGAGGCGCAAACCGAATAATGTTTCCGTGCGTTGGTTTGGCAAGCAGCCCGTTATCGCGAAGTTTTAGGCAGATATTCCAAGCCGTATCGCTGTCTTCGGAATCGTTTATTACTACTGCATTCAACAACCCTTTTCCGCGGACAAGCTTGCAAATGCTGCTTTTTTCTATGTATTTGTTCAATTCTGCCCGAAATATTTTTCCTAGTCTTTCGGCATTTTCCGCTAAATGCTCATCGCGCACCACACTAAGGGCAGCAATCCCCACCGCGGCTGCAACGGGATTTCCGCCAAAAGTAGAGCCATGCGAGCCGGGAGTAATCACATCCATAATTTCATCGTTCGCCAAAACTGCAGAAACGGGATAGGCGCCACCGCTCAAAGCTTTCCCCAAAATAAGAATATTGGGTTTTACATTTTCGTGGTCCACGGCCAAAAGTTTTCCGGTGCGGGCGATGCCAGTCTGCACTTCATCTGCAATAAAAAGTACGTTGTATTTTTCGCATAGCGCTTTGGCTTTGCTCAAATATCCTTCGGAAGGCACATAAACACCAGCTTCTCCTTGAATTGGTTCCACTAAGAATCCGGCGATATTTTTATTATTTTGCAACTGTTGCTCCAGCGCATCAAGGTTATCGTATTCTATTTTTATAAATCCATTGGTGTACGGCCCAAAATGTTCGCGTGCCACGGGGTCATTGCTAAACGATATAATAGTAGTAGTTCTTCCGTGGAAATTGTTTTCACAGACCACAATTTCGGCCTCGTTTTCATCAATTCCCTTTTTTTCGTAGGCCCATTTTCTACATATTTTTAAAGCAGTTTCTACCGCTTCGGCCCCGGTATTCATCGGAAGTAATTTATCAAAATTGAAAAACTCGCAAGCAAATTTTTCATATTTCCCTAGCATATCGTTGTAAAAGGCACGAGACGTTAAAGTAAGTGTTTGCGCCTGTTCAGTCATTGCGCCCACGATTTTCGGATGGCAATGCCCTTGGTTTACCGCGGAATAAGCCGAAAGAAAATCGTAATATTTCTTTCCGTCCACATCCCAAACGTACACTCCCTCTCCCCTGCTTAAAACCACGGGAAGCGGGTGATAGTTGTGCGCACCATATTTGTTTTCCAAATCGATCGCCTTTTGCGAAGACTTTTGCTCTAAAACTGACATAAGATTGTAAAAATTTGAAGTAAATAAATAGGAATTCCTCGCTTCGAATTGCTCGGCTTCCGGCTTTGCTCAGCGGAATTCTTTGAAGTGTGCAAATTACTAAAATAATCCCACATTTTTTGAAGCGACAACAGGTTTTAAAAGTATCAATTGTGCTATTTTTGCGCCTATGGCGAGAAAAAACAACAGAGTGATTTTTGAAAATCTTGAAGTAATTGATGCCGGCGCAAAAGGTAAAGCGGTCGCGAAAGCTCCGGACGGAAGGGTTGTTTTTATTGACAATGCAGTACCGGGCGATGTCGCCACGGTGCAGACCCATAAAAAGCGAAAGGCCTATTATGAAGGTTCGGCAGTTTCATTCTCCAAATATTCCGACAAAAGGATAGAGCCGGTCTGCCCCCATTTCGGCACCTGCGGCGGTTGCAAATGGCAAAACTTGGCTTATGAACATCAACTTTTTTACAAACAAAAAGAAGTTGCACAAAACCTGCAGCGCATTGGTAAAGTTGAATTGCCAACCTTTCAGCCGATTCTCGGTTCCGAAAAGCAATATTTTTATCGCAACAAAATGGAGTTTTCCTTTAGCGACAACAAATGGCTGACTTTGGAGCAGATTAAAAGCGATAGGATAATTGAAAACCGGAACGCGCTAGGTTTCCACATTCCGGGGATGTGGGACAAGATTCTGGATTTGGAAGTATGCTATCTGCAAGCGGACCCCAGCAACGCCATCCGTGATTTTATAAAGGCCAAGGCCGAAGAATTGAACCTTTCATTCTTCAACACCCGTAATCAGGAAGGGTTTTTACGAACGTTGATGATTCGAACAACTTCCACGGGCGAAGTGATGGTTTTGTTGCAGTTTTTTCACGAAGATGAAACCAATAGAGAACTGCTATTGAAAGCTATTTCTGAAGAATTTCCGCAGATTACTTCCCTATTATATGTAATCAATTCCAAAGGAAACGATACGCTTTACGATCAGGAAATAAAACTTTTTGCCGGAAGGGACCATATTTTTGAGGAAATGGAAGGGTTGAAGTTTAAGATAAACGCAAAATCCTTTTACCAAACCAATAGCGAACAGGCGTATGAACTTTACAAAATAACCCGCGATTTTGCAGGCTTGACGGGCAATGAATTGGTTTACGACCTCTATACGGGCACGGGAACCATCGCCCAGTTTGTTTCAAAAAAAGCGAAAAAGGTTATTGGCGTTGAAGCCGTTCCTGATGCCATTGCCGCCGCCAAAGCGAACGCCAAATTAAACGGAATTGAAAACGTTGAATTTTTTGTGGGCGATATGAAAAAGGTTTTCAATGAAGAATTTATAAGTGCGCACGGAAAACCGGATGTTGTAATTACAGATCCGCCACGGGACGGGATGCACGCAGATGTGGTGGCGCAATTACTATCGCTTTCCGCGGAAAAAATTGTGTATGTAAGTTGCAACAGCGCGACACAAGCGCGTGATTTGGCACTGTTGGATTCAAAATATAAGGTAACAAAAGTGCAACCTGTAGATATGTTTCCGCAGACGCACCACGTAGAAAATGTTGTACTTTTGGAAAAACGTTGATTTTTTTCCGGAAATAATTTCAATCCTAATTATGCTTAAAAAACTGAGTGTCCTTTTTTTGTTGGTTTTCGCCTTTAAAGGTTGCACCCGCGATGATATTTGCCCAGCCGGAACTCCCACTACGCCACAGTTAATTATCACTTTTAACGATGTTATTAACCCTGAAATCCCGAAAAAGGTCATTGGGCTAAGCATTGAAACAGATTACGATAATTCAGTTTTAGTGTTGTCAAGACAGGATACAGATTCTATCGCAATCCCTTTAAACACGGCTTCGGACACTACAAAATACCGATTTATAAGAACGACCATTTCTTCCGAAGATACTATCGTAAATATAGATAGGCTACTATTTGTATATCAACGCGACAATAATTACGTAAACCGGGCCTGCGGATTTAAGACCCAATTTGAAAATCTTTCGGCAACCTTGGAAGAAGAAGGTTCCGCCAACTGGATTCAGAATGTTTTAGTAGTAAGAGACACAATACAAGATGAAAATAAAGCGCACATTACTATGCTGCATTAGTATTTTTTGGGCGGCAACAGCAGTGTTCGCACAAAAAAATAATGAAGTGGTTGAAGATACCATTCCGCGGATTGAAAAATTTGGAATCCGGGTGGGGGTAGATTTGGCCAAACCGCTTCGCACCTTGGTTGAAGACGGATATTCCGGATTTGAAATTATGGGCGATTTTCGTGTTTCAAAATACTTTTATGCCGCCGCCGAAATTGGAAATGAAAAAAAGGATTTAAATGAAGCCAATCTTTCCGCACGCAGCAGCGGAAGTTACATAAAACTGGGGTTTGATTACAACGCCTATAAAAATTGGTTGGGAATGGAAAACGCCATTAATCTCGGGCTGCGCTACGGATTTTCAACTTTTAGCGAGGAATTGCTTTCTTATAGCTTATATACTTCCAATCCTACATTTCCTTCGCCAACTTTCAATACACCACAGGAGTTTACTGGCCTCACAGCCCATTGGGCAGAACTTATTGTAGGTATTAAAACCGAAATAATGAACAATCTGTACCTTGGTTTGAATGTACAGTTAAAACGAAAAGTTGCTGAAACGGAGCCGGAAAATTTTGGAAACCTATATATTCCAGGATTTAATAGAACCTATGACTATAGTGAATTTGGGGTTGGTTATGGATATTCCATTTCCTATTTAATTCCAATCTTCAAAAAAACCGAAGCTCCAAAAATTGAAAATCCAAAACTAAAAACCAAAAACTGATCACTGAACAATGAAAACACTGAACACTGAACACTAACTACTGCTTACTAGCCTTCCTGCTTCCCTCGTACATTTCATAGCGCACCAGTTTCGCTTCCAGCTTTCCGTTAAACAACTTGATTTTTTTTGAAGGCCGAAGACCGACAAATTTCAAAGCTTCCATATTTGAAGTAATCATCCACGCCTGCGTTCCTGGATAACCGCGTTTCAACGTATTTCCGATGGAACTGTAGAATTTTTCCACATCACTCACAGAGATTCGCTCGTCATACGGTGGATTGAAAACAATATAAAGTGGTTTATCATTTTCCTTTTCACTTTCGAAAAAATCCTGCTGTTTTACTTCAATAAAATCCTGCAGGTTCGCACTTTTAATGTTTTCCTTTGCTTTTTTTACTGCCACCGGATCTGTATCAAATCCATATATTTTATGGGGAAAATCACGTACTTTTTTTAGCGCCGCTTCTTCAATTTTTTCATAAAGATCTACATCAAAATCCGGCCAAGTCTCAAACCCGAATTCCTCACGGTTCAAATTGGGCGGAATGTTGCAGGCTATCATTGCTGCTTCAGTAAGCATAGTTCCCCCACCGCACATAGGGTCCAGAAAATTACATTGCCCCTGAAAACCCGAAAGCATTATAATTCCCGCTGCCAAAACTTCATTTATTGGCGCAAGGGTACTTTCCACTTTATAACCACGCTTGTGAAGCGATTCCCCCGAACTATCCAAGCGAAACGGTGCAGATATTCCTATCAATATGCACATTTATGCGAAGCGTGGGATGGTCCAAATCTACGTCCGGCCGTACTCCTTCCCTATCTCGAAAACGATCTACAATGGCATCCTTTGTTTTGAGCGCGATATATTGCGAATGCGTAAAAACTTCTGAAAAAACGGTCGCGTTCACTGCCAATGTCCCTTTCACATCCATATATTTCTCCCACGGCATTTCGTAGATTTTCTTATAAAGATCCTCTTCGGTAAAAATGTTGAAAGCTGTGATTGGTTTCAGAATTTTAATCGCGGTTCTGCAACATAGATTTGCTTTGTACATAAATCCGGTATCCCCTTCAAAGGAAACGTTTCGCGTACCAATTTCTATTTCCGAGGCGCCCAATTGACGAAGTTCATTTGCAAGAAGCTCTTCCATACCAAAAAGGGTTTTGGCCACCATTTTAAAATTATTTACCATAATAAATTCTGCATTTCAACCCAGCCTGTAAAAAAGGCAGGAAACTTTTTAAATAATTATTGTTTTTGAGGAAATAAAAATTTCCATTTATAACCCCACAAAAATACAGTATTTTAGCAGGGCGAAACGATAACTATGCAAAAAGAAAAGGACAATTGGTACGCTTCGTGGTTCGACACGCCTTACTACCACCAGCTCTATAAAGATAGGGACCACCGGGAAGCTGCCCTTTTTATGAACCAACTCACCAATTATTTAAAACTTCAAAAAAAGGATAGTATCCTCGATCTGGCCTGTGGCAGGGGTAGGCACGCGAAGTACCTTTATAAACAGGGCTTTAATGTTACCGGCGTGGACCTTTCAGAGGAAAGTATTGCGCACGCGAAACAGTACGAAAAACCCGGGCTACATTTTGAGGTGCATGATATGTGCGACCCGTATCCACAGCGGTTTGATGCCGTTTTTAATTTATTTACAAGTTTTGGTTATTTTGAAAAGGACGAAGATAACCTGCGCACCATAAAGGCCATAAAAGCTGAATTAGTGCCCGATGGCTGTGGTGTAATAGATTTTTTAAATGTTGAAAAGGCAATTAAAAATTTGGTGCCTTCGGAAAAAAAGAAAGTCGGAGACCTCGTTTTTAACATTGAAAAATATGTGGAAGACGGTTATATTATAAAAAATATTCGCTTTGAGGATAATGGAAAGGAGCATGTTTATGTAGAACGCGTAAAAGCATTGACATCTTGAAAATTTTGAGACCCTTTTTAAGGAAGCGGGAGTTGAATTAAAAAAGGTTTTTGGCGATTACCGTTTAAATGATTTTGATAAAAGTTCTTCTGAAAGATTGATTCTAATTTTTAATTGATGAATTATTTGTTGCTGTTTCTGGCCGTGGCCATAGGCTATTTCATTGCATTGTTTCTCAAGAAAAAGGAATTGCGCAATATGGAGGTTTTTCTTGCATTCAGCGGAGGATTTCTATTGTCCATCACCGTTTTTGAATTGCTTCCCCA